>NZSA01000062.1 GCA_002696645.1 Rhodospirillales bacterium | reverse complement strand
ACCGTCTCCAGGGTTCGAATCCCTGTCTCTCCGCCAAACACCGCCGATTGCCGCATGCGAAGTCAAATATCTTGTTTGATATCAATGTGATAGAGTTTTCTGGCCCATGCGTTGCAAGCGCGGCTCCCGCATTCCAAACCAAGTGGCATCGCCCTCCAGTGCTCACGCCGGGACTTCGTCTCGTTCACATTGAACTCGTGCACTCAAAACCCGAACGATATTCTCGCCGCGCCCCGAAGGGAATTCAGAAGTCCCGGCGCTGACTGTAGAGATAGCCCGGCTGGGCGCGCAGGCGATCGGCGTAGGCGGTCAATGCCGTGGCCTCGGCCATGCCGGGAAAATCGAACAGGCCCGGCATCGAGACATTCATCATGAAATCGAGCGAGAAGGCCATCATGATATCGGCTGCAGTCAGCGCGTCGCCGCAGAGAAAATCGCGTCCCTCCAGCGCATCGTTCATATAGGCGATATAGCGGCCGACCCGCGCATTCGCGAATTCGTAGGTTGGCGTTCCTGCCGCGCCGGCCATTTGCAGGATCATCACGTTCACGACCCAGGCCATGAGCGTGCCCTCGTTGAAATGGACCCATTCCTCGCAGCGGACCGCCTCGGCGCTGCCCGGTTCGGGGAACAGTCGGCCGCCGCCATATTTTCGTGTCAGATACATCACCGCCGCCCCCGACTCAGCGATGCACAGCCCATCGTCCACGATCACTGGCGATGATCCCAGCGGATGGATCGTCTTCAGTTCGGGCGGCGCAAGCCGTGTCTCGGGATCCCGGTGATAGGCTACGACCTCATGTTCGATGTCCAGCTCATGGGCCAGAAACAGGATGCGCTCGGCGCGCGACGGATAAAGGTGGTGGATTGTCAGCATGTCGCTTCTTCCTTCTAGGTGCTTGACGCTATTGTCTGGTCGAACTGCCGCAGCCTTCCCTTCGTCTTCCTGTGGCATCGGCCAGAAGATGCACAAGGAACACGACCGAACCGCGCGACGACTCGATTTCTCCCGGCGCGCGGCAGAGCGCGTGCGTCGTTTGGATCGAGTGGGATGGACTGTACTCATACGCAGCGCGGGTGGGTTTGATCCAAGTCAACTGATCAAGCGCCGGTATCGGAGCATCGGCGCAACCTCGTTGTGAACTTCACGTCCAACCCCGGCTCAAGAAAGCCGTTGTACCGGGCAAAGCTGATCCAGATCATCCGCACCTTCTACCGTCAGGCCGTTGGCATCGGTCAGGCGTCGTCAAGGCCATTACTTCATGCTTACATTTATTTTGCAGGGTCATGGAGGGCTATGGAGTAGAGATAGTTCTCATCGCTATCCCGCACGGCCCGCCATTTCTCCTGAACTTTCCCAATTATGATGATATCCCACGACATGGCTCGGGATCGATATTCATATTGCACTCCCACCACATCAGTCCAATGTCGCCAGCATCTTCTTCTCAAATGGGCGCAGTTGGTCCGCGTTGCCGGTCTGGACCAGATTGGCCCAGTCGGGGTTGCTGATCAGGGCGCGGCCGACGGCGATCAGGTCGAATTCGTCGTCGCTCATCCGCTGGACAAGGTCGTCCAGGCTGGCGATGGGGGCACCGGTGGAATCTCCCCGGATCTGGCCAAAGAAATCTTCTCCGCCCAGGCTGACGGAGCCAACACTGATGGTTGGTACGCCGGTAAGCTTGCGGGTCCAGCCAGCCAGATTCAGATCAGACCCTTCAAATTCTGACTGCCAGAAACGACGGGTTGAGGCGTGGAATACATCAACACCCGCATCGGCCAGAGGGGTCAGCAGGGCGTCCAGCTCTTTTGGCGTTTCCGCAAGACGCGCATCGTAATCCTGGCCCTTCCACTGGGAGAACCGGAATATCAGCGGGAAGTTCGGTCCCAGGGCAGCACGTACGGCCGATATAACCTCTGTGGCAAAGCGCGTGCGGGCGATGGCATCGCCGCCATAGCCGTCAGTGCGGCTATTCGTGCCAGACCACAGGAACTCATCGATCAGATAGCCATGCGCGCCATGCAGCTCCACCGCATCAAAGCCGATCTTCTTGGCCGCTGCCGCCGCCGTGGCAAAGGCATCGATTGTCTCGGCAATATCCGTGTCCGTCATCGCCTTGCTTCCCGGCACGGTGGCCGATGGCCCCTCTGTAGGTGCATTCGGATAAGGGCCCGTGCCCGCCTGGCGCACCAATCCCTGATGCCACAGTTGCGGGGCGATCCGCCCACCTGCAGCATGAACCGCAGAAACGACGTTGGCCCAGCCTGCGAGACTTTCCGGATCATGAAAATTCGGAATGCCAGAGTCATTTGACGCGGCCTGCCGATTGATTGTGGTGCCTTCTGTAAGGATCAGACCAACGCCGCCTTCGGCGCGACGGCGGTAATAGTCCGCTACTGCTGCGCCAGGAACCCCATTCGGGCTCAACTTGCGCGTCATCGGCGCCATCACAATCCGGTTCTTCAGCGCCAGGCCGTTAAGCGTCAAGGGCCGGAACAGGATATCCGTGCTCAAGGGAAGGCTGTGGTCCATGTCATATCTCCAAGATCTTTAAAAAGTCCCCATAGGCGTCGTCCCATAAGTGGCCCCCTTGCGGACAATCACAATGCATGCACCGCAGGATAAAATGTCAGTGGTCTTATGCTGAAAATGCACGAATTTCCTAAATGATCTGCGAAAACCATTGCCGCCCCTATAGGACAGGCAACGCAATCAATGGGACAGAACGGCGCGGGCAATTATTACAGGCTCGATTGTTGGATCATTATTAATTTTGATCTTTCGACAAAAAGTATCAATCACAACAACCTACCTTGATAATGCTTCTCAGTCACAATATGGTGCGGACGAAATGTGCAACTGAGGATCATTCGCAATGGAAACCGAAACACAAACGCCCGCCCCTGTTCCCGAGATACAGGACCCAGTTCAGGGGACTGGCGCAGATGCCACCACGTTGGATGGGACGCCCGCACTGGATGGATCCGTGCCAGACGGTGCGATGGATACTACCCTTCTGGACCGGGCATATGACTTCCTGCAGGCAGGCGGCCCGGTTGTGATGATTCTGGTCGCAATGTCGGTCATAGCGCTTGCGATTATCCTGGTGAAACTGTTGCAGTTCAGAAATGCGCGCCTGAATGACCTAAAACCCGCAAAGACCGCTTTGGCGTTATGGCGCGCCGGTCGCATTGAAGAGGCTATTTCGACGGCAGGGAAATCGCGGAACCCTGTTGCACAAGCAATCGCGCGTGGTCTCAGGGGGCATCATCGGGGCCTGCCCGACACCATGATCCGGGAAGAGGTCATGCGCTATGGCGGCGATGTTCTACAGAATATGCGGGCCTGGTTCCGGCCGCTCGAAGTAATCGCCTCCCTGGCGCCCCTGCTGGGCTTGTTTGGCACGGTTTTGGGCATGATCACCGCCTTCCAACAATTGGAATCTGCTGGAAATCAGGTAAATCCGGCAATTTTGTCCGGTGGTATCTGGGTTGCCCTGCTGACCACCGCCGTTGGCCTGGCCGTGGCGATGCCTGTTGTTGTCATTTTGAACTGGCTGGAACGCCGCGTCGACCGACTGGCGCATAACATGGACAATTATGTCACCCAGCTTTTCACACAGGATCTGTCCACCGATGAGGTGGTGCCGGCTTCTGCGGCCAATTCATCCCGTCAACAGCCCAGATTCCATACAGTACCCGCATTGGCAGGAGAATAGGGTCCATGAATACCGGTATCCCAACATCGCTTGCGGCACAGGGTCAGCGAAAACGACCCATGATCAGTTTGACGCCGTTGATCGATGTTGTCTTCATCCTGTTGGTGTTCTTCATGCTGGCCTCTTCCTTTCTGGATTGGCGTGCAATTGACCTGAATACGCCAAGTGATGCGCGTGGGCGGTCGTCAGCGGAAGGGGCCCTGATGGTTGAGTTGCGCCCCGATGGCATTCGCCTTTCCGGGGAACGTGTTTCTATGGCGGTCTTGAGCGAGAAAATTTCCGCGCGTGTTGCAAANAATCCGGAACAGAAAGTCATCGTCAAGGCCGCGCCCGGAATTTCCTATCAACAGGCCATTGATCTGTTGGATCGTATTGCGGCCAGCAATGTGGTGGATATGTCCCTGATCCAGAGCCAGGGGCAATAAAGCCATGCATTTTACCCCCCCACGCCCAAAGAATGAGGATGACCGCATCCTACCCTTGATCAATGTGGTATTCCTGCTGCTGATTTTCTTCATGTTGGCAGGCAGCCTGAGCGCCAGTGATCCCTTCAAGATTGATCCGGCACACTCCGCCAGCCAGGCTTCTCCTGGGGAAATGGATGTCCAGATCCTGATGGGATCAGACGGCCAGATCGCCTTGGATGGCGTGGTTGTGTCACAGTCGGACCTGATCGCGACGCTGACGCCACGCCTTGCGGAAAACCCGGAAACTCTGGTGCGGTTGCGGGCCGATGGCGGAATCAACGCGACGGCAGTTATCAGTGTGATGGAAAAGCTTCATAAAATCGGTGTCACTCGCCTGAAACTGCTGACGGTTCCTGTCCCTGAAACGGAAGTGCTTCAATGAGCGTAACGTTAGACTCCGCGCCTACCTACTGGATCAAACCGCATCAATGGTCCCTGGGCCTTTGTCTTGCTGTGGTTCTGCATGCCGGGGTTGCGGGGGCAGTATTATGGCAAAACGACCCACCCCCTGGGGCGGTTAGTGCCGGGACAGGCGGCATCGAGGTATCCCTGGGGCCAATCGGGGGATCACCGGGCAGCGCAGTTCCCGTCCAACCTGACGTATCAGAGGCCGAAATGGTCGAGGCGCCTGTTGAAACGGTAACCCCGCAGGATCCTCCGCCCGATGTGCAAACAATAGAGCCGCCCCCTCCCCCTCAAGAGGTGATTGAAATCGCTGAGGCTGTTGATGTTGTTGATGTTCAGGAGCCGATCACCCCGCCGGAACCCGAGGAGGTGATCGAAATCATATCTGAAGAGCTGCCTGTCATGCCGGAAAAACCGCCGGAGCCTCAGCGACCCAAACCGCAGGAAAAGCCGGTTGCACAAAAGCCGGTCACAGAACAACCAGAAACGCCGAAGCCTGTCGAAGCGCCAGCGGTGCAGACAGCCGAACCAAACCCGGTACAAGAGGTGCAGACCGCGTCGGCCCCCGCGGCAGTTTCGGGCAATCAGGGAAAGGCCGGTCACGAAAACAGCCGAGAGGCAGGCAGTGCGGATGCCCAGGCTGCTGGCGGTATTCCTGGCAGCACGGCCGATTACATTGCTACGCTGCAAGCCTGGTTAGCGCGACACAAGGAATATCCCAGATCGGCCCAGAAACGGGGCCAGGAAGGAACCGCGCTGTTGTATTTTGTCATTGATCGGTACGGTCGAGTGCTGGAGCACCGACTGCGACAAAGCTCAGGCTATCGTGTGCTGGACAAGGAAGTGATGGCGATGATCGAGCGGGCCCAGCCGCTTCCCAGCATACCCGACGATATGCCGATGCAACAAATGGAACTGGTTCTGCCGGTTCAATTCTTTCTGCGCCAATAATACGGAATGCGGTTTGTCAGGCCTGCACGATTTCGGGATAACACAGAACTGGAAATGTAACAGAATTCGCGATGAAACATTTTTCGTGGGCCTGATGGTGCAGGGACCGAGCCTGGTCCATATCGCACGATCCCGTGATTGTGACCTTGGGGCGTAAAGTCACTTCCGTGAAGTAGCCACCCTTTTGGGGGTCTTCCACCATCCGACCGGTCGCCGTGTCCTCATACGCACTAACTACGATTCCCGAGACAGCACACAGGTGCAGGTACCAAAGCTTGTGACAGGCTGATAGAGACGCGACCAGCAGGTCTTCAGGGTTCCAGCGCTCGCTATCGCCTCGAAAGGCCGGGTCCGCGGATCCCGATATTGGCGGCTTGCCCAGCGCTCTTACTTCATGATCCCGGCCATAGGACGTGTAGCTTGACGTCCCCTGCCCGCGATTGCCGGTCCATTCAACGGTAATTTCATAGTGATGTGTTTTTCCGGCCATGATGATCCTTATGAACCGCCTTTTGCCTCAGCCTCCCTTCACATCTGGATGGTTGCACAGAAGCAAGAATCGATTATAATTCAATGTATACATTTATACATGCAGGATGAAGCCATTGTCAATGCTCAGAAAATCGGTCTCATTGGCAGATGCTATCGTGGAAACACTAAAAGCGGATATTCAGGCGGGAACGATCCTGCCCGGCACCCATTTGCATCAGGAAGACTTGGCAAAAAGGTTCGCCGTAAGCCGAGTCCCAGTACGCGATGCCCTGTTCAAACTCAGTTCCGAAGGATTGGTCAGCATCGAAGCCAATCGCGGCGCAGTTGTCACAAAGCTGACAACCGACCAGATAACAGAAATCTATGACCTGCGACTGATCCTGGAATGCGACGCATTAGACCGGGCGATAAAGGCCATAAAGAATGAAGACCTTCCTGCCATCCGACGGGCGCTAAGATTGTGTCGATTGGAAGCGGATGGTGGTGATTGGCGGGCGGCAGATAATGAGTTCCACAGAACGATCTACCGCCTGTCAGGACGTCTTAAACAGGTGGAGATCATAGAGTCGCTGCGAGCCAGCGTTCAGGCCTATTGGGCACAGTATTCCACCCTTGCGACAAACGAGCCCCATTGGTTGGAACAGCACGACGCGCTGTATCGCTGCATAGAGCAACGAGACGCGCGCCGTGCTGTGAAACTGTTACGGACACATCTGATCGAAGCATCGATCAAGCTGACATCCTGAACAGGTTAAACCTTATTCAAAGGCGACGGAGGCATAGGCCTCATCAATGGCATTCTGTGACCATATGGTCGGTTCTGTTGGCGCGGCCTCTCCCGACATAGGAAGGAACGTTCCCTCATTGGGTTCATCCAGAGTGACCGTGCCCTGCCGCCCCCGAACATCGATGGCACCTGATATCAGCATGAAACCATAATGCAATTGTCCCGGCGGCATTCCAGCCTCCAAGGGCCCGCCGAACAAATCCGTCCCGCGAATACCAATCGTGGCCACAGGTGTGCTGATCCGAACAGATTGGGGGTCATTGCGACCAACCGCCCCGCTAAGAAACCGGAAGGTTCCGGCAAGAACCTCAAATGCCTGAAGGCCGCTAGCGTCAGGGTTGGATGTGGAATATACCAGTTCATCCATCTGGATGCGCGCATCACCGCCCATGGTTAATTGAGAAGCATCAATGAAAACGACTTCCAGCCTCGACTCCGCGCCGGTTTCGACCACCGCCCCGGCGTGAATTAACGACCCAGCCTCTAGCGACTGGGCTGCTGTCCCACGCAGTTCGCTTGCGCTGCCTTGCAGGCGCGTAACCTTTCCAATGACGGCTTGGTCTTGTGCGAAAGAAGTGGTGTTTCCAAACATTATCACCACTAATACAATCAGTGATTTTAATAAATATTTCATGTGCTTACCTTCCTATTCATGATTCATCATCAGATAGGAAGAAAGAGTACGATTTAAAGTAAAATTTTCGACAATCGCATAGACATAATAACCCCTTTAAAAATAAGGGATCATAACGTTATTCATAACAGAAATTGGAACTTACTTGTGGCGGAAGGTAATCCGTCCCTTTGTCAGGTCATAGGGGGTCATTTCCACGTCGACCTTGTCGCCAACCATAACCCGAATGCGAAACTTACGCATTTTGCCGGCCGTATGGGCAATAATCTCATGCCCGTTTTCCAGCTCTACCCGAAATGTTGCATTGGGCAGTTTTTCGACAACAGTTCCTTGAAATTCAATCAGTTCTTCTTTTGACATCTATGCGCCATCCAGGCCTTATTTTCGAATTTTAAGTGAAACGGCACACTGCCGCAAAACCTGATCTATGAAACTTTACATCAGCACAAACCCTCAAGAGAGAGGGTCATTCGACTGCGTGGCGAAGGGTATGAGGCATTCCGCCCGGAAAAACAAGCCCCAGGGACCAAGCAGCGCAGTTCGACAAACTAAACACCGCCCCTCGGAACAGTTAACACGCATGCATCCCAGTCACTATTTGCGAAATGACGAAACCTATTGGATGACAAACTCGATCATTCGGGGCACGATTGTATGATCAATCATCTTGGGCGGTTGCGAACCATTTTGTCCTTAATCAATCGGGCACTCTTTAAACCGAATACAAAGGGCGCTGGCCAGATATGCCTAACAGTTATGACGATCTCTCAGTCCTGATTGCCGATGGCAGCAGTTCGATCCTCAGCATGACACGGTTCATTCTGGGGGGATTCGGCATTTCTAGAATCACGACCGTAACCCATTCTCATCACGTTCTGGATGAACTGTCCTTGAACACCGCCGATCTGTTGATCGTTGACTGGAATATGGAACCCATGAATGGCATCGAATTGACCAAATACATTCGATTGTCAGATGAAAGTCCAAACCGCTATCTTCCGATCATTATTATGAGCGAAAGAACCTCCCTGCCGGTGGTTTATGAAGCCCGCGACGCCGGTGTTTCTGAATTCCTGGTCAAACCCTTGACCATGCAGTCCATTAAACAGCGGGTGGATGCTACCTTCAAGAACCCGAAGAAATTTGTCAGGTCCCCGACATATTTCGGACCGGATCGACGCCGCCGCATCGACCCGAGATACAAAGGACCAGAGCGTCGGGTTGAGATGGAAGATGCTTTTATCTAACCCGCAGCCGTCCTAACCCGCTGCTTTCAGGTATTTCGGATTGACCAGTTCAAGGCGATCCCTAACATCTTCCATCAACACGGCGTGTAAGGCCTGTGCCGCCTCCCCCTGATCGAAGTCACCCTTGCGTATCGCTGCACACAGATCCCGAACAGTGCCGCCATCCGGCAGAATCTTTTGCAATCGCGCGGCCTGTCGTTCCGCCAATCCACCATGATCCGCCAGATCCCGCTGTGCCCCTGCCATAATGGAAAGGACCATCAACGCATCCAGGCGGTTTTCCTCTGGCAACGCCGGGATCAGGACCGATTTCATCACATCTTGGGCGGCTTTCAGTAAATCCTGCGATTCTGGCTTATCGGGCGTCATGCGGCCTCTCCCAGAGTGTGAGGCGCAGTCATGCGCAACATTTCCAATTCCATTTCAGCCGGCCGTCGTCCGGTAAGTCCCAAATCCAGGGTTCGTTCCCCGCCGACCAAATACCGGTCCCCCTGCTGAAGGGCAATCACGGCCCAGCGCAGATGCGCGTAAACTTCCCAATAATAGACACGTGTCTGATCAATTTTGATTCCTGAGACGCCCTCATATCCACGGGCAAACGCCTCCCTGCTGCCAATACCACCGGCTGGTTTATCGCGACCGGAAAAACGCCAGCACATGGCATGAAACCAGCCGATATCCTCACACCGATCCGACCAGCCTGCGAATTCCCAGTCCAGAATGGCGGTCAATCCAGATTCGTCGACCATATAATTTCCGGTCCTGAAATCATGATGGGCCAGAACAGTGCCCTGCGGTTCGGGCCGATTGCGCTGTAGCCACCGGATTGTCCAATCCAGAACAGGGCGCGGCCGGTCCATTTCATCCAGAAACCGGCACATGGACGCCAATTCCGCCGCCGCCGGATCATCAGGTGGTGCATCCAGGAATGCGAATTGATGGGTCTGTGGGGTGATAGAATGAATACGCGCCATCTCTCGCCCCAGACGTTCCGTCAAGGCCTCCCGGTCGCCGCCAACGGTCATATCGCGGGTAATGCGCTGTCCCAAGGCGGTTCCGCCCACCCGGCGCATCAGGCAGAATTCCTTGCCAATCACAGCCATATCCGTGACGCACAGCAAGGGTTCGGGAACAGTAACCCCCGCATCCCATGCCGCCTGAAGCAACGAAAATTCCTGCGCCCGTGACAGGCTGACTGCGACCCCTGTGGGGCTGTCGGTGCGCAAAACAGTCGACAAATGCCCGTCCCGCTGGCCCCCGGTAATGGTCAGGTCCAGTGCCCAGTTTTCCTGGATCGCGCCACCAGACAGAATTGACATTGCGTCTATTGATACTGACCGGGCGGAAAATACGTCCGCCAAACACTGACACAGGCGTTCCTTATCCTGTGCGGACAATCCCTGCATGATCAAACGCCCCACCGCCAGAAATCATCGCCCTCTGCCGTCAGGAAACGGTTCAGCACCATTTTGTGAACTTCCGATGCACCATCGACCAAGCGGGCCTGACGGGCATAGCGATATATCCATTCCAGCACCGTGTCCTTGGAATATCCCCGCGCGCCATTCAACTGGATGGCAGTATCCACCGCCGTATGCAGCGTATCGGCCACCTGAATCTTGGCCATGGAGACTTCTTTGCGGGCCTTGTCGCCCTGATCCAGTGTCCAGGCCGCACGCATGGTCAACAGACGCCCCAGTTCAATCTGCATGGCGACATCGCCCAGCATCAATTGCACGGATTCACGATCTGCCAGTCGCATGCCGAACCCTTCACGGTTTTCAACATAATCCCGCGCAATGCCAAGGGCCCGCTGTGACAGGCCCAGCCACCGCATGCAATGGGTCAGGCGCGCCGTGCCCAGGCGGATTTGGGTCAGCTTCAACCCATCCCCCACATTCATCAGGCGATTTTCATCCGGAATTTCCAGCCCGTTGAATTTCAGCTCACAATGCCCGCCATGTTCTTCCGGTCCCATGATCGCGATCCGCCGGATGATTTCCCAGCCGGGCTGGTCCTTATGGAACATAAAGGCTGTCAGGCCTTTACGTGTGTCATCGGATGTTCTGGCAATCAGGATGAAATGACTGGCAACACCGGCCCCGGTGATGAACCATTTATGGCCGTTGACGATCCATTTATCACCCTGCTTTTCCGCGCGGGTTCGGATCATGGACGGATCTGATCCGCCGCCAGGGGCTGGTTCCGTCATGACAAAGGCAGAACGCACATCCCCATTCACAATGGGCTGTAACCACTTTTCCTTTTGATCGTCGCGCGCAATGCGGTTCAGGATGAACATATTGCCGTCATCCGGTGCCGCACAGTTGAATACGACCGGCCCAAAGATCGACTTGTTCGCTTCTTCATAGAACGCCGCCATGCCCTGGGTGTTCAGGCCCAGACCACCGCTCTCCACCGGCATTTGCGGGGCCCACAGACCGGCATCCTTGGCCTTGGCCCGCATGGCCGCCAATGGGACATCTGCAATGTTTTCATGCGCGTCATATGTGGTTATATCCGATTCCATAGGGATCAGATGTGTATCAACAAATTCGCGCACCTGAAGACGCAGGCGATCGACCTCAGCCGGTAATGTGAAATCCATAACGTATTATCTCTCAATTATGGTTTGAAGAAGGGAGCAACCGTCAAAATCTTGTTTTCCATCTTCTGCAGGAAGGGGGTGGCTTCCTTCAGATAAATGGCCCAGCCAGGTTCTGCCGCCAATTTAGCGCGCCGCGCGGCGCGATCCGCCAGATCTTCATACTGCCACATATGGATCACCTGATTGAGCTCCCCGATATCCATCGAGATATACCAGCCGACGGGATTGCCCAGATGTTTGGTCTGCAGGGCAAAACCCAGCTCCTCATAGGCTTTCAGGAATGCCGGCAGCTTGCCAGGATGGGCGGTATAGGTGCGGTGGTCGATAATCATGATATGTCACCTTTCTGATCAGGGGGTCGCCAGAGAATGGCCCCCATCGACGGTTAGGATATGGCCTGTTGTCCAGGCCGCGAGGTCACTTAATAGATACAGCAATGCGCCGTCCAGGTCTTCCGGCTCCCCAAAGCGTCGAATTGGAATCTGGCGCATCATTGTCTGCCCCATCTCCCCTTCCAGAAAAGCACGGTTCAGATCGGTTTTAACATAGCCAGGCGATATCGCATTGACCCGTATGCCATGTTTCGCCCATTCATAGGCCAGCGCCTTGGTCATATGCGCCAGTCCCGCCTTGGACACGCAATAGGATATTTCCGTCTTTGAAACGCGCTCTCCCAGCAGGCTGGCAATATTGACGATCGCGCCCCCGCTCCCGTCCGCCATATGCTGGGCACAGGCCTGGGCGACGAAGAACGCCCCCTTCAAATTGACATCCATCACCTGATCCCAATCGGCTTCAGTCTGTTTCAGGGACGGTTTGGTGACGACGATACCGGCATTATTCACCAGCAGATCAATGCCGCCCAGCGCATCGACAGTGGCAGAAACACAGGTTTCAATCGACGAAACATCGGCGACATCCAACGCAACGGGAATGGCCCTTTGTCCGGTATCCTGTGTGATCGACGCAGCCTCTGTTTCCAGCCGATCAATACGGCGTGCGGCCAGGGCGACATCCGCCCCCGCCATGGCCAGTGTGCGCGCAAAATGTTGCCCAAAACCGCTGGAAGCGCCTGTCACAAGGGCGCGTTTTCCGTCCAACCTTAATTCCATCGTCTCAGATTTCCTTTGCTTGAGAGCGCAGTACAAATTTTTGGATCTTCCCTGTCGCTGTCTTTGGCAAAGGCCCGAATATCACCCGAGTGGGTGCCTTAAAGCGGGCCATATTCTGTTTGCAATATTCAATCACCGCAACATCATCCAAGGTACCTTCCTTGCCTGGTGCCAGCGTTACGAAGGCACAGGGCGTCTCCCCCCATTTTTCATCAGGTGCCGCAACCACGGCGGCTTCCATGATATCTGGATGGCGGAACAGGACCTCTTCCACTTCCAGGGACGATATATTCTCCCCGCCTGAAATGATGATGTCCTTGGCGCGGTCCTTGATCTCGACATAGCCATCTTCATGCATGACCGCCAGATCACCGGTATTCAACCAGCCATTCTTCAGCGTTTCCTGTGTCGCTGTCGGGTTCTTCAAATAACCGCGCATGATAGTGTTGGATCGCAGCATCAGTATCCCGATCGTTTCCCCATCCTTGGGCACATCAATAAAGGTTTCAGGATCCGCAACGCGCTGTTCTTCCAGGGCGACCATTGCAACCCCCTGTCGCGCCATCAGGGGCGCGCGTTCCGACAATTCCAGCCCATCCCAATCTGGCTGCCAGGAACACACCGTTGCTGGGCCATAGCTTTCCGTCATGCCGTACATATGCGTGACGTTAAAGCCCATACCCTCCATCTTTGCGATCACCGAAGACGGTGGTGCTGCGCCCCCTGTACAGACCTCAACCCGTTGCGGGAATTCAACTTTTTGGTCGGCCGGGGCATGGATCAACATGGTCAGCACAATTGGTGCCCCGCACATATGCGTCACCGCATGATCGCGGATCATTGGAAAAATCAGCGCCGGATCGACACGCCGTAAGCATACATGCGTGCCACAGGCGGCTGTGACGGCCCAGGTATAGGTCCAGCCATTGCAATGGAACATCGGCAATGTCCACAAATACACCGACCGGCTGTTTAATTGGAACGTCAGGGCATTGGACATCGCATTCAGATAGGCCCCGCGATGATGATAGACGACGCCTTTCGGATTGCCCGTCGTGCCGGATGTATAGTTCAGCGCCAGCGCATCCCATTCATCGGCAGGCAGACTATGGGTGAAGGTGGGATCCCCTTCCTGCACCAGCATCGTTTCATAATCCGTCGTGCCAATGCGCGGCCCTTCCGGTTCCATCGGGTCAACAATGTCGATCAGGATCTCTGGTCGGTTCTTGGTCAGCCTTAAGGCCTCCCCCATCACCCCATTCAGGGAACATTCCGATAGCACAGCCTTTGTTTCCGCATGCTCCAGGATAAAAGCGATGGTCGCGCCATCCAGCCTTGTATTCAGGGCATTCAGCACCGCACCGATCATCGGGATCGCATAATGCGCCTCCAGCAAGGCAGGCACATTTGGGCTTAACACAGATACCGTATCCCCGCGCCCGATGCCCCGCGCCTTCAAAGCGGAGGCAAATCGACGAACCCTGGAATAAAATTCTCCATAGGTATAGCGCAGATCGCCGTGAATGATGGCCGTGCGGTTCGGAAACACCGTTGCCGCGCGTTTCAGGAAGCTAATTGGCGACAGGGGCACATAATTCGCCTCCCCCCGATCCAGGTCTCGATCATATATCGATTCATGCCTTTGTGACATTGATGCTCCTCCAAAACGCAGATCATTCTCCGGAACTGCGAGTTATGCCTGATTTTGCTCGCCACACCGGTTTGATTTTCCTATCTTTGTTGTTTAGTGAAGCGCCTTGGTCAAGACCGATTGCGATTGAATGACGGGTTTTATAGTCACAGAACAAGACTGTTGGGGAAGGGTTTAAAAGGCAATGCCACATCTGGCTTACATCCTGATCGGAGACCCGGACCCGGAACGCGCGCTTTCGCGCGCAGAATTTCTGAATGCGGCAGGCTATCGCTGTATTCAGGCTTCTGATGCTCACACGCTGATCGGGCTGGCCGGATCGCGAATGCCAGACGTCATCCTTATGGGGCAATTCAGCGCCCCCGTGGATTCATTGAATATTGTTAGGGCGTTGAAAACAGCAGACGCGACGCAATCCATTCCCATCGTCCTGTTGGATCTGCCGCCCCAGGCAGACCTGCTGACCCTGGTTCGGGATGAAGATGTCGATGACATTCTGGGACCTAATGATGACAACCAGGAACTGCTGTTACGCCTGCCCAGATTAACCCGCTCGTCGGTCATGCAGGCAGAACTGTCCCGGCGCATCAAAACGGCGGCAGATTTTGGGTTAACAGTTGATCCAAAGGATTTTGTTCGCGCCTATCCGGTGCGGCCCCTGGTGCTTGCCGTTGCCCCCGATGATGCGTCGATGATCGATCTGGTCGAAGCCTTGAACGATGGTGGCTTCGAATGCGTGCCGGAAACCGGGTATTTCCGCGCGGCGGATGCATTGGACAATGGTCGGTTCGATGCCGCCGTGATCATGACCGCCAGTGCCGATGATTTTGAACGCACGCAATATCTGTGTGGGCATATTCGACACAATCCTCGCCTGTTTAATTTGCCAACACTTGTGCTGACGGCCCCAGCCACACGCGATCGCGCCAAGGATTTCTATCGGGGGGGTGCCGCAATCGTTCTGTCTGGCCTGTCCGATGCGGATCGACTGTGCACCTATATCCATATGCTGGTTGGCCGCCAACGGCTGCGCTGGACATTGCGCGATCCTTTCAAGGCATTGCTGAAGGATGAAACAGCCGATATCAGCGGCGTCGCCTATTCCAAAGATTTCTGGGATGCGCATCTGGCCAGAACCATTGAAACCGCCCAGGCGCGTAACGCCCGCCTGGCGATGGCCTATCTGTCCATCCCAACATTGCCCCGTATCAAGGAAGAATACGGTACCGAAAATGCTGAAATACTGGCCCATCAACTGGCCGATTGGATCACCAGCATGACCCGTATTGAAGATACGGTTGCGCGTATTGGGCCCGATGCATTTGGCATCCTGCTTCCAGAAACACCGCGCGCAGAGGCAAATGGTGTTACCCAGCGCATTATCGGTATCCTGCATAACTCAGAGTTCAATCTGGGGGAAGATGTGATGCAGTCCGTTCGGGCCTGGGCCATAGGGGGAGCGACCGCGCTGGAGCCTGAGGATACCCCAGAAACCCTTATGGCCCGTGCCAAGTCTGCCGCAAATTAAATTCCAGAATAAGTGATGTAATCAGTCATTCTTGAAGCCCTGCGGAAATCCGCAGGGCAAAAATGGCTGTTTGGCAGATTCCTTCATGGGTTGAACGGCAGGAACCCGTTATAGTTCGACTATAAACGCATCAACTGCGTATCTATAACCTTTGGGAGGTAACAATGAAACGCAACCTGCTCGGTCTTGCGGCCACAACTACATTGGTATTTGCTTTTGCCGGCGAAGCCTTGGCGACAGAATGGAATGTCTCTGTATGGGGCAAACGCCGCGCCTTCACCGAAAACGTCGAAAAAATCGCTGAACTGGTCAGCGCAAAGACGAACGGCGAATTTACCCTGAATATTTCCTATGGCGGCCTGTCCAAGGCAAAAGAAAACCTGGATGGCATTTCCATCGGCGCCTTTGAAATGGCACAGTTCTGTGCCGGTTATCATGAAGATAAGAACCCATCGATCACTGTGCTGGAGCTTCCATTCCTGGGCGTTGATTCATTGGAAAAAGAAGTTGAAGTGTCTCAAGCGGTCTACAGCCATCCAGCGGTTGTCGCAGATTTAGCGCGCTGGAATGCAACGCTTTTGATGCCAACCCCGATGCCACAATATAACATTGTCGGCGTTGGCGATGCGCCAAAAACACTGGCCGGGTTTGACGGCTTGAGCGTCCGGGCAACCGGTGGGATCGGCGCAGCGATGAGCACACTTGGCGCAATCCCGACTTCAGTTCCTGCCGCAGAAACCCGCCAGGCAATGGACAGCGGCGTCGTGAAGGCGGTTGCATTTGCCCCCCATGCCCATATGTCCTTTGGCACCGTTGAAAATGCCAAATGGTGGACGACGAATCTGAATCCCGGCACCGTGAATTGCCCAGTCGTCGTCAACACAGATGCCCTTGCCGCCCTCAGCGATAAGGAACGCGACGCCTTGTTGGGATCAGTGGACGAAGCCTTGGCTTACTACATCGATTACTACAATAACCAAACCATGGCCAAATGGGGTCCGTTGCTGGATTCCAAGGGGGTCGAGCGGATCACCTATGACGAAGCCACTCTGGCGTCGTTCCGTGAAAAAGTCGCCGGTCCGGCGGCCAAAGCCTGGGTTGAGGAAAACAACGCCCGCGGCCTTCCCGCACAAGAACTGCTGGATTTGGTGCATAGTGTAATTGCCAAGTAAGGATTACGCCTGACACGCCCCTATCGGGCTGGTCACATTGTCCGCCACCGTTTCAGCCCCATCAGGTGAAACGGTGGCGGTCCCTTCTTGCAATTTCTATGGTTTCCATTGGGGAGCAAGGCACCATGTCCGGCGCGACATCGATACTGACCGACAATTCAACCTTAAGCAAAATTGATCGCAGCCTCTATCGGCTGGAAGAGTTTTTTGCCCTGATCGGCGGAATTGCTGTTTTTTCGTTAATGTTACTGGCCGTAGTCAGTGTGACCGGCCGCCACTTTTTTAATTCCCCCCTGCCCGGCTATGTCGATTGGATCGAACAAGCGATGCCGCTGATCGCCTTCATCGGGATCGCGTATTGTCAGCGCCTTGGCGGTCATATTCGCATGGATATCCTGATCGGACGCCTAAAAGGACGCCCGCTTTGGTTGGCGGAAGTCGTTTCCTGCGTCGTCATGCTGATATTGATGATGCTGATGGTCTGGGGCAGCTATGCCCATTTTGAGCGCTCCTTCGACTTTGCCTCCCCGATGTGGAGCCGCGATTCGACACTGGACATTCGCTTGCCGATTTGGCCCGCGAAGCTTTTGGCACCTATTGCTTTCAGTGTTTTGTGTCTGCGCCTGGTCTTACAAATCTGGGGCTATGGCGCGGCCCTGATTCGCGGGACAAACGATCCTGTCGCAGTGCCCATGATCGAAGACGCCAGCACCGTTGCAGCGCGTGAAGCGGAAACCGTTTCCGGTTTCGATGTTGATGAAAAGGGTACAAAACAATGAGCAGCATCGATATCGGAATTGCGGTTACCATCATCCTGTTGATCATGGTCATGATTGGTATGCGGGTTGCTTTTGCGGCTGCTCTGGCCGGCCTCATCGGTCTGGTCTGGATCTTCTGGGCCAAGAAAGGCATGGCGGGCGATCAGTTCTTCTGGGCCCTGACGGTTGCCGTAAAGACCGCAGGCCAGGTCCCCCATTCAAAGATTTCTTCACAGGCTTTATCGCTGATCCCAACCTTTATCCTGATCGGCTATCTGGCTTATTACGCGGGCCTGACCAAGGCCTTGTTTGAAGCCGCCAAGCGTTGGGTTGGCTGGCTGCCGGGCGGATTGGCGGTCTCTACCGTATTTGCGACAGCAGGTTTCGCAGCGGTTTCCGGTGCATCGGTGGCAACCTCTGCCGTTTTCGCGCGGGTGGCGATTCCTGAAATGCTGGCCGTTGGCTATGACAAAC
Source organism: Rhodospirillales bacterium (assembly GCA_002696645.1). Taxonomy (GTDB): domain Bacteria; phylum Pseudomonadota; class Alphaproteobacteria; order UBA8366; family Aestuariispiraceae; genus Pacificispira. The sequence goes on along the minus strand of NZSA01000062.1, from coordinate 65,109 downwards.
GGTTTGCCGCAGGCGTTGTCGCGGCAGCAGGCACGCTTGCCTCCCTGATTCCACCATCTGCCATTCTGGTGATTTATGCCATTATTGTGGAACAGGATGTCGGCGCGCTTCTGCTGGCCGGGTTTCTGCCGGGTGCCTTTTCCGCCGTGATTTATGGCAGTCTGGTCATTGGTCTGGCCATGACCTTCAAGAATTTTGGGCCGCCCGTCGGCGGATTTACCTGGGTTCAGCGATTTAAATCCCTGCCCGGCGCCTTCCCGATCTTCTTCGTCATCGCGATCATTATCTTCTTTGTCTATAACCCGTTCGGCGGGGACGCCTGGGGGACGCCAACAGAAGGCGGTGCCTTGGGGGCCTTCGTTGTCTTCCTGATGGCACTGTATCGCGGCATGCGGTGGAAAGAACTGAAAAGCGCCCTGTTGGAAACAGCAAAACTGTCGGTGATGATTTTTACAATCATCTGGGGCGTGTTGATTTACGTTCGCTTCCTGGGGTTTGCAGACCTGCCAGGTGCCTTTTCAGAATGGATCGGATCCTTGCATCAAAGCCCGATGCTGACCCTGATCATCATCCTGATGGCCTATGCCGTGCTGGGCATGTTCATGGATGCGATTGGCATGCTGCTGTTGACGCTGCCTGTCGTCTATCCGGCGGTCATGGCCCTGAATGGTGGCCTGGACGTCAGCGCCGCAGACAGTGCCTTTGGCATGTCGGGCGTTGGCTGTGCGATCTGGTTTGGGATCATCGTGGTGAAAATGGCGGAGCTGTGTCTGATCACGCCCCCCATTGGATTAAACTGCTTCGTGGTTGCGGGCGTGCGGCCTGATATTACGGTGCAACAGGTCTTCAAGGGGGCCACCCCCTTCTTCATCGCAGATGCATTGACAATCGCGGGCCTGATCGCCTGGCCCGGAATTGTGTTGTATCTGCCTGAATTGCTGTTGGGTAAATCTTAGTTATCAGCGGCTTTCAGCACGCGACCCTGGCGGGCCATTTCTTCGCGTTCGGCGAGGAGATGGTCCAGCCAATCCGGATCCATTTCCGGCACAGATGACAACAGCAGATCCGTATAGTCGTGATGCGGTGGGGTGAACATTTCCCCCTTGGGCCCCGACTCGACAACCTTGCCATTCTGCATCACCACCACCTCATCTGAAATGGCGCGCACCGTTGCCAGATCATGGGTGATGAACATATAGGACAGGTCGAATTCATCCTGCATCCGCTGCAAAAGCTTCAAGATTTCTTCAGCCACCAACTGATCCAGGGCCGAGGTAACTTCATCACAGATGATAACTTCGGGTTCCGCCGCCAGAGCGCGGGCGATACAGATACGCTGTTTCTGTCCCCCCGACAGTTCCGTGGTCAGGCGGTTGTAATATTGATCCGGCTCAAGCTCGACCAAGCGCAGAAGATCCTTCACGCGGGCTTCCAGNGCCTTACCACTGAGCCCCAAATAGAAGCTGGCAGGCCGCCCGATCACATCGCGAATACGCGATTTGGGATTAAGGGCTGTATCGGGCATCTGATAGATCATCTGCATCTTGCGCAGTTGATCCTTGCTGCGGGCACGATAGTCGACAGGTAGAACTTCACCTTTATAGAGAACATCGCCTTTTTTGGGGGGCAACAGGCCAGTGATAACCCGCGCTGTTGTGCTCTTGCCACTGCCGGATTCGCCCACCACAGCGACAGTGCGCTTCTTGTAGACATCAAAACTGACATTAAACAATACAGGCACCGTGCCATAAGACGCATCGACGCCGCGGACCTGCAGGACGGGCCCTTCATCATTGGGCCTTTGGCGCTCTTCCCGTGCATAGCTGCGCACGGCCAACAGATCCGATGTGTATTGCTCTTGCGGCTTGGACAATAGGGTTCTTGTATCGCGTTCCTCTACTGTATGACCATGACGCAAGACCTTGATCGTATCCGCCATTTGGGCCACGACCGCCAAGTCATGGGTGATATAGATAGCAGCGGTATTAAACTGTTCAACAATGTCCCGGATGGCCGCCAGAACCTCAATTTGTGTTGTCACGTCCAGGGCGGTTGTCGGTTCATCAAACACGATCAGGTCCGGGCGACAGGCCATCGCCATGGCCGTCATGGCGCGCTGTAACTGTCCACCCGACACCTGATGCGGATATCGATAGCCAATCGTATCGGGATTGGGCAAGCGCAACCGCCGAAACAGATCCTTGGCATCCTTTTCCGCCTTATCGCGAGACATTACACCGTGTTGAACCGGTCCTTCGCAATATTGATCTATCAGCTTATGGGCCGGATTGAAGGACGCCGCCGCCGATTGGGCGACATAGGCGATGCGATGGCCGCGTAATTTACGGCGCTGTTCATCGGATGCCCCACGCAANTCCAACCCGTCGAACCAGATTTCCCCGCCGCTCAAACGACAGCCGTCCCGGGCATAACCCATGGCTGCCAGTCCAATCGTTGACTTGCCCGCCCCGGACTCACCAATCAGGCCCAGGACTTCCCCCCGCTTCAGCGTCACATCTACGCCATGGACGATCTCGATCCAGTCCTCGTCTGCGCGGCCTTCGATTTTCAGGCCCTTGATCTCCAACAGGATATCCCCTTTGGAACCGCGATTTTCTTGGTCGGTCATTCTTTCAATCCACTTGTCTTGTGCAAGAACCAGTCCACCACGAAGTTCACCGCGATTGTCAGCAAGGCAATCGCGCAGGCCGGCAGCAGCGGGGTGATGGCCATCAATTTGTTAAACTGATAGAAATTGATCAGATTGGCGCTGTCGCGGACCATGGACCCCAAATCAGCCGTCGGCGGCTGCAAGCCAAGCCCCAGGAAGCTGAGCGAGCTGATAAACAGAAAGACGAAACAGAACCGCAATCCAAATTCCGCAATCAAGGGCGCTGCGGCATTTGGCAATACTTCGCGCCAAATCACATACATCAGCTTCTCGCCCCGCAACTTAGCCGCTTCGACATAATCCATCACGACAATATTCATGGCGACAGAGCGCGACAGGCGGAATACCCGCGTTGAATCCAACAGGGCGANGACCAGTACCAGCTTAACAACCCCGGTCCCCACCACGGTCAGAATGAGCAAGGCGAAGATCAGCGGGGGAATTGCCATCAGAACATCGACCATACGGCTGAGACCTTGATCAACCCAGCCCCGCAAAGAGGCCGCCAACAGCCCGACAAAAGCGCCTACAATGAAGGTCAGCGCCGTCGTCACAATGGCAATCCCGACTGTATTGCGGATTGCAAAGATCATGCGTGAAAGATAGTCGCGACCCAGTTCATCCGTTCCAAGCCATGCTGTGCCACCGTCTGAAAAGGGCGTTCCCCATACCAGGTATGACCCGCCCAAAACCTGTGATTGTCCATGCGGTGCCAAAATTGGGGCAATACACACCATCAGAATATTCAGGGCGATGATAATCAGTCCGAATTTTGCCGTGATCGGCGCTTTGCGAGTTTCTTTCCAGGTCACGGCCACCATCATGGATATCAAGACAACGCTGACCAAGCCCGAAAAAGTCGACCAGGGATAAAGGCTGAAGCCTTCCAGATACACAGCGACAAATGCACCATAAACCACGATGCAGAACACAATTGCCTGCTCACGCATGGCAGGAAGACTGAGCCGTCCCCAAAAACGATACAAAATACCGCCAAATACGACGGAAGCCACCATTCCGGCAATCGCGCTTGCGCTGTCAGCGGAAAACGAAATGGCAAACACCGCAAGAGGTATCAGCACTGTCAGGGCACTTCCCAAACGGCAGGCCATCGTAGCTGGTTTGGCAAGTTCCGGCGGCGGAATGATATCGGTCGCAGACATCTTAGCGCCTCCTTATCTTGGGTGCAGAAGGCGCGGATTGCTGACAATCGTCACAATATCGGCCGTTAGGTTAAGCAGAACATAGGTCGCAGCAAAAATCATCACGCTGGCCTGCACCAGGGGAAAATCCCGGAACTTCACCGCATCGACAAGAATTTTGCCAAGACCTGGATAATTGAAGACAACTTCGACAATCACCACACCGACAATCAGATAGGCCAGGTTCAGGGCAATCACGTTGACGATGGGCGCCAGAGCATTGGGCAAGGCGTGTTTCACGATAATTCTGGAATTCGAAATGCCCTTCAGCCGGGCCATCTCAATATAAGGACTGGCCAGAAGATTGATGATCGCCGCCCGCGTCATGCGCATCATATGGGCAACCACTACAAGAGTCAGCGTCAGGGCGGGCAGGAACATCATGTGCGCCCTTGTCCAGAACGGCGTATCCACATTCACTGTGGCCATAGCTGGAAACAATGGCGTCCCATCTGCGCCAATGGCCGAAATCGATAACAACAGAATCAAAATGTACGCGACGAAAAATTCCGGAAAAGAAATCGAGGTCAGGGTGAAAACGTTCACCAGTCTGTCATACCAGCTGTACCGATACAGCGCAGCCAGGATACCAAGTAACAATGACAGGGGCACTGAAATCGCAGCCGCGAAACCCGCCAGAAACAATGTGTTTTCCAGTCGCACACCAATGACTTGGGCAACATCACGCTTGTTGGATAACGATTCCCCAAAATCGAATTGAACCGCGTCTTTTACCCATATGCCGTATCGGACGATGAAGGATTCATCCAGGTGATTGCGAAGGCGACATTCATTAACTGTTTTTTCTGTCGCCTGTTGCCCATAGAAAGCCTGGCAAAAATCACCTGGCAGGGTTTCTAACATGCCTGCAATGATCAAACTGACAACAAACAGCGTGGCCACACCAAGGCCAAGCCGTTGAGCAATCGTTATAAAAACTCTATCCATCTGCTCGAATCTCCCCCAAGCAAATAGGCGCTATCATCGCCTGAAGTTAGGCGACTTATACAAAAACACCGCGATGCGATGTCATCTATGAATTCCCAGCATTCATCCCGTTCCCGCAACTTTGTGCGGATATTTATTCGATACGAACTGTTAAACCAGATCGCTCGATTGGTGTAAGTGTAACACCAGCTTGGGAAAAATGTCTTTCTTTATTTTGAATGCAACTTGTTACTTTTCATCGCACCCCTTCCGCATGCTAGGCTGAGGTCGTAATTTTCTGCTAAGGATGCCTTGTATGACCACAAAAACCGCTATCGTTGTTGGTGCCGGAATCATTGGCGCATGTCTGGCCTATCGTTTGGCGCGTGCAGGACTGCATGTGACGATCGTAGACGCCGGACAGGCTCATAATGGGGCCTCAGGTGGCTCCTGGGCGTGGCTGAATGCCGTTTCAGCCGGTGATAAATCCTATTTTGACCTGCGTCAGGCCAGCCTGGCTGCCTATCACGATCTGGAAAAAGAACTATCGGGGCGCCTGAAGATTGATTGGACAGGCGCGTTGATATGGGATCCTGGCCTATACTCCCCCAAGGTTGTAAACGCCCCGCAAAAGAATTGGGGCGGAAATGTTAAAACTGTCACAGCCGATGAAATTCGTGCGCTGGAACCCCTCCTGACATCCCCACCCGATGGTGCTCTGTTTTCAGCTGATGATGGTTTGGTCGATGGTGCATATGCGACCCGAACACTGATTGAGGCAGCGCAATCTATCGGGGCACGCTGCGCTTTTGGTCGGCGCGTTAAGTCAATGATCCATGAGAATGACCGCATCACCGGCGTCCAAACTGATTTCGGTNCCCTCTATGCGGATGTGACCGTCCTGGCGGCGGGAACTGGAATTTCGGATCTGCTGGCCGAGCACGCTATCCCCCTGCCAACAGCGAATCGGGCCGGTCTTTTGATTACCACGGCCCCGGTTACCAAACGAATGACCCGCGCGTTGTGGTCCGACACGGTGCATGTCAAGCAATTGTCCGATGATCGGCTGGTAATTGGTGAGAATGATCACGCCCCCGGTGCGCTGGACAACCCAGAAGCGACCATTACTCAAATGATTGAAACGACGCAGAAACTATTGCCCGCCCTTGGTATGCTGAGTGTGGAACGCACCACAATTGCAACACGCCCCATCCCGGGGGATGGTTTCCCGGTAATCGGCGCGATTCCGTCCCTTCACGGCGCCTATATCGCCATGATGCATTCCGGCTTTACGCTGGCAGCGATTACCGCGAAGCTCTTGTCGCAGGAAATTCTAAACAACGAGGAGTCCCCCCTGCTGGCCCCCTATCGCCTGTCGCGTTTTGCGCAGTGAAGGATTTTACATGACCGATACATCCGATCTATGGCGGCTGTCTGCTGCGGACCTGGCATCTGGAATACAAAGCGGCACATTTTCAGCACAGGCCGCAACAGAAAGTGCGTTGGCGCGACTGGCCGCAGTAAATCCCAAGCTGAACGCCGTCGTGACAGAAATGCCCGACGAGGCTATAGCCGCAGCGAAAGCCATAGATCAAGCCGTTGCGAAGGGCGACCCGGTGGGATGCCTTGCAGGGGTTCCCGTAACGGTGAAGGTCAATGTCGATCAAAAGGGTCATCCAACAACCAATGGCCTGACCCAGCAGAAAGACCTGATTGCACAGGAAGACAGCCCTGTTGTCGCCAACTTGCGCAAGGCCGGGGCTGTCATCATCGGGCGCACCAACACACCGGCCTTCTCTCTGCGCTGGTTCACAAAGAACAATCTGCATGGCACAACAAAAAACCCGCGCGATCCTGGCCTGACGCCGGGAGGATCTTCCGGGGGCGCGGCGGCAGCCGTAGCCTCCGGGATCGGTGCCCTGGCGCATGGGACGGATATCGCAGGATCAATACGCTATCCCGCCTATGCCTGTGGCATTCATGGCCTGCGCCCGACAGTAGGACGGGTTCCAGCCGTGAACTTCACCGCCCCCGATCGTCATATTGGCGGACAATTGATGGCTGTATCTGGCCCAATAGCGCGCACAATCAAAGATTTAGAGCTTGGCTTTAAAGCGATGAGTGCGCCAGATATTCGCGATAGCTGGTATGTCCCTGCGCCAGCAGCAATGCCGGATTTGCCAAAGCGTGTGGTCCTGGCCAGCGCACCGGAGAATACATCTGTTCACCCGGATGTCATTGCTGCCTTACGCAAGGCCGCCGATCAATTGAGTAATGCCGGATGGGATGTGGTCGAAGGCCCCTGCCCACCCTTGCGCGCCGCTGTGGCAGCTCAGGTGACCTTGTGGCTTTCGGAATTCAAACGTGGCGCCCTGAAGGCCCTGGAGAAAGAGGATGAGGCGGATTCTAAATTCGTCTATGCGCAACTGGAACGCCACGGCGGTGTGCCTGATTTCAATTCTGTGATGGATGCGCTGCAATTGCGCGCACAGTTGGTCCGTGAATGGCAGATGTTTTTGCAGGAGAACCCGATTGTCATTCTGCCCGTATCCCTGGAGCCCCCTTTCCCGGTTCAATTGGATGTGTCCTCACCCTCAGGGTTTGATCGTGTTTTTGAAGCACAGTTAACCCAGGTCGCGCTGCCCTTCTTTGGGGTGCCCGCCCTGACGGTCAGCACTGGGTTCAGCGGAACGGCACCGATTGGCGTGCAACTGGTTGGGCCCCGCTATCGCGAAGACCTGCTGTTCGCCGCCGGGGCTGTTATCGAAAGCGGCGGTGTTCCGCCCAGCCCTATCGATCCGTGACGCCAACTACAGTTGAGAATACACCGCCAGGCCGACCACGGTCAGCATCGATAGGGCCATCGCCACATTGATGATGAATTGTGTGCGGTCTGACAGGTCCAACCGATGCAGGGTGACCCCCGCCCAAAGCCACAGGAAATGGATCGGAACCCAGATCGCATTCATAATGGCAAATTTGATCAGGGTTTCCGTTAAGGTACTGTCGGGCATAAAGGCAAAGCCGGTAAACAGCGCTGTATTGACCGCATAAGCCTTTGGGTTAATTGCCTGCAATGCCAATCCACCAATAATGCCAGGCGGTTTGCTGCGCTGGATAAAGGCAATTTTCGACCCGGCAAAGGCGATCTTGGCCGCCAGATACAACAGATACGCCGCCGATGCGAACAACAGGACGGTGCGAATGCGTGGATCAGCCAGTATGACTGCCGCCATACCCGATACGACCGCCAGGGCGACCAGATTGGTGCCAAGCCATAACCCCAGGAGATACCGAGAACCCGCCCCGGCCCCATAGCTGGCGCCGACCCCCGCCGTCGACAGAACACCTGGACCCGGTGTGATGATCAGAAAGAATACCGCTGCGGCGAATGTCAGCACCTAGACGTCCCCATCATAGGCACGCTGATACAGGGTTTCACAATCCGCCACGGTCAGCGGAATGGGATTACCCCCCGCCGTTGGATCGACCACAGCCATTTCGGCCATGCGATGGAACTGTGCATCGTCGATACCCAGATCCTTAGAGGTTTCCGGTATCGCAAGCTTGGCGCGGAAATCAAGCACCCACTCCATAAAGCCATCAAACCCACCGGAAATACCCAGCCAGGCCGACAAACGGTCGATCTTGCCTTCAATAGCGCTGCGATTATGCCTCAGGACATAGGGCATATAGACCGCGTTCGTAAGGCCATGATGGGTATGATACAAAACGCCTGTTGGATGCGACAGGCTGTGTATCCCGCCCAGGCCTTTCTGGAAGGCGACGGCACCCATGGCGGCGGCAGACATCATATGCCCTCGTGCCTCAATATCCGACCCATCCTTATAGGCTCGCAGCAGATTGTCTTTGACCAGACGCATTCCCTCAACCGCAATGCCTTCCGACATCGGGTGATAGAACGGCGAACAATACGCCTCCAGGCAATGAATAAAGGCGTCCAATCCTGTCCCGGCGGTCAGGACAGGCGGCAAGCCAACGGTCAGCGCCGGGTCCGATATCACGACTGCAGGCAGCATTTTGGGATGAAAGATGACCGATTTAACCTGTTTTTCACTGTTGGTCACGACACCGGCGCGCCCCACTTCCGACCCGGTCCCCGCCGTCGTCGGCACCGCAACGATTGGATAAATCGCAGAGGCATCTGCCCGCGTCCAATAATCACCAATATCTTCAAAGTCCCAGACCGGGCGCGTCTGACCCGCCTGAAAGGCGATCAGTTTGCCGATATCCAGGCCGGACCCTCCGCCAAAGGCGACAACGCCATCATGATCCCCGGCCCGAAATGCCTTGATCCCGGCTTCCAGATTAGCGTCGGTCGGGTTCGGGTCGACCTCAGAAAACAAGGCGCGTCCCAGGCCAGCCTCATTCAGGCGATCCAGCGCATCCTGTGTGATGGGCATATTGGCAAGCCCGCGATCTGTAACCAGCAAGGGGCGCAACATACCCGCCGCACGGCAGGACTCTGCCAGGTCCGCGATGCGACCGGCCCCGAATTTGATGGCTGTGGGATAGGACCAATTGGCTGTAGTGCTCATAGTTCAGGCTTTCTTTAAATGGTAAGATTTCGGACGGGTCAGCGACTGATACCCGATGATCGACAAGGCCCCGCCCCGCCCCGTGTTTTTGCATCCGGTCCAGCACAGGCCAGGATCCAGATAATCAGCGCGATTCATAAACACAGTCCCGGTTTCAATCTGTGCACCAAGGGCCGCCGCACGGGTGACATCCTGGGTCCACAAAGACGCGGTCAGACCAAATTCGCTGTCATTCATTAACGCGATGGCTTCAGCATCATCTTTGACCTTCATGATACCAACAACGGGCCCGAAACTTTCATCGCGCATCACCCGCATGTCATGGGTCACATCGACCAGAATCTGAGGCATCAGATACGCGCCGCCATCATCCTGTGGAAACAGGGCCGGGTCGATCAGGGCACGGGCCCCCTNTTGAAGGGCGTCTTGTGTCTGGGCGCGGACTTCTGCCGCAAACCGCCGGTGCGCCATTGGGCCCAGCGTGGTTTCTGGATTTAGCGGGTTCCCAAGTGTATAGCCGGAAACAATGGCAACAGCCTTCTCCACAAAGGCATCAAACAACGGTGCCGCCACGTAAATCCGCTCTATCCCGCAACAGCACTGGCCGGAATTGAACATCGCCCCATCGATAAGGGTATCGACAGCAGCCTCCAGATTGGCATCTTCCATCACATAGCCCGGGTCTTTACCGCCCAGCTCAAGCCCCAATCCGGTAAAAGTTCCCGCCGCAGCGCGTTCAATTGCCTGCCCCCCGCCAACAGATCCGGTGAAGTTCACGAAATTGAACTGCCTGTCCGCGATCAGATCCGCCGTGGTCTGATGATCCAGAAACACATTCTGGAACACGTCTGCTGGAATGCCCGCAGCGGTAAAGGCAGCGACCATACGCTCCCCCACCAGAAGGGTTTGGCTGGCATGCTTCAACATCACGGCATTTCCTGCGATCAGGGCAGGTGCAACAGTGTTGATTGCTGTCATATAGGGGTAATTCCAGGGCGCGATCACCAGGACCACCCCGTGGGGCTCGCGCAGGATACGCCGCTCGAAACGATCGCTCTCCTCAACAACCATAGGAGCCAGGCTTTCGGCTGCAATATCGGCCATATAACTGGCGCGCTCATCCACACCGCGAAACTCACCGCCATAGCGTATTGGGCGCCCCATCATATGCGCCAATTCCGGCACGATTTGATCGGACATCTCCCCCAGGCGGGCGACCCCGGCGCGGACAAGATCAATCCGATCCTGCAGCGGTCTCGCCGCCCAATCCTTTTGAGCCTTCCGGGCATTCTTTATTGCTGATTTTGCCGCCTCAAGGGACAAAATCGGGCGCTCCGCAAAGACGGAACCGTCTATCGGAGAAACACACTGAACCGTTTGAGACATGCTGATTTAGGCCCTTTCGAAGCCGCGTGCGACTTCCCAGTCTGTGACACATCGATTGTATTCAGACAATTCCCAATCCGCCGCGCGCAGATAATGATCGATTACCCCATCGCCAAAAGCCGCCCGCAGCATTTTGGACTTGTTGGTGACCGCCATCGCATCCCGCAGATTATTGGGAATATGCCGCAACTTGCGCCCTTTATAGGCATCACCCGTATAGGGCTCCTCCAGTTCCAGCTTGCGTTCGATCCCATCGATCCCCGCCGCCAAAAGGGCAGACATCGCCAGATAGGGGTTCAAATCCGCCCCGCCAACGCGACATTCAACACGAATGCCCTTTGTCCCCTCGCCACACAGCCGATATCCCGCCGTGCGATTGTCGCGAGACCAGATCGCCTTGGTAGGCGCAAAGGTTCCTTCCTGAAACCGTTTGTAACTGTTCACATAGGGGGCCAGGAACAGGGTGATATCACTGGCATGGGCCAACAGGCCAGCCATGTAATGGCGCATCAGGTCCGACATCCCCATCGGGGCCTTGGGGTCATAAAAGGCGGATGTACCATCCAGGTTCCAAAGCGACTGATGCACATGACTGGAATTTCCCGCCCTGTCCGTGTGCCATTTCGCCAGAAAGGTCAGTGCGCGCCCACGCGTCCAGGCGATTTCCTTACAGGCGTTTTTGACAAAGGCATGATTGTCAGCGGTATCCAGGGCATCGGAGTAATGCACATTGATTTCTTCCTGGCCCGCATCCGCCTCACCCTTGGAATTTTCAACGGGGATACCGGCACCCTGCAAGCCTGTGCGGATCGCCCGCATGACATGCTCTTCCTTCGTGGTCTGGAAGATGTGGTAATCCTCATTATAGTTGCTGATCGTCTGCAACCCGCGATAGCCGCTTTCCGCCGCTTCCTCATAGGAGGGTTCGAACAGAAAGAATTCCAGCTCTGTCGCCATGAATGCCTGAAGCCCCATATCCTTCAGGCGCGCCACCTGCTTTTTCAAAATAGCGCGCGGGGAATGGGCGATATCATTGTGGTGATGATCCTGCACATCGCACAGAACCAGGGCGGTTCCCTCCAGCCAGGGAACATGACGCAATGTCGTCAGATCCGGCTTGAAAGTGTAATCACCATAGCCTGCGGCCCAATTGGTCGACGCATAGCCCTGAACCGTTTCCATCTCTAAATCTGTTGCCAGAAGATAGTTACAGCCGTGTGTTTCGTTCCAACCGCTTTCCACGAAGAACTCTGCCTGGAAGCGCTTGCCCATCAGGCGTCCCTGCATATCAACGATACAGGCCAACACGGTATCAATCTCCCCGCGTTGAACGGCGGACTTCAAATCTTCAAATGATAAATTCCCAGGCATCGACACACTCGCTTTTTATGATTTTGAGTCAGGACATGACAATTTGTCTAATCCTGTCGCCCCCATTCAGACAAGCGCAAAAGAAATCGCTAGGATCAGCCATCACGCTCCGTTACCCCACACAGCATTCATTGCAAGACCATCCATTCCTGAAATTGTTGCAATGCACCATGTATTTAGTCTCAAGCAATACCGTCTTGTCCATGACCAATTATCATGCTGTGCCGAAGTTTAAAGAACTAAAGAAAATTTGGTCAGATCGCGCTCGAAAGTCTGTCCATCCCAAGCGGTGCGCGATATAGTCCGCGCATGTTGATCGCGACCTTTAATGTAAATTCTCTTAAGGCCCGCCTGCCCCGTGTTACGGAGTGGCTGGAACAGGCCAAGCCCGACGTTGTCCTGTTGCAGGAATTGAAATGCGTCGATGATGATTTTCCACGCCTGGAGCTGGATGCACTGGGATATCGGGCGGAAGTCCACGGCCAAAAGACCTATAACGGTGTTGCCATTCTGTCGCGCCATGCCATTGAGGATGTGCGCCGGGGTTTGCCACAATTGCCAGGGCAGGACGATGGTGACGAACAGGCCCGGTATATCGAGGCAACGATCAAGGGGGTAAGGGTTGCCTCCATCTATCTGCCCAATGGCAATCCTGTCGATGAGGGGGACAAGTTTCCCTATAAGCTGCGCTGGATGGATCGTCTGGTCGCCCATGCCCGCGACACGATCCTGCCCATGGAAATGCCCGCCGTTCTGGGGGGCGATTACAATGTCTGCCCAACCGATGATGACATTTATGACCCCGAAGGCTGGGCCGATGACGCCCTGTGTCAACCGGAAAGCCGCAACCGATTCCGCCAGTTGCTGAATCTGGGTCTGACCGAAGCCTATCGCGCGCTGCATCCCCATGAAGCCCACCGCTATTCCTATTGGGATTATGTTAAGGGTCGCTGGCAAAAGGATGAAGGATTGCGCATCGATCATCTTCTGTTGTCGCCCCGCGCGGCGGATGTGTTGGAAGAATGCGATATCGATAAGAGCCCGCGCGGCAAGGAAAAGCCGTCGGATCATACCCCTGTCTGGTGCCGATTGAGCGTTTAGCCGTGGCGGCATCCAGAACCATCATTCTGCAAAGCCATAACTTCCAGGTCCTGCGCGACTGGATCGGCCCCTGCGTCGACAGTGTGCGTCGCTGGACGGAACAACAGGGATATGATTACCGGTTTCTGGGCGATGAAATCTTTGACCTGCTGCCGGATGATCTGCGCCTGAAACTTCAGGACCATCTGCCCATTCAGGCGGATCTGGCGCGGCTGGTATTGTTGCGCGATGCGTTAAGCAATGGCTATGACCGTGCCGTCTGGTTTGATGCGGATTTGCTGGTTTTCGCGCCGGACTTACTGGAAATCGACAGCATCCCGGAAACCAATGCCTTTGGGCGTGAATTATGGGTCGATACCGATGTCGGCAAGCGATTGAAGACCTGGCGCAATATTCACAACGCTGCCTGCCTGTTCAGAAAGGGTGATCCTGTTCTGCCCTTCCTGATCCATGCGACGGAAAATATCTTAAACGAGGTCGCGCCAGATAAGATCACCCCGCAAATTGTCGGCCCAAAATTTCTGACCGCCCTGGATAATATCACCCGTTTTGGCCGCATAAATTCGGTTGGTGCCCTAAGCCCGCTGGTATTGCACGATATCGCCAGCGGCGGCGGACCCGCCCTGGACGCCCTGCAAGGGGCTGTCCTAAAAGACAAATTGCCCACCCCCACAGCCGCCAATCTGCGCGCGTCCCTGCAGTCACCCGAAACATCGGGGCGCATGGACAGGATTGTCCAATTGCTGCTGGAAAAGCGCCGCCTGTTCTAGTCTGGTTGCCCAGGCCGCAGGCGAAGGCCGGGGCGGATGTTTCTGAAATCCAGGCTGCCCGGATCTGCATAGACAGGGCCCGGTGCGGCAACGGTCAGCACCGCACGGGCCAAGGGTGCGAAATCAGCCCGAAAATGGACGGAGCTTTTTACGACCAGAATGCCAGTCTGTGACGGTTCTATCCCAACATGGCGAAACATAGACTGATCGCCCGCCTGTTCCGGTCGCGAGGCGACAACGATATCGACACCATCGCGGTGCAGACGCACATAGGGGCCCATCTGATAGCGCGCGCCGCCCCACATGGGTCCTGTGCCGGTAAAGGCGCCATTGCCTAAGGCCCTGATTTCAAACGGTCCCGATATCGGGTCGTCCCCAGGAAATAATTTGCCCCCAAGGTCAAAATCCACAACCGCCCCAACCGCGTGGCGATGGGCGCGCTGGGCAGTCTCCGGATCATTGAACACGCCTATTGTCGCGCCGCCGGGCACCTGTCCTGCGCCACCAGACAACAGCGCGCGCAGCATGCCTGTCGTATCGCCGGGCCCACCACCACCTGGATTATCCTGCGTATCGGCTAACACGACCGGACCTGATCCCGGTTGCTGTAACAATGCTCTGGCATGATCGATTGCCTCCACCGGGGACCAGATACGGTCCCCAAACCCGGCCTCGTGCTGAATCATCTGATCCATCAGGGCATCCGCAGCACGATCCGCTGCCGCCTGATCCGTCCCATAGGCCACAAGACCCGGTCCGATTTCGGCAATGTCAGACAGGGGAAAACCCATCGCCAGCGCCAGTGCCATCAGTTTTCTGTCACCCGCTAAAAGGCTGGGCAGCACGGAACCATACAAATTCTTCGGTGGTTCGATATCCGTACAGCCAAAATTCAATGGGATAAGATACTCCGTGCGCCGAAAGGCTTTTGCCGGGCGGCCACCCTGGGCGATCATTTTAAGCAAATGCGTCGCTGTGCGCGCCCCGGTTTCCCCCATATCCACATGGGGATAGGTCCGATAGATATCCAGCACATCGGCATGATGCACCATCGCCTGTGTAATATTGGCATGCAGGTCCAAACTGACTGCAATAGGCAGGTCGGGCCCGACCAGCGCCCTGATGCGACGCAGCAATTCCCCTTCCCCGTCCTGCAGATGATCACAGACCATCGCGCCATGCAGGTCCAGATACAATCCATCCAGTCCCGCACGATAAGCCAAAGCCAGATCCGCCAGCATCATTTCCGATATCCGCTCAAACGCATCCTGCGTTACATGTGCCGACGGTGTCGCCGCGGACCAGCATAACGGAATGATATCCGCCCCCGCTTGGCGCAGGATATCCAGTGCACCGGTAACTGGAATATGGACCCCGTCCACGGCGGAAAACAGTGCCTCCCCCCGCACCAGTCCGGGCCAGCCGCCTGGCTCTTCAAAGGCATTGAAATCCGCCTTTACCGGCGCGAAAGTATTGGTTTCATGCTGAAACCCGCCAATGGCGATACGCGGCATACCAATCCTCACCCTGAACGCTGTGACCCTGAATGGCTCTCAGCCTAGCGTGATTTTCGTCCAGGCGCGACTGGAACTTCAGCATCCAAAAGGCACCTGTTACAGCCCCTTTTTCACATCCGGCCAGTTGCGGTCTGCGGCGGCAATGTGCCCAGCAACATCCGACAACCAGCGATCCTGAACCCCCTTGGAATAATTCAGGTACAGCTTACCGCCTTCAATCCGGAACGCATCCGGGTCTATAGCGGCCGTATAGCCCTGGCTAACAGCCCAGGCACAATATCCGCCATATTGCGGCGCATAGGCTTCTGGATCGGCCTTAAATTTTTCCAGGTTTTCAGCACTTGCAAAGCGCCAGGTCGCCCCCATCCAGTCATAACTGAAGTCGCTGCGTCCTTCGACCGCTTTCCCCTCGGTGAAATACGCAACAGGGTCCGTCCCAACAATGGCAACGCCCCCAATGCTGGTGGCGTTGATCTCTCCCGCCGTTGCCACTGTGGGTGTACCATTCACGCCCAGCGTCACTGCCAGCATGAAAACCATCGTCCACAGCACTCTCAAAAACCGATCTTTGCGCATGACACTCATCCTCCAAAGATATCAATATGATCCATATCTTAGCGGTTGTGGATATCATTACCAGCCACCGGGACGCCGTATCACGCAGCTGTCAGAAGATGTGTTGGACCTGTGAAACGGGGGTAGGCCTAGCCCCACCCTTCTGTGGTTCCCTTGCGGCGCGCACGCTGACTTGCGGTCTGAGTACGAGACGGAGGGGGAACAGCCGGCGCCGTTTTTGTTGGACGGGGCGGCGGAGTCCTTTTCTTGGCGGGAACCTCAGAGAAATTGCTGAGATCGAACTTTTCCCCACCGACCATGTCAAAATGTGCCATGGCTTCTTCAAATTTCTTTCCAAAATCATCCGTGTCTATCACGTCAGACAGGCTTAAAGCCGTCTCACTAATGTTCAAGTCCAAATTGCTGTGGCGTTCCTTCGTAACTTCCGCAATCCGGTTGGATAGTGACTTGGGATCAATGCCTTCATCCAGCAGCAGGGAGTATTTCCCCTTCCCAATCTGTCCAACGCCACTGCCACCAGCAGCCCAGGCGCGCATGGTATGAACCAATGTGTCATTCAAAGCTCTGGCGTCTTCAGGATTGATCGCATTTTCAACAGCGTCCCAACCAACATCATACATGGCCAGATTGACACCCTCGCCGGATTTTCGCGCCGCAACGCCCATCGCGGCCGAACTGTTGGCAAAATCAAGAACACTCATCGGCTGTTCTGGGATCAGGGCTTCTGAACGGCGCGACGCCAGCGGAACCCGCTTTATCGCCAGATGGTGAATGCCGCGCCGCTGTGGGCTGCTCATCCCCGACACGCTGACCTGATGAATCTGATCGCCGTCATGACGCAGGGTAATCAACCGATCCGATGCACGCCCCGTGACCTGAAGCTTTTTCAAAAATTCGGTCAGAACAACCCAATCTTCATCAGACGCCAAACCGGCAACTTTCGTGCCCATCAATTCATTCGTAGAATGCCCCAAAAGGCTTTTTACAGAACCCGATACGAATACAATAACCCCGTCCTGATCCACTTCCATCAAGACATCCGAGGCGGCAAAGGCAAAGGCGACGAAACGGTCCCGNTGCTCAACAAGCGATAATTCCGCAGCCATAATCCGCCAGCCTTCAAATCCCAAGAAATGAGGAGTCAGTATCCTGAAACACTACTTATTATGAATATGAGTTATATTTCTGAAAATCCTGTGATGCAATAGCGACAAAACATCGCGCGCAGCGAATTTACTATCCATGCCCCAACATATTCCAGCAACAGAGATTATTACCTAAAACGTATATTTTAAGAGCGTTCCTTAACCTTGGAAAACCTGACATCTGGATTGTTCTGCAATTGGTGATTCAGTTCCCAGTAATTCCGTGCCAAGAATACAGGTGCCCCATCGCGATCCGTCGACATCGCGCTGCGGATCGCGCCCATGAATTTATCCAACACGGCTGGATCATCCGCAGACACCCATCGCGCCGTCTCATAGGGGGCGGGTTCCAGTGTCACATTGATCCCATATTCAGCTTCAATCCGGGTTTGCAGTACGTCCAATTGCAACTGGCCGACAACACCCACGATCCAGTTCGCGCCCAATTCCGGCTTGAAGACCTGGGTCACGCCCTCTTCCGCAAGGCTTTCCAGCGCTTTCTTCAGATGCTTGCCCTTCATGGGATCATCCAGGCGCACGCGGCGCAGAATTTCCGGTGCGAAGTTCGGAATACCCGTGAAGCGCACATCTTCCGCTTCGCTGAGCGTATCGCCGACGCGCAGTGTGCCGTGATTCGGGACCCCGATAATGTCCCCCGGATAGGCTTCATCAGCGATTTCACGGTCCTGGGCAAAGAACAGGATCGGGTTATAGATCGCCATCGGTTTCCCCGACCGCACATGCTTCAGCTTCATGCCGCGCTTAAACTTGCCGGAACACAGGCGCACGAAGGCGATACGGTCCCGATGGTTCGGGTCCATATTGGCCTGAACCTTGAAGACAAACCCTGTCACCTTCTCTTCAGATGGGTCAATTGCACGCTTATCCGTCGGCAGGGATCGGGGCGGCGGAGAATACAGGCTGATCCCCGACAGCAAATGTCCGACACCGAAATTGCGCAAGGCACTGCCGAAATAGACCGGCGTCATATGCCCTTCCAGATAGGCTGTCAGATCAAATTCAGGACAGGCCGCGCGCACCAGTTCCGCCTCTTCCCGTAATTTGGAAAGTTGCGCTGCCGGAATTACATCGGCCAGCTTGGGATCATCCAGACCACCGACCTGTACCATCTCGGTCCGGTCTTCCCCCATCAGCAGTACGCGATCATTGATCAGGTCATAGCACCCTTTGAAGTCGCGCCCAGACCCGATTGGCCAGGCCACCGGGGCGACATCCAGCGCCAGTTCATCGGCGATCTGATCCATCAGTTCGAACGGGTCGCGGGCTTCCCGGTCCAGCTTATTGATAAAGGTCGCGATGGGCATGTCCCGCAGGCGACAGACTTCAAACAATTTTCGGGTCTGGGGTTCAATCCCCTTCGCGGCATCAATCACCATGACCGCACTGTCAACGGCTGTCAGCGTGCGATAGGTATCTTCAGAAAAATCTTCGTGGCCCGGCGTGTCCAACAGGTTGAAGATCACCCCGTCGCGGATAAAGGTCATGACCGACGTGGTAACCGAAATACCGCGTTGTTGTTCAATCTTCATCCAGTCAGACCGAGCGCGGCGGCGATCGCCCTTCGCCTTAACCTCCCCCGCCAGATGTATGGCACCGCCGCGCAGCAACAGTTTTTCCGTCAGCGTGGTCTTACCCGCATCCGGATGGCTGATGATCGCAAAGGTGCGCCGATGCGCGACCTGATCAGAGAGTTGAGACATTATCGGAACCTTATGATGTAACGGTGCGCTGTCTTAAAGCGCACGACCTTATGGATCAAGCAATGGAAATTCATCATATTCTTCCATTTGATAGTGTTTTGTGTATAATACTACTATTAAGAACTTTAGGCGGGTGCGGATGATGAAACGATATCTGGTCCTTAAAGTCATTTGTCGGGTTATCTTGCCTGCTGTGTTTCTGGCAGGATGCGGCGGCGTCCATATCTATGACGCGGAAAATCACGCTGTCGCAAAATCTGTCGTTACAAATAATGAAGCCGTCGACCTTACGACGATATTCAGCAACATTCGGGATAACCTCAATACGCTGCAAACCGCGGAAAAGCAGGTTCATCGCGATGTTCGCGCGCATATTGCGAAACGTCAGGTCTTTGAAATTCTTCGGGTCGACGCCGCCCTGCAAACAACCACACCGTTACATCATTGGTTATCTCCAACGTCTTTGAACGATGGTAATGGCACCAATGACCCAACCTCTTTCGTCGCGACACGTTTGACCCAGTTGGGGGTTCAGAATTCAACCCTTGATGAAGCAATGACGAAAATGAAAGTCGCAGCGACCGCCTATTCCACCTTGTTATCGCGCCTTGAACCATTTGAAACGAAAGGAGATGATTTCCTGAGAATACGGGTAAACATGGCCACTTTCGGCTGGCCCACCGAAACTGCACCCATTCCAAGCTGCGCCAATTTAATGTCGAACCCCCGTCCTGCATCCCTGCCGCAAGGCATTCTGGCGGATGCAAGCCCAGCCGCGCAGAACGCCATGCTGAGTTTTCTTCAAAGCTTGTATGACACCTGCAAATTAACCCAAACCCCTGAATTAAAAGAATTAAAAGAATTCGACGGAGAGATTGGGGAGGCCTTCAATACCTGGATGACGACCCTGGCATCGCTTGACGAGGTTGCTGCTACTGAAAAATCAACCAAGCAATCCATCAAACAATTGACTAAGGCGACCGCTGTAAAGCCATCGGAATCGTCCGTCGCGAAGTTGCAGGAAAAGGCCGAAGACGTTGGGAAACTTGTCGGCAAAGCGAATGATGCCCTGGGGAAACTGGGGGAAGATCTGGCCTTTTCCGAAGAACGCATTGACGCGATCAACACCGTCCTGATCGCCTTCAAAACCGGCTCCAGCGATGTCTCAACAACATCCGCAGCGGGGGCGGAGAATGAAACCCTGCGACAGGCAGTAATTGTCGCTGCCGGTTTGCCCGCCATCGGAACAGATATTGAAACCCTACAGGACATTCTGAACCGACCCGAAGGCCGCGCACTGCTGCTTGCGCAATTAACACAGGAACAGCTGCGGCTGGATCACCTAAAAGCCCGCAAGGCGCTGTTGGAAACACGGGCAACGGCCGCACGCGGTCGATTGGAGGCATTGCTGCGCGAGGTTGTCCTGTATCGAAATGGATATGACGCCCTGACGAACCATGGCGGCGCGCTGGCAAATGCATCATTGACCCAGATTCTTGATGCACCCAACGGCCGCGATAAGATCTATGCGACGCGCGGCATCACATCCTTTGTCCAGGCACAAACAATCGCAAGAGCCGACGCCACCAGTTTTGAAATGAGCCTGGTGGATATACAGCATCGCGAAGTGGTGCTGTTGAATGAATATGCCGCAAAATCCTGGAAGGCCCTGATCGATGGCCCCATCGGAGAAATCGCAACCTATTGGGAAGGCGGGATCAAGCCGGAAACCCTTGCGGATCTGGCCGTTGGACTTGGACAGATTGCGACCTTCGGCTTCATCGGCGTCAAAGCCGTGGATGATTAAGGAGAAACCGCCCTATGCGCATCCTATGTCGTTTTATCATGTCTTTCGGGTTCGGACTTTTGGCATTGGGTCTGGCGGGCTGTTCCAATTCCGAACCCGTGCGAAATCTTTCGGTGACGACGGGAGACACCGCAACCGCCCTGGCGGGATCCATGGGGGACATCAAACAAACCGCACTACAGCAGGGCAAGGACCGCGCCGCCAGTATTGCCCGGCTGCGCACAACATTGCAGGAAACCGAACAGGACTTCGAACGCGAGCGAAAGGAAGTCTTTGCGCTGGGTGGAAAACAGGAACAGCTGATCTACACCAATTTAGACAAGGTGTTTAAGATTGCCGAAGAACTCAACCTGAACGAATTTCGTTTCGAAACTGTCTGGTCAGAAACAAATACGCAATTGGTCGGCTCTCTCGGTCCCATCAACAATGGCGGTGCGGATCTGATCAAAGTTGCCGAAGGCCTGTATGGCTTGGGCAAGCAGCGAAAGACGACGGATCAGATCAAGTTTCTGTTCGCCTTCGGCAAAACATTGAAAAAAGAAATCGACACCCGACGGGATGCCCTGGAAGCCCAACAGAAACCAGGACCTGAAATAGAGTCTTCCACCGTCGCAGCCCTGCAATGAAAGATTCGAAATAGCAAACGCAGTCTCGCTTAAACACTACAGGGGGAACGACAATGCCAATGTCTCAAGAAGACACACTTATACTGGCCGCTAAAATAACCGCCGCAGCAACCAGAGTCCGTGCCTTGATGGCGGAACTATCAAAATGGTTGGTTCTCAACCCAAATGATGCGGGTCGTAACAAGATACAGATCGAGCGGCTTGAATTGGCCGCTGACTTGCAAAAGCTGGAGGCGCGATTGCAGATCCTTATGGATCATCACAGTGTTCTGCAGCCACCGACCCAAGCACAAATCGACGCCATTGGTCGCGCGACAGAGGAGGTGAGCCAGTTAAACGCCCAGCAAGCCAGCGCCGATGCGTTGATCAGTGCCTCGAACAAGGTGATTAACATCGTCAAAGCGGTCAACGCCGCGGTGCCGAAACCATAAACACCCGTTGAGCCGGGCGCATTTTCAGTATATGCCCGGATCATGACCGACAAAACTGACAACCCCACCAAGGGTATCCTGATGATTGTAATGGCGATGTTTATCTTCGCCTGTCAGGACACTGTGACCAAGCAATTGGCCCAAACCTATGACGCGCCACAGATATTATGGGTGCGGTTTTTGTTTTTCGGGGTTTTCGCGGTCATCCTCAGCAGTTGGAACCAGCCGCTGAAACAAGTCGTCAAGGCACATCGACCCTGGTTGCAGATTGTCCGGTCTCTGCTGATTGTACTGGAAATCAGTGCCTTCGTTCTGGCAATCCGCGTTCTGTCGCTGGCGGAAACACATGCCCTTTTTGCCAGCTTCCCGCTGATGGTGACGGCCATGTCCGCCTTGATCTTGCGGGAAAGAGTCGGCATTCGGCGCTGGGCTGCGGTCCTTGTGGGGTTTTCGGGCGTGCTGATCATCCTAAGGCCCGGCTTTGGCGTATTCCAATTGGAATCCCTGATCGCGCTATCCGCCGCCTTGATGTTTTCCATCTATCACGTGCTGACCCGCATCGTTAGCCGGAATGACAGTTCCAACACCTCCATGCTGTATATGGCTGTGATCGGTGCGGCGATCATGACCTGTATCGGGCCCCTGTATTGGATTGAACCAACGCCCCAAGCCTGGCGTCTGCTGGCGCTATTGTCGCTGACCGGGGCGGTGGGGCACCTGCTTTTGATCAAGGCCCTGGAATGTGCCCCGGCCTCTGTCCTGCAACCGTTCAATTTCACATTGTTGGTCTGGGCAACGTTGATGGGCTATATCGTGTTTAATAATCTGCCCGATATGTGGACCTTGATCGGCGGCGCGGTCGTTGTCGCCAGCGGGCTTTACACAATCTATCGGGAACGCCAGCGCAATGTTCCAGAAGTCCCCCCCGAAATTCGCGTAAAGCCCTGACAAATGCTGTGACGCCCGATAGGCTGCCTTATTAATCAAGAGGAGCCCGCAGTATGAGCGACACCGTAACGTTAAGCCTGACCGAAGCCACCACCCTTTCCACCGCCGCCCTGACCGCCAATGGCGCAGANGCAGANAATGCCCGCGCNGTNACNGATATNATGATCCGGGCGGAACGGGATCGCTGCGCCAGTCATGGATTGTTCCGCCTGCCGGGCTATTGCGCCTCTTTAAAAAGCGGAAAGGTCAAGGGAACGGCGCGCCCTATCGCCTCTGAAATTGCGCCTGGCGCGGTCCGCGTGACGGGCGACGGCGGCTTTGCACCCCTTGCCCTGGAAGTTGGGCTTCCCGTCCTTGCGAAGAAGGCAAAGTCTCAGGGGATTGCCGGAATGGGGCTGGTGGATATCTATCACTTTGCCGCCCTATGGCCGGAGGTTGAGACCCTGGCGGAACAGGGCCTATGTGCCTTCGCCTTCACACAGGCCTCCCCCATGGTCGCGCCGGCTGGGGGGATCAAACCCTTCTTTGGCACCAATCCGATGGCCTTTGCCTGGCCGCGCCCCGGCAAGGACCCTTATGTCTTTGATCAGGCCTCCGCAGCGATGGCGCGCGGGGATGTGATGATCCATGCACGCGACGGGCATCCCGTCCCCCCGGGAACAGGGATTGATGTTGATGGGAACCCAACCACGGACCCGGCAGAAGTCCTGAAAGGCGCACAATCCCCCTTCGGCGGATACAAAGGGTCGAATATCGCCCTGATGGTCGAATTGCTGGCGGGCGGCCTGATTGGATCGGTCTTTTCCGCTGAGGCTGGCCGATTGGACAACAAGGATGGCGGCCCCCCGATTGGCGGCGAATTCATCATGGCGATTGACCCATCCCATTTCGGCGACGCGGATCATTGGGCGCAGCATTGCGAGGCTTTGTTCAGTGAATTGACTGCGATGGATGGCGTACGCCTGCCCGGACAGCGCCGCCGCAAGGCCCGCACGGAGACACCGACCACCGGTATCGTCCTGCCGCGCTCTCTGGTCGATACGATCAACGGGCTGGCGGGATGACACTAAAATGAGAAACCATCCCAGCCTGCCGATTGATGCGGACCGCCTGTGGCGCAGCCATGAAGAGATGGGGCAATTGGGTGCAACCCCGAAAGGCGGGGTCAATCGCCAGGCCCTGACCGCCCAGGATCAACAGGCCCGCGCGCTGTTCACCCAGTGGGCACAGGCGGCAGGATGCATCGTTGAGACCGATTGTGTTGGCAATCTGTTTGCCCGGCGTCTGGCGCGTGATCCCGATCTGCCTGCCGTTTGCACCGGCAGCCATTTGGATACCCAGCCCACGGGCGGAAAATATGATGGTGCCTATGGTGTTCTGGCCGGGCTGGAAATTCTTCGCGCCCTGAATGATGCGGGAATTGAAACCGAACGCAGTATTGAGGTCGTCGCCTGGACGAATGAGGAAGGAACCCGCTTTGCCCATAGCGGATCCGCGTTGTTCGCGGGAAAGGCCGATCTGGAACAGGCCTATAATGCGACAGACCCAACCGGCATACGATTTGAAGACGCGCTGACCGCGATCGAGGCAAAAGGCCCCCTGCCTTTAGGCAACCGCCCTTATGACAGTCTGTTCGAAGCCCATATCGAACAAGGTCCGATCCTGGAACGAGAAGGTTATTCGGTTGGCATTGTCACCGGGGCCCGCAGTCAGGTGCGCTATGATGTGACCGTGTCCGGCGCAGAGGGCCATGCCGGGACGATGCCAATGACGATGCGCCAGGACGCCCTGACTGCCGCCGCACGCCTGGTCGTGGCGCTGGAAAAGATTGGTCAGGATCACCCGCCCCAGGGTGTGTGCACCGTAGGGGCCCTGAGCGTATATCCCAATTCCAGAAACACCATCCCGGGCACCGTCACGTTTTCCATAGATCTGCGCCATCCAACGCAAGACGGAATCACAGCAATGCGGGCTGCGATCGACGATGCCATGCAGACGGAGCAAGCAAAGGGGAAAGTGACTGTTTGCTGGACAATACTGGATCAGGAACCTCCCCTGACTTTTGATCAGGATCTTGTGGCGCTGTTGAAGGCGGGGGCGGCGTCTTTGGATATCCCGGTGATGGATATCTTTTCCATGGCCGGTCACGATGCCTGTTACCTGTCGCAAGACCAACCAACCGCAATGGTCTTTGTCCCTTGCAAGGATGGCATCAGCCATAATGAACTGGAATCCGCCACCGCAGAAGACCTGGCCGCCGGGGTCGAAGTCCTGGCCAGCGCCATCCTGGCCCGGGCGATGCAACGCTGACGGGACATCAATGGGTCGGTGGCGTGCCCTGCGCAACAGTCCGAATTTCGCAACCAGATAATTTATTGGGTGCCGCGGATTGCCGTACACCAGGCATGAGTATACACCTTGATAAGATAGACGTGTGTGCGACTTTCCGGTCTATGGATCGGCATGTCGCACTCTTTCCGCGACCCTTCTCTTCGGGAGTTTCTGATGCATTTCACTTGGCGTGACCAACCCGCCCCTGCGGTCCAGGCTGACCCCGAACACACAGCCGTCACTGCTACATCAGGCCCGATTGATGGTCAGACCCTGGCGAATAGCGTTCTGGATGCGGCACGGGCGTTGGGCCTGGACCTGGCGCGACAGGGTGCGGCGCCCCCCCATATCCGCACCCTGACGATCACGACCCCGGACCCGGATGCATTTGACGCGGCCCTGCCGGAAATCGATCTGTTATACCGTGAAATTCTGGGGGGAAACTTCGGGGATATCGCCTTGGTCAAGGGCGATTCCGTGACCTTCACGGCTGTTGCCCATGTGCCACCCGCCTCTAAGGATCCAGTCTATCTGGATTATGATGCAGCCAAACTTTCAATGGAATACAGCCCGCGTGTTTCTGTGCCAGAAGCAGCCCAGATCATGGCCGCCTGGCGTGTGGACGGCACCGCGCATCAAAAAACCCGTACCGCGGAAATCAGCTATGGGCCGGACAGCGCCCACACAATAGACCTATACCTTCCACAGGGGATCAAGAATGCCCCCTTGCATGTTTATATTCACGGGGGCTATTGGCAGGCACTGGACAAAAAGGACAATGCGCACCTTTGCAAAAAAATTGTAGAGGCTGGAATTGCGGTCGCCGCCTTGAACTATCCCCTGTGCCCGCCCGCCAGCATCGGTGATATCGTCACGGACTGCCGCACCGCCCTGGCGCATTTGTATCAGACGGCGGATCGGAACGGATATGATGCGGACTGGATCACAATTTCCGGCCATTCCGCCGGGGGGCATCTGGTCGCAATGTTGGCCGCCACCCATTGGCCGCAGATTGATCCAGATCTTCCACGCGACCTGATTAAGGGTACCGTTTCAATTTCTGGCCTGTTTGACCTGGAGCCATTGCGCCATATCGGGCTGAACAATGCCCTGCGTCTGACGGAAGAGGATGCCCGCACACTCAGCCCTATATTGCTCAATCTGGTATCCAATGCGCCATTTGTTGCGGCTGTTGGCGGTGCGGAAAGTGACGAATTTCGCCGGCAAAGCCAGGATTACGCCGACCATTGGCGCGACCGCCGCAAAGATATCGACTATCTGGAACTGCCGAATCTGAACCATTTCACGGTGGTTGAAGCGCTGGCTGACACGCACTCCCTGCTTTACAAGAAAGTGGTAGAGATCGCCAAACCCAAGGCGTGATCAGGGTTCCTGATAGAATGCCAGGCCTTGCGCCCGCCAAGGTGGGGATAGGGCGGTGAGTTTCTGATAGGCAGGACAGTCTTCCCGATGGGTTCCGGGCAGATATCCGATAGACATCAAAAACTCGTTGGTGATTTCGCCCCCGGTAAATTTGAAAGTCTTCTTAAACAGTTTCACCCATTGAGATTTCGTCAACGGATGCTGGCCGGCGATCCAATTTGCAAAACTGCCGTGACTGCCGCGCAGCTGTTGAATGACCTGCGCATTATGGATCGCGGCGTTCACCTTCAAGCGATTGCGCACGATCATGGGGTCATTCAGCAACCGGACAATATCCTCATCCCCGTACTGGGCGACCGTATCGACATCAAAGCCGTGGAAGGCCGCGTTCAGCCCTTCCCGCTTCTTCAGGATCAGGCCCCAATTCAATCCGGCCTGCATGATTTCCATGACCAGACGTTCGAACAACCGACGCTCGTCAGTTTCCGGGAAGCCATATTCCGTATCATGGTAGTCCCCGTGTACCGGGTCCCCAATCGCATAATCGCAATACCAGCCCATCGATCCTACACCAAATGAACGTGAATCACGTCGGCCGCCACCCAATAGGCAAACAGGATGACGAAGGCTGCCAGGGTCGACCACAGGGCCTTTTTTCCGATCATATGGTTAACCGGCGCACCGACATCATGCCCTTCTTTCGGGTTGTCATCCCGCTGCACCCCAATCGGCAAGACGATAAAAAACACCAGCCACCATGCGATAATGTACACAACGATAAAGGATGCGATGCTCATAGCCCCTGCCTTACACCTGTTCCAGTTCCACTAATGTGCCACAGAAGTCCTTGGGATGCAGGAACAAGACCGGTTTGCCATGGGCCCCGATCTTCGGCTCTCCGCTGCCCAGTACCCGCGCACCATCCGCCTGCAATTTATCGCGGGCTGCTATGATGTCTTCTACCTCATAACAAATATGATGCATGCCGCCGGATGGATTGCTTTGCAGGAACTTTGCGATTGGAGAGTCATTCCCAAAGGGATGTAAAAGCTCAATCTTGGTATTGGGCAAGTTGACAAAAACCGTCGTGCNCNNCNTGNTCTGGCAGATCATGCGGATCAGAAACGTCACCACCCAATGTATCGCGATACACCGCACTGGCTGCCGCCAAATCCGGCACTACGATAGCGACATGATTTAGTTTTCCAATCATCGCAACTCTCCCATCTAATCCATTCAAACTCTTAACAAATGCACGTCTACCTGCGGGCGACGCCGGGTCATTGCCTGCAGCTTCCTGCGCAGTGCGATTCGCACGGCCTCGACCACCTGACCGTCATCTTTCAATTGGGCCTTGGACAGATTCTCTACCGTTTCTTCGGCCAGATCCAGCAGATCATCCCATTCCGGCCCGTCGGAATCCAGCAAGCCCGCCAGGGTCAACTGCGCCTCATCCGCCAGACGACCGGACTTATCCAGGGCGATAGAAACCACCGCAGCCCCATTCTGTGCCAACCGCTTGCGTTGGCGAATCGATCCATGATCCATGGGAATCAAACGATCCCCATCCACCGCCAGACGACCGGAATAGACCTGATCAATCACTTCCGCGCCGTTATTGGTCAGGCTCATCAACATCCCGTTCTGGGCCACAATGCCATGGGGTACCTGACAGCTTTGCGCCAATCTAGCATGGGCCAGAAGATGCCGGTGTTCGCCATGAACCGGGACGGCCACCTGAGGGCGTATCCAGGAATACATATCCGCCAATTCATCCCTGTTTGGATGGCCCGATGCATGAATTTCCGCATCATTGGCGGTGATGATTGTACACCCCAATTCAGTCAGAGAATTCTGCAATTCGCCAATCGACACCTCATTGCCCGGTATCTCGCGGCTGGAGAATATCACCGTATCCCCCTGCCCCAGCTTGATATTCTGATGATCCCCTCGGGCGATTCGGGCCAGGGCGGCGCGTGGCTCCCCCTGACTGCCGGTGCAGATCCACAGAACCTTCTCTNCTGGCAGGCGGGACGCCGCCTCATCATTCAGGAAAGGCGGCAAATCCTGTAAATAGCCGCATTCGCGGGCGCATTCATTCATGCGCCATAAGGACCGACCCGCCAATGCCGGTTGACGGCCACAGGCAATCGCCGCCTTGGCCGCGCTTTCCAGGCGCGCAACATTGGATGCGAAACAGGCAATCGCAACGCCACCCTGACAGTCGCGCACCACATCCACCAGATTCTTGCGCACATCCCCTTCGGATCCGCTGCGCCCGGAATTCAGCGAATTGGTCGAATCACAGACCATGGCCATCACGCCTTCTTCCCCGATGGCGATCAAGCGGGCCTCGTCCGTCGTCGGACCAACCTGTGGATCGGGATCCAGCTTCCAATCGCCAGTATGCAGGACAACCCCGGCAGATGTCCGGATTGCCAAAGCATTGGGTTCGGGAATGGAATGGGTCAGGGTGATCAGTTCAATATTGAACGGACCAACATCGAAAGTGCCTGACATCGGCACTTCGATAATTTCCACCTTTCGACCAAAATCAACCTCAGTCAATTTCCGGCGCAGAACCGCTGCAGTAAAGGGCGTCGCGTAGATCGGGCATTTCAATTTGGGCCAAAGATACTGAACAGCGCCTAAATGATCCTCATGCGCATGGGTCAGAACAAGCCCGCACAAATCTTCGATACGCTCCTCAATAAAGGCCGGATCCGGCATGATCACATCAATGCCAGGGGTTCGCTCATCACCAAAGGTGATGCCACAATCCACCATCAACCATTTTTCATCATGTCCATACAGGTTCAGATTCATCCCGATCTCGCCCGTGCCGCCCAGCGGCAGGAACAGGAACTCATCAGGACCCGGTGTGTCCGTGTCGCGGAAACCAGGCGCGGTCATACAATACCCCCGTTCCGCTGATAGATTTCAACAAGTCCACGCAGGGTCAGGGATCGATCCGTATGTTCAATAACATCCGTGCGTTCGGCGAATAGCTCTGCCAATCCACCGGTACCAATAACTTTCATATCTTCTCCATATTCACGGCGGATTCGGTCCACCATGCCTTCAATCATACTGACATAGCCCCAGAAAATACCCGATTGCATGGCATGCACCGTGGACTTTCCGATCACTGTCTCTGACGGCGCAACCTCCACAAGGGGCAACTTGGCTGAGGCCAGATACAAGGCCTCTAATGACAAGCGTATCCCTGGTGAAATTACACCGCCGCGATAATTTCCATCTCCGTCAACCACATCAAATGTTGTGGCCGTGCCAAAATCGATACAAATCAATGGCCCGCCATAGGTGCGATGCGCTTCTACCGCATTCACCAGACGATCCGCCCCGGCCTGTTCCGGTCGGTCGATCAAGACCTGAATCCCCAATTCCACACCGGGATCACCAATAACGATTGGTTCACCGTCGAAATAACGCCGGCACAGGCTTACCAGATTGAATTCGGTTTCCGGTACCACCGACCCGATCACCGTGCCCGTGATTTTCGTGTGATCCAGCCCGTTTAACGTCATCAACTCACTCAGCCAGACGATATACTCATCTGCGGTGCGTTTTGGATCATTGGCGCAACGAAAGGCCTTTACGAAATCTGTCCCATCAAACACGCCAAAGACAACATTTGTATTGCCGGAATCAATTGCAAGCAGCATTCACGTCATCCTTCAATATCACGCAAAAAATACATCGCCGGCAGAGATACTGTGTCGCGTGCCCGCCTTATCCAGAACGACCAATGCGCCATCTGCATCCAATGTCTCAAACCGCCCGACAATTTCCTTTGATGTCAGGCGTACACGAATGTCCTGACCGCGCCCATGCGCCTTGTCCAGCCAGGCGGCGTGAATAGATGTGGCTCCCTGTTTATGCCAAATTCCGCGCCAATGGTCGATTCCTTCCAGCACACTGCGGCACAGTGTATCTGCTCCATGGGGATAAGCCTCCTGCGCCACATGTGTCACGGGATAAGGCGCATCCTGTGGATGGTGGGCCACATTGACCCCCATGCCAATCAATATCCACGGGGCTGCTGAGGGACCGCCTGCCTCCAGCAGGATGCCTGCCGTCTTCTTGCCCCCGATCAGGACATCATTAGGCCATTTCAAGGTGACGTCGGGCAGGCCGATTGCATCATAAAGCGCAAGCGCTGCTGCAAAGGAAAGCTGTGCACAATCTGCCAGGGGGCGATCCTCCCGCAACAGCAATGTCATATACAGATTGCCGGCCTCTGATACCCATTGGCGGCCAAATCGCCCGCGACCGCCGGTTTGAATATCCGCCCGGACAACGGTTCTGTCGGGGGCATCATGGTCGGCCAGATCCCGGGCGATATCCATCGTCGATCCAACCACCTGGAACCGCTGAACGGACCAACCGGGCGGATAGAGCGTTGTTTCAGTCACTGGCGTGTGGCACGGGCGCTGGATCAACCAGCGAACAAGGACGTCGCCGCGTAAGCTGCGTAGTCCGCCAGAGTCTGAGGCAACAGGATAAAGACCAGGATCGCCAGCGACGATACCAGCAATATTCCCTTCATCGCACGCCCTTCCATCGCATCCAGCGTTTCATCCGCTTCGTCAAAATACATGACCTTGATGATGCGCAGGTAATAGAAGGCGCTGACAACACTGGTAACGGCTCCGATGACCGCCAGATAGATCAATCCCGCATCAATTGCCGCACTGAAGACAAAGAACTTCCCAAAGAACCCTGCCAGTGGCGGAATGCCCGCCATGGAGAACATGAAGATCATCAGCGCAAGCGCCATGCCCGGTCGTGTCTTTGACAGACCAGCCAGATCAGAGATGTTTTCAACCATCCTGTCCTTGACCTTCATGGACAGGATAATGGCGAAGGTTCCGACATTCATCGCCAGATAGATTGCCATATACATCATGACAGCCCCGGCCCCGGCCTCGGTCCCCGCCGCCAAGCCCATCAGGGCATAGCCGACATGGCCGATGGAGGAATAGGCCATCAGACGCTTGATATTGGTCTGTGCAATGGCGGCAAAGGCCCCAAGGATCATGGAGGCGACGGAAATCATCCAGATGATCTGCTGCCATTCCGCGATCAGGTCCCCGAACGGGCCCAGCATGACACGCAGAATAAGCGCCATCGCCGCGATCTTGGGGGCAACCGCAAAAAAGGCGGTCACAGATGTCGGGGCGCCTTCATAAACGTCTGGCGTCCACATATGGAAAGGGACGGCGGAAATCTTGAACGCCAACCCGGCCGACAGGAAGACAAGACCAACAATCAGGCCCGTCGGCGCGGCATCCATATTGGCCATTTCCTGCGCCAATGCGGTGAAACTAGTGGTTCCGGCAAAGCCATAGATAAGCGAACAGCCATACAGCAACAGGCCGGAACTTAAGGCGCCCAGCACGAAATACTTCAAACCGGCCTCTGTCGAGCGCAACTGGTCACGCTGAAACGCGGCGACGACATACAGCGACAGGCTTTGCAATTCCAGGCCGATATACAGCGACATCAGGTCATTTGCTGAAACCATCATCAGCATGCCCAAAGTCGCAAAACACAGCAGGATCGGATATTCAAACCGGGCCATGCCTTCGCGCCGGATATAGCGATCGCTCATCACCAGACCACAAAGGGCCGCGATCAGCACAAGAAGTTTCATATAGACGGCGAAACTGTCGACAATGAACAATCCGCCAAAGCCGACACGATTGTCTGTCCCGGTTATGACCACCAATACGGCCGTGCCCAGCAACACCAGGATCGCCAGAAAGGAAACACGGCCCAGGGCTTTCTTGGCATCAGAAAAGACGCCAACCATCATCAGCGCCATCACGCTGGCGGCCAATGCGATTTCCGGTAGGGCCGGTGCGAATGCGGAGGTTTCGAACATACTAGGTCTCCCCCCTCTTTCTATTGGTTACCGGTAACCAGCGCGGCACCCGATTGGGCCGCGGCCAGTGCCGCATCATAATTTTCCACCAAATTCGTCACTGACACCTCAATCGGATCCAGGAAGGTCGATGGGTATATCCCCATCCACAGGGTCAGAATGATCAGCGGAACAAAGATCGCGATCTCTCGCGGGCTCATATCCAACATGCCTTTGACATCATCCTTTGTCAGCGCCCCAAAGACGACCCGGCGATACAGATACAGCATATAGGCTGCCCCCAGGATCATCCCCGTCGCCAGGAAGGCCGCGACATAGGTGTTGTGTTCAAACGCCCCATACAGGATCAGGAATTCCCCAACAAAACCGCTGGTACCCGGCAGGCCGACTGAGGCCATAGTGAACAGCATGAACACCAGGGCATAGCGCGGCATATTGGTCGCCAGCCCGCCATAGCGGGAAATCTCGCGGGTGTGCAGCCGGTCATAGACCACGCCCACGCACAGGAACAGCGCGCCAGAGACCAGACCATGGCTCAACATCTGAATGATCGACCCCGCAATCGCTGTTTCATTCATGGAGAATATCGCCGCCGTCACAAAGCCCATATGTGCGATGGAGGAATAGGCGATCAGCTTCTTCATATCCTCCTGCACCAGGGCCACCAAAGAGGTGTAAACAACCGCGATGCAAGACAGCGTGAAAACCAGTGGCGCATAGGCTTCGGACGCCAACGGCAACATTGGGATGGAGAATCTCAGGAAACCATAGCCCCCCATCTTCAACAACACGCCGGCCAGAATAACAGACCCCGCCGTTGGTGCTTCAACATGGGCATCTGGCAACCAGGTATGAACCGGCCACATCGGCACTTTCACAGCGAAACTTGCGAAGAAGGCCAGCCAGAGGATCATCTGCAGGTCACGCGGGAACTGTGTCGTCATCAATGTGGGAATATCGGTCGTTCCCCCCGCGCCGTAATACATGGCGATGATTGCGACCAGCATCAGGATAGATCCCAGCAGCGTATACAGGAAGAACTTGAACGCCGCATAAATCCGACGCCCGCCGCCCCAGACACCGATGATCAGGAACATCGGCAACAGAACACCTTCGAAGAAGATGTAGAATACCAGCATGTCCAGGGCGCAGAACATGCCAACCATCATGGTTTCCAGTACCAGGAAGGCGATCATGTATTCACGCACGCGCACTTTGATGGAGCGCCAGCTTGCCAGGATACACAGCGGCGACAACAGGGTCGACAGCAACACGAACCAGATCGAAATCCCGTCCACGCCCATCTTATAGCCAATCCCAACCGATTCCAGCCAGGGCTGATATTCAACCAGTTGGAAATCAGCGGAGGACCCGTCAAAATTAGCCAGCACCAGCAAGGACAACAGAAAGGTTGTCACCGAAGCGACAAACGCAACCCATCGGGCATTGCGTGCCACTTCTTCTGGCGTGCCACGGATGATCATGACGAACAGCGCCCCAACCAAAGGAGCGAATGTCGTCAAACTGAGAAGAGGAAACGAGGCTTCCGACATTTTGAGGTTCGGTCCCTTCCCGACGGCCTTAGTGAGCCAACAAATAGAAGCTGATCAGCACAACAACACCGATCAACATGGCGAATGCGTAGTGGTACAGATAACCGCTTTGCAGCAGGCTGATCCGCCCGGCGAGGATTGACGTGCTCTTTGCCACGCCATCCGGGCCCAGGCCATCGATGACGTCGCCATCCCCCCGTTTCCAGAACAGCCGCCCAAGGGCAAAGCATGGCCGGACGAAGAGGAAGTCATACAATTCATCAAAGTACCATTTGTTAAACGAGAATTGGTAGAACGGACCCCAGAAGCGGCCGATGGACTTGCCGCGCTCCAAACCGCCGCGATAGACCCAAATCGCCCCAAAGATCCCGATAAGCCCGACCACCAAGGGTGCCACTTTTACCCAGATCGGCACATGGTGGGCATTTTCCAGCGCCTGATGGCTCTCAAGGATCAGGATCGAATCCCCCCAGAATTCCTGGAAATGATGACCCGTGAAATACGGTGCGAAGACAATGCCTGCAAAGACGGCACCAATCGCCAATACATACAGTGGCACCAGCATGACATTGGGCGATTCATGAACATGGGCCATGACCTTCTCATCACCGCGCGCCGGGGTATGGAACGTCATCCACAACAGGCGCCAGGAATAGAAGGCTGTCATTATGGCTGCAGCAATGCCCAACCAGAAGGCATAACGGCCGATCCCTGTCTCCGCCGCATAGGCGCTTTCAAGTATAGCGTCCTTGGAGAAAAAGCCTGCAAAGCCGATGGATGTGCCCGGAATACCAATCCCCGTCAGCGCCAGGGAGCCAATCCACATCATCAGCATGGTCTTTTTGATATAGGGGGCAAGACCACCCATCTTGCGCATATCCTGCTCGTCGGAGACGGCATGAATCACCGCGCCTGCGCCCAAGAACAACAAGGCCTTGAAGAAGGCATGCGTGAACAGATGGAACATCGCTGCGGGATAAGCCGATACCCCGGCGGCAAAGAACATATAGCCAAGCTGAGAGCAGGTGGAATAGGCAATCACCCGCTTGATATCGTTTTGCGTCAGCCCGATTGTCGCGGCAAAGAATGCCGTCGAAGCCCCGACAAAGGTCACGACCATCAGGGCGGTTTCCGAATATTCAAAAATCGGCGACAGACGGCACACCATGAAGACGCCAGCCGTCACCATGGTCGCGGCGTGGATCAGCGCGGAAACGGGCGTTGGCCCCTCCATCGCATCGGGCAGCCATGTATGCAGCCCCAATTGCGCCGATTTCCCCATCGCGCCCATGAACAACAGCAGACAGACCGCCGTCACGGCTTCCTGTCCGGTCAGCGTGAACCACAGGAAATTGAAGCTGGTCGCTGTACCACCATCTCCAACAATGCCTGGGATCGCATTGAAAACACTGTCAAAAGACAGCGATCCGGTCAGAATGAACACACCGAATATGCCCAGCGCAAACCCGAAATCCCCGACGCGGTTGACGACAAATGCCTTAATCGCCGCCGCATTGGCAGAAGGCTTCTTGTACCAGAACCCAATCAACAGATACGACGCCAGACCGACGCCTTCCCAGCCAAAGAACATCTGAACCAGGTTATCGGCCGTCACCAGCATCAGCATCATAAAGGTAAACAGGCTCAGATAAGCCTGGAACCGGGGAATGCTGGGATCATGGTGCATGTATCCGATGGAATAGATATGCACCAGGGACGACACCGTGGTGATCACCACCAGCATGACGCCCGTCAGCGTATCGATGCGCAGCGCCCAATCAAAAGAAAAATTCCCGACCGTCACCCAGCGCAGCAATTCAACCGTATAGGCCTTGTCGGTCGGATCTTCCGCCAGAATGCCAACCTTGATAAAGACGATCCAGGCCAGAATGGCCGACAGCACCAACAGGCCGGAAGAGACGATCTGTGCGAACACATCCCCCTTATGCCCGCCAATGGCGCGCCCGGCAAAGCCAGCAACCAATGCCCCGATCAGCGGCAGAAATACGATGAGTGATTCCATGGGAGTACCGCCCCTAACCCTTCATGTTGCTGACATCGTCAACCGCGATAGACGCGCGGTTACGATAGAAGACGACCAGGATGGCAAGGCCGATTGCGGCCTCTGCCGCCGCCACGGTCAAGACGAACATGGCAAAGATCTGACCCGTCAGGTCCTGCAAGAAGGCCGAGAAAGCGACCAGATTGATATTCACGGCCAACAGCATCAATTCGACCGACATCAAGATCACAATCACGTTCCGGCGGTTCAAAAAGATGCCAAACAGCCCCAATGTGAACAGCACGGCCGCAACAGCGAGATAATGTGAAAGTCCGATTTCCATATCCGTCGTTCCCCGCTATATGCCGCTGCCAGAGTCGACCTTGACCACGATCAGCTCATCCTTGGAAGAGCGTGACACCTGATCGGCGATAACCTGCTTTTTGACACCGGCGCGCTGACGCAAGGTCAATACAATCGCCCCCATCATCGCGACCAACAGGATCAGGCTGGCCCCCTGAAACAGATAGATGTAGTCGGTATAGATAATCTGGCCGATGCTGCGTGTATTGCTGACCGCGCCAACGACAGGCCCCAGGGTAATTTCAGACATTTGCGGGCCCAAGGTCCAGGATGTCGCTACCAGCGCCAGTTCCAGGAACAGGATGCCGCCCAATGTTGCACCCAGATAGACATAGTTCTTAACGCCGCGTCGCAATTCGACGAAATTGACGTCCAGCATCATCACGACGAACAGGAACAGGACCGCGACCGCGCCGACATAAACGACGACAAGGATCATCGCCAGAAACTCAGCCCCGATCAGCACGAACAATCCCGCCGCATTGAAGAAAGCCAGGATCAGGAACAGGACCGAATGCACGGGGTTGCGCGATGTTATCACCATCACGGCACACGCCACGCAGATCGCGGCAAATATGTAAAACATGAACCCGGCGAATGCCATTGGTTCCCCCCTCGGTTTCAATCAATCGGTACGCAGACCCGCAAGCGGTTTAGCGGTACGGCGCGTCCAATTCAAGGTTAGCAGCGATCTCCGATTCCCAACGGTCCCCATTCGCAAGGAGCTTATCCTTGTTATAGAACAGTTCTTCGCGGGTTTCGGTCGCAAATTCGTAGTTCGGTCCTTCAACGATTGCATCCACCGGGCACGCCTCCTGGCAATAGCCGCAATAGATACATTTGGTCATGTCAATGTCATAGCGAGTCGTCCGGCGCGATCCATCGGCGCGCGGTTCGGCCTCAATCGTGATCGCCTGGGCGGGGCATACGGCCTCGCACAGTTTGCACGCGATGCAGCGCTCTTCCCCATTGGGATAGCGGCGCAGGGCATGTTCACCCCGGAAACGGGGGCTCAAGGGCCCCTTTTCATAAGGATAATTGATCGTGTGTTTGGGGCTGAACATCATCTTGAGAGTCAGCGCCATACCGCTGAGCAATTCAGCCAGCAGGAAAGATCGGGCAGTTCTGTCGAGGCTTGCCATCCAGCGTCTCTCCTTTCCTTTAATTCATGCCTTGGGGTAACAGGTCAAACGCGACCAGGAACCCGGCGGTTGCAATGACCCAGAACAGCGACAGGGGCAAGAATACCTTCCAGCCCAGACGCATCAATTGGTCATATCGATAGCGCGGAAATGTCGCGCGTACCCACAGGAAGATGAACAAAACGAAGGCAACCTTTATGGCAAACCAAATCGGTCCAGGCACCCAGGTGAAGGGCTGCGCATCCACCGGCGGCAACCAGCCCCCCAGGAATAGAACCACGGTCATCGCGCTCATCAAAATCATGTTGGCATATTCGCCCAGAAAGAACAGAGCAAAGGCCATCGCCGAATATTCGACGTTATAGCCTGAAACCAGCTCTGCTTCCGCTTCTGGCAAATCAAACGGCGCGCGGTTCGTTTCCGCCAGTGCCGAAATGATGAAGACCACAAACATCGGCAGCAGGGGCAGGAAGTACCAGTTCCAGAAACCACCCCCGGCCTGGGACCGCACAATGTCACTGAGGTTCAGCGACCCGACGCAGATCAGCACCGTCACGATCACAAATCCGATGGATACTTCGTAAGACACCATCTGCGCCGCAGAGCGCAATGCGCCTAGGAATGCGTATTTGGAGTTCGACGCCCAGCCCGCGATGATGATGCCATAAACGCCCAGCGATGAAATCGCGAAGAGATACAGAACCCCGACATTGATATCGGCCAGCACCATACCGTCATCAAACGGTATAACCGCCCAGGCGATTAGTGCCAGTACAAAGGTCAGCATCGGTGCAATCAGGAACAGGACCGGATTGGCACCTGCCGGGATGATGGTTTCCTTCATCAGCAGCTTTAACGCATCGGCGATGGGCTGTAACAGGCCAAAGGGTCCCACCACATTCGGGCCCTTGCGCAATTGCATCCAGCCGATGACCTTACGCTCTGCCAGCGTCAGATAGGCAACCGACAGCATAACCGGAATCATGATGCACAGGATCAGAAGAACCGTGATCAGCGTCGGCCAGACATAGCCAGACCACCAAATGCCGTCAAACAGGTCAGCCATGGGTCCCGGTCCCCTTCCCGTTGCGGTCCAGCACAAATGTCTGTGTGCATTCCGCCATCGTCTCCGACGCCCGCGAAATCGGGTCGGTCATATAAAAATTCTCAATCGGCGTGGTGAATGCGGCCGCGTCCATTGCGCCGGGCGTGCCAAAATCAGCCCAGCTTGCAGCTTCCGCATCATCAATGCGCGCCAGATGCGGATGGGCCCCGCGCATCGCCATGCGCAATTCGTCAAAACTGATCCAGGGTAAAGGTTTACCCACTGTTTCGGACAGGGCCCTTATAATCGCCCAGTCGTCCTTTGCTTCGCCTGGTGGGAAGGTCGCCCGGCGGGCCAGTTGAACGCGCCCTTCCGTGTTCACATAGGTCGCATTCTTTTCCGTATAGGCCGCGCCCGGGAAGATCACATCGGCGACATGCGCACCCTTATCTCCGTGGTGACCGTGATAGACGACAAAGGCACCACTGTCTTTCAACGGGGCCAGGTCCATTTCATCGGTTCCCAACAGATAGACCAGCTTAATCGCGCCCGTTACCGCACCAGCCAGAATGCCGTCACGATCAGCCCCCTTGTCGCCAGGGACAAATCCGACATCCAGCGCCCCAACGCGGCTGGCCGCTGTGTGCAGAACGTTAAAGCCGTTCCAGTCTTCTTTAATCATGCCGCACATATCGGCAATTTTCTTTGCTGCGGCCAGAACTGCAGCGCCATCTTTACGCGCAAGCGCCCCCTGCCCCACGATGATCATCGGGTTCTCAGCAGATTTCAAAATTTCTGCAAAAGGATGACTGCCATCGGCGACTTCGCTCAAAGTCTCAGGGCCAGCCCCCAGATAGTCGCTGTCATAGGTTGTTTTGATCTGTTCGCCTATGGTCGCAACCTGCATTGCACCGGTCAGCCACCGCTTGCGAATGCGGGCATTAATAATCGGGGCTTCCCACCGAATATTGGCCCCCACGATCAACAGCGCATCAGCCTGTTCAATCCCGGCAATGGTGGTGTTAAAAATGTAACCAGCACGCACGCCTGCGTCTAGCTTGGCCCCATCCTGACGGCAATCCAGATTGGGGGATCCCAGCATCTCCATCAGCATCTTCAGAGAATAGACGCTTTCCACACAGGCCTGATCCCCCGTCAGGGCAGCCATCTGCTCGCCCTTCAAACCATTAGCCGCCTTTGCCACCGCAGCCATGGCATCCTGCCAGCTTGCCGGTTTCAGCTTGCCATCCATGCCCCGGATATAGGGCTTGTCCAGACGCTGACGCCGCAGCCCGTCACAGGCATAGCGCGTTTTGTCGGAAATCCATTCCTCGTTCACGTCTTCGTTCAGACGTGGCAGGACCCGCAGCACCTCATTGCCCCGCGCATCGACGCGGATGTTGGAGCCAACGGCATCCATCACATCCACGCTTTCGGTCTTTTTCAATTCCCAGGGACGTGCATTGTATTGATAAGGTTTCGACGTCAGGGCACCGACCGGGCACAAATCAATGACATTGGCGGATAATTCGCTGTCGACAGCCTGCTCCAGGCTGGAAATCTCTGCATTCTCACCGCGATTCAACAGGCCGATTTCTTCTGCACCAGCAACTTCCGCGACAAAACGCACACAGCGCGTGCAATGAATACACCGGGTCATGATCGTATTGATCAGCGGGCCCATATACTTGTCCTTCACCGCGCGCTTATTCTCGGTATAGCGAGACCCGTCGCGGCCAAAGGCCATGGCCTGATCCTGCAGGTCACATTCGCCGCCCTGGTCACAAATCGGGCAATCCAGCGGATGATTGATCAGCAAGAATTCCATCACGCCCTTGCGGGCCTTCACCACCATTTCAGATTCGGTGAGGATTTCCTGATTGGGGGCCACCGGCAGCGCACAGGAGGCAGCAGGTTTCGGCGGGCCCGGCTTCACCTCGACAAGGCACATACGGCAGTTGCCCGCGACCGACAGACGCTCATGATAGCAAAAGCGCGGCACTTCAACGCCGGCCTGCTCACAGGCCTGCAACACGGTCATGCCCTGCTCGACCTCTTGCTCTTGCCCGTTAATCTTGATCGTTATCGTCGCCATATCGAGCGCCCTATCCTTATTCAGCCGCGACCGCGCCAACAGCGACGCGGATACGGTTTTTGATGCGATCTTCGATTTCGTCGCGGAAATGGCGGACCAGCCCCTGGATCGGCCAGGCGGCGGCATCGCCAAGCGCGCAGATCGTGTGACCTTCCACCTGTTTGGTGACTTCCAGCAGGGTGTCGATCTCTTCGATCTCTGCCTGCCCCTTAACCAGGCGTTCCATCACGCGCCACATCCAGCCTGTGCCTTCGCGGCACGGTGTGCATTGGCCACAGCTTTCATGCTTATAGAAATAGCTCAATCGGGCGATCGCCTTGATGACATCAGTGGATTGATCCATCACG
This sequence comes from Rhodospirillales bacterium, assembly GCA_002696645.1. GTDB lineage: Bacteria > Pseudomonadota > Alphaproteobacteria > UBA8366 > Aestuariispiraceae > Pacificispira. The sequence continues at coordinate 24,182 of NZSA01000062.1, read as the reverse complement.
ATCACAGCCGCCGTGCCCAGACCGGATTTTTGTTCCTTCAGCGCATCGAAATCCATCAGCACCGTGTCACAGATATCCTTGGGCAGCAGCGGCACGGAGGATCCACCCGGGATCACTGCTTTCAGATTATCCCAGCCGCCGCGCACGCCGCCGCAATGCCGTTCCAGCAGTTCTTTCAGCGGGATCGACATGGCTTCTTCAACGTTGCAGGGCTTCTCTACATGGCCGGACACACAGAACAGCTTGGTACCAGCATTGTTTTCGCGACCAAAGCCCAGGAACCATTCGGCCCCACGGCGCAGGATGGCCGGCGCAACAGCGATGCTCTCCACGTTATTCACTGTGGTTGGGCAACCATACAGGCCCGCCATGGCCGGGAAAGGCGGCTTCAGGCGCGGTTGGCCCTTCTTGCCTTCCAGGCTTTCCAACAGCGCGGTTTCTTCACCACAGATATAAGCGCCGGCGCCATGATGGATATAGATATCAAACGGATAATCGCTACCACAGGCCTTCGGGCCGACCAGACCAGCCTCATAGGCTTCGGCGACGGCCTTTTCCAGAATGTTATATTCNTAGCGATATTCGCCNCGAATATAGACATANCAATGATGCGCNCCCATCGCGATGGANGCCAGCAGGCANCCTTCGATAAAGGTATGGGGATCATTGCGCATGATCTCCCGGTCCTTACAGGTGCCGGGCTCTGATTCATCAGCATTCACGACCAGATAGGACGGTTTGTCCGACGTGGCCTTGGGCATGAATGACCATTTAAGGCCGGTCGGGAACCCTGCCCCACCGCGCCCGCGCAGGCCGGATGCCTTCACGATCTCAACAATCTTGTCACGACCAAGGTCAATCAACGCCTTGGTATTGTCCCAGGCACCGCGCTTTTTCGCCGATTCCAAGTTCCACGAATGATATCCGTAAAGATTCTTGAAAATCCGGTCTTCGTCTTGAAGTGGCGACCAATCTGGCATCTGTCGGCCCCCTTAGCTTCTGATCTGCGGCGCAGGGCCGGTTTGCAGGGTTTGTGGGCCACCCTCTGGCTCAGAGCCGGAGCGTCCATTCTGAGGACCGGGCGTCACCGCCTCCCCCTTAGCCAATTTATCAATCAGGCCCGTCATGATCTCAGGCGTCAGATCTTCGAAATAGTCATCATTGATCTGAACCATCGGCGCATTACAGCAGGCCCCCAGGCATTCAACCTCTGTCAGGGTGAATTTCTTATCCTGCGTGGTCTGTCCCGCATGAATGCCAAGCTTCGTTTCAATCGCGGACTTGATGTCTTCTGCACCACGCAACATGCAGGGCGTTGTTCCGCACAGTTGAATGTGAAATTCGCCAACCGGTTCCAGATTGATCTGGGTGAAGAAACTGGCAACCTCCATCACACGGATATAGGGCATATCCAGCATTTCAGAGATTGTGCGCATAACCGCTTCGTCGCAATAGTGGCCCTGATCGTGGCGTTGCTCCTGCGCCAGGAACAACAAGGCGAGCACGGCAGACTGCTGACGCCCTTGCGGATATTTCGCAATATTCCGCTGGGCTTCCTTCAGGAAGTCGCCGGTGAATTCAAAGCTCTCAGCACTCATCGTCTAACCTACCCTTACAGGACAAACCGTGATTAACGGTCGATCTCTCCAAACACGACATCGAAAGAGCCCAGCACGGCCACCGAATCGGCCAGCATATGTCCCTTACAGACGTGATCCATTACCTGCAGATGCGCAAAGCCCGGTGCCCGGATTTTACAGCGATACGGCTTGTTCGTCCCATCGGAGACCAGATAGACGCCAAACTCCCCTTTGGGTGCTTCGACGGCTGTATAGGTTTCCCCCTCCGGCACGTGGAAGCCTTCGGTATACAGTTTGAAGTGATGGATCAATGCTTCCATCGACCGCTTCATATCACCCCGTCGTGGTGGGGCAACCTTCGTGTTTTCCGTTAAGACGGACCCGCTGGGCATATCCCGCAGACATTGTTTAATAATCGACAGGGATTGCCGCATTTCCTCAACCCGAACCAGATACCGGCTATAGCAATCACCGGTCTTGCCGGTTGGGATATCAAAATCCAAGCGGTCATAGACCTCGTAAGGTTGCGACTTGCGCAAGTCCCAGGCAACACCGGACGCCCGCAATACCGGCCCGGTCAGGCCCCAGGCCATGGCGTCTTCTGGCGAAATAATCCCGATATCGACGGACCGCTGTTTAAAGATACGATTTTCCGTCAGCATGTTTTCCAGATCGTCGATGAATTTCGGAAAACCATCGACCCATTCGGAAATCTTCTCCGCCATCAGGGGCGGCATATCCTGGTGAACGCCGCCGACACGATAGAAGGCAGCGTGCATCCGCGCACCGCAAACGCCTTCATAAAACTCCATCAGCTTTTCGCGCTCTTCAAACGCCCACAACATCGGCGTCATGGCCCCGACATCCAGGGCATAGGCGGGCACGTTCAGCAGATGGTTCAAAATCCGGCTGATCTCGTCAAACAAGACGCGCATATATTGGCCACGCAAGGGCACTTCCAGACCCAACAGACGCTCTGTCGCCAGACAGAAGGCATGCTCCTGTGCCATCGGGGCCACATAGTCCAACCGATCAAAATACGGTATCGCCTGAAGATAGGTTTTATACTCGATCAGCTTTTCCGTGCCACGATGCAACAGGCCGATATGCGGATCCAGGCGCTCGATCACCTCTCCATCCATCTCCATCACCATGCGCAACACGCCGTGGGCCGCAGGATGCTGGGGGCCGAAATTCATCGTCAGAGTTTTGATGGTCGGATCCTGATCGGTCCCACCCAGGGCCTTGCTTGCAAGACTTCTATCGAACGGCTCGGTGAGGCTCATGCCTTATCCCCTTCCGCCTGCTCTTCGGCTTTCTCATCACCCGGCAGTTTCGGGGTCATCCCCTCCCACGGGCTCATAAAGTCGAAGCTACGGAATTCCTGTGTCAGTTTGACGGGTTCATAGACGACCCGGCGCTGTTCTTCGTCATACCGCAATTCAACAAAACCGGTCAGCGGGAAATCACGACGCTGAGGGTGCCCATCAAAACCATAATCCGTCAGAATGCGGCGCAGGTCCGGGTGATCGCCAAAGAACACACCATACATGTCCCAGACTTCACGCTCGTACCAATCTGCCGCCGGCCAGATCGACACAACGGACGGTACCGTCGTATCCGCATCGGCGATAACCTTCACGCGACAGCGGATATTATGCTTCATGCTCAACAGGTTATAGACGACTTCAAACCGCTTTTCGCGCTCTGGAAAATCAACACCGCAAATGTCGACCAACTGGCTGAACAGGCAATGCGAATCATCGCGCAGAAACTTACACAGTTTCAGTAAATTCTGGCACGAGATTGTCACTACCAGTTCCCCATTGATCAGGGTTTGGCTGTGCATCTGCTCACCGAATTTGGACTCGATATACGCCCCAAGGTCTCTCAAGGCTTCGCGTGTCGCGCTCATGATCACCCTAACATCATATCAAAACGGACTGACATGCCATCCCGACACCGCTTATCGCAGGATCGTTCCAGTACGCCGAATTTTCTTTTGCAATTGCAGCACACCATAGACCAAAGCTTCAGCGGTGGGTGGGCATCCAGGCACATAGATATCGACCGGGACGATTCGGTCACAGCCCCGCACGACAGAATAGCTATAGTGATAATAGCCACCGCCATTCGCACAAGACCCCATGGAAATCACCCAACGTGGCTCTGCCATCTGGTCATAAACCTTGCGCAGCGCCGGTGCCATTTTATTGGTCAGCGTTCCGGCAACGATCATGACATCTGACTGACGGGGACTGCCCCGCGGAACGACACCAAACCGGTCCAGGTCATAGCGCGGCATATAGGCATGCATCATTTCTACAGCGCAACAGGCCAGACCGAAGGTCATCGGCCACAGCGACCCTGTACGCGCCCAGTTGACCAGCTTGTCCAGGTTAGCGACGACAAAGCCCTTGTCCTGCAGTGCGTCGGTAACCGCATCCAGCGCCAGATCCTGACCGGGGCCAGGCGGCAGCACGGTTTCTCGTTGACCGGTGGTTACTCCCATTCCAGTGCCCCTTTGCGCCATTCGTAGATAAAACCAACAGTCAACACGCCCAGAAAGACCACCATCGACCAGAAACCGAACAATCCGATATCCCCTAAGGCGACAGCCCAGGGAAAGAGGAATGCAACTTCCAGATCAAAAATGATAAAAAGCAATGTGACCAGGTAGAACCGGACATCGAACCGCGACCGCGCGTCGTCAAACGCCTCAAAGCCGCATTCATAGGCCGATAATTTTTCGGAGTCGGGATGCTGTTTCGCGGCAATCATGCTGCCACCCACCATGAGTATCGCAATGCCCATCGCGATCCCAAGGAAAACCAAGATTGGGAAGTATTGGCTCAGCAGCTCTTCCATCGCGGTCTCCGCACCGGTTAAAGGGGGATACGAGGCAGCTTGAATAACGCCCCACAATCCCCATGTCCCAAAACGGTTCAGCTGATCACCCTTTAAACCAGGGAAGACTGAACACGCCCTTCTAACGCAACGCCATTTCGCACGCCGGACCGGTCCGGTCAAGGCTTCGCGTGCCATCCCAACCCCTGACGATGGTTTACTATAGTAGCTGTTGGTGGGACTTAAAAGTCTCCAAACATGACGAATTGACGCGCCGCAGCATATAAATACGGAACCCCTGATGGAGTTCCGCAAAACATTTGAAATTATTTAAGAAAATGGCGGGAGTGACGGGGCTCGAACCCGCGACCTCCGGCGTGACAGGCCGGCACTCTAACCAACTGAGCTACACCCCCGCATGGGTGGCTGAGCAACGATCCGTCCTCAGCGAGACGGGTGATATTGCACCACCTCCCCCCTGTCAAGCAACCAACGACGCGCATGACATATTTTTTGCAAGAAAAAGCGGGGGAGTGCGAAAATCGGGCGTTTATAGCTTTTCTTTTTTTGCCGCGGTTCCCGCGTCACCGGTATTGGGTACCCCCTGAGGTTCAATCAACAGCAGATGTGATTCCACTTCCGCCACTGGTCGGTGCTCAACACCTTTTGGCACGACATATAAATCTCCAGCCTCCAGGATCACATCTCCGGCCTTCATTTGGATAACAACGCGCCCTTGTAGAACATAGAAAAAATCATCCGTATCCGGGTGAGAATGCCACACAAACTCCCCCATTACCTTAACCACCATGACATCGTGACCGTTAAAAGCAGCCACAATCTTTGGGGACCAATGTTCTGAAAACATTGCTAATTTTTGATTTAGGTTTACTGCAGTCATGCTGCGTCCTCCCCATTTGATAAAAACAGGTAAGAGCTATCACAGGGTCAACAGTTGGAAAAGGTCACATGGTGGGCGGTGACGGGATCGAACCGCCGACCCTCTCGGTGTAAACGAGATGCTCTGCCAGCTGAGCTAACCGCCCATGTGTGAGGGGGTCTATAGCGTGCCTTTGGCGAAGGATCAAACCTTGCTTTCAAAAAAAATCAACCGCCCTCAAAATTTATGAGAGCGGTTGGTTTTAATTCGTTGAAACAGTTGCCTGCTTCGATTCGCGGTCTTAGTTGACGGCGTCCTTCAAACCTTTACCAGCCTTGAATTTCGGCTGATTGGATGCCGGAATGTTGATTTCCGCACCGGTCTGAGGATTGCGGCCTTTAGACGCTGCACGCTTGCTAACAGCAAATGTACCAAATCCTACGATACGCACATCACCACCAGCTTTCAGCTGACCGGTAATGGCTTCGAGTACACCGTCAACCGCTTTAGCGGCATCGGCTTTGGACAGGCCGGCTGAATCGGCAACGGCAGCGACGAGATCGTTCTTATTCACAGGAACCCCCCTAATGTTTCGGGATGTTAAAAATTGGATAGGATTATCCGAACGAGGCAAAGTGTAAGGGTAATTGAGGATATCCGTCAACGCGAAACACTCAATTTCCCCCGGTTTTCTGCGGATTTTTAGATATCTTGTTTGTAAATTCGGTGTCGGGAGACCGAAATAAAATACAGGGCGTCGGTGTAGTAGCACCGACGCCCTGTTTTATACCATTTTCACCCGAACATTAGGGGAAACACCCCAAAATCTGGCATTCTAGTGGGCAATTGCTCCATCGCGGTCGTCCCCCGATTCGCGAGACCAAACCGGCGCATCCGCCCGTTCCTGATCTTCGGCGGACCATTCAATCGGCACCAAAGAGGAAACCAGGGCATGGCCTAGAACCTCATCGACCGTGCTGACCGGAATAATGGTCATGCCTTTGAGGACATTATCGGGAATGTCGGCCAGATCCTTTTCATTATCTTTCGGAATCAGGACCGTCTTGATTCCCCCACGCAAAGCGGCCAACAGTTTTTCTTTTAGACCACCGATAGGCAGAACGCGACCCCGCAGGGTGATTTCTCCGGTCATCGCCACATCCCGTTTCACCGGAACACTGGTCAGAATGGAAACGATTGCTGTGACCATCGCGACACCGGCCGAAGGACCATCTTTCGGAGTCGCCCCTTCCGGAACGTGAACATGGATATCGTTCTTGTTGAAGATGGTTGGCTTGATCCCGAAAGAGACAGCGCGGCTCTTGATCAGGTTCTCAGCTGCCTGAATGGACTCCTGCATCACATCGCCCAGTTTCCCGGTCTTTGTAACGCGGCCCTTACCAGGCACAAGAACCCCTTCGATCGACAACAACTCACCGCCGACTTCGGTCCAGGCCAGGCCAGTGACGACACCGACCATGTCTTCATCTTCAATCTCGCCAAAGCGGAATTTCCGAATTCCGGCATAGGTGCCCAGATTGTCCACATCAATGGCAACCGAATCACGCTCACCCATCATGATTTCCTTGATGGATTTACGGGCCAAATTCGCAATTTCCCGTTCCAGGCTTCGAACGCCGGCCTCCCGCGTGTAATAGCGGATCAGATCCCGCAGCGCTTCGTCTGTGATCGACCATTCTTTCTCGGTCAGACCGTTTTCACCGCGCTGTTTGCTGATCAGATGGCGCTTGGCGATTTCAACCTTTTCATCCTCGGTATAACCAGGAATGCGGATGATCTCCATGCGGTCCATCAAAGGCTGGGGCATCCGCAAGGTATTGGCGGTCGTCACGAACATGACGTCGGACAGATCATAATCCACTTCCAGATAATGATCGTTGAACGTGCTGTTCTGTTCAGGATCCAAGACCTCCAGCAGAGCCGAAGATGGATCCCCACGCCAGTCAGCGCCCAGTTTGTCAATTTCATCCAGCAGGAAAAGCGGGTTGGACTTTTTCGCCTTCTTCATGCCCTGGATAACCTTGCCCGGCATTGACCCGATATAGGTCCGACGGTGTCCGCGCACTTCCGACTCGTCGCGCACGCCGCCCAGGCTCATCCGCACAAAGGAACGTCCCGTCGACTTCGCAATCGATTTACCCAGTGACGTTTTACCCACACCCGGCGGGCCAACGAGGCACAGGATCGGGCCTTTAAGTTTCTTCTGGCGCGCCTGAACCGCAAGATATTCCAGAATCCGTTCCTTAACCTTCTCTAGGCCATAGTGATCGGTATCCAGCGTTTCCTTCGCTTCGCGCAGATCGGTTTTAACCTTGGACCGCTTCTTCCACGGGATCGACAACAGCCAGTCCAGATAGTTCCGCACCACCGTTGCTTCCGCAGACATCGGGCTCATGGAGCGCAGTTTCTTCAACTCGCCCAGCGCCTTTTCTTTCGCTTCCTTGGACAGGCGGGTCTTTTCAATCTGCTCTTCCAGTTCGGACAGTTCGTCCTTGCCGTCTTCGCCCTCACCCAATTCCTTCTGGATCGCCTTCATCTGTTCGTTCAGATAATATTCGCGCTGGGTCTTCTCCATTTGCCGCTTAACGCGGTTGCGGATGCGCTTTTCAACCTGAAGAACGCTGATCTCGCCTTCCATGAAGCCGAAGATTTTTTCCATGCGCAGCGAAACCGTTTCCAGTTCCAGCAAATCCTGCTTGTCAGAAATTTTCAGCGTCAGGTGCTGCGCGACAGTATCGGCCAAGCGGGATGCTTCTTCGATCTGATTGATCGAAATCATCACCTCTGCCGGAACTTTTTTGTTCAGTTTGATATATTGTTCAAACTGACCAACCACGGCGCGGCTCAGGGCCTGCAGGTCCGCTTCGGGTTCTTCGGGATCATCAATCATTTCCGCCTGAACCTGGAAGAAATCATCCGTGGCGGTGAATTGTGTGATCCGGGCGCGCTGCACCCCTTCGACCAGCACCTTCACGGTGCCATCGGGCAATTTCAAAAGCTGCAGAACAGTCGCGACCGTTCCGACATCATAGATATCATCCGCTTTGGGATCGTCTTCGCCCGCATTCTTCTGGGTGACCAACAGGATTTGTTTGTCATCCTGCATGACATCTTCCAGGGCGCGCACAGATTTATCGCGCCCCACAAACAGCGGCACGATCATATGAGGGAAAACCACAATGTCGCGCAATGGCAGGACAGGCAATTCCACGGCGGTTTTGAGTTCTTGCATAATCATTCTCTCCATGGCGCGGGGTCATTCAGGGAATGAAATCCCGCGCGTTTTTATAATCGGGTGTGTGAGACAAAATCACAGAGATTGTGCGTGTCCTTACCCGGAGACCAAACGGCTGAAGGCGCCATCTTGAACTCAAAGACCCACGCCAGCCGGGCCTTACTAATAGTGGGGCTGTTTGCCCCACACTTCAAGCAAAGCATAACGGAATTCCGGCATTTTTTCGCAGTTTTGCTCATTTGAATACGGATTATGAAAACAAAAGAACCGCGCTGTGGACAAGTCCATCAGGCGCGGTCCAAATGCATCAGCAAACCTCAATTAAGAAGCATTGCTTTCGACTTCATTCTTGCGATCAGAATAGATGTAGAGCGGCTCTGCCCGACCTTCGACGACTTCCTTATTGATCACGATTTCCTCCACCCCTTCCAGGCTGGGCAGGTCATACATCGTATCCAATAGGATCGCTTCCATGATGGAGCGCAAACCACGCGCGCCGGTCTTACGCTCAATCGCCCGTTTGGCAATTGCCAGCAAGGCATCAGCGGTAAATTCCAGACCGACATCTTCCATTTCAAACAGTTTCGCATACTGTTTGACCAGCGCATTGCGGGGCTTGGTCAGAATGTCGACCAATGCCTCTTCGTCCAGGTCTTCCAGGGTTGCGATCATCGGCACACGGCCAACGAATTCCGGAATAAGGCCGAACTTAACCATATCTTCCGGTTCGACATCCCGCAGGATCACGCCGACCTTGCGGTCATCTTCGGATCGAACATCCGCGCCAAATCCAATGGAAGAGCCCTTACCGCGCGACGCAATAATCTTTTCCAGACCAGAGAAGGCGCCGCCACAGATGAACAGGATATTGGTCGTATCAACCTGCAGGAATTCCTGCTGTGGATGCTTGCGCCCCCCTTGCGGCGGCACAGAAGCCACCGTGCCTTCCATGATTTTCAGCAAGGCCTGCTGCACACCTTCGCCCGACACGTCCCGCGTGATCGAGGGATTGTCAGATTTGCGGGAAATTTTGTCGACCTCATCGATATACACGATGCCGCGCTGGGCGCGTTCGACATTGTAATCCGCAGATTGCAACAGCTTCAGGATGATGTTTTCGACATCTTCCCCAACATAGCCGGCTTCAGTCAGCGTCGTTGCATCCGCCATGGTGAACGGCACGTCCAGAATGCGCGCCAGGGTCTGGGCCAGCAGGGTTTTACCGCACCCGGTTGGGCCAACCAGCAGAATATTTGATTTCTGCAGTTCGACATCATTCTGCTTCTGACCATGGGCCAGACGTTTATAATGGTTATGCACCGCGACCGACAGGACGCGCTTGGCGTAATCCTGACCAATCACATAATCGTCGAGAACCTGACGGATATCCTGAGGTGTAGGCACCCCGTCCGATGTTTTCGAAACGCTGGATTTGTGATCTTCCCGGATAATATCCATGCACAATTCGACGCATTCGTCGCAAATGAACACAGTTGGTCCGGCGATCAGCTTGCGCACTTCGTGTTGGCTCTTACCGCAAAAGGAGCAGTAGAGCGTATTCTTTCCGTCGCTGCCGCTGGATTTGCTCATCGTCTTTCCGGTTCCTTACCGATCTTGCCGATCTTTTCAGTCATGCATACCGTCAATGCGTCCCACTGACCTCGTATCCAAACCGTATCGTAGACCTAGCGACCCACCCCCTCAAACGGAAAATCACGGATTCCCTTAGGTGTGTCGCGATTCTGTCATACACAGGCGGATCAAACGTGTGACCACAATGATGAAAGCACCTATTAACACCCTGATACTAGGGTATAAACGGCCTGCATCCCTGTTCATCAGCCAAATTCATGCGAAAATCCCTCAGAGGGTCGAATATCGGCCCCCTGAGGAGAATCGGGCTTACTTATCAGAATCACCTTCCGGCAAAGGGCGTTCATTGACGACTTCATCAATCAAGCCAAAGCTCTTTGCCTCTTCCGCGCTCATAAACTTATCGCGGTCCATTGCGGCTTCAATTTCTTTCAGACTGCGACCGGTATGATGAACGTAGATTCCGTTCAGGGTTTCCCGCATGCGCAGGATTTCCCGCGCCTGAATTTCGATATCTGTTGCCTGACCCTGGGCACCACCGGATGGCTGGTGCACCATGATTCGGCTGTATGGCAGCGAGAAACGCTTGCCCGCCTGCCCGGCCGTCAGCAACAACGACCCTGCGGAACAGGCCTGTCCCAGACATACGGTTGAAACGTCACAGCGGATATACTGCATGGTATCATAGACAGACATCGCAGATGTCACGACGCCGCCTGGTGAATTGATATAGAAGGAAATGTCCTTGGCGGGACTTTCTGACTCAAGGAACAACAACTGAGCGCACAGGAGGCTGGCGACATGATCATCAATGCCCCCTGTCAGAAAGATAATACGCTCCTTCAACAGGCGCGAATAAATGTCATAGGCGCGTTCACCGCGGTTGGTCTGCTCAACCACCATCGGCACCAGCGTGTTCATGTAAAGATCGACCGGATCGCGCATGGTAATACTCACTGCTCCCTAAAGCTATTTTCGTGAAATCCAACGGTCACCGACTGTGACCAGGATTCAGAGGCATCGCATCGTCCCCGTGACGATTGCGAGCCTCAGAGTTAATGGCTCAGGCCGGGATGTAAAGCCCCCGTCTATGGAAATCTGCACCGGGCGATGCGGAAACAAACGCCCCGGACGCGTATCTGGCATCCGGGGCGCTGCACTCACCGCATTGAACGGCAGGTTTTAGTCAGCAGATTTCTTCGCTGCGGCCTTCTTGGAGGCGGCCTTTTTCGCGGAAGATTTCTTTGCCGTTTTCTTGGCTTTCTTACCCTCTGCACCATCCGTGCTGTCGTCATCAGACTCCAGCAACTGATCGACCGGCAGGGACACATCCTTCACTGTCGCCAGTTCCAAAATGTAATCCACCGTCTTTTCTTCAAAGATCGGCGCCCGCAGGCTGTTCATCATTTCCGGCGATTTGGTGAAGTATTCGAACACTTCGCGTTCCTGACCCGGATACCGCTGGGCCTGACGGAACACCGCCTGTTGCAGCTCTTCCTGGGTGACTTCGACCTTGGCCATGTCGCCGACATGGCTCAACAACAGCCCCAGAAGCACGCGCCGTTTGGCGATATCGCGATATTCGGATTTCAGGACCTCTTCGTCCTTTTCCTTATCTTCCTCGTCGATATTGCCTTCTTCCTTGGCCTTGGTGAATTGCGTCCAGATCTGGTCAAATTCGCCTGTCACCATGCCTTCCGGCACTTCAAAGTCATGCTTTTCAAACAGGATATCCAGCAATTCGCGCTTGGTCTTGGCACGGGCCAGTTCCGCATATTCGCCTTCAATCCGGCTGCGCATCTGACCGCGCAGATCATCCAGTGATTCCAGACCCAGTTCCTTGGCGAATTCATCGTCCAGAACGCGATCGGTATATTCGTGGATTTCGTTGATTTTGCATTCGAACACAGCGGCTTTGCCCGCCAGATTCGCCGCGCCATACTCTTCAGGGAAAGATACGTTGACCGTCAGGTCCTCACCGGCCTTTTGACCGATCAACTGATCTTCAAACCCCGGGATGAATTGACCGCTGCCCAGTTCCAGACGGAAATCGGTTGCTTCACCGCCTTCAAATGCTTCGCCGTCGACAAAGCCCTTGAAATTCATGATCACGACATCGCCCGACTGGGTCTTGCGGTCTTTTTCGATCTTCTGGGTCGCACGATTGTTGCGCGCCAGTTCATCCATGGCGTTATTGACTTCTTCGTCCGTGATCTCCGGCTTATAGCGCGTCAGAGAAAGCGTAGAGAAATCAACCGGCTCAATTTCCGGCATAACATCCACAGCCATCGTATAGACCAGATCAGACCCTGGATCGAAGCTTGAGATTTCGATCTTCGGCTGCATGGCTGGTTTCAGCGAGCGTTCCGTCAAGACAGCCTGGCTGCTTTCAGAAACAGTGCCTTCCAGAATCTCGCCCAGCACGGATTGACCGAACCGCTGACGCAAGATCTTCATGGGCACTTTGCCCGGGCGAAAGCCTGGCATTTTTACAGTCTGCCCGACCTCGATTAGCTTCGTTTCGACCTTTTGATCGAGTTCATCCGCGGCGACCGTGATGGTGAATTCGCGGCTCAGACCTTCGTTCTTTGTTTCGACTACCTGCATGGGAGATTGGGCCCCGGCTCAATTTGTGTTTATGAAATCGCGATACATACCCGACGAAATGATCCAAGCGCCTGACCTTTTAGGGTCGGTGGTGCGGGCGAAGGGACTCGAACCCCCACAGGTTGCCCTACCAGAACCTAAATCTGGCGCGTCTACCAATTTCGCCACGCCCGCACTGCTCGGACCGTTCTTTCCGAAAACGGATCGCGCGCTCCGACCGTTGCCGAAGCGCGCGCGTCATAGCAAACGCGGTACCCCGCGTCAAAGCGTCAATTCCAGTAAAGTCGCACTATTCTGTGGAATTGGTCCGTTCAGGCGACGCTTTGCGGGTATGTTTCATTGAAAGTGGCAAGCGAAAGAACCTTTGTACCAGCAGGATACACTGCGTGGGACTGTGTATGTTCCACGGTCAGTTCATAGCGCACATGCGGAATTCCAAAGCCATCAGAGGCAATTCCCAAAACTTCCGCAGTTTCGACGGCTCTGTTGTTCAGGCGTCGAAAAAAGGACCGCCCAACCGCGACACGATCCTGTGAAACAGCTTTCCGAAAAAACATGTTCCAACCTCTCAAAAAACTCGCCGAAAACCCGAAAAAGTCTCAGCGAAACGCCCCTGGATAGTTTTTCATCAAAAACATGATATAGGTCAATCCTTTACAAAACGTAACTAAATTAAATTCGAGACAATTGTTACTAAATGACTGTCTGCGATTGAATCTTTTCAATCGCAGTTGGCAACAGGCTGGGCAGATCGCTGGCAATCAGTCCTGGCCCAAAGGCAGCAGCAGCAGCCGCATGGACATAAGTCCCAGCACAGGCCGCGGCAAAGACCGACATGCCGCCGGCAACAAATGCCGCAATAGTGCCTGCCAGAACATCCCCGGCCCCCGCTGTTGCAAGACTGGCGGGCGCATTTCCGTTGATCACGGCATAGCCTGCCGGGTCCGCAATGACCGTGTCATAGCCCTTTAGCAGAACCGTCGCCCCTGACCGTTCTGCCGCACGCCGCGCCCGATCCAGTTTGTTGGGAACATCAGCAAGGTCTGGGAACAATCGCCGGAACTCCCCTTCATGAGGCGTCAGCAGTACCGGACCCCTAATCGCATCAAACAAGGTCTGAGGTGAAGATTCGAAAAGAACCAGTGCATCCGCATCAATAATCGCGGGACGACCATCCCTTAACACAGCCAGAACCTTTTCATGCGACCCTGCGGCTATCACCCCCAGGCCCGGCCCAATCACGGTACATCCAATACGCGGATCTTCCAGCACTTCTATGAAGGCACGGGTATCCTTGACGGACCGAATGACGGCACTTTCCAGGGCAAGGCGATACAGCGGCCCCTGCTGAACGGGCGCTGCGACCGTGACAATACCGGCGCCGGCGCGTTGTGCCGCGCGGGTTGCCAGAAACGCAGCACCCAGCAATTCTGCACCACCTGCGACCAGAACATGGCCACGATTGTATTTATGGGATGTCGGCGATACACGCGGCAGCGCCCGGGCCCATAGGGACGGATGATTGAGCGCCAGCTTCGGATCAACCTTATCCAGAACAGTGTCTGGAATACCGATATCAGCGATCACAAAGTCTCCACAGGCCACGCGGCCGGGCAGCAGCCAATGCCCCGCCTTTCCCCGAAAGAATGAAATTGTGGCCGTTGCCTGTGCCAATCCCCCGGATCGTATTTCACCGCTATCGCCGGAAACGCCGCTGGGCATATCAATGGCAATGACCGGCACGTCACCAATCGCCGCCAGTGTAGCAGCTGCCACACCGTCAATGTCACGATTAAGACCAGCACCAAATACCGCATCAACCACCAGGGTCGCATCCGTCAGAATGTCTGGGCCCAATGCTTGACAGGGCCCGGCATAATCCGCTGCCGCCAGGGCTGCATCGCCTGTCAGGGCGTCCCTGTCCCCCAACAGCCCCACGCGCACCGTCCAGCCGCGATCTGCCAGCAAGGACGCAACGACAAAGCCATCCCCCCCATTATTTCCCGGTCCACACAGGACGGCGACAGTGCCGGGATCATATCGATCAACGATAGTGCGCATAACCGCCCCCCCGGCCGCGCGCATTAAATCATATCCCGGTATCCCGCCATCGATTGCCAGACGATCCGCCTGCGCCATCTCCCCCACGCCCAAAAGGCAGCATTTGCGCCAGGCATCAGCGTCCAGCGAGTCCGGCAAAATCGTCAGTAAGGTATCCATATCTGTCATTGGTATAGTCTTACGCAAATAGGGAGGTATTGAAATCCTTTCGACGCGACCCTTACTTTAATTTACGTGATACAGAATTTCAGGAAAGAAAAACGATCATGCGATTTACCCGCCCTCGTCTCGCCTTCCTGACGCTGGTGGCGTTGTTTTTGGCGGCCTGTGACCAGACCGTTCCGAAAACCGTTGTAATCTATGCCAGCACGACCGGCAGCTATGCCCCGCTGCAATCGGTCGCACAAGCGGGCAACAGCGTTCCTGTTTATGCCTTTGCTGCGCCCTTGCGCAGCGACCAGGCCCTCGCCCAAGCCGTTTCGGATATGTTAGCGCAAAAAGACCCAAACCTGCGTTTTCGTGGCGGCGGCGATACCCTGCCCTGGGACAGCACAGATACTCGCATCCTGATCTTGAACGACATGCCCACGGGCTATTCCGGGATATCGGCCTGCCAGGGAAAGCCCTATGAGCCGGTGGAACAGGATGATGCATTGACCTTCAACATGATCGTCTGTGAGGGATCGGACCTGCTGGTGCAGGTGATGGGCACTCTACCCCGCACGTCCTCGAACCTGACAGCACAGTATGATGAGTTGATCAAACAGACATTGCCTACGGTGCTGATCAAAGAAGATCACAGTCCCAAATAAGGCCCACACTGATCGTCACGCAAAAAACATCGCAGAGTCAGAAACTTGTAACACCCAAGCGATACTACTGGGCCATCGACCAACCGCTCTCCCCCGAACCCCATTGGGCGAGAGCACACTGGCGACGCAACGACCGATGCCGATGAGATTAAGTGTAGGCAGAAGATCGTAGCGTCGTTTTTTTTTGCCTGAACGCCTTTGGCTGGGCATATCATCCAGGCAATGACGACATCCGGACCTCCATCACAGTCTGAACCTTCCCCCCTTTCAGCAATCGATTGGCGGGACGGCACGCCCTATGCCAGCCGTTTTGATGATCTGTACTTTTCCGCCGATGATCCCTGTGGAGAGGTTCAACATACCTTTCTGAATGGCACGGATTTCGAAACCCTGTGCCAAAAGCCAAAGCTGACCGTGGCGGAAACGGGCTTTGGCACCGGATTGAACTTTCTGGAGGCTTGGGCTGTGTGGGAGAGTACAGCCTCACCCGGATCAACGCTTGATTTCGTCTCCGTCGAAGCCTTTCCGATGCCCCGCGCGGATTTGGCCCGCGCCCATGCAACCTTTCCCCAGCATGCAAGCCGTGCCGCGGCTCTGCAGCACCAATGGCCAGGCGCCCTGCCCGGCGCGCACAGGCTGACCTTCGCCACCGGTCGTGTGCGCCTGTTATTGCTGATCGGCGACGTTGCACAGCAATTCCAACAGCATCAATTTCAGGCTGATGCATGGTTTCTGGATGGTTTCGCCCCGGCAAAGAATCCAGACATGTGGCGACCGGAAGTCTTTGACCACATCGCGCGATTAAGTGCACCGGGTGCGCGGCTTGCCACATTCAGTGCGGCAGGCATTGTAAAGCACGGCCTGCGTACGGTTGGATTTCAGGTTGAAAAGAGACCCGGCTTCGGGCGCAAACGCCACTGCCTGTCCGCACGACTGTCCCAAGCGCCAAAACAGGGCCCCGTATCTGACCCCTGGTATGTGCTGCCGCCGCCGGTTCCCAAACAGGCGCGCATGGCTGTGATCGGGGATGGCATTGCGGGCTGTGCGATGGTGCACGCCCTGCGCCTAGCCGGGCGCGATCCAATCCATATTGGCGGAATGAACAGCCGTGACTATGCCGCCAGCCGTCTGCCCCGCGCCGTGATCTCCCCAAAGCTGGTGCGCGGCGATCAACCCTTCCCGGTTTTCTGGCGTCAGGCCTTTCTGGATGCCATCCGCGTCCTGGACGGGCTGGACGGGCTGGACGGCGATATCTGGAAGGGCCCCCGTGGCGTTCTGATGCCTGCGGGGTCGGACACCCTGAAAGATCAGCAGGACCAATTGCTGCAGTATCTGAATTGGCCGCTGGATGATCTAAGGCCCGTTTTAGCTGACGAAGCCAGCGATCTTCTAGGACGTCCCTGCCCAGGTGGCCTGTATGTCCCAAAAGCCGGAACCATCGATCCACAGGCCCTGTGCCGCGCCCTTACCCCCCCGCCAACCTTGCGGGCCGATATCACCCGGATCGCGCGACACGAAGACCAATGGCGACTGAGTGATACCAATGGCGATACGGTCTGCCGGGCAGATACCGTCATTCTGGCCTGTGGCCCTGGCGCAGTACCATTGCTGCCCGATCTTCAAGATGGGTTTGGCCTGCGCATCGGATCGGGGCAATTGTTCACTGCCGACAGCCAGGCCCAACAGGGATGCGCCGTGATGGCCGATGGGTATGTCACAGCCATCGAGCCGGACGGACGCCTGACCGCCGGATCGACAATGCAGGGCATGCAAAGCCTGGGGCCGGTTCCCATCGACCCGGCGCAAACAACAGCATTGCAGCAGCGATTGGGCACGCTGCTGCCCAGCATTGAGGATAAGACGCTGACCCCCTGGACCGGATTGCGCTGTGATACGGTGGACCACCTGCCGCTCTGTGGGCCGGTACAGGATATCACCGCCTTTGAGGGATTATATGGTGGGCTGAGGCAGGGAAAACCGCCCAGTCGAATGGACCCCGCACACTATCTGCCAGGGCTCTATACGCTGACAGGTCTTGGCTCCCGCGGGTTTCAGGCGGCGTTTCTGCTGGCAGACCACTTAACCGCTCTATTGGACGGCCGGATCAGCCCCCTGCCCGCCGCGACGGCTGATGCATTGCTGCCCTGCCGCTTCCAAATCAGACTGCTGCGCAAGGGCTAGTCCCCTTATGCACCCCAAAACGACTTGCCCAGAGACTCCAGCATCGCATCCACCCGCTGGGCCCATGTATGGGTCGTCGCATAATGCGGCAGCGCGCGGTGTCGGATTGTGTCCATCTCCTCAGCCCCCCGGTCGAATATCGCAGACAGCGCCGCATCAATCTGGCCGCTGTCATAAGGCATAAAGCCGATCCCCAGATCCTGCTCGACCTCCGCCGCCAGAAAACGGGACGGCTCCGTCAGGATATAGGACCCCCGGCTTTGGCCATAGAACACCCGCTCATGCGCGCCATTGCGGAAACTGGGGCTGACATCGATTACCACCTTGGCCGCCCGCATGAAATCCAGGATATCCAGGAATGGTACCTTTCCGTGGGCTGTAATATTCGCGCCCATCTTCAAATCCGCACCGGGCTGAACCTCACCACAGTAATGCACATTCTTGTGGGTGATGGCGGCCAGCAGGTCGCGCCGCCGCCCGGCGATCAACTGTGTCTCCAATTCCAGAACCAGCGCCGCGCGACGCTCCCGCGACAGGTCCAGCCCGGCTGCCTGACATTCCAGCCCAACCACCGACCACAGGCTTTCCGTGCCGGTGCGACAGCGCTCCAATGCCTTGTCCAGCACCCCCTTAACCGCCGCATCGCCGCCGGATGCCGCCTTCAGCCAACTGGCCGTCGTATGGGGGGACGACACATTGCCGACGATCAGGACATCAATCACCCGGTCGCTCCAGTCCGGCTGGTCCTGCAGCGGGGCGGGCCCGGCATGGGGAAAGAAAACGCTGCCCTGGCCCGGCGCGTCAAAGGCGGTCAGGATGTCATGAAAATCATCATCCACCACGCCGATCAGCCCCAGATTGGGAAACTGCTTCAACTCCGCCAGTTTCCGCAGGGGCGAATCGGTCAGGAAGGAAAACCGGGGCAGTGACCAGGCATCATAGATCGACTGGCCCGCAGTATTGTGGTTCTGACTAAGATTGGTATCCAAAAAGAATCGCCGCCCCTTGAACAGGGCCAGGTCCGACAATTGCCCCTTAAACAGCGACGGATTGGGAAATTCACTATGCAGATGCTCCGTCACCAACACGTCGCGCGCCCGCAACGCATCGGCAATATCAATCTGCATCGTCTCGACAGACGCAAAGGGCGCATAGTTATTGT
This sequence comes from Rhodospirillales bacterium, assembly GCA_002696645.1. Taxonomy (GTDB): domain Bacteria; phylum Pseudomonadota; class Alphaproteobacteria; order UBA8366; family Aestuariispiraceae; genus Pacificispira. The sequence continues at coordinate 5,203 of NZSA01000062.1, read as the reverse complement.
TAGACAGGCATCGGATCGTCTTAAGCATGGTTTCCTTCCCGAATGCCCAAGGTGGCATCGATAATCAGGATAGCTGAGTCTCTGAGGGAAAAGGAAAAATGGGGTATTATTAAAAAGTTATAAACAACAATAATATCAACTTTTTCGATGGTTAACACTTGTTTGATTATAACCCTCGCACCGACTTTAATCTGTCACACCTCACGATAGTACCGTTTCCTAACAGAAAATCTGGCCTTCCCTTACCCTTTTATAAGCTCGCCCTTAACCAACACCATTAAGTGGCGAAGTGAAGCATTGTATTTCTAAGACCTCAGTTCACAAAAACTATGTGGATGCATAGAACTTCGGCTGAACCAAAGAAATGACTCGATTCGAAAACCGAATCACTTGTTACTTATGATTACCTATAGATGCTGTCGCCTAACAAGATCCACACCTACCAAACAGTCTGAGACACAAACATGAGAACAAAGCTGTTTATTAGTCATGCGACACCGCACGATAACGAATTTTCAATATGGCTGGCCTCACGGCTGACGTTGGCAGGTTATTCGATTTGGCTAGACCGCAGAGCTCTGCTTGGTGGAGAAGATTTTTGGGACGAGATTGAGCAGACCATACGTCACGATGCGATTAAGGTGTTGGTTGCTGTCACCCCTGTTGCGGTGACTAGACCAGGTGTAAAAAATGAAATCGCCTTGGCTACGGCAACCGCTAGGGCCAATAACCTTCCAAACTTCCTTGTCCCGATGCGAGCGGGACCAATTGACTGGAACGATTTTCCAGTCGAATTCATCCGCGTCAATGGAATTGACTTCAACAATAATTGGGGCGCTGGACTTGTCCAACTGCTGGAAATGCTAGCTCGAGACGGCGTTCCAAAGTCCCCTAGTGTTAACGCCGCTGCGTTGGACCACTGGCGGCAGTGCCAAACAGTGAAAGCCAACACAATTCTACAACAGCCTGAAACGCTGATCGCCAACAGGATCGGTATCGACACCTTCCCTAAAACACTTCGTATCTACGAGCTAAAGCGCCCACTTCGTGAACCCGGAGAGATGACGAGGATCGCGAAGCAGTGCCCAATCCCTTGCTTTAGCTTCGGTCGCCAACTAATTTCGTTTGCCCAACTTGACGAATTGCAGGATGCGTTAGGACCAGAAACTCCGATTCGAACTCGTTCCGAAGTCGACACGGAGGATTTTCTATCGGGCGAGATGCAATCGCCAAATATTGAAGAGCGTGACGCTTGGAACCTAATGTCGTCTCTGATTCGGAAAGCTATCAACGTCCAACTGAAAAAGCGTGGGCTCAATAGTAGGCCATTGGCGAACGGAGAGCTTTCGTGGTGGTTCCCAGAAGGCTTACTCGACAAAGACAAATTGTACTTTGTTGATACCGATGGGCGACGAACATTTCGAGCCGTGTGCGGACGGCAGAAGAACAAGAAATGGTATTTAGGTTTCACCCTAAAGCCCAGCATCGGTATGTCCGATTACATAACACTCAGACCAAGAGTTATGGTCGGAGATCAGGACGGAGTTCTTTTGCCCGATGGCAAACAAATGAACAACGCAAGAAAACGGGTCTGCAAGAATTGGTTTAACAACCGATGGAGAGCTCAAACCGTTGGATTCGTCGACTGGCTCAAGCAAAAAAGCGAATCTCCAATGATTCCTGTCTCAGAGACGGAAGCCATTGTACTGAGCGCGCAACTTATGGAGTTCGAGTCGCCTGTTGCCATCATATTGGGAGACACTCCAATCAGTGATGATGATGAAGCACAAGAACGCCAGAGCGATCCTGGCTTCAAGCCTATCAATGACAACGATGATGAGGACTGATAGCATGATCGCAAGGCTTACTCTTACGGTGATCCCAGAGCCTGAACTAGAGTTTGCAAATTCGGAACGGTCTGAATACGCTAAGGATGGGCTTTTCCTTTTCGGTCCAACAGAGGACGCAGGAAAGCCCAAATCACTTCGATTTGGCGTGATTGGTACGTCTGAAGGGATCAGATACTTCCATGATTGGGCCAATTCGATTCGAGGCTACATCCCTGCCTACGACGCAACCAAGGCGCATCACTTTGCATTCCCTGGCTTTGAGGCTACGTTTGGTACTGTGTTTCCAGAAAAACCACTGGCGACATTGACCGTGAAAAAGTCTGAAATTGATCTCGCAGTTCGGTTAGTCCATGCCTACGAACGAGTTAGAACCACGGTACAGATTTACGCTAACGAGCTTATCAGGCACAACAGAGAAGAGGACGAACATCCAGACTTTTGGTTCGTTGTGATCCCAGAGATCGTATATAAGCGGTGCCGGAAAGAGAGCACGGTCCCCTTTCCTGACCGTATTCAGGGGCAGCAGACGACCTCTATGCATCAAGCAAAGAGGCTCCTTACGTCCCCTGACCTTTTTGCCGACGTGAATCAGGCAGCAGAGCTTTATCTCTTCGAGAACAACTTCCACAACCAACTAAAAGCCGTACTCTTAGGTAAAACCGTTGTTCAAGTTGTCAGAGAGACAACTCTCGCTCCAGACATGCCCGCCAACATTAACGACTACGGGTTTCGAATTCGCAATGTGCAAGACGACGCGACCATTGCATGGAACCTTTGTACTACCGCCTTCTTCAAAGCGCAGGGAAAGCCTTGGAAAATTGCTGATGTCAGACCCGGCGTCTGCTATGTGGGCATTGTGTTCAAGAAAGTCGATATGGATGCGCACGATGGAAACGCTTGTTGCGGCGCGCAACTCTTCCTGAACTCTGGAGATGGACTCGTTTTCAAAGGGGCAGTAGGGCCGTGGTACTCGGAAACAGATAGAGAGTTTCATCTCAAAGACGGAAAGGCCCGTGAGTTGATGGAAACTGTTATAAGTGCCTATACTAGAAGCCACGGATCACCCCCAATTGAGGTCTTCATCCATGGTCGGGCACGGTTCAGCCGCGAAGAATGGACTGAGTTCCAAGAAGCCATCCCGTCTGGAACCAAGCTCACCGGTATCAGGATAAGCAACGGAAACGACCTAAAGCTTTTTCGCCTCGGCAAGCACCCCCCGCTGCGCGGCACGTTCTATAAGGTTCACGAAAGACTCGGATATCTCTGGACCAGAGGATTTATTCCGAGATTGGCAACCTATCCAGGATGGGAGGTTCCAAACCCAGTGTCCGTGAGAGTTGACTGGGGCGAGGCAGATATTCAGCATGTTGCAAAAGATATTATGGCGCTTACAAAGGTGAACTTTAACGCGTGCTTGTTTGGGGATGGCCTTCCGGTGACACTCAGGTTTGCTGACGCTGTAGGAGAGATTCTCACTGCTGCACCAGACATTACAGATGCTCCCCTGCCGTTCCGGTACTACATCTAATCCGAAGTATGGCTGAACTACACAGCCCTTAAGCATACAAAAAAAGGAAAAATGGGGTGGCTGATGGGGCTTGAACCCACGACCTCCGGAATCACAATCCGGCATTCTAACCAGCTGAACTACAGCCACCACCGTGAAAATCTGACCGCCTGTGGATCAGACCCTCGTAACGGCGTCGCTTTTACGTGTTCCCCCCTTTCCCGTCAAGCGATGCGGGCTTATGGTTTGGCACAAACTGTCATCATCCTTTCATGAAAGAGCCTGCCATGCTGACCCTTGCTTCCGGAATGAGCCGTCTTGGCACCGAAACCGCCTTTGATGTTCTGGCAAAAGCCAATGCCCTGGCGGCCCAGGGCGCGGATATGATCAATCTGGGGATCGGCCAGCCGGACTTCCCCACGCCGCCCCATATCGTCGATGCCGGGATCAAGGCACTGCGCGATGGGCATCATGGCTATACGCCCGCCAATGGCATCCCACCGCTGAGGGAGGCTGTCAGCCGCGATCTGCACCGTCGCCATGGCGTGGAGATCGATCCGGCGCGAATCGTTGTCGTGCCCGGTGGCAAGGTGACGATGTTTTTCGCCATGCTGATGTTTGGGGAGCCTGGGGCGGAAATCATCTATCCCGATCCCGGATTCCCGATTTATCGCTCCGCCATTGATTTCACTGGGGCGAAGGCCGTGCCGCTGCCGCTGAGGGAGGAGAATGGCTTTGCCTTCTCTGCCGAAGAATTGCTGTCCCTGATCACGCCGCGCACCCGCCTGATCATCATCAACAGCCCCGCCAACCCGACAGGCGGCGTCACACCGGTTGAGGAGATGGACAAGCTTGTCGCGGGATTGGCCAATCATCCCGCTGTCGCGATCATGTCCGACGAGATTTATTCCTGCATGCTGTATGACGGGCGTCAGCACCGCTCCATCCTGACCTATCCGGAAATGGCGGATCGCGCCATCATGCTGGATGGCTGGTCCAAGACCTATGCCATGACCGGCTGGCGCGCCGGGTTCGCCGTCTGGCCCGAAGCACTGGCAGAAAAGGCGACGCGGTTGGCGATCAATGACCATTCCTGTGTCAATGCCGCCACCCAATATGCCTGTATCGCCGCCCTGGATGGCCCACAGGATGCTGCTATCGCAATGGTTCAAGCCTTTGACGAGCGCCGCCGCGCCACAGTAGACGCCCTGAATGCCCTGCCCGGTGTCAGCTGTATCGAGCCTGGCGGGGCCTTCTATGCCTTCCCCAATATCAGCAAGACCGGAAAATCCGCCAAGCAGATGCAGAACGACCTGATCGAACAGGCCCATGTGGCAACCATCGCCGGCACCAGCTTTGGCGCCTACGGAGAGGGCTATCTGCGTGTCTCCTACGCCAATTCAAAGGAAAACATCCTAAAGGCCATTGATCGCATTGGGGATTATCTGGCGGGGTGAGCCCCCTATAGCCGGCTGTACCGGAAACACCCAAAACATCCCCGTCACCCCCGCACAGGTGGTTATCCAGGGCCACACGCACAAATCGCGCCTGCCGCCCTGGACCCCGGATCACGACCGGGGTGACGATGTATCAACAAATGCACCCTCACCCTGAGGAGCGTAGCGTCTCGAAGGGGGAGCCCGCTGTAAGCACCGCATTTCCAACGCCTCCTTCGAGACGGCGCTATCGCGCCTCCTCAGGATGAGAATGGGACCTCCCCTCCCCGTCATACTCGCGCAGGCGGGTATCCAGGGCCACACGCACCAATCGCGCCTGCCGCCCTGGACCCCGGATCAGGTCCGGGGTGACGATGTGTCAGATAAATGCACCATCACCCTGAGGAGCG
>NZSA01000061.1 GCA_002696645.1 Rhodospirillales bacterium | reverse complement strand
CCGGCATCATACCAGGTCCCCATCGGGTTATCAGGATTTGCGAAATAGGCCAGGGGCGCGCCGGTTTCCTTTATTTCGGCGATCAAGGCATCCGGGTCTTCTGCATCGTCGCGATAGGGAATTGTTTTCAGGGCGGCCCCGAACCCTGTCACATGATAGTTGAAGGTTGGATAGGCCCCGGCAGACGTCACAACCGCTGCACCGGGCCCTGCCAGGATTCGAACGACATTGCCCAAAAGGGCGTCAATCCCGGCCCCAATCAGAATCTCATCGGGGTCGACGCCATGATGATCCGCCAGCGCCGCCCGCAACGGCCAGCTGAGCGAATCCCCATACCAGGCGCTGCGGGGCGCTTCCTCAATCACTGCTGCGATGGCCTTGGGGGACATGCCAAAAGCGCTTTCATTCGCACCAATCCGGGCATCAAAGGGCTTGCCCCGCTGGCGCTCCAGCGTTTCCGGCCCGATAAAGGGAATTGCGGCGGGCAGGCTGTCGACCAGGGGCGTGAAAGGGATCGTCTTCTGAGACATTGGATTAAGGTCCTCATGCGATGCTGGATTATTCGGGTTCTTCTGTCAGAAATGGCGAGGTTTTGGAAGGCCGTCGGCTTTGTTATGGCATTTTGGCGGGGTGAGTTGGAACCGAACCCGCTCTATGACGACAAATGTAGTTAGGATCAAGGCTAGACCCCCTAGATATTGGGTCTAAATTGGGTATAAGGCCCAAAAATGAGGAAGAGGCCAAAATTATAGGCATGAAACCTAATTTATGAGTCAAAACACCTAGGATAATCCCTCTTTTCCACCGACCAGAATGGCGGAAAAGAGGGAAACATCCTCCGTTACCGGGTCAGACGACGAAAATTGTTGATCCGGTTGTCTTTCGGGCTTCCAGATCCTTATGCGCCTGAACCGCATCCGCCAGCGCATAGCGCTGATTGATTTCAATCTTCAGGCCCTTGCCAACCGCATCGAACAAGGCCGTTGCGGATTCCACCAAGTCTTCCCGGCTGGCGGTATAGGTCATCAGGGTGGGGCGCGTCATAAACAGCGATCCCTTGGCCGACAGAACGCCCAGATTGAAATTCTCAATCGGACCAGAGGCGGCGCCAAAAGAAACGAACAAACCGCGAGGCTTCAAAGAATCCAGCGATCCGTCCAGGGTGGACTTCCCAACACCATCATAGACGACAGGCACACCCGCGCCGTCCGTGATTTCACGAACCTTCTTGGCCACATCTTCCTTGTTATAATAAATGATATGATCGCAGCCATGGGCCTTGGCTTGTTCGGCCTTTTCTTCGGATCCAACCGTGCCGATCACCGTTGCGCCAATTTGTTTGAGCCATTGACAGGCGATCAGACCGACGCCCCCGGCGGCGGCCTGGAACAGAACCGTATCGCCTTTCTTCACCGGATAGGTTCGGCGCAAAAGATATTCCACCGTCATGCCCTGCAGCATCATCCCGGCGGCCTTTTCCGTGCTGATGCTGTCTGGCAATTTGATCAGGCGATGCCAGGGAATCAGTCGCTCGCTGGCATAGGCACCAATGGGCGGTGCGGCATAGGCAACACGATCGCCCGGTTTGAACGCATCAACGCCGTCGCCAACCGCATCCACGATACCGGCGGCTTCCAGACCAATCGTAAAGGGCGTGGGCATAGGATACGCCCCGGTGCGGTGATAGGTATCGATGTAGTTCAGACCCACGAAATCCTGCTTCAGGCGAACTTCCCCGGCGCCGGGATCACCAACGGTAACATCTTCATAAGCCATCACTTCCGGTCCACCGACACCATGAACCCGTACTGCTTTTGCCATATTGAATACTCCCCATCTAATTGGATAAATTGCTGAATTTCTGGTTAAACCTAGTGTGCCACGCGGGCTGCGCCAAGCCTTATCACCGCAGAGCAATCACCCCACTTGTGCCTTTAAATGCGCGGTGATCGCTTCTGGCGTCACCAGGGGCAGGGAACACACCGGCCCGGCACAGATATAGGCGGCCGGCCTGCCATCGACCAACCCCTTGCCGCTGGCTGGATGATCAGGCGGCAGATCAATCCCGGGTTCCATCACAGTTATCAATCGATCCGCCAATGGAACATTGCGCGCGGCCTGCTGCAACGCATCGAGGGCCGGATCTCCCGATGTGCCAACCAGCACGATCTGGAGTCCCGACTGCAACAACATCGCGCCATCGATCAGAGTGGAATAGGGGAAGAAATTGCGTTCCATTTCCCCGGAAAAGGCGGTGACGATTTCTTCTGCACGCGACTGATACTGGGTGTTACCCGTCAGCCAATATAATTTCACCAGCACCGATACCAGAACCCCATTGCCGGAAGGCGTGGCGTTATCTCCCGCTGATTTGGTCCGCACAACCAGGGCTTCGGCATCATCGGGCGTCAGAAAATAGGCCCCACCCTCCGTATCATGATAGTGCAGGTCCAGAATTTCGGCCCAATTCTGGGTATGAGATAGATATTTCTGGTCTTCGGTTGCCTCCAGCAAAGCCAAGGCCGCCCGCATCATGGCGGCATAATCATCCAATGTCGCGGTATGTCTGGCACGCCCAACCCGGAAGCTGTGGCGTAATCTGGAATCTTGTGACATTGGACCCGTGATGAAATCAAAGGCCTGCCTTGCCGCCGTCACCCATTCCGGTTGATCAAAGATGCGACCGGCATTGGCGAAGGCTGCAATGGTCATGCCGTTCCAATCCGTCAGAACCTTGTCATCCTTTAGGGGCGGCACCCGCTTTTCACGTTCAGCAAACAGTATGGCCCGCAAGGGTGCCAAACGCGCTTCCTGTTCTTCCGTGACCGGTTCGGAAAGGGGAAGGCGGTTCAGAATTGTCTTTCCTTCCCAGTTGCCTTGAGGCGATACGTCATAGATCTGTTTGAAGAACGCCGCCTGGTCCCCCAGCAGGGAGTCTATTTCTGTCGCATCCCAGACATAGAACTTTCCCTCTTCACCCTCACTATCGGCATCACGGGCGGCGGCAAAAGCCCCTTCAGGGGTCGTCATATCGGTACGCAGCCAGAAAATAGTCTCCTCCACACGGCGCTTGAACAGGGCATCACCCGTCTCCAGCCAGCACAGGCATAACAGATCCAGAAGCTGTGCATTGTCATACAGCATCTTTTCGAAATGCGGGATCAACCAGGCGCGGTCAACCGTGTAGCGGGCAAAGCCACCTCCCAGATGATCATAAATGCCACCCTCACACATTTTGCGCATTGTGTGCAGGACGGCCTGCTTGAAAGCATTTCCGGACGGGCTGCGTTCTCCGGCCGCCCAAAGTTGGCGCAGCAAAGAGGGCTGTGGGAATTTGGGTGCATCTCCGATGCCGCCATGAACCGTGTCCATCGCCTCCAGAAGGCGCAGGGCGATCCCGTCTGCCGTATCCTGATCGATCATGCCACCGGACTTTGGGGATGCCAATTGCGCCAGACCGGTGCGCAGGGCATCGACATTCTGTCCCACCCTGTCTGGGGCCTCATGATATGTCTTTGAGATTGCCGACAAGACCTGGGTGAATCCGGCACGCCCCCATTTCTCGTCGGGAGGGAAGTAGGTGCCGCCCCAGAAAGGGTCCCCATCCGGGGTCAGAAACATCGTCAGGGGCCATCCGCCTTGTTGGCCCAACATGCTCAATGCAGACTGATAAATTGTATCAATATCCGGGCGTTCTTCCCGGTCCACCTTGATGTTAATGAAAAGCCTGTTCATCTGATCTGCGATATCTGGATTTTCAAAGCTTTCATGCGCCATAACATGGCACCAATGACAGGCCGCATAGCCGACGGACAACAGGATCGGTTTGTTCTGGGCCTTAGCCTCCGCCAGGGCGTCCGGACCCCAGGCGCGCCAATGGACCGGGTTATCCTTGTGTTGCAGAAGATAAGGACTGGTTTCCTGGTTCAACATATTGGCAGACATAACTACTCCTAACGGTCGCGATGGCCTATTGTGCCTTTGTGTTGTGCCTTTGTGGCGTTGTGGGCAACAACCCCGGTCTCTTGCACAGGTGCTGTCCCTTGTACATAAGGGGAAGGGGCGAATTCTCCAAGGTAAAGTCTGGTCCAAGGTAAAGTCTGGCCCAAGGTAAAGTCTGGCCCAAGGTAAAGTCTGGCAGTTTTGATTTGCTGTTGTATCATGAGCGCAAACGCGGGAGAGCATAGATGAAAATCACTGTCGATATTGATTGCACCCCGGATGAAGCCCGGAAGTTCCTGGGTCTTCCTGATGTCACCCCGATGCAGGAAGCCCTGATGAAGCAAGTTCAGGAACGCATGGAGGCGAATCTGAAAGCGCTGGAACCGGAGGCTTTGTTCCAGACCTGGCTTCCAGCTGGGCTGCAGGGGATGGAGCAATTACAAAAGATGTTCTGGGCCCAAATGGCCAGCACTTCGAAAGACCCGTCTTCAGGCGATAAGGGCTGACGTAAGCATCACCCACGCTGCCAGGCCCTGAACAATAGCGACAACAGGCGAGCACCTCTTCAATGAGTGATACGATATTTGCGCTCAGCAGCGGACCCGCACCGGCGGGTATTGCGGTTATACGTCTGTCTGGCCCAGATGCACTGCCGGCCCTTCAATCCCTTCTTTTGCGGCAACCAACTGGATCTCAATGGGTACCACAGCCAAGACGCGCTCACCGACGCAAACTGTATCAACCCACATTTGATACTGCGTCGGACCCAGACGTTCTGGACGACGCCCTGGTCCTTTATTTTCCGGGCCCCGCATCTTTCACCGGGGAGGATGTTGTTGAACTGCATTGCCACGGGGGGGCGGCGACCATCGCAGCAGTATTGACAGCGCTTGGTCACTATCCCAGCTGTCGCTTGGCCGAAGCCGGGGAATTTTCCCGCCGCGCCTTCGCCAATGGCAATATGGATTTGACCGAAGCGGAGGCCCTGGCGGATCTGATTTCGGCCGAAACGGAAGCACAACGCCGGTTGGCGCTGCGCCTGGCCACCGGTGCGGGGCATGACCGATACCAGGATTGGACGGATCGATTGATCCGCATCCTTGCCCTGATTGAAGCAGCGGTAGATTTTCCGGAGGATGATTTGCCGCCCGATATGCTGGATCAGAACAGCGATGCCATCGCCACGCTCATTCAGGAATGGCAGCAGGATATCAGGCTTGGCGCGCTGTCCTCTGCCATACGCGATGGCGTTCGGGTTGCTATCGTGGGGTCGCCCAATGTTGGGAAGTCTTCCCTTTTGAACAAATTGGCGGGGCGGGACGCGGCGATTGTATCTGAAATCGCGGGAACGACCCGAGACGTTATTGAGGTTCGCCTGGACCTGGGTGGCTATATTGTCACCCTTTCGGATACTGCCGGGCTGCGCGATACGCCCGATACGGTTGAAGGGGAAGGGGTGCGTCGGGCCCATTCAACTGCGCAGACAGCTGACATTGTACTTTGGGTTTCGGATGACCCTCTGGTCTTTGATACGCGCTCGCCATTTGAGGTATTGGAGTCAGTGCCGGTTTTCCAACTTCTCACAAAATGTGACATGGTTTCCGCGCCCCGCGATTGGCAGAACCATGCTTATCGGTTTGGGATTTCCTCTGTTACCGGGGTCGGGCTGCAGGACTTGTTATCTGCCATGACCACAATATGCGCAGATAAATATGGTCAAGCGACAGCGGCGGTTGCTGTTCGGGCTCGACATCGAGAAGCACTGTGCCGCGCGTCAGAGGCGCTTGAGGCATCGCTGGTTCAGCCGGAACTGGCACTATCGGGAGAGGATGTTCGGGTTGCCCTGATGGAGATGGGGCGCATTACCGGACGTGTTGATGTTGAGTCTGTTCTGGACGTTGTCTTCAAGGAATTTTGCATCGGGAAATGAACATCTGTTTCACGTGAAACAATCATGGACACGGATGGTTCTGATCTTCCGTTGCCCTTGATCGTCAGCCTTGCCCTTCGCAGCATGTTTCACGTGAAACAATCTCCAGATCGCCGCTGTACTATATTGCGGCTCCCTGCCAATTGACCCGGAACGCAGGAACGATTATACAAGCGACGCCGCAGGAGAACTGACAATGGCCGCGCTATCCAAAGAAACCGCCCTTTCAACCCCACGCCCCTTAGCCGGGCAGTGGGATGTTATCGTCGTGGGCGGTGGCCATGCAGGATGTGAAGCGGCCGCAGCCGCAGCCCGCATGGGGGCCAAGACGCTGCTTGTCACCCACAAGCTGGAAACCATAGGAGAAATGTCCTGCAACCCCGCCATCGGTGGATTGGGGAAGGGGCATCTGGTTCGGGAAATTGACGCCCTTGACGGTATTATGGGGCGGGTCGCTGACCAAGCTGGCATACAATTCCGGGTCCTGAATCGCAGTAAAGGCCCCGCTGTTCAGGGCCCCAGAAGTCAGGCGGATAGAAAACTCTACCGCAACGCGATGCAGGAAACCCTGCGGGCCCAACCCAATCTGACCCTTTATGCCGGCGCGGTAGAAGATTTGATCGTATCAGGGCAGGGGGTCCTGACCGGAATTAAATTGGCCGATGGCACTGACCTTCGTGCGGGCGCTGTGGTTCTGACCACCGGGACTTTCCTGCGCGGTATGATTCATTGCGGCCACGAACGCACACCCGCTGGCCGTATCGGAGATGCCCCGGCTGTCGGCCTGGCCCTGACTCTGGAGCGTTTTGGCTTTGCCCTTGGTCGCCTAAAAACCGGCACGCCACCCCGACTGGACGGGCGCACAATCAATTATGCAATCCTGGAGAAGCAGGATGCAGATGAAGTGCCGGAGCCATTTTCTGCACTAACGGAGTCCATCACCGTCCCGCAGATTGCCTGCCATATTACCTATACCAATCAGAACACCCATAAGGTGATCCACGACAATCTCGCCCATTCCGCCTTATATGGTGGCATGATTTCCGGCATAGGTCCGCGCTATTGCCCGTCGATTGAAGACAAGGTGGTGAAGTTCGCAGATAAGCCACGGCACCAGATCTTCCTCGAACCGGAAGGGCTGGACGACCACACAGTCTATCCGAATGGACTCTCGAATTCCCTGCCGCGGGACATCCAGGCCGCCTTTCTGAAAACCATTCCTGGTTTGGAGAATGCAGCCATTCTTCAGCCCGGCTACGCGATTGAATATGATCATGTCGATCCAAGAGAACTGCATCCAACGCTGGAGACCCGAAAGATTGCGGGGCTGTATCTTGCGGGACAAATCAATGGAACGACTGGATATGAAGAGGCCGCCGCACAGGGTCTGATGGCAGGGCTGAATGCCGCCCATAAAGTCGGGGGCGGGACGGTTCCCTTTATTCTGGACCGTGCAGATGCTTACATCGGGGTCATGATCGATGATCTGACGACCCGGGGGGCGGATGAACCGTATCGTATGTTTACCTCCCGCGCCGAATATCGCCTTCGCCTGCGGGCCGATAATGCGGATCAACGTCTGACTCCGCTGGGCGCTGAGCTGGGCTGCCTGTCCTCTGAAAGACTAGAGCATTGGTCGGCCCGATCACAGGCCTTGACCAAATCCCGGGCTCTTCTGGAAAACCACAAGGCTTCCCCTCAGGAATTGGCGCGCCACGATATCGCCGTGCGACAGGATGGTCGGATGCGCAGCGCCATGGATCTGCTGGCATTGCCCGACCTGTCCTTACAGCGGTTAAGCGCGCTTTGGCCCGACCTCCTGGCTATCCCCGCATCCGTCGCGCCACAAATTGAAACCGACGCCCGATATGCCGCCTATTTACAACGACAGGATTCAGATATTCGCGCCTATCGCCGCGATGAATCGCTGTATCTGCCAGACGATCTGGATTTCAACACTGTTGGCGGTTTAAGCCACGAAATGATTCAACGACTGTCCGCGGGACGGCCGCGAACCCTTGGCCAGGCCGCCCGCTTGCCAGGCGTAACCCCGGCGGCTGTTGTCGCACTGATGCGATTTGTTCGGCGGACAGGCGATAAGGCAGCGTAAGCGCGTGGCGGACGATCCCAAAAGTAACTTCCAGAAAAACACAGATGTTTCACGTGAAACCATGGAGCAACTGGACGCCTATGCCGCCTTGCTTCTGAAATGGCAGCCCAGGATTAATCTGATCAGCGGTAAAACCATCCCAGATCTCTGGACACGGCATTTTCTGGACTCTGCGCAACTGATTGATCTGTGCCCTCCACAGGCGAGAACCTTAATCGACCTGGGCAGTGGAGCCGGCTTCCCAGGATTGGTTCTGGCGATCCTGAGCCGGATGACAGTGCATTTGATCGAGTCCGACACCCGTAAATCTGCCTTCTTGAGAGAGGCCGCCCGTGTCGCCGGGGTGTCTGACCGGGTAACCGTTCATGCCGCCCGTGCAGAAAGTGTCGACCTGCCGCCAGCAGACATTATTTCCGCCCGCGCTTTGGCGTCATTGACCGATCTTTTGCCTCTGGCACACCGATTTTGGGGGGAGGGGACAATTGCCCTGTTTCCGAAGGGTAAGAGGTATAAAGAGGAATTGACTGCTGCAAATTATGCATGGTATATAACTTATGACGCGGTTCGCAGCCGCAGTGATGACGAGTCAGTTCTGTTGCGCCTCACCGATATGCGCCCGAAGAAACCGGATCACGCCCCAGGAGAGTCGCCTTAGAAATCATCGGCAACGCTGTGACTTTTTTAAGAACCGATGTGTCGCCCCAAGTCCCCCACGGCCCCCGCCCAAAGGGAACAGACAGCATCGCTCTTAGAGCACAGAAGGAGTTGCGCCGATGTATGCGAAATTGCCGGAAAAACTGACCAAGCCCCGCAGTGATGGCACCGCACGAATCATCGCGATCGCCAATCAGAAAGGGGGGGTGGGAAAAACCACCACCGCGATTAATCTCGCCACAGCCTTGGCTGCCTGTGAAAAGCGTGTCCTGATCGTGGACATCGATGCCCAGGGAAATGCCTCAACCGGATTGGGTGTGGATCGTCGGGATCGGACGTTAAGCTCCTATGATCTGCTATTCGCGCGCGAGACGGCGGAAAGTGCGGCGGTCAACACGGCCATTCCGGGCCTGCGTCTGATTCCAGCCTCTATTCATCTGTCCGGCGCTGAAATCGAACTGGTGGAAGAAGACCGCCGGGAATTTCGCCTGCGCGACGCCTTGCGGGGCTGTACAGACGATTATGACTATATCCTGATCGATTGCCCGCCAGCTCTGGGTCTATTGACCCTGAACGCATTATGCGCCGCCGATTCCGTTATGGTGCCATTGCAATGTGAATTTTATGCGCTGGAAGGGCTCAGCCATCTGATCGGCACGATTGAGCGTGTGAAGCGCGCCTTTAACCCGCGCCTGGATATCCAGGGCGTGGTGTTGACCATGTATGATCGGCGCAACAACCTGTCTGACATGGTGGCGGCCGATGTCCGCGCTCATTTGGGTGACAAAGTCTATGAAACCGTGATTCCCCGCAATGTGCGCATCTCAGAAGCACCAAGCTTTGGCAAACCCGTCCTGTTATACGACATGGATTGCCGGGGATCACAGGCCTACATTCACCTCGCCAGCGAGGTTCTGAAGCGTGAAAGGAGACTCCCGGCATGAGTGCAGCAGAAGATCGTAAGCGCGGCTTAGGGCGCGGCCTCTCAGCGCTGTTTGGGGATGGTGACAGCGCGATCAACAGCGCAGATGGCTACAGCGAGCCCGCCGTAAAGACCTCCAAAACCGTGCCAATCGAATTCCTGCGGCCAAATCCAAGCCAGCCCCGCAAACGATTCGATGAGGCTGCGATTGACGGGCTGGTCGATTCTATCCGCCAGCAAGGAATCCTTCAGCCGCTATTGGTCCGACCCCATCCCGATGATGCCAATGCCTATCAGATCGTCGCGGGCGAACGCCGCTGGCGAGCCGCCCAACGGGCGCAATTGTATGAAGTGCCGGTTGTCATCAAGGATCTGACCGATACCGAAACCCTTGAAATTGCGCTGATCGAAAACATTCACCGCGAAGACCTGACACCCCTGGAAGAGGCAGAAGGGTATCAGCGCCTGATGGAAGAATTCGGCCATACTCAGGACGCGCTTTCAAAATCTGTCGGCAAAAGCCGGTCCCATGTTGCCAATATGCTGCGGCTGCTATCGCTTCCGGAAGAGCTGAAAAGCATGCTGGATGACGGCTTGCTCAGCGCCGGCCATGCCCGTGCCCTGTTGGGTGCCAGCAATGCCGACGCCCTGGCCCAGGAAGTCATAAAGAAGGGCTATAATGTTCGCCAGACGGAACGCCTGGTTCAGGATGCCAAGCCCAATGCCAATAAGACACAGGACGGGTTGCAGCGCCTGAAAGGCAAAATTGAAAAGGGCGGGGCCAGCCTGACCGAAAAAGATGCCAATACCGTTGCGATGGAACGCAGCCTGTCGGATCTTCTGGGCATGACCGTTTCCATAGACCTGAAAGGCGGTGGCGAATCCGGACGCCTGGTTGTCGCGTTTGAGGATTTTGACCAGCTGGACGACGTGGTGGAACGCCTGAATCGTGGGGGCGTGCAGAGACCTAAGAATGTCGTCGAAATGTAGCCGTAAGAATATCATGCGCACGCATGATGCTGTGGCATGCACCTATCTGGAAGCGCGACGACCGGACGCGTGCCGCCTGGCTAAGGCGCCGACCTGATGCAGGCTGCGGTGACATAAAATCCAATCCGGCGCGCCGCTGCGTTTGCAGGCTGCTTCCGCCTCGATCAAAAGCGACAATGCCTCTGCCACAGCCAATGGAGGCCAGCGTTTCACCCCCGCCTCAAACCGTGCCTTGGATTTGTAGAAGACGGGCGGGCGCAGGCTGCTCATCGCGCCTTGCAGCGGCATTCCACCCGATACAAGATCCTGAACTCGCCGCAGTCTCAGCATGTGATTGCTCGCTGTGCGCAACAGGGCAACCGGGGCCGTTCCATCCTGAGCCGCCAGATCAAGAGCCCGGTCCAGCGATCTGGAATTTCCCTCCGCCATAGCCTGGATCACATCATCCAACGTGGATACCGAGCTGTCGCCGATCAGGGTCGAGACCGTGTCAAAATCCAATGTGCCATTTTGCCCGGCATACAGCGCCAGCTTCTCGATCTCGGACCGACTGACGCCGCGATCAGACCCTAGATTATCCACCAGAAATTCCCGCGCTTCCGGCTCTATCCGCACGGAAAGCGGCCGCAGCCCTTCCTCTATCAACCGATCTATTCCACCTGCTTCATCCAGATAACAGGCAATCGCAGCGCCAAGCTTGGAGCCTTCAAATACCTTACGAAGCTTTGATTTTGCGGGCAAATCGCCCGCCGACAGGACGATCAGCGCATCCCCGACCGGGTCTTCTAGAAACCCAGCCAAAGCATCGGCACAGGCGTCGCTGGCATCCCGGATCAAGATTACGCGCCGCCCACCCATCATGGAAATCGCTGCAGCCTCATCCCCCAAGATGGCGGGATCTGCCTTGATCGCATCGCTGGATAAATCACATATCTGGAAAGGATCTTCCAGATCTGGCGCGACCGTCAACGCGACCGCCCGCATACGTTCACGGGCCAGACCTGCATCGGGCCCATAGCACAAAACGGCGCGGATCTCAGACGGTGGGGCCTTTACAAACCCCTCAATCGAGCCCGTCGCGATTTTCACCATGCCAAATCAGCCCTTAAGCAATCGCTGCTTTTCGAAAAATGTTGCGATCTGAATACGCAAATCATCCGCGATAACGACAAGCGTGCGGTCCAGGGCATTCTTCTTCGCCACTTCAGCGGCATAGTCCGATGTCGACACGGAGTACGTTGATACCGCCCGGGATTTAAACAATTTTGTTTCCTCAACAATGGTCAGGGCGGCCTCTGCAACTACCGTCAATTCCGCGCGGGTCACGGTTGCATCAATCAGCGTCCCGCGATCCACTGTCGAAAAATTCAGGGTAACATCCAGAGTGTAACGGGATTTGGTAGGGCGTCCTTTGGGATTAAAGCGATCCAACAATAGATTATGAAGCACCTGACCTTCCCGATCTTCGATCAGGTTAATCTTCGTCGCCTCCAGATCTTCCATTGCATCGACACCGCTATCGGACCCGCCGGTACCATAAACAGGCCGAAAACCACAGCCAGAGAGCGCCAGCACTGCGCCCCCCAAGCCGAGCAGGGTCACTGCGCGACGATCCATCTTTGCATTAAAAGACCTCATGCCAATCCCTTACCCGCTCTTAACGTCAGAAACCCTAAGCGACGATATTCACAATCCGATTGGGCACAACAATAATTTTACGTGGTGTTTTGCCATCCAGGATGCGCTGAACATTATCTTCCGCAATCGCAGCGGCCTCTGCCTCTTCACGGGAAACATCCCGCGCCAGTTCAATTGTTGCCCGCAGCTTACCATTCACCTGAACGCCAATGGTGACTGTTTCTTCAACAAGCAAGCCAGGATTTGCAACCGGCCAATCGGCGTTGACCAGCATCTCTTTATGACCCAACGCCTGCCACAACTCTTCCGCCACATGCGGGGTCATTGGTGACAGGACCTGAACCAGAGATTCAAAACCAAACCGGCGCAGCCATTGCGCACCCTCATCCTCACCCTTGATGGCGAACAGGGCGTTAGACAGTTCCCGAATTCTCGCAATGGCGCGATTGAAATGGAAACGCTCCAAATCCTGGGTCACGCCGTCTATGGCCTTGTGCACCGCGCGCTCTGTGGCCGCTAATTCATCGGTCAAAACAGCCGGCCGCTGGGTTCCAAAGGGCGCAATCGTGGCCTCGTCCCCGGCAATCGCGCGGAACAAACGACCCAGAAAACGCCAGGCCCCTTCAACACCGCCTTCAGTCCATTCCAGATCCCGCTCAGGCGGGCTGTCCGACAACATGAACAAACGTGCCGTATCGGCCCCATAAGATTGAACAATATCAACAGGGTCCACAACATTCTTGCGGGATTTGGACATCTTCTCAGATCGACCAACCGTCACGGCCGCGCCGGTATCAACCCGCACAACCTGATCGCCGTCCCGCTGAATCTGACTGGGGAACAACCATGCGCCTGATGGATCCCGATAGGTTTCGTGACAGACCATGCCCTGGGTAAACAACCCGGCAAAAGGCTCGTCCAGATCCAGATAACCACACTGTTTCAGCGCCCGTGTGAAAAACCGCGAATACAACAAATGCAGAATAGCGTGTTCGATACCGCCGATATACTGATCAACCGGCAACCAGCGCGCAGCACTTTCTGCACTAAATCCCCGCTCCTCATTCTTGCTGTCTGGATAGCGTGCGAAGTACCACGAGCTTTCAAAGAATGTGTCGAATGTATCGGTCTCCCGTTCCGCAGCACCGCCACAGCTTGGGCAGGACACATGTTTCCATGTCGGATGGCGGGCCAGGGGATTGCCCGGTTGATCAAAATCGACATCTTCCGGCAATTCCACGGGCAATGCGGCATCCGGAACCGGAACCACACCGCATGACGGACAATGGATAACTGGAATGGGGCATCCCCAATAGCGCTGGCGCGATACGCCCCAATCGCGCAGACGATAGGTTATCTTACCGGTGCCTATCCCAATGTCTTCCAACCGATCAATGGCGGTGCGAATGCCCGTCGGCACATCAAGGCCATCCAGAAAATCTGAATTGAACAAGGTTCCGTCCCCGGTATAGGCCTCATCCTGGACCGCAAATGTCGCCGCCTCTGCATCGTGTGGCAGCACAACAGGCGTGACATCCAGACCATATTTTCGGGCGAAATCCATATCCCGCTGATCATGCGCAGGGCAGCCGAAAATCGCGCCTGTGCCATATTCCATCAGCACGAAATTGGCGACAAACACCTTGAATGTCTTGTCCGGCATAAACGGATGACGCACCGTCAGGCCCGTATCAAAACCACGTTTCTCTGCGGTTTCAATGGCTTCTTCGCTGGTGCCCATCTGATTGCATTCCGCAATGAAGGCTGCCAGATCAGGATTGGTGCGCGATGCTTCTTCCGCTAACGGATGATTGGCCGCGATGGCACAGAATGACATGCCATACAGCGTATCTGGCCGCGTCGTGAAACAGTCCAGTCGATCATCCCGCCCGACGATTTCAAACTGGATCTGTGCCCCTTCGGACTTCCCGATCCAATTGCGCTGCATCAGCCGAACCTTTTCCGGCCAACGCTCCAAATCATCCAGGCCGGCCAGCAATTCTTCAGAAAACGCCGTAATTTTCAGGAACCATTGGGACAGCCGCCGCTTTTCAACGACCGCACCGGTTCGCCAGCCCTTACCATCAATCACCTGTTCATTGGCCAGCACGGTATTATCGACCGGATCCCAATTCACCCAGGATTCCCGGCGATAGGCCAAACCAGCCCTCAGAAAATCCAGGAACATCTTCTGTTCATGTTTGTAGTAGTCGGGTTCACAGGTCGAAATTTCGCGATCCCAATCGATACACAGGCCCAAGGTCTTTAACTGGGACCGCATGGTCGCGATGTTTTCCCGTGTCCATTTGGCCGGATGAACCTTGTTTTCAATGGCGGCATTTTCGGCCGGCAACCCAAAGGCGTCCCACCCCATCGGATGTAAAACGCTGAAACCAGTGGCGCGTTTATACCGGGCAATCACATCGCCCAAAGTATAATTGCGCACATGGCCCATATGAATGCGCCCGGACGGATAGGGAAACATCTCCAGGACATAGTACTTTTCGGCATCCGACGAATCATCGGTCCGAAAAGACTGCGCAGACTCCCATCGGTCGCGCCATTTGCGTTCGATTTCAACCGGATTGTACCTGGTCATTGCTCTATCCTGGTAGGTTTGGCCTGATAGGTTTTAGCCTGATCGTATTTGGAGACTGACCAAACGAATCCTCACAGACTCTCACAGAGTCCCAAATCCGTTCGGCGGACCCATGATTTACTTGAGCGACGCCTGGCTATCAATTCGCAACTGACGGGCCCGCAAAAGAATCGCGTTTTCGATTCTGGCTGGAACACCATCTGAAACGGCGGCATCAACCCATTCGCCCGCGGTATTCCGTTCCTGGCGAAAAACCGAGACGCGCACACCATCGGCACGCAATTCCCGATTCAGAATATACACGGTCAGCTTATAGCGTTCGTTTGGTGCGCTGGGCAAAGAGGACCATTCGGTCACGATTACACCGCCGAACGCGTCGGCCTGAGCCAAAGGCAGAAAAGAAATCGTATCAAGCGATGCGCGCCACAGATAGCCATTAACGGCCAGACCCGATGTTCCGGCGCCGGGCTGAGACTCCCCACCCAGAACAACAGATTTACCAAAAACAGAGCCATCCTGCTTACGGGTTCGTTCAGCCGGATCCTCGTTCAGGACACTGGGCCCGGAAGACAAGCCGGAACAGCCGCTTACAAAAACCAATCCCGTCAAAAACAGGACTGCAAAAATTCGTCTGATCATTACGCACCACCAAAAAGAAATGAGGGGATGAGCAATCTTGCCCATCCCCCCATTTGATGCAACCCGAATAACCTTAGAAGGTTACGCGCGTACCGATGATCACAACCTGTGCATCGTTCTGGTTAGCAGCAGTGTTGCCGCCTTCATTGTCGATGCTCATGTTGTAGTAAGAACCATAGGCGTTCAGACCATCAGCGATCGTGTAGGTAACACCAGCGTGGTAGATGGTTGCTTCATCTTCCAGGTTGTTGCCGTCCAGATCGTCGGTGCTGTTTTGGTACATCAGAGAGACTGAACCCGGGCCGAAGCTGTAGCTACCGCCAACGTTGAAGCCCTGACCACCGTCACCGTTTGAGCCTTTAGCCGTGTTGGATTCTTGGTTGTCGAAGAAACCAGCACCCAAGCCGAAGCCAGCGAACGTGATAGATGCGCCCAGCATGTAGGAACGCAGGTCTTCACGGTCAGCGGCACCAGCGGTTGCGCTGTTATCTTCACCCATCTGATAAGAACCGTCGAACTTCAGGCCAACGCCACCGAATTCGCCGCCCCAACCAGCTGCGAAGTCCAGAACCTGGTCGTTCGCATTGTTGTTAACCTGCTGGGTCTGCTGGAAAGCAGCGCCCTGCGGGGTGTACGACACACCAGCCTGGAAGCCAGCAAAGTTAGGCGTGCTATAGGAGATCTTGTTCGCATCACCGGTCATACCAGCAGAAGACTGGTAGTAGTGGGTGGCGGTGGAAATGCCCAGGAAGTTTACGTTACGCAGGGCGTTGTTGCCGTCCGTACCCCAGGTACCAGCCTGGAAGGTGTGACCAGCGGTACCAGCGACCGTATCCGACACAGGGTCGTCGCCACCAAGGACGATGCTACCCCAGCCGCCGGAGAACTGCAGCCAGCTTTCATCGAAAGAACCCGAACCACCGTTCGTGTAACGCCACTGAACGTTTGCACGGTAGTTCAGACCCGCATCGGTGGAGCCTTTGGCATCCCACACGAGTTCGGACATCTGGTCGTTGGCAGAAATGCTGTGGCCAACACCGGCATCAGCCTGGTCGCCGTCAGCGAAAATCATTTCGTAAGCCAAGCTACCAGAGAAGGTCATTACAGGCTTTTCTGCATATGCAGAACCCGCTGCGAAAGCGGACGCACCCAGCAGAGCTGAGGATGCGAGAAGAACTTTTTTCATGGTCATCTCCATTTTGATCGTTTGGGCGTTTGCCCCTAGAACTCATTCACTTCATCTTGCGTGCCAAACGAATTAGCCTGTTCAGGCAGTTCCGGCGCTCGCCATGGGTTGTTTTGACCACGCATGAATTTTGAAAGCAATGAATTCCAATACAGTTAACCGCAAAAACGTAAGTAATGTGATAATTATACAACATGACCGCGCAACCAAGGCCAACTCTAAAGAATCACACGGATTTCAAGACCCCCATGGACTGCAGATCCGACAATAATCGATCCGCAACCGTCGCAGGGATTCTTTCATGCGCGCTGAGAAATGCGCCGCGCCGGAAACTCTTCTGAGACAGCACCCACGAAATTGGCCCTTCGCTGCCCGGAGGAATGGGAACGGCACCACGTGGTCCCGTCAGCATAAAGGTCCCCTTGTCCTTCACAAGGCGGAACGGGCCACCGACCAAATTAAACGTTTTATCCGATGACTCGATCGGTAACGTATATTGACTGCGATCATAGGAATAATTCGCCTGATACTTTAACAATGCGGTAAGTACATCTGGATCCCTGGACAATTGATGCAGTCTATTCCCTAAATCTTCCAATACAGATCGTGTGACCGCTTCCCCCTGCGCCAATCGAGGCAGGTTCGTCCGGAAGGCCTCGTCCTCAACAGCAAAATCCTTCAAGGCATCAACGATATCCAGTCCAACCAGGCTGACGATCCCCAATGCGACATGAACCGTCCCGCTGGAAACCGCCAAGGCATCATGATACTGGCCCCGGGGCAGATACAGAATATCACCTGGCTTCAAGACCACGTCGAATAATAGATTGCCCCGCTGCTCCATATGCTGCGCGTCCGTATAGGCACCATTGCTGTGACGGGCGTGACGGATTGGATGGGGCATGCGTGTTTCAAAGACGCGCCAGGTCTTTTCCCCCTCAATATGCAGGGCAAATACATCATGTGTATCAAAATGGCTGCTGAAGGCCTGCCTGCTATCCCAGGAACAATACAGATTGGCTTGCGCCTTGCCATTATACGCCGCCTCAAATGCAGATGCGACCTGGCGCAAAGGCCTGCTCATCATATCGATATCATTGGCAATCAGGGATGCCCCCTGATGCAACAGGTCCATCACCTTACCGGCAATCGGCTGCATAACCATGGATCCCGACCGGTCCTCCCGCGATTCACAATACAAAGCGGCGGGGATCGGCTGCTTGTCGATTTGCAAGCCCAGCGATTTCGCAGACCACAGGGGGCCATTGCTCAACAGCTCATTCAGGATGGACCAATCCATGATCCCCTTGAATTTATCGGCGCTGCCCGGGATATGCAGGGGTTTCTTATCATAATAGTCTTCAAAGAATTCCGCCTCTGTCATCGGGGCCAGAATATCGGCCAATGTGATCGTATCCCGGTCATCCTTGAGTATTGGCATACACCTTATCCCTATAAATACCGTCCCAGCACATCGCCCAGCTCAGACTTTAGACCATCCATTTTTGACTCGAAAGCCTTCCACCGCCCCACCGATGTCTTATAGATCGGCCGACGCACCTGCAAACGGCTGGCAGTTTGCACCGTTCTTTTATTATCAAAGAAGCGTTCCATCGCCGGGTCCCAGTCCAGACCCAACTGATCCAGCATGGGCAGAACGCCAGCCGCCATATCGTCCAGCAACCCTTCATACTGTATCTGAACAATCGATGAATCCCAACCGCGCCAGAACTGCATCAACCGATCATAGTGCCGGTAATAATGCCCGATATCCCGCAGATCATGATCAAACAGCATGGCGCTGGAAAAGCGCTGCGTGAAGATCGACCAGCACACATCCAGGGGATAGCGTTCGATGTTAATGATCAGGGCCTTCGGAAACAGCATCCGGATCAGACCAACATTGATAAAGTTAAACGGCAGCTTGTCCGTTACAAACGCCTGACCCGCAGAACATTCCGCCAGACCAGCGCGATACCCATCTCGAATTTCAACCAGTTGTTCCAAGGACAGGCGATCCAGCAAACCGGTCAGATCCTCCCCCGGCTTCAGGCGGGCATCGATCAGATCGGGCAGCACCATCAATTCCCCCCCGCCAAAAATGGCAGGATGTGACGCCAATATCTGCTCAATCAGGCTGGTGCCGGATCGTGGCATGCCAACGATAAAGATAGGGGCGGGAATAGACTCACCGTCCGGCAGTGCCACTGCCGCTGGCGTTTGTTTGGAAAATCGCGCGATCAGATTGTCATACAGCGACTCAGTCGCGCGGCGGTCATAGGCCTTCCCGATGCTGGCCAGGCGCGCCTTGAACTGATCCTGCGCCCGCTTGAAACACTGATAGGCCTTTTCAACCTCCCCCAAACCTTCATAAGCCTGGGCGGCGCGATGAACCAATACCGGCGTACCGTCTGATAGGGTGGCATGGCTGGCATTAAAGACCGCGATACCCCTCTGGCGCATCTCTGCCGCCTCCGCCTTCTGGGCACCGCGCTTTGCCTCCAGAAGGTCCGCCAGATCAAAATATGCGGCGGCATCCTGGGGATGATGGTCGATCGTTTTCACAAACACGTCCCGCGCCGCATCCACATCCCCCATCGACACCAGCAATTGCCCATAGCGATTGCGAATTTCAATGTTACTGGGATCTTTCGTGAATATCGGATCGATCAGGTTCTTTGCCCGGTCAAACAGACCCAACCCCACAAGGGCGTCAAACAAGTTCAACGTCAAGGTCTGGTCACCGGCATTATGCCGCAGCCCAGCTTCCAACACATCACGCGCAGCCTGTGCTTCACCAAGGCTGTTCAACAAAGAACCATAATTCACATAAGGATCCGCAAACCGTGGGTTGATCCCTATCGCCTTCTGGAACAAAGGAACCGCCAGATCAAACCGTTGCAGATTCTTCTGCGCGATCCCCAGATTGTTCAGGGCCGAGGCATCATTTGGCATATGCTTTAACACGGCCTGAAAGGCGCGCACCGCTTCCGCATAGCGTTGCTGATCCAGACGCACGATGCCGATGCCACTTAAGGCCGCGGGATTTTTCGGGTCGGACTTGTAGCTTTTCTCAAAAAATCTGGATGCCTGATCCAGACGTCCCGCCTGATGATTGATGATCCCCATCAGATACAGCGCATTTGGTTCCCGGGGCAGCCGCTTCAGAATCGCCTCAGCCCGAGCCTGCGCCGCATCAGGATGACCCTGATTGAAATCGCCAAAGGCCTTTTGCAATTCTTGTCTTATCTGAATATCCGGCGCTGGCATGGCAGTCCTTAGTGTGGTGCGCGATTATTTGGACTCACCAGGATCCCTTTATCGGCCTGTCGGCTAGGAGAGGGCGTGCAGGCGATGTGGTTCATCGTCAAACGTCCTCGACGCCGTCCGACGGGCCGATAAAGGGACCAAAGGCGCTTTTTGCGGCGCTCCGGGCCGCGTCGCCTTCCGCTTGCGATGCCCCGCATCGCTTCGCGAAACGCTCCTAACCGGAGCACCGCAAACAGCGTCCTGGTCGA
>NZSA01000060.1 GCA_002696645.1 Rhodospirillales bacterium | reverse complement strand
AGACGCCCTATGAGTTGGTCGACGTCCTCAAGAACCGCTGACGGCCGGAGTTGGAGTGACACCTAACAAAAACGCCCGGACCTTGGCCCGGGCGTTTTGCTGAAACGGGGCAGGCACCGATCAGGCGGCGTAGATGCCGGCTTTTTTGATGTCGTCGGAAACATCGGTTTCGAACTGTTTGAAATTGTTCTGGAACAGGCCGCGCAGGTTTTGTGCGGTTGAGTCATAGGCACCGCCGTCGGTCCAGGTGGTCTTGGGCTGCAGCACGTCGTTGGGAACGTCCGGGCAGTTTTCCGGGACCAGCAGGCCGAAATTGGGATCCTGAACCTTGGCGACGGAGGCCAGTTTGCCCTCAATCGCGGCGCTGAGCATGGCACGGGTGTATTGAATCGACATGCGCTTGCCCACGCCATATTGCCCACCGGACCAGCCGGTATTGACCAACCAGCAGCGCGCGCCGGTCTTCGCCATTTTCTCGCCCAGCATCTTGGCATAAACGGTGGGATGGCGCGGCATGAAGGGGGCGCCAAAGCAAGTGGAGAAGGTCGCCTGCGGCTCCGTCACGCCCCGTTCGGTTCCGGCCACACGGGCGGTATAGCCGCTGAGGAAATGATACATGGCCTGTTCCGGCGTCAATTGCGAAATCGGCGGCAGTACGCCAAAGGCATCAGCCGTCAACATGACGATATTCTGCGGCTGACCGCCCATCCCCGATGCTTCGATATTGGGAATGAAATCAATCGGGTAAGAGGCACGGGTGTTTTCCGCCAGCGTTCCATCATACAGATCGCATTCACGGGTCAGGGGATCGAACACGACATTTTCCAGAATCGTGCCGAATCGCTGCGTAGTGGCGAAAATTTCCGGTTCTGCCTGTTGGCTGAGATTGATCACCTTGGCATAGCAACCGCCTTCAAAGTTGAAGACGCCATTGTCGGACCAGCCATGTTCATCATCGCCGATCAATGTGCGTGATCCATCCGCCGACAGGGTCGTCTTACCGGTGCCGCTGAGACCAAAGAACACCGCGACATCGCCCTGTGCGCCAATATTAGCGGAGCAATGCATCGGCAGAACACCCTTTTCCGGCAGGATGTAATTCATCAGGGAGAAGACAGATTTCTTAATCTCCCCAGCATATTGGCTGCCCCCGATCAGAACCAGTTTGCGATTCAGGTCCGCCAGGATGAAACATTCGGAATTGGTGCCGTCCCGCTCTGGCACCGCATTCATGAAGGGCGCGTGCAGGATGGTCGCATCAGGCACGAAATCCGCCAAGGCCTCAGCCTCTGGAACGATAAACATGTTGCGCGCGAACAGGGCGTGCCAGGGGCTTTCAGAGATGACGCGCACCTTCAGCCGATAGGTTGGATCCGCCCCGGCATACAGGTCCTGAACATACAGATCGCGGTTTTGCAGATAGACCGAAGTCATCGCATGCAGGCGGTCGAAACGGTCCTGATTGATCGGCTTATTGACCTTGCCCCACCAGATGCTGTCCTTCGTATTCGCCTCTTCCAGGATAAATTTATCATTCGGGGAGCGCCCGGTATATTTACCCGTCTGGCAGGCCAGCGCCCCACCTTTGGTAATCGTGCCCAGCCCCAGACGCACCGTCGCTTCATACAGCGCCTCCGTGCCCAGATTCCAGTGCTGCACCGCCGCATTGACGATGCCGTGTTTACCAAGCCCATAGGAGCTGCGGGAGATAATTTTCTCGGACACCAAATATTCCTCCATGGTCGCGCCTGGCAGGATTTCGCCATACTGAACTGTCGCGATCTCAGACCGGGATCAGACAATGTGCGAGCCTTTAGCCGACGCTTTTGTTGCCTACGCTTCAATTATAGACGCACACCTGATGAGGTCACAGCCTCTATGGTGTCGCCCAATCCAACACGGGTGAAAGCCTTGCTGCCTCACCCCCCACCTGATCAGCATGCCGGGGCGACGTTTATACAAGTCGCGACCCAGAATGGCGAGTCTGGAATGCCGCATTTTCGGCATTTTCTTACGCAGATCGCGCCAATTGAACCAAACGCACAAATTCCCGTCGCGCCCCTTCCGCATCGCTTACAGTCGTGGCGAAATTCAGACGCGCACAATCGCCGCCCCGACGCAAATCACACCCTTCCGGGTCAATGCCTGTTAAAAACCATCCAACCCCGGAACGCTTCAGCAAGCGATTCGCATATAGGCCCACCGCATCCAGGTGATCGCTGTTCATATGGGCCAAAATTTCAGCCTCCGCTTCTGCAAGATCCTGATAATCGCCCGTAAACAGCACGTCCTGTGTCCAGTTTATGCGCCCAAAACCCGCGACCAGATGGGCCCGATCCGGGATCAGACGATAAAGCGAAAAATCTTCAAATCCCGCATACAGCCGGGCAGAGGGATGGCGCCGGACATAGCGGGTTCGCGCCAGTACATCATCGTCCGCTTGAATCCGCCCCTGCAGGCTGACCCTGGCCCCGGTCAGGGGATTGTCCAGCCCGGCGGTCCCATCGATCAACAGCGAGACCCGTGGATCGGCCTTCAGATTCTTCGTGTGTTCGGCCAGGTCACTGAGCAGCATCAAAGGTTCGCCCCCGGGCGTCGCGGCGATCAGGACCAGGGAGCCATAAGGCTCCCCCGTGTCGGGCAATCTGGTGGACAGGACAGCCCTGTCTGTCGCCCGCACCAGCAGGCGGCAGGTCTTGGCGGGACTGTCTGTCGACGTGTCTTTTTCCATGACCCAATCTGATCTTGTTCCACCTTGGACTGCAAGAATTCCTTATATGCGGCGTCGGATCATGTCTTTTGCCGCCAACAAGGCACCGGCAACAATGGCCAAACAGGCCAGGGCGAGAACCAGACTGACGCTGGCCTGTCCCGCCACCACCAGCAGGATCGCAGACAACAGCGGGGCCATGTAGCTTAAGGCCCCCAATGTCCGGATATTGCCGCGTTTCATCCCGATATCCCAGGCAAAGAAGGCCGCCCCGACCGGCCCCAATCCCAACAGCAGGATTGCAATCCAGATCAACGGCGTTTCCGGCTGGATCCAGGTTTCAAACAGGCCATGACAGACAAATCCGCCAATCGCCGTAGCGGCACAGAACCAGCCCACGGCATCGGTCGGCACCTTGCCAAAATAGCGCGATCCGACCGAATAACTGGACCAGGTCAGGGCGCAGGCGGCTGCTGACAAATAGCCCAGCAGATATTGATCCTTGAAACGAACCNACCCGCCATCGGACACCAACAAGACGCACCCGCCAAGCCCCAACAGCACCCCCACGATATGATGCCAGCCCAACCGTTCCGACCCTGGCAGAAGGGCGGAAAAGACCACGATCAACAGCGGCCACAGATAGGCGATCAGGCTTGCCTCCACCGCCGGGGCGTTCTTCAGGGCCATGAAATAAAAGAAGTGATAGCCAAACAGGCCTGCAGTGCCAAAAATCCAGACCCGGACAGGTTGACGCAAATGGGCGCCGATCGCCTCCCCCCGCCACAGCCATTTCCCCAACATCAGCAGGAAGGCGATCGTAAACGTCATCCCAACCAGCTGAAACGGCGGAATGCCCCCGGTCCAGGTCGTGAATACGGCCAGCGCGCCCCACATCACAATCGCCGAAAACCCGATCAGGGTCGCTTTGACCTCACCCATGGCGAACGCCTAACAGATATCAGTGCCTAAAATGGCGCATGCCGGTGAAGACCATGGCGATTCCGGCCTCGTCTGCGGCGGCGATGACTTCTTCATCGCGCATGGAACCGCCGGGCTGAATGGCTGCCGTTGCGCCGGCCTTGATTGCCTCCAACAGTCCATCGGCAAAGGGAAAAAACGCGTCCGAGGCAACGACGGAATCCTTTGTGCCTTGCTGTTCAGAAGACTTCTGGGCGGCGATTCGCGCGCTATCAACACGGCTCATCTGACCGGCACCGATGCCAACCGTGGCGTTATCCCGGGCATAGACAATGGCATTGGATTTGACATGCTTCGCAACGCGCCAGGCAAACATCATATCCGACAGTTCCTTATCGGTCGGGCTGCGCTTGGTCACCACTTTCAGATCATCCAAGGAGACCCGCCCATTATCCGCAGACTGAATCAAGATACCACCCGCAACGGAAGACAGGCGATTCCGGTCTGCCTTGGGATCGGGCATTGTCCCCGTGCGTAACAGACGCAGGTTTGGCTTTTGACCCAGCGTTTCGCGCGCGCGCGATCCGAATTCCGGCGCGATCACCACTTCAAGGAACAATTCCTTCAGCTTCAATGCCAGATCCAGATTAACCGAGCGATTGACCGCAACAATGCCGCCAAAGGCCGATACCGGATCACAGGCCAGTGCCGCATCCCAGGCATCGGCCAGGGTTTCCCCACTGGCCACGCCGCACGGATTGGCATGTTTAACGATCACAACAGTCGGTTCTTCGAATTCCGCAGCCAGTTCAAACGCGGCATCCGCATCATTGATGTTATTATAGCTGAGTTCCTTACCCTGCAATTGTTCGCAATTGGCAACGCCGGGACGATGGTCGCCAGCACGGGTATATAGGGCGGCCTGCTGATGCGGGTTTTCACCATAGCGCAGTTTCAGCGACCGACGACCGGCAACGGCCAGACGCTTGGGCCAGTGTTCCCCCTGCTGCGAGGCAAACCAGCTTGCAATCGCACTATCGTAAGCAGCCGTGCGGGAATATGCTTCTCTCGCAAGGAATTGGCGCAGTTCCAGCGGTGTGTGACCGTCATTCTCATCCATCGCTTTGATGATGCTTTCATATTCGGCTGGATCAGTGCTGACGGTGACGCATTCATGGTTTTTTGCCGCAGCACGGATCATCGCCGGCCCGCCGATATCAATATTTTCGATGCATTCTTCGTAGCTGGCCCCGGATGCGACCGTTTCAGCAAACGGATACAAATTCACCACCACCATATCGATGGGAGAGATGGAATGGGTCTCCATCGCCACCCGATGTTTCGGATCATCCCGGCGGGCCAGGATACCGCCATGGATCGATGGATGCAGCGTTTTCACGCGCCCGTCCATGATTTCCGGAAATCCGGTGTGATCCGATACTTCGGTCACAGCCAGGCCAGCCTCTTTCAATACCTTCGCTGACCCACCCGTCGAGAGCAGGCGCACTTTATGGCGCGCCAGACCCTGAGCGAACTCCACCAGCCCTGTCTTGTTCGAGACAGAGATCAAAGCGCGGTGTATTGGCATATCGGTCATGGCAAGCAAGTTCCTTCGTGTCAGGTCAATCAGTCTGGGGACGCCCCGACTCCGGAACGGCGCGTTCCGAGACGACGGGCACCATTGTCCCGGGATCAGGCGTATATTCCGGCACCAAATCGGTCATAATGCGCAGCACTGTATCACGCTGTCCGGCCCGCGCAGCCTTTTCAAGCGCATCAAGGGCAGATTGCAGATCTTTCAGATTCCCAGTACGGGGTGCCGCCAGGGTCATGCCCGGCGCGCGGGTGGGCAACTCGGCCTCACCGCCATGCAATAATTCTTCAAACAGTTTTTCACCGGGCCGCAATCCGGTGAATTTGATCTGGATGTCTTTGTCGGGTTGCAGTCCGGCCAACTGGATCATCTGACGGGCCAGATCCAGAACCTTGATGGGCTGGCCCATATCCAGCACGAAAATCCGGCCAGCGGCATCGGCATCCTCTGTCCCGACAACGGCCGCCTGCAAGACCAGTTCGACGGCTTCACGCACAGTCATAAAGTACCGGGTCACATCGGGATGGGTCACGGTCAAGGGACCGCCCGCCTGTAACTGACGCCGGAACAGCGGCACCACGGACCCGGTGGATCCCAGCACATTGCCAAACCGAACGACAACATAGCGGGTGCCGCCTTCGGCGCGGGAAACCGGGTCCAGCGCCTGGATATAGGATTCTGCGACACGTTTGGTTGCGCCCATTACATTGGTTGGATTCACAACCTTATCCGTGGAAATCTGCACCATGCAATCGACACCCGCCGCGCGGCAGGCATCCGCAACAATGCGGCTGCCCAGTGCATTGGTCTGTACGCCTTCCAACGGGTTCGCCTCAACCATCGGCACATGTTTCAAGGCGGCAGCATGAAACACCAATTGGGGGCGCAGGCGCTGCATGGTGTCCTGCACCCGCATTTTGTCGCGCACATCGCCCAAAACGGCTTCGCGGGGCAGATCGGGATGTTTTTCCGCCATCGCCATATCGATCTGGTAGAGTTGATATTCCGAAGCATCGAACAGAAACAGATGCGACGGATGGCTGTCGGCGATCTGGTTCACCAATTCGGACCCGATCGTTCCCCCCGCCCCGGTGATCAGAACCCGCCGACCCCGAACCAGCGCCTTCATCGCCTCCCGGTCCAGCGGTTGCTGGGGGCGACCCAGCAAATCCTCAACCGCAACCGGCTTGATTTCCAATCGCTCAGAATCCAGGCCACCGCGCAACTCCGTCAGTTTCGGCGCGCGCGATACGGTCAGGCCATGGGCCTCTGCCTTTTCCATGACACGGCGAACCAGTGCCCCGTCCAGGTTTTCCTTGGTAATGACCAATTTTTGCGGAGCCAGGGCGCATTTTTTCAGNACGNCCTGAATATCCTCCACCGTGCCCATAACCGGCACATTGTGGATTTCCCGACCGACCCGACCGCCGGTTTCATCCAGAATGCCGACCGGATGATATGGCGTATTGGCATCCCGACGAAGTTCCCGCAGGAACAGTTCCGCCCCGTCTCCAGCGCCAATCAACAGAATCGGCACCTGTTTTGTAGGGCTTTTCAGCAATCCTTTGCGAATGCCGCGATCTTTCATCACACGGTATAGAAACCGTGGCCCGCCCAGCATCGCCAACAGAACAAACCAATTGATCAAAGGCAGGGAGCGGGGCACCGATTCCAAACGCCCAACGATAAACATCAGGGGCAGAAAGATCAGCACGATCAGGGTCACGGCCTTGGTCATCGCAACCAGATCATCAATCGAGGCGTAGCGCCAGATCCCCTTGTACAGGCGACTGGTCAGAAAAACCACGGCGGCGATCAGCGTGAAGATTATTGTTCCGCGCAGTAAATAGCTGCCGGCAAATATAAAAATCCCATCCCCCATACGCAGATACAGCGATAGGGGAAAGGACAATGCCGCCATAATCACGTCATGGGTGAAGGCGATGCGCGCGCGGTTATGTTTCAATGGCCCCAACATAACTGGCGTATAGCCTTGCAAATGTTCTCAGGCAAGCGAATGACTCGTTTCCTGTGCCTTTACGACTCGGCAAACGCCCGCGCGGTTTGCAACATGGCTTGTTCCGCAGGCACGGGCGGCTCCCAGCCATCCATTGCGCCATTAGAGGTGAAACTGCCCGTCAGGCGGGCAACGGCCGGATAAGTTCCGGTTAGGCGTCCCATTCCCCGCATCAGGGCCACTGGAACCGGCAGCAGGAAACAGCGTCGCCCCATACCCTGGGCCAGAAGACGGACCAGATTGGCCGTGCTGAAATCACGGCTGTCTTTCGGGTGATAGGTACCAGGATGACAGGTCAGCGCATGGCGCACGGCATCGGCCAGATTATCGATATAGATCAGGCTGCGCTGGTTCTCGATTGCGCCAAAGGGCAGGGGCCATCCGCTGGCGACCAGATGCATCAGTCGCTCAAAATTTGCCTTCACGCCAGGTCCATAGACCAGGGGGGGGCGCAAAATCACGGTCTCCATATCACCGGATAACTCCCGCACTGCGGCTTCCGCCTCTGTCTTGCTGACGGCATAGGCGTCAAACGGGGCGGGCGGGTCGTCCGGTGTTACTTCGACCCCGTTTTCGCCCAGAACCTTTATCGTGCTCATAAACACAAAGCGGCCAATGCCCCGATCTGCCGCCTGACGCACCAGATTGGCGGTGCCGTGCAGATTGACCTCTCGAAAGGCATCTTCCCCTTTTGCGCTGTCATGGCCCATGATATGAACCCGCGCCGCAAGATGAACCACCGCCTGACACTCTTGCAGGGCCTGGCCCCAATCGGTGCCGCGATGAATCTCGCCCACATCATGACGGCCAACGGGACGGGGCTTGTATCCGGCCCGGGTCAATGTGGCGCATACCGCGCGCCCGACAAAACCGCTGGCTCCGGTCACCAGAACGGTACTGCCCGGCTTCAGCGTTTCATCCACCATAATACTCCTCCCACCATAGCGACGCTTACGACCAATGCCACAATCGCATGACTGAGCGATAGCAGGGCAAGGGCAACCAGGGCGGCATTCAGGCATGCAATGACGGCGGAAATACGGCAGTGCGCGCGACGCCGCGACAGACCAGCATTCATGCGGGATGCAACCGCCTGTTGATAGAAATGCTCTTTATGGGCCAGCCAGACTTTCTCACCACGGGCGGCCCGGATGACCAGGGTCAATCCGGCATCCGTCAGATAATAAGCTGGCAGGATCACCGCCGCTGCCCAATTACCCTTTACGGCCAGAAACAACAGGAACCAACCCAGGCAATAGCCCAAAGGCACACTGCCAACATCCCCCATGAACAATTTTGCAGGCGGCCAGTTCCAAACCAGAAAACCGGCTGCGACCACAGCGATTGCCAGCGGCGCGGCTAAGGGTAAACTTTGAGAAGCAGGCTCCATCGACACAACAA
The DNA here is from genome assembly GCA_002696645.1 of Rhodospirillales bacterium. Taxonomy (GTDB): domain Bacteria; phylum Pseudomonadota; class Alphaproteobacteria; order UBA8366; family Aestuariispiraceae; genus Pacificispira. The sequence goes on along the minus strand of NZSA01000060.1, from coordinate 36,777 downwards.
TTGCGAACAACGCCAAACCGCCCGCAATTCCGATGGTCTCAACACCTGTTATGCCATCGATCCCATCCATAAAGTTATAGAAATTCAGAAACCCAGCCCAGATTAGCACAACCAGCACCGCATCCGCCCATGCGGGCAACAGTCCCTGAAAGACCAGACCGTTATCCGGCAGTGCCCAGATCCCGATGGCGCAGGCGACCAAATGCGCGGGCAGGCGCAATCCCGCCCCCAGGGGTCGTAAATCATCCAGCCAGGACAAAAGACACAGGCCCAAGGCGCCCAACATCACTGCCGGATTAAGGCCTATCGCAAGATCAGGGCGCAGCCACAGCAAGGCAATCCAGGCAATCGCGATCGTCGCTGCGACTGCAATCCCCCCGCCACGGGGTGTTGGCGTATCGTGATTGGACCTGGCATTGGGCGCATCCAGAATGGCGCGGTGACGCAACCAGCGCAGCACGACACCGGTCAGCAGAATGCTGAGGGCAAAAATTATCCCAGAAAAGACGATATAGAAAATCATGGGGTCGATTTACGGCGCGGACCCGCTGTGAGGCAAGGGAATTTCGAAGTCCTGTCCCTCAGGATGCGCGGCGCAGTCGGTCATTTCCAACCCGGACCTTGACCTGCTGACCCAAAATCGACATTAGCACGAAAACACGGTCCCGGTCCGATTTTGCCGCCACCATCGCCGCCACATCAGACAGGGGTCCATCGGTAATCTGAACCTGATCACCGGCATTGAATGCGACCTCTTTTGGCAAACGAATGATGCCGTCCGAATCTTCCCGCATCCGCAATTCATCTATCACCGATTCTGGCACAGCAGCCGGGCGATCGCCAAACGAGACCACTGTGGCAACCCCGAACGTGCCATAGATTGAACGCCACCGACTGGCATCCAGATCCGCGCGCACAAAGAAATAGCGCGGGAACATCGGGACCGTGACAACCAAACTGCGCCGCGCCTGGGTTTTCCGGCAGGCCAGTCGCGGCAGATAGGTTTCAAACCCCTGCGCCTGAAGATTTCCTTCGGCAATGCGTTCCTGTGATGACCTGGAATAGATTACGAACCATTGCTTCATTACGGCGACTCCGGCCGTGCTGCGGGCTTGTCCGTCCGAATATGCAGCAGTCGGGGGGCCTTGACGCGCAGTGTGCCATAGCGGGCAATCATCGCGTCGAATGTCGCCTGGGACTTTTTAACATCCGTGATCAAATAGGCTTCACCGGCAGGTAAATCCTCCATCCGGCGAACAACGGGCAGGCCTGCAAAGCTGTCCTTGCTGCTGTCTGGATCGACAATGCCGATAAGGGTCACATCAATCTGCAACTGACATAGTGCGGCGATTTCCGCCAGTTCACTGACGCCGATCAAGACGACAGCGCGTCGATCCTGTGCGACAAATTCTTCCAGTGCTTCGCTGATTTGTGTTTTCGCACGACGGAAAAACGTCAGGGAACTGCTGAGATATTCCGCTGTCAGGCGGGCCTTTTCGTGGAATCCCTGCGGCGTCACATAATACGCATAGCGATTGGGGGGAACCTGCTGAACCTTGATCCATCCCTTATGGGCGGCCCGCTTCAGATAAGAATTGGCAAGGCCCAGTGCGATACCCAATTCACCTGCCAGCGAGCGCTGCGTGACCTGACCCTCACGCTCCACCGCCGTCAACAGACCCAGCGTGATCGCCATATCAGCGTCCACCGTGTCTATATCTATTGGCTTCTTCTCGCTCATTTCAGGGTCCGCATCAAACCATGTTCATGACTTGAACACGTACTCTGTTCATCGCATGAACGTCAAGATAATTTTCGGCTAAACACCCTTCTCTAAGGAAAACAGGACCTTCCGGGGGTCTGACGAAAAGGACCGCTCGATCATCATCTCTATGTTTTACGAATCACTGGAACCGGCCTTTCGGGCAATACAAACCACAGGTTTCGACAGTGCTTGAGCCAAACCCGCTATCCATTGTATTACAGGGGCAACTTAGGTATGAAGGAAACCAAGATGGGCAAAAGCCCCAACGCTTCGGGGCCTGCGCCCCGGTTTCTGATGTGGTTTTCATGAGGATGAGCTCTTGACGGGTAACGAAGCAGTCGCAACCGCGCGCCAGAACAGCTTCTCGTATGAGGAATTGATTGAATGCGCAAAGGGCAAACTCTTTGGGCCGGGAAATGCGCAATTGCCATTGCCCCCGATGTTGATGATGGACCGCATTGTCCGCATCACAGAAGACGGCGGCGATCTGGGCAAAGGTCATATTCTGGCCGAATTTGATATTACGCCGGATCGCTGGTTCTTCGACTGCCATTTTCAGGGCGACCCTGTTATGCCCGGTTGCCTGGGGCTGGACGCGATGTGGCAGCTTGTCGGCTTCTTCCTGGGCTGGATGGGCGCCCCTGGTAAAGGGCGCGCATTGGGCGTGGGCGAAGTGAAGCTGTTTGAACAAGTGCTGCCCACTGCAAAAAAGGTCACCTACGAGATCAATCTGAAGCGTGTCATCATGCGCAAACTGGTTATGGGCATCGCCGACGGCCTTATGAAGGTTGATGGAAACCCGGCCGCAGAAGTCCGCGATATGAAGGTTGGTCTGTTCAAAACCGATGGGTCTTAAACGTTTCGCTGGTCTTAATTTCTGGCAGGGTCGACCCCATATGCGACTCGAGCAGGTCAATAGAAAGTCCTGATTGTTTCACTTAACGAATGGAGCTGCGACGCAAATGAATACGCGGCGGGTAGTAATCACCGGCATGGGCATTGTGTCCTGTATCGGAAATTCTCAAAACGAAGTCCTGGATTCCCTGCGCAACGGACGCAGCGGCATCAGCCATAGCGACGACTATGCGGAACGCGGCTTTCGCAGTCATGTCCATGGCAAACCAAACATTGATGTCAGCGACCATATCGACAAGAAGCTGCTGCGATTCATGGGGGATGGCGCGGCCTATAACTATATCGCCATGCAACAGGCAATCGACGATTCAGGCCTGACGGACGAGGAAGTCTCTAACGAGCGCACCGGTCTGATCATGGGCTCTGGCGGGCCGTCGACCAAGAATATGCTGTGGGCCTGGGACACCGCGCGCGAAAAATCCGCCAAACGAGTTGGCCCCTTCATGGTGCCGCGCATTATGTCGTCGACCAATTCTGCAACTCTGGCCACGCCGTTCAAGATTAAAGGCCATAACTATTCCATCAGTTCTGCCTGTTCGACCAGCGCCCATTGCATCGGCAACGGCGCGGAAATGATTCAATGGGGCAAGCAGGATATCGTCTTCGCCGGCGGCGGCGAGGAGTTGGATTGGACCATGACGGTGGTCTTCGATGCCATGCCAGCGCTCAGCAGCGGCTATAACGACGATCCGACCAAGGCCAGCCGCGCCTATGATAAGAGTCGCGACGGTTTCGTGATTTCCGGCGGCGGCGGCGTTGTTGTTCTGGAAGAACTGGAACATGCCCGGGCGCGGGGTGCGAAAATCTATGGCGAAGTGGTCGGATATGGGGCCAATTCCGACGGGTACGATATGGTTCAGCCGTCGGGCGAAGGCGCCGTTCGCTGCATGAAATTAGCGCTGCAGGGATTGAACGAACCTGTTGGCTATATCAACACCCATGGGACCTCCACCCCGATTGGCGACACTCGCGAATTGCAGGCGATCAAGGAAGTGTTTGGCGACAAGGTGCCGATCATCTCGTCCACCAAATCAATGACCGGTCATTCCCTGGGCGCGACCGGCGTGCAAGAGGCGATCTATTCCCTGCTGATGATGAAGCATCGCTTTATTGCTCCCTCCATCAACATTGATGAATTGGATGAGGAGGCCGAAGGCCTGCCCATCGCGCGGGAGCGGATGGACGATGTTGATCTGAATCTCGTCATCTCAAACAGCTTTGGTTTCGGCGGCACCAATGCCACGCTCGCCCTCCGAAAAGTAACGGATTGAATCGGTCGATGAGCGCGAAGAAACTAATGGCCGGCAAACGCGGCCTGATCATGGGGGTTGCGAACCAGCATTCTATTGCCTGGGGAATCGCCAAGGCTGCCCACGATCACGGTGCTGAACTGGCCTTCACCTTTCAGGGGGAAGCCTTTGAAAAGCGCGTCCGCCCGATTGCGGAAAGTGTGAATGCGGCGGCCTGCCTGCCGTGCAATGTCGCCACCGATGAAAGCATCAAGGAAACATTTGAGGCCCTGGGTAAAGTCTGGGACAGCTTTGATTTCGTCGTCCACGCCATCGCCTATTCCGATAAGGAAGAGCTGAAAGGGCGGTATGTCGACACGACGCGTAACAATTTCCGCCATACGCTGGATATTTCCTGCTTTTCCTTCACATCGGTCGCGAAATATGCCGAGCCGATGCTGCGTCCTGGGGGCAGCCTGTTGACCCTGACATATGAGGGCGCACAACGTGTCATGCCCTCCTATAACGTGATGGGCGTTGCCAAGGCCGCCTTGGAAGCATCGGTGAAATATCTTGCTGTGGATCTGGGCCGCAATGGTGTTCGGGTGAATGCCTTATCAGCCGGTCCGATGCGCACCCTGGCGGGATCTGCGATCGCAGGGGCCCGGTTCACCTATAACTGGCAGGGAAAATCCTCCCCCCTGCGTCGGAACATCGAATTGGAAGAAGTCGGAAATTCCGGGCTTTATCTGATTTCAGATCTATCTGGCGGTGTGACTGGCGAAGTGCATTATGTCGACAGTGGATATCATCTGGTCGGCATGGCAATCCCGGCGGAAACAGACCTGGAATAAACCCCCTTCTAGTGCGCGCCCACAAGGTCAGCGGCATGCTGTGCTGCGTCGGTCACTGATGACTGCCTGATCGGGGCGATTACCGGTCGTGCTGAGCTCTTATAAGCCTGATCCAGAATCTCCATCGCCTTCAGGAAGGCGGAATGTATTTCCGTCTTCTGCTGCGACAACAGGGGCAATGCGACGGATGCCCGGTATTGGGCGGCCTTGTAAAAGCCATATCCATTCAACCAGGTACGATCCGTGCCATCCGCCTCAAAAGCCGAATTGTATTGGGTTGCAGCCCGCACAAGCAAATCCGCCAAAACCTCCGCCTGGCTGTCTTCCGGGCTGCGGTCGCTCTTTGGGGTGACCTGTTCTGCAGCGGTCAAAGAATCGAAGATGGTATCAATCGCTGCCTGCATGTCGCCCTGTGATTTTTCCAGAAAAGCCGCATCGGACGCCTCACTCAACGCCTCCCCGAATGGGCGCGCACCCTGCTGGTTCAGAAAGGATTCCAGGTTCACATAGACATCGACCATCGGGGCTTCAAACATCTCCCCCGCAGTACCCGGATCATTGCTTTGATAAGCGATTTGGCCAGCCCAGAAATAGGCTCGGATGGTGTCCAATGCCAAAAGATACGCAACCGGGTCCTGTGCGATGTGATCTGGATCAACGGCGTCATCAACAACCTGACCCGTCGTCTGACCTGCCGTCTGCTCCATCGCCACTCTGTCTTCTTGCCCCTGCACTTTCTGGGCTGAGAATTGTGTTGGTATAGCAGTATCAGACGCGGCCCCGGCATAACCTGATACGCCCAGGAGCACCCCGAAAACAGCGCAGGAAAGCCAATAGGCTGTGGATGTCCCAGATGAATGCATAATCCGACCTTCTTTCAAATGCTTGCAGAACTGCTGCACTGGATATTTGGATGGTCGCATTGGTTTCAAGCTGTTTTCCTTTCGGCCTTCTGTCTCAAGGATCCATAGGGAATGGCGTAGAATCTGGTGCACCTGCCGTCATCATGCTTGACGTCGCCCCGGAAGCTTGGTCCACAGGGGGTGGCAATGATCGACAACACAAACGGCGATTTAGGGTACACACTGTATGCATTTACTGGCCGCCACACCGGGGGGAATTGATGACGGGTCCGAAGCTGTCGATCTGAATCAGGACCCGGCGGATATTGTCATTCTCAGCGCCGCTGACACAGAAATCGCCTGTTTCGCTGCCGCTCAGGCCCGCCGCCAGGAGAAAGACCCATCTGCGCCCAGCCTGCGCTGTGCCAACCTGCTGCATCTGGGGCATAACTATTCCGTCGATCTGTATCTGGAACAAGTGATCGGCAGCGCCAAGCTGGTGATCGGTCGATTGCTGGGTGGGCGGGGCTACTGGTCCTATGGCGTTGATGAAGTCACCGCCCTGTGCCGGGACAAGGGCATCGCGCTTGCCTGGCTTCCTGGTGATGATCAGCCCGATACAGAATTGCATGGCCTGTCCACCCTGCCCGCGGAAACACTGCATCGGCTTTGGCAGTACTGTGTGCATGGGGGCATCGACAATGCGGAACATGCGCTGGCCTATGCCGCGACCCTGATGGATCATGCGGCAGAATGGCAGGAACCCGCCCCCCTGTTGCGCGCAGGCCTGTACTGGCCGGGCAAAACCCTGCCGGATATCACAGACCTTCCCCATGACGCCGCCCAGCCCACAGCCGCCATCGTGTTTTATCGTGCACTGTATCAGGCCGCCAATTTGCGTGTCATTGACGCCCTGATCACGGCCTTACAAGATGCCGGGATAAACCCGCTGCCAATTTATGCCGCCAGCCTGAAAGACCCGGTGTCCGCGGATACAGTATCCAATTTAATGGCCCGGGGGAATGTTGAGATCGTTCTGAACGGAACCGGGTTCGCGCTATCTGTTCCGGGTGCGGTCCGCAGCGAAACCCCCTTCGACGGACAGGATTGCNCGGTCCTGCAAGTGGTCTTTTCCGGCGGCAACGAAGCCGCCTGGCGGGACGGAACACGCGGCCTGGCCGCCCGGGATATCGCGATGAATGTCGCTCTACCGGAAGTGGATGGTCGCCTGTTGAGTCGCGCTGTCAGCTTCAAGGGCAGCGCCAAACGGGATCCGCTGACCCAGGCCGATATAGTCACCTATGATCCTGTTCCGGATCGCTGTCAGTTCGTCGCAGACCTGGCAGGCCAATGGCTGCGCCTGCGGCGAACCCCGGCATCGGATCGACGGGTCGCGATCATCTTTGCCAATTATCCCAATAAGGATGCCAGATTGGGCAATGGCGTCGGACTGGATACGCCGGCTGGCACAATGGCCCTGCTGGATGGCCTGCGCCAGGCGGGATATCATGTTGAGGGGGGCTTCAAGACCAGTGATGCCCTGATCAATCATTTGAAAGCCGGGCCCACTAATGCCGCCATCAAGGGGCGGGAAATCCGCGAACGCCTGGCCCTGCCGGACTATCATTACTTTTTCAGCAGCCTGCCCGACGCCGTGCAACAAGCAGTGACCGACCGTTGGGGAGCGCCAGAAGCCGACCCGTTCTTCCACGCCGGGGAAACGGATTGCGGGTTCTTTGCGCTGCCGGTCTTTCGATTGGGCCATATCGCCATCGGGCTACAGCCCGCGCGGGGATACAATATCGATCCCAAATCCAGCTATCACAGCCCGGATTTGGTGCCACCCCATGGTTATCTGGCCTTCTATGCCTGGATACGCGAAGCGTTCGGCGCCCATGCCGCGCTGCATATGGGCAAACACGGAAATCTGGAATGGCTGCCAGGCAAGGCAGTGGCACTGTCGGAAAACTGTTTCCCAGAGGCGATTCTGGGGCCGATGCCCCACCTGTATCCCTTTATCGTCAACGATCCGGGGGAGGGGACCCAGGCCAAGCGCCGTGCGCAGGCCGTCATCATCGATCACCTGACACCACCGCTGACCCGGGCGGAAAGCTATGGGCCACTGAAAGATCTGGAACTGCTGGTCGATGAGTATTTTGAGGCCGCAGGCGTCGACCCCAGGCGCATCAAAGTGCTAAAGCGCGATATCCTGGACCTGACCCATCGCATCGGCCTGTCGCAGGATTGCGGTATTCAGCCCGATGAGGATGAGGAACAGGCGCTGGCCAAGCTGGACAATTACCTGTGCGAATTGAAGGAAATGCAAATTCGCGATGGGCTGCATATCTTTGGTCGCGCGCCCCAAGGCGACCAGATGACAGACCTGCTGGTTGCCCTGGCCCGTGTGCCGCGCGGCACGGCGAAAGGGGGCGATGCCTCCCTGATCCGCGCGCTGGCAAAAGATTTTGGCTTCGATGGCAATTTTGACCCGCTGGATTGCCCGATGGGCGATGCCTGGACCGATTCCAAACCAAACGCCTTGCAGGACCTGGATATCGCCCCCTGGCGCAGCAATGGGGACACGGTTGAACGTCTGGAAGCCTTAGGCCGCCAGATGGTATTGGGACAGGCCGCCGCGCCGGGCCGCAACAGCGCTGCGGTGCTGGACTGGATCACCGGTTCTCTAAAGGGGATGGTGGAAAACTGTGGCCCCGCCGAAATCAACGGCGTGCTGACCGCGCTAGACGGGCGTTTCCTGGACCCCGGCCCATCAGGTGCGCCAACGCGGGGACGGCCGGATGTGCTGCCCACAGGTCGGAATTTTTATTCGGTTGATACCCGCACCGTACCCACCCCGGCGGCCTGGACGCTGGGCTGGAAATCGGCGCAATTGCTGGTGGAAACCTATGCCCAGGAACATGGCGATTATCCGACCCGGCTGGCGCTGAGTTGCTGGGGCACAGCCAATATGCGAACCGGGGGTGATGATATTGCCCAGGCCCTGGCGCTGATGGGCGTGCGGCCGCAATGGGACAGTGCGTCGCGCCGTGTCACCGGATTTGAAATCCTGCCCGCAGACATGCTGGACCGACCCCGCGTTGATGTAACCTTGCGCATTTCAGGATTCTTCCGCGATGCCTTCCCCAATCTGATCGATCTGGTGGATTCCGCCGCCCGCGCGGTTGCAGCCCTGGACGAACCCGCAGAAATAAACCCACTGGCCGCCAATGTACAGGCAGAGGCAGAGGCCTTGAGTGCAGACGGGATGGACAGCCAGACCGCCCAGAACCGCGCGGGCGCGCGCATCTTTGGCTCCAAGCCTGGGGCCTATGGCGCGGGGCTGCAGGCCCTGATTGACGAGAAGGGCTGGACCACCGACGCTGATCTGGCGGAGGCCTATCTGGCCTGGGGCGGTTATGCCTATGGCGCGGGACAGGAGGGGACAGCCGACCGTGCGGGGCTGGAGCGCCGATTGAGCAAGGTTCAGGCGATCCTGCACAACCAGGACAACCGCGAGCATGACCTGCTGGATTCTGACGATTACTATCAGTTCGAAGGTGGCATGGCGGTCACCACCCGCGCCCTGACGGGCCAGACCGTGCCGGTCTATCACAATGATCACAGCCGCCCGGAATCCCCAAAAGTGCGAAAACTGGAAGACGAGATTGGCCGCGTTGTGCGCGCCCGCGTCGTCAATCCAAAGTGGATCGCAGGCGTCATGCGCCACGGCTATAAGGGCGCATTTGAGATGAGCGCGACCGTCGATTACCTGTTCGCCTTCGCCGCCACCGCACGCGCCGTGTCCGATCATCATTTTGATGCGGTGTTTGAGGCATATCTGATGGACCCCGCCGTGCGAGAATTCTTACAGGACAGCAATCCAGACGCCCTGCACGACATCGCAGCCCGCCTGACAGAGGCGCAGGAACGCGGCCTATGGTCTTCGCGCCGCAACGATACCCGCCCCGTTCTGGCGGAAATTGTGCGGGGCATATCTTAATCAGGAAAAGCGCGTCTTCATAATTACATACACGGCGAATGCCCGACGATCCTTCTTTGGACTTTTTCCATATCGATCTATGACCACATCAGCATCTTCAATATCCTGAAGAACCGAAGATTTGTAATATGGGCCTGATCTTGGATCATAGTCCGCATCGTGCCGTTTAATCTGCATTTCCACAAACTGATTTGCAAAATCTTCAATCTCTGGAGGAAACTTCTTGATAAATCTCTGATCGATACACCGCGATTTCGTATGCCCATGTTCCAGCGCACGATATGCTTGTCGCCAGGCATGTTTGCTTCGATCTGATCCCTGTCCCCCAACAAGCAGGTTCGCAGCGTCCTCAGCTAAACAATGAAACAAGGCATAGTAAACCGTGCTGACGGCCCGTCTAAGATTTGCCTGACGCGGTTTCCCACGATCAATACGAATCAAATCCCGTGCCGATTTCAGTAAGTCATGCGACTGCAGCGGCTCGNTTCCCTAGATCAGATTTAGACACAAAGGAAATAACAGGAAACGCATAAACACCAATATCGGCAATTCGTGGACGCAAGTGGCGCGTCAAACTAGATGTTTTCTGAGGGTCCAACGCGCGCTGTTTTCCATCAAATACGATTTGAACCACAAGAATCTCGTTTCCATCCTCATCATGATCAGACTGGACATCAACAGATTCAAATTCAACGCCCTCAAGCCGTTCATTAAGAACGTCCCTAAATACAGCCTTCAGCCTCTGCAAAATGTCTTCAGTCATTCCACGACTCCGATTAAGGCAAAGATAATAGCGCGAATCAGCTGATTCGGAAATCCTGTTTGATTTAAGATAATAGTTTTGAGGCATTTGTCATCGTGCTGCGACGCGAATTCGCAGCGCGAGATGGGTCCCTTGACTCGATTCGGTCTTTGGGGGGACACTTCTCTTGCGCGGACGAACTGAAATTCGTTGGTGAAACATCCGCCCCAAAACCCTGGGGTGGACGGAGCCCTCTCACAACGGCCGGTGGGACCTGGTTCCAGAATAAATGAGCGTGTAAGACGCGAAACCAACCGGGGGTCTCCGACGAGGGGACCTCCGTTTGCATTTGATCCCAAAGCCTGTCTTTAAGTTATGGCAACAGCGCCGATTGTTTCAGCGCCTGATCGCGTTCTTCGAACAGCCAGGCACGAAATGCCTGCAGGCGGGGATCAGACGCATTTGTGGGTGGATATACCAGATGATAGCCCAAGCGCTCATTAATCTGCAGCGCATTGGCAAAGGGTTGCACCAGTTTTCCGCTGGCCAGTTCCGCCTCTACAAAAACATGCCCGACCAGAGCAATTCNCTGCCCCGACGCAGCAAAATCAATCGCCAGCACATAATCGTTGAAACGCGGGCCGCGATTGGCATCCACCCCTGTAATCCCCGCCGCCCTGAGCCACAGGGCCCAGGTATCCTCCATCGCCGCCGCCCCGGTATCCTGAATATGGATCAGTGTGTGATTCTTTAAATCTTCCGGTTTCTTCAATGGTTTAGGACCATTTAGCAGGCTGGGACTGCAGACCGGGACTGTTGGGGTGGCAAACAGACGCTCACAGGTCAGGCCGGGATACGACCCCAGGCCGAACCGAATGCCCATATCAATCTCTTCCTTGTCAAACTGAACCAGTTTGGCATTGGCATCGATGCGCAATTCAATTTCAGGATGGGCCGCATGGAACCGACCCAGGCGCGGCACCAGCCATTTTCCCGCCATGGATGGCGGCAGCGTCACCGTCAGGGGCCCATCGCGCCCGCCGCTGCGCATCACGCCATAGGCGGCTTCCAATTGATCAAAAGCATCAGTCAGGGCCGGGGCGGCGGCGCGACCTGCCTCCGTCAGGGCCAACGCACGGGTCAACCGCCGGAACAGGGTCAGACCGCAATGATCTTCTAATGTCTTGATCTGCTGGCTGACCGCCGCCGGGGTCACGCGCAATTCCTCCGCCGCCAGCTTGAAACTCAGATGCCGGGCCGCCGCTTCAAAGGCCCGCAATGACGATAGTGGTGGAAGAGAGCGCATTAAGATATCCTCTATAAAATAGAATATCTTAATTATAAGTCAAAAATTACTCGTTTGTGAAGCGTAAAGATTTGCCCCATCTTAGGATCAGTGAAGGCGATCAAGCGCCGCGGAAAACCTAGATTAAGGAGAGGTAATATGTACTACATGCCCTATGATCTGATGACCCATACCTTCTATGCTTCCCACCGCCAGATGGTTAATGAAGCTAAGGCATATCGGTCTTGGCAGTCGATCAACCAGTCCCAACGCCGCCTGGCCCGTTTACTGAATTGGGCACGCGGAAAAGTGTCCCTGCCCCAGAGTGCAAGCGCCTGAGCATTGAGTACCGAAGCACCCCAGTGCAGATCCCAAACTGAGCCCCGGGCGATCCCCCCGTCCGGGGCTACTTTTTTGATCGGCAGCACCTGCCCAAGAGGTGGTCCCTAAAATGCCACACCACCGTCACCCCCGGACCTGATCCGGGCCCCAGAGCGCGCAGTCAGCTTCAGAACAGGCCGCCCTGGCACCCGCCTGCGCGGGTGTGACGTATGATTTATGTCGGTGCGCCCCGGACGACGTTGGGCATCAGACAGCCGTCCCGCATCGTCACCCCGGACCCGATCCGGGGTCCAGGGCAGTCAGGCACATTCAATGTAAATCGCGCCTAGGCATCCACCCGCGCGGCAAGATGGCTATCCCTGCCAGTCCTGATACGCCTTGGCGCGGGCAAGCAGGCGTTGGGCATTGCTGATCATGGGCAATTCCAGCATCACGCCGTCCAGTTCCACATGGGCAGAGTCTGCCGCGTTAAAGGCATCCACGATCCGCTGAGCCTGAGTGACAGCCTGGGCATCGGGCGTGAAAATTCCATTGATCCTCGGCGCATGATCCGGCCGCACCAGGCTTTTTGCGGTATAGCCCAACCGCTTGGCATGGCGGGTTTCCGCCTCCAGCCCTTCCAAATCGGTATAGGTATAGGGGCAATCGATTGAAACCACGCCCGCCGCGCGACATTCCAGGTGGAAGCGCTGGCGGACATACAGCAATTCCTGTCCGTCGCGCCCCCGTTCCGCCCCCAGATCCGCCGCCATGTCTTCAGACGCGACAAGGCATGCCGTCACGCGGGGGTCGGATCGCGCAATGTCATAGGTCTGCATCAGGCCCCGGGCCAGTTCCACATTGGGAACGATTTCCATCTGCTTGGCCTTGTCCCCGACGATCCGGTCCATCACCTTGGCCAGGTCCTGAATGCGGGTGGGGCCATCGACCTTGGGCAACATCACCACATCCGGGCCAGCAGGCAGGATTGCGGTCAGATCTTCTATGCCATCGCCTGACAATGGATTCACGCGCACGGCGGCCACCGCCCCCGCCTTGCGCCAGGCCGCAAACAATTCCGCCGCAAGAGCACGGGCCGCAGGACGATGGGCCGGTCGGGTGAAATCCTCCAGTTCCAGGGTTATGACATCCGCGCCAGACTCTGCTGCGGCGAGTTGCCGGTCACGATCGGCACCGCCCGTAAACAGCCAGGTACGGCGCAAGGCCGGGGGTCGCAGCGCCATCACTTAACCTCGATCACAGCATCAATTTCCACCGCGACATTAAAGGGTAATGACCCAGCCCCCATGGCAAACCGCGCATGGGCACCAATCTCTTCCCCAAAAATTTCACCGATCAGGTTCGATGCGCCATTGATCACCACAGGATGCTGGTCAAAGTCGGGGGGGCAATTGACGAATCCGCCCAGTTTCACAATGCGCGTGATCCGGTCCAGATCGCCACCAAGGGCCGCCTTTGCCTGGGCCAGAATATTCAGCGCACAGACACCCGCAGCCTCCTGACCCTGCTCAACCGTCAGATCCGTGCCGACTTTCCCGATATGGCGGCGTTCCCCGTTCCAGAAGGGGACCTGCCCCGCAACGAACAAAAGGTTGCCGGTTTGAACCACCCCGACATAGGCACCAGCGGGCGGCGGGACTTGCGGAAGTTCTATACCAAGCGCTTCTAAACGCGCGTCAATCTTGCCAGTCATCGNGNANCCTTTCTNNNNTNTCGNTNAGATGCGGGACTATAGCCATCGCATCATGACCCTGTCCATCATCGACCCATGCCAAAGGGCACATGCCAAAAAGTTTCGGCTGCGACGTGATGATGCTTTGATTTTACAGTCAGGATTGCTATCTCGTGTATAGTAGCAGGATCACTTTCGGACCAGACGGGATTCCCGGACAATATGCTGTATCAAGTGCCAGGCGTTTATGATCTAACGCTTCCGGAATCGGAAGAGGTGCCTCTTGTTCTGGATTCACCGCATTCTGGTCATGATTACCCCGATGACTTTCAATCCCTGGTGCCAAGGGCGGATCTGCGCCGGGTAGAGGACAGTTTCGTCGACGACCTGTTTGGGACAGCCGCGCAATGGGGGGCAACCCTGCTGTGCGCGCGATTCCCCCGCAGCTACATCGATCCCAACCGGGCAGTGACGGATATCGATCCGGGCCTGGTGATGGGAACCTGGCCGGAACCGCTGCGCCCGACAGAGAAATCCCGACTGGGCCATGGACTTGTCTGGAAGACCTATCCCCCCAATCGGCCACTCTATGCGGGCAAGTTGCCTGTCACCGCCGTCCATCGCCGGATTGAGAAATACTGGCGGCCCTATCATGAAACGCTGGAGACAGAGATCCGTCGCCTGCACAGTGCCCATGGCTGCGTCTATCACTTGAACTGTCATTCCATGCCATCGACCAGCAGCCCTTTCATGGCCGGCGGCGGGCGTTTCGGCGGGCGGGCAGATTTTGTGCTGGGGGATCGGGATGGCACCAGTTGCGATGGTGCTTATACACATTTCGTCCGCGATTTTCTGCAAGGACAGGGATATGCCGTGCGCCTGAACGATCCCTATCGGGGTGCGGAACTGGTGCGGGCCTATGCCGCGCCGGATCAGGGGCGCCACAGCCTGCAGATCGAAATCAACCGGGCCCTTTACATGGATGAAGTCTCGCTGCAGCCCGGACAGGGCTATCAGGCACTGCGCAACAGCCTGACCGGGTTAATCGCAAGCCTGGCGCAATTTGCCCGGGATCAACGCAACACAATCCGGGCAGAAGCCGCCGAGTGAATTCTTTGGAATTATTCAAATCTCAGGCAAGCGAAAACCGCGCCCTAATCGGACGCGGCTTCGAAAACTCCAACCGCCAGCGCCAAAGCGCCGTTGCGGGCCTACAGCGTCAGACTTAAGCCTGTTTCGCCTTGAAGCGAGGGTTCTTCTTGTTGATCACAAATACCCGACCTTTACGGCGGATGATGCGACAATCTTTTTCACGCTTTTTCAGCGTTTTCAGCGAGCTTGCGATGCGCATGGCGCTTCTCCGTTATTTTCGGTTTCCTTCGGGTCAATCCCAAAAGGCCCCGGCGAAAGACCGGCGGAACATATGGACCAGACCTATGCTTGTCAAACGGGTTTTGCCGACTAGGCTCTTGAACGACACTTTTTTAAGCGCCAGGGGGATTCATGCCACCAATATCTGACACAAAACCCATTTCTGATCCAAAGCCCGCCCCGTGTGGTGCCCCGTGTGGTTCCTGGACCTCCCCCGTGACGGAGGAATCGATCACCCGTGGAACCGTTGGTCTGGGGTTTGTCGCGATGACCCCGGATGCGGTCTATTGGACGGAATTGCGGCCCTGGGACAAGGGGCGCAGCGTGCTGGTGCGCCATACCGCGCAATCGGGGGCGAAAGATATCAGTGCGCCGGACCATACCGTGCGCAGCCGTGTGCATGAATATGGCGGGCGCGCCTTTGCCGCCGCCGGGGATACGGCCTGGTATTTGAATGACACAGACAAGCGGATTTACAGGGTTGTTCAGGATGGCACGCCGGAACCGATAACACAGGACGATGGGACAGACTATGCCGATTTCCTGCCAGATCCGGCCCGGTCCCGCCTGATCGCCGTGGCGGAACGGTCCCGCCCCGGACAGGAAGCCGAAAACCTGTTGGTTGCCATTGATTTTGATGGGCATGTCACCCCCTTGGCAGAAGGGGCTGATTTTTATGCCGCGCCCCGCCTGTCGCCCGATGGGCAAAAGCTGGCCTGGATCGAATGGTATCACCCTAATATGCCCTGGGACGGCACCCTGTGCAGAGAAGCGCAACTGGATGCCAATGGGACCCCAACGACACTTCGCACCGTCGCCGGTGGGACTGATACAAGCGTGTTTCAGCCGGAATATGCGCCGGATGGTCGATTATACTATGTCTCCGATGAAAGCGGGTTCTGGAACCTGTACCGGGACGGTGACCCACCAGCCCATTATAAGGCGCAGGCGGAATTCGGCCTGCCGCATTGGCAATTTGGCATGCGGACCTATGCCTTTCTGGATACTCATACAGCTGTTGTGACCTTTGCTGTGGCGGGTGAATGGCGACTTGCTTTGTTTGATCTGGACACAGGCAAGGCAACACCGATTGATCTGCCCTGGTGCCGCTTCGATGGTCTTCTGGCCCAGGGCAATAGGGCCGTCTTCTGTGGGGCCAGGCCGGACGGGCCCGCTGCCATCGTGCAATTGACCTTTGGCGGGGCACAGCCGGAAACCATCCTGCGCGCGGCAAGCAGCACCGATATCCCTGATGGCAGTATTTCCAGGCCGCAAGCCATCACCTTTCCAACCGAAAATGATCAGGTTGCGCATGCGTTTTTCTATGCCCCCGCCAATACCGAGTATTGCCCAATGGACGGCGAACGCCCACCCCTGATCGTCATGGGGCATGGTGGCCCGACCGGCCAGGCTGATCCGGGATATTCCGCCAAGGTGCAGTTCTGGACCACGCGCGGATTTGCCGTGGCGGATGTCAATTACGGCGGCAGCACCGGTTATGGTCGGGCCTATCGCCGTCGATTGCTGGGGCAATGGGGCATTGTTGATGTGGATGATTGCTGTAACGCCGCGAAATATCTGGTGGCGGAAGGTTTGGTCGACCCCGATCGCCTGATTATCGTCGGGGGCAGTGCGGGGGGTTATACGACACTCAGCGCGCTGGCCTTCCGATCCGTCTTCAAGGCAGGGCGGTCGTCCTATGGCATTGGGGATCTGGAAACCCTGGCGCGGGACACGCATAAATTTGAAAGCCGCTATCTGGACAGCCTGATCGGCCCCTGGCCACAGGAAAAGGCAGTGTATCACGCGCGATCCCCCCTGCACCATACAGACGGATTGGATTGTCCGATCCTGTTCCTGCAAGGGGCCGAAGATAAGGTCGTTCCCCCCAATCAGGCCGAAGCCATGGTAGAGGTTCTGAAAGAAAAGGGCCTGCCCGTCGCCTATCTGTTGTTCCAGGGGGAGGGGCATGGCTTTCGCGGGGCAGAATCGGTCCGGGACGCCCTGCAGGCGGAACTGTCTTTTTATGGACAAATCTTTGATTTTACCCCGGCGGGCGATATCTCCCCCATCAGCATCACGAACCTTCGGTCTTAGGAACATCCAAATGACCCCATCTGCATCTGTCACCGCCGCCCTGATCATCATCGGGAATGAGGTCCTGTCGGGCCGCACCCATGACAAGAACCTGCCCTATATTGCAGAGAAACTGAACGGGGTCGGCGTGCGCCTGACCGAAGCGCGGGTCATTCCAGATATCCCAGACATCATCATTCGCACGATTCGAGAATTGAGCGCCAGTTTCACCTATGTCTTCACCACCGGGGGAATTGGGCCGACCCATGATGACATCACCGCCGATTGCGTAGCCGAAGCGATGGGGGTTGCCATCGATATTGATCCAGAGGCGCTGCGTCGGCTGGAAATCCACTATGAAAATTCCGGGCTTGAGATTAATGAGGCGCGGTTGCGCATGGCGCGTATTCCATCCGGGGCAACCCTGATCGACAATCCAATTTCCGCTGCACCGGGATTCCGCATCGGCAATGTCCATGTCATGGCGGGCGTGCCAAAGATTATGCAGGCAATGCTGGATGGCATTCTGCCGACCCTGAAAGGCGGACGCCCGATGATATCGATCACGCTGCGCTGCAGCCTGCCGGAGGGGCGCATTGCACAGGGGCTGGGTGCCCTGGCAAAAGCCTATCCCGATGTCGATTTCGGGTCTTATCCCGCCTGGACGAAGACCGCATTTCAGGTATCCCTGGTGGTGCGCGGGGAAGATCCCGACCGGGTAGAGCAAGCTGCCCAGGCAGTGGAAGGATTGATACGAGATTTAGGCGACACCGCAGAGCGCATCACAGCATCCGCCCCTACTGCATCAGGTTGAACAGGATCATATAAGTCAGGGCGACAGCGATGGCACAGGCAATCAGCGTGCTGAGCATGCCGGGGCGTGTGCCACTGGCCCGGCGTCGAAACATCAGTATCAGCAGCACCGCCCCCAGGGCGACCAGCCCGAAATAGGCCATCCCACGATCCATAAATTTGCCTCCAGCTGTTGTCTGATCAGGCCCGATACGGCACAACACGCGATAATCACCCTATCCCTGTCATGATGTCGCCGTATTTTTCCGACATTGAATAGGGTGAGCACACCATCTTGGCATTCACCCTGAGCGGGACCTTCACTGTATATGAAACAGAGACGACGTAAAATTCGCATGGATCGCGGTGATACGCTGGGCGGCACCGTCCCCTTGTTGCTGCGCGACAGCATTACCGCCAATGGGACCAGTGGTCGTTTTCTGCACAAGGACCGCCGGACCGGGCCGGGATGGCGTGCCTGGCTGATCTTCTTCGCCGTCTTGCTGATCGGGGCCTTTGTCGCTTGGCTGACCCTGCCGGAACTGGTCAGCAATCTGGGCCTGCCGNCGGCCAATGACATCCTGGACCGAATTCAGACCTTCTTTTCTGTTCCAGACGCCTAAATCCCCATCGTCTAACTTGCGCCCGGAAACCGAGGCGGGTACTCTCCCGCCCGGTCGAAAGAGGTATGCTCTCAAGACCCGCTGCGGGCGTGGCGAAATGGTAGACGCAAGGGACTTAAAATCCCTCGGGCTTTAGCCCGTGCCGGTTCGAGTCCGGCCGCCCGCACCAAGGTTTTCCCACACTATGATTTCCAATCAGGAATTATGCGACTCCCCCTCTACTGACTGGTTCGGTTGCGCCAGGGCCATCAGGTCCTGACGCAAGGCCACGCCATCCGGTTGTTGCAGCAATTGATCGACCGCATCATGGGTGCGGCGCCAGATTGGCAGGGCGGCCTTCAGGGTGTCGCGCCCGGCATCGGTCAGGGTTAAGCGCCGGGCGCGCGCATCTTTCTCATCCGGCAGAACCGTCACCAATCCGCGCCGCTGCAGGGGTTTCAGGGCGGCGGTCAGGGTGGTGCGGTCCATGCCCAGCAAGGGCACAAGGTCGCTGATCCTGGGGCCATTTGGCCTGTTCAGCGACATCAGCAGGGAAAACTGGCCATTCGTAATATCCAGGGGGCGCAGGGCCTCGTCAAAGCGGCGGGCCAGCATTCGGGCCGCCCGCTGGACATACAGGCACAGGCAGCGGTCCCGTACTTCAAGTGTTGTTGAGAGGGGCAGATCGTCATCCATTATCATTCCAATATATACGTTGACATCAACGTATATGTCAAGTTATAGAACGTACCAGACATACCGTCAGGACCGTTTCTATCCGTCGATGGATGGGCAGTCCATTGGGATTTCACGCGTCCAGGGCTGGACAAAGGCTGGGCATGGGCTGGGCGCTCGCCTGTGTCCTGATCATCGCAGCGGCAATCGATTGGCCGCCAATAACAGAAAGGACCAGGGGAGATGACCTATATCAGTGGCTTTTTGTTGGCCGTCCCGACTGAAAACAAGGCGGTCTATAAAGAAATGGCAGAGGTGGCCTGGCCGATCTTTAAATCCTATGGATGTCTGTCCATGCGCGAAAACTGGGGCAACAGTGTTCCAGACGGCAAGGTCACATCCTTTCCCATGGCGGTTAAGAAAGAAGAAAATGAAACCGTCGTCTTTTCCTGGATGGAATGGCCGGATCAGGAAACCTGTGAAAAATGTTTCGCGGCAATGATGGATGATCCGCGCATGAAGGACATGCCCAAAATGCCCTTTGACGGGATGCGCATGATGTGGGGCGGGTTTGAAGAACTCGTCCGGTTTGACTGACCCCTTCACGCTAAGGAATTTAGCCATGACCATTACGATCAGCGCCTTTGCTTGGGTTCCCCCTTTCGCACAGGGTTATGTAAAAGATATCCGCGCCCGCTGGGCCCTGGCCGAAGCCGGGTTGGACTATAACCTGCACCTGTTGTCAGATGGCGCACAGGATCAACCGGACTATCGTGCCTGGCAGCCGTTCGGCCAGGTTCCCGCCTATCGCGATGAGACGGTTGAATTGTTCGAATCCGGTGCGATCGTATTGCATATTGCGAGTCTGTCAGACGCGCTTGCGCCCCGGTCCAAACAGGAAGCGGCGCAAATTCAGGCCTGGGTCATCGCCGCACTAAATTCAGTAGAACCCAAAGTCGAGAATTTGATCCTGCCAGCCATCTTTCATGCGGGGGAGGCCTGGGTATCTGAATTCCGCCCCCATGCAGAAAATCTGTTGGCATTGCGCCTGAAGTCCCTCTCCGGTTGGATGAAAGGGCGCGACTGGCTGGTGGGGCGGTTCACCGTGGCCGATATCATCATGGCGACCGTCCTGCGTGGCGTGCAGGCAGAACCGGTCCTGCAGGACCATCCCGACCTAGTGGCCTATCTGGACCGGTGCCTGGCCCGCCCCGCCTTCAAGAAAGCCCTGGATGCGCAACTGGATACATTCACCAAGAATGCCCCCTAACCTGGACTGCCGCGCAGGCCCCTTTTCAGCAGATACGCCGTCGCAACCGGGTCCGCTTGCGACGGCTTTGCTTTGTATTCCACAATCCTAATGAGATTCAAATCCTGTTGTTCGCCAGACGATAAAATTTACCATTTAGAACACTTCACTAAGACGTTATTACATAGATTGAGTCTTTAATAAGAAATTGAAATTATTGTATAATTCTTTCTGGGTTTTCACCGAATGAAAAGATTCACTTAACGTAATGGTTGAAAGGCCTTATTGTGTCCCTAAGTACCCGTCAATCAAAGGAGTTTACGCTCCCATTTTTGAAAATTTAGGGCACACCAGCATATTGCTTTCTTTCTTTTAAGAATAGCTACATTGTTCGGATAAGCCCTGCAATTCAAAGGGGTCATATTTATGATTAAGTCCATTTTTACCCCTATTGGTGGTTTGCTGACGCAAATCATCAGTCTGGGGCTTATCTGTATATGTCTTCCACTTATTGCCTATCTTGTCTATGAAACCGGGGGGACCCAACTGTCCTGGCCCTATCTGATGATTCTACCGATTGCGCTGGGGGCAATGATTTTCAAGATCCCAGGCGGTGTGCTGACCGGCGTTGCGGGGGCGCTTCTGCTTGGCCCCTACATGCCGCTGGATACAGTTCAAAACATTGCGCAGAGCGAAGAAAATTGGCTTCTTCGGACCGGCTTTTTTGTGATCATTGGCGGGTTTATCGGCGCATTAGCGGATTTCCTGGATCGCCAAAGAATAAATCAAGATCGGTTGAGCCGGATAGATCCCGACACTGGATTGACCTTGTTTGGCAAACTGCCTACCGATGACAGATTTATGCGAAATCAATCAAACGAGGCAACGATCTGTGTGGTTCGGCTGCACAATTATCGGGATGTTCAGACTGTATTTGGCTATACAATCGCCACAGAATTTTCCACGAAGGCATTTCTGACCCTTAAGGCACATCTGAACGCGCAAGACTTTCAACTTTTTAAAATCGGCGCCTCAGCGCTGGGGGTGGTTCACAACAATGCCCTGAAGGATGCGCAACGACACATTGCTATTTTAATAGCAGCAATTCCGAAACGGGTAATTGTCAACAACATCCCCCTTCCGGTTCGATACACGGTTGGAATAGCCACGACCGATCAAGTGGAGCAGATACATCATAAAGCCATGGATAAGGCGCTGTTTGCCTCTGAAGTGGCGATCAAAATGCCGTCACACATTGCGACCTTCAATGCTTTGCAGCATGAAAATACGCGCGAGAACCTGATTTTGATGGATGACCTGTATAAGGATCTGTCACAGGGCTGCCTTTCCATTGTGTATCAACCCAAACTGTCTCTGGACGATAATATGATTACCGGAGCGGAAGCGTTGCTGAGATGGAACAGCCCTCGGCATGGCGTTGTACCACCGGATAAATTCATCCCCCTTGCAGAGAAAGCCGGTCTGATCGGGGAAGTAACGAAATGGGTCCTAGATAAGGTCAGCCAGGAATTGGTTGATTGGCGCAAGGCGGGGATACCGATTGATATGTCCATCAATCTGTCGGGCAATGATCTGTCGGACAATGAAATTCTGGCTGTTCTCAGCGACCTTCCAACCCGTATGGGAAGCGACTTTAATGGCATTGAGCTGGAATTGACCGAAACCGGCCTTGTCCAGGATTTCGATGCCGCAATGGTGACTTTGCAGAAACTGCAATCGATTGGTTATAGAATTGCCATCGATGATTTTGGCACAGGGTATTCCACCCTTGAACAGTTCAAATTGCTGACAGTCGATACCGTGAAGATTGATAAATCATTTGTGCAGGATTTCGCTTCCTCGAAAGATTCTCAGAACATCGTCAATGCTGCCATTTCAATCTGCGGCTCCAGAGATGTGAAAATCGTTGCCGAGGGGGTGGAAACCGAAGCCGTCTTGAACAAGCTGAAAATCGCCGGTTGTCATTATGCTCAGGGTTATTTCATTGCAAAGCCAATGAGTGGTAAGGACTTCACGGCTTGGCTTTCCAAACAGGCTTATCCTGGGAAAATTTCCGCGTAAACGTCCAGCCTCCGCTAGGCCAAAAGCAATGAGTCCCAAACGATTGCGGCTGTTTCCCGTGAGTGGTTGCACAATATTGCTTTTCCCATCCGGTGGGCTGGGCTAACACCCTTGCAGGATTTGCCTTTGTTAAACGGATAAAAGAGCTATGAGCAATCGGGATTTGCGTGGAAAACCAGTTGCGGACAGAATCTTAAATGCGGTTCAGGCGGATATTGAGCATTTTACGGCTGCAGGCTGGCCGCCAAAGCTGATTTCCATCACGGTTGGTGATGTGGAGGCCGTGGCTGTCTATGTCCGCAACCAGCGTCGCGTGGCGGAGCGGATTGGCATCGCCTTTGAGGAGCGGCATTTTCCAGGCGATGTGACCCAGCAGGAAATGGAAGTCGCCATCGCGACCATGAATGTCGACCCGCGCGTCACGGGCATCATTATTCAGCGCCCCGTGCCTGCGCAAATTTCCATTAAGGCGCTGCAAAGTGCCGTGCATCCGTTCAAGGATGTTGAAGGGATGAACCCGACCTCTATCGGCAATATCGTCTATAACGAAATCGATCTGGCACCCTGCACCGCCGCAGCCTCTGTCGAGTTGCTGCGCAGCACCAATCTGCCCATGCAGGGATTGGAAGTCGTTGTCATCGGGCATTCGGAAATCGTTGGCAAGCCCATCGCCTTTATGTTGATGGCGGAAGGCGCGACGGTCACCGTCTGTCACCATATGACCCGCGCTGTTTCCATTCATTCCAGACGTGCCGATGCGGTCTTCGTCGCAGTCGGGCGCCCGAAACTGGTGACAGCCGATATGATCAAGCCTGGCGCGGCGGTGATCGATATCGGTATCAATGCCATCACCAAAGAAGATGGCACAGAGGGATTGTGCGGGGACGTCGATTACGAAGGCGTGTCAGAGGTCGCCGGCTGGATTACGCCCGTCCCCGGTGGCGTTGGTCCGGTCACCGTTGCCCTGTTGATGCGCAACACGATCAACGCGCTGAAACGCCAAAAGGCCGCCTATGAGGCCCATTTTAAACTAACAGATGCTGCGGAGTAGGTTTTGAGCGATATTCTGGATGTAGATTTTTGCCGTTCGCAATTTCCCCTGCTGGCGCAAACTGAGGCGGATGCCTATTTCGAAAGCGCTGGTGGATCTTATGTGCCCCAACAGGTGATCCAGGCCATGTCGCATTTCATGCGCGACAGCCAGACCCAGCCGGAATGGCCCTTTGCTGCGGCAAAACGGGGTAAGGCCCAGATCGACAAGGCCCAGAAGGGCATTGCCGCGCTTTTTAACATCAGCCCGGACGAATTGGTCATCGGACCGTCAACCACGCTGAATGCCTATGTCCTGTCCCATGCCTTGCGGCCCGGCATGGCGGACGGTGATGCGATTGTTGTCACCAATCAGGATCATGAAGCCAATGGCGGCTGTTGGCGGCGTTTGGCCGATACGGGTATCGACGTTCGTGAATGGCGCATTGATCCAAAGACGGGCGACCTGGACCCGGCGGATCTGACGCCCCTGCTTGCAGATGGTAAGGTCAAGCTGGTCGCCTTTCCCCATGTATCCAATATCGTTGGGTCGATTAATGATGTGGCGGCTATCACCCGCCAGGCTCATCAGGCCGGGGCGATGGTGGTGGTCGATGGCGTTGCTGCCGTGGCCCATACCCTACCCGATCTGGTGGCGCTGGATGTCGATTTTTATATGTTCAGCTTCTATAAGTTATACGGCCCGCATCTGGCCATGTTGTATGGCAAGAAGGCCCGCATCGATGCGGTCGCCAACCAGAACCACTTTTTTCATGATGGCAATGGCGCTGCGATGCTGAATCCTGGCGGCACCAATTACGAATCCGCAGGCGCGATTGGCGGCATTCTGGATTATCTGGATACGGTCCACGACCACCATTTCGACACCCCCTCCAATGATCCACGCAGCCGGGCGGTTCAGGTTTACACGCTGTTCCAGCAGCAGGAAGCAACGGTCATGGCGCGGTTTCTGGCCTGGCTGGAAACCCGTCCGGAGATCCGCCTGATTGGACGGCAGGAGTCTGACCCGGCACGGCGGGCGGCGACATTTTCGCTGGATATTCCAGGACATTCGCCAGAGGCGCTGGCAATCGCCCTTGCGGAACGGGGTCTATGCGTTGGGGCAGGCCATTTCTATGGGCGACGCTGTGTCGAAGCCCTGGGCATTGATCCTGAAATCGGTGTCCTGCGCGTCTCAATGGTGCATTATTCCACCGTTCCGGAAGTGGACCGCCTGACGAACGCCCTGGACGCATTGCTGTCCTAGAACTGCGTTAAAGTGTGTCTGACTGCCGGGCGCGCTTGGCGCAAACCCAGGTCCACCGAACCACCAGGACGATACAGGCCAGGGTCGCCCCTAACAGGATCGCCTCATACAGCCCCTGTGCGCCGCGTTCCATCACAATACCGATAATATAAGCGGCAGGGATCATCGAGCCGATAAAGCCGACCAGATTTATAAATGTGGGGGACCATTTATCGCCCGTGCCCCGCAAAGCATTGGCCAGTGTGAACTGACCGCCATCCAACATCATCGCAACACCGACCAACATGGTTGCGGGCGCCATGACATGCAGCAGTTTTTCATCGGTGATCTGATACATGTAGGCCATGGTCTGTTCAGGCAGGAACCATAGGATAACGGCTATGGGAAGTAACAGGACCATGTTCCAGAACATGCCCGTCCAGCCCGCCAGGGCGCGATCCGGCCAGTCCCGGCGACCATGGGCAACCCCGACGCGAACCGCTGTCGCATTGGCGATGCCCAGCGATATCATGAAGATCATCGATAACAGATTCATATTCACGGTAAACGAGGCAAGCTCGTTCGCGGCCATCCAACCGGCATAGATATGCAATACATGATACGCCCCGCTTTCCGCGGCATAGGCAGGACCTGCGGCATAGCCGTGTCGGCGCATGACCTTCCCGCCAGCAATCCAACCAGGCTGGGGACGCTGGCGAATGCCATATTCCTGACGACCGCCCAGATACCAGACATATCCTGTCACCCCGATCATCATCAGGGTGCGACAGATCGTGGTCGCCAGGGCGGCACCATCTGCCCCTTCTACCCCCAACCCGCCATGGATCAGCCACAGATTCAGAGGGATGTTCACAAGATTGACACCCCAGACAATGATCATGCCTGGGACCGGTCGCCCCATCGCCTCCAGGTAGTAATTACTGGCCATATAAATCATCAGGGGCAACAGACCGATCCCCTGAATATGGGTCACACTGGCGCTGATTTTCGCGAGGTGGGTATCCTGTCCGACCAGCAGAAAATAGGTTTCAGCGAACTGTGTCATAACAACGCCGACAATACCCAACACAATGCCATAGGGCAGTGCACGACGCCAAACCTGTCCGGTTTCTGCAACCCGACCCGCACCGCGCAAGTGGCTGGTTTCCACCACAGTTCCGAACATCAATCCGATGCCACAGACCAGCAAGAGGATGAAAGCAGAGGTTCCCAGGCCATAACGGCCCACTTCTTCCGCCCCCAATGGCCCCAACATGATGGTATCGGTCAGCGCCAGGGTCAGAATGCCGGCACGGCTGATAACCACCGGCCCGGCAAGACGGAATAGCTCATGGGTGTGTCGGTTGAACCGGCTAAAAAACCACGACAGGCCGGATTGCCCAGATGCGCGCTGGGGGGAGGAATACGGCGCGGGTTGTGAATTTTCGCTCATGACCTTAGGTGACCTGAGCCTGAGATTTATGCAAGCAAAAAGAGAATAAAAATTCCAACCTTTTAAAACTACACCTCAAGGTCACTGTAATACAGTCCTAGAACATTGTATCGATAACCCGGTCCGGGGGATTGTGCCCATCGACATAGGTTTTGATGTTGATGATAACGCGTTCTCCCATATTGATCCGGCCCTCAATCGTTGCAGAGCCCATATGCGGCAACAGAACGACATTTGACAGCTTGATCAATTTTGGATTCACGGCGGGTTCATTTTCATAAACATCCAGACCCGCACCGGCGATCTGTCCCTGGGACAGCGCCTTGACCAGGGCCCCTTCGTCGATGACTTCCCCGCGCGACGTGTTCACCACATAGGCATGGCTTTTCATCAGATCCAGGCGGCGTGAATTCAACAAATGATAGGTTGCAGGCGTATGGGGGCAATTGATCGACAGGATATCCATATGCGCAATCATCTGATCCAGGGACGACCAGAAGGTCGCCTCCAGCGCGTGTTCGACGTCTTCGGCCACCCGGTTGCGATTATGATAATGGACAGACAGGCCAAACCCCTTGGCCCGGCGCGCAACGGCGGTGCCGATCCGACCCATGCCGATAATGCCCAGCCGCTTGCCATGAATACGATGGCCCAACATTCCCGTTGGGCTCCATCCTGTCCATTTGCCCTCGCGCACCAATTGCTCCCCTTCCACCAGACGGCGGGGAACCGACAGGATAAGCGCCATGGTCATATCAGCGGTGTCTTCGGTCAGCACATCTGGGGTATTGGTCACAACGATGCCACGTTTGCGGGCGATGGCGAAATCAATATGGTCCACGCCGGTGCCAAAACTGGCGATCATTTTCAGGCTGTCGCCAGCCGCATCCAGTATGTCTTTGTCAATCTTGTCGGTTACAGTTGGGACCAGAATTTCCGCGCGCGAAACCGCATCCAGCATCTGGTCGCGGGTAAAAGCCTCATCAACCAGGTTCAGCTCACAATCAAACAGCTCCATCATCCGGGTTTCNATGATATCCGGCAGCTTGCGCGTGACGATGACTTTCGGCTTCCTATACGTCATGACAATTCCATCCGTTCCCTAACACTGCCCCGCCCGTTTGTTCCGCAATCTGGCGCAAGCGACGGGCTTTATTGTTTCAGTCGTAATTCTCAGTTCAAAAACACTGATTTTGAGTCAAAAACCAGCCTGATACGGTCCTGCGTCGCTATGAACCAAGGTCCAACGCTTTCTTTATAGGAGAATCACGCTATAGGAAACCGATTGACCCTGCTTGTCACTCCCTTAAGGAAAACATGCGCCGCATTTTCACACTTCTCTCTTTGCTTTTGACCTTGGCCCTTGCGCCAGGCCCGCTGGCAGCGCAATCCAGCGGCCAGCCAGTGCCCCGTATGGTCTCTATCAAGGCCTCAGAAGCAAATGCCCGAACCGGCCCCGGCGTGGATTACCCCATTCGGTGGGTCTATCATCGCATGGATATGCCGGTTCAGGTCATCGCAGAATTCGATAAGTGGCGGAAAATTCGCGATTGGGAGGGGGATGAAGGCTGGGTCCATTTCGCACTGTTAAGCTCCCGGCGGACGGTGATCGTCACGGCACCGGAAACCACCCTTCGCCGCCTGTCAGCCGCCGCGTCTCCCGCTGTCGCGCGCCTGGCCCAGGGCATGGTTGCCCGCATCGAACTGTGCGAACCCGATTGGTGCCTGGTCACTGTCGAAGGCTATGACGGCTGGCTGGACCGCAACGACGTCTGGGGCATCGATCCCGGCGAGGTGCTGCAGTAGAAGGTCCTTTAATTCGCATACTGATAAAGTATATACTTCGTCATGATCTTTTCTGACGAAGGAGCGTGCTATGCAGAAGGATTCCGTATTTACGCTAAAGCTGGAACCAGATCTACATGCAGCCTTTAAACAGGCGGCAGAGGCAACGCACCGCCCGGCATCACAAGTCGTTCGCGAGTTGATGCGCGATTTCATTGAGCAACAAAAGGAAAAGGCGGGTTACGAAGCCTATCTGGAAAGAAAGGTCTCAGCAGCACGGCAATCAGTCGCCGCTAAATCCGGAAAAACGCACACAGCGACCAATTCAGAATTCGAGAGTCGGAAGCAGGTGCTGAGAGACACGTTGGTACCTAAAAATTAATGGAGATAATTTGGACTCCAGAGGCAGAGAAAGACCGCTTGGCGGTATTTGAATACATCGCCGCTGATAATCCATCCGCCGCGATCACTTTAGATGATCGGTTGGTTGAGGTTGTTTCCAAACTGATCGATTTTCCAACAATGGGCACCCAGGGGCTCATAAGTGGCACGAGAGAACTTATCCTAGAGAAGCACTTTCGCGTGATTTATGAAGTGAACGGGACGACTGTCTGGATTTTGGCCTTAGTCCATACATCCAGACAGTGGCCACCTTTGTAACCCCTACCCAAAATCCTTCGCCAGGGCGTCGCGGGACGCGTCGGTCAGGACGGCCATGTGGCCATATTGGTCGTGGCTGAAACCGACCAGCACTTGCGCCGCCGACTTGAAGGCCGCGATCTGGGTATCGGTGAAGGGGAAATGGATGAATTGAACCGATGATGCCTTGCCGTCGGCGGTGGTGCGGTCCAGATCTTCTTCCGGGACGCCCATAACCTCATGATCGCCAAAGCGGATGAACATGGTGTTTTCCACCCCACCCAGGCGCGACAGGAAATTCTTGCGGCGGATCGGTTCATCGATTTCGAACATCACCGTGGCGGTCAGCTCCTTCCCCTTTGGAATCATCGGATTATAGGCGCGCAGTTCATCCTCAACCTGCTCGTCCCCGCCCTTTTCGATATACAGCATTTCCTGCACCTGATGCAGCATCGTGTCGTAGTTTTCGAAATAGCAGGTCGCGACCGGGCC
Source organism: Rhodospirillales bacterium (assembly GCA_002696645.1). Taxonomy (GTDB): domain Bacteria; phylum Pseudomonadota; class Alphaproteobacteria; order UBA8366; family Aestuariispiraceae; genus Pacificispira. The sequence goes on along the minus strand of NZSA01000060.1, from coordinate 7,640 downwards.
AATTTCGATGCGGCGCATCTTCTTCAGCGCGATCAGCGCGGCATGGCGCTCTTTCCGGACCTTGATATAGTCCGGCAGGGGCAGGATATCGGCCTTGGTGATTTCCGTTTTCATCATGTATTCCATCTGTTTGCTCTGACTTTCAATTTGGTAAGCTTGGCGCTCACATCAATCCATAGGATTTTGCCAACAGAACGATCGGATGGGCGGCCAGTTCGGGTTTCGAATACTCACCCTCCCCCTCGGGCGTTTCCGGCGCGGCGGCAATGCCTTGTTCAATATGCAGACCCGCCAGAGGACATTCTGATGCGATATATTTCGCCTTGCCCTTAGATTGCATCTGCTTGAAGACCGGTTTTCCAACCTTCATGCCCACGTCGAAAGTGTCCTTCATAATCCCCCATGAACCGCCATGGCCGGAGCAACGCTCCACCGCCGCAATGCGGGTGTCGGGGATCAGGCGGGCCAGCTCAGCCCCCTTCTGGCCCATATTCTGAGCCCGCGCATGACAGGCGATATGAATGGAGATCGGACCATCCAGAGGCTGCAGCCCTTCTGCCAGACCCTTCTGTTTAGACAGCGCGACGACATATTCCGAGATATCGTGCGACGCCCCGGACAAGGCCTTCACATCCGGATCCTCTGGAACCAGCAGCGGCCATTCGAATTTCAGCATCAGGGCGCAGGACGGCACCAGAGCGATCACATCATATCCCTGATCTATATAGGGGCGCAGGGCCTTGGCGACATTTTTCGCCTTACCTGCAACGGTGCTCAGATCGCCCTGTTCCATTTGCGGCATGCCACAGCATTCCGGATAGACGACCTCGCATTCCACCCCGTTCTTGGCCAGGATTTTCATCGCAGCCTCGCCAATCTGGGGCGTGTTGTAATTGCCATAGCATGTGGCATAGATCACGGCCTTCTGGCCGGCGCCAGGACCTGTCGGATCAGCCTTCGGGAAATCCTTCGCCATATCCACCAGGGTCTTGCCCGCAAACGGCGGCAGGGCCGCGTCCTTATGAACCCCCGCGACCGATTGCATCACGCCCCGGGTCAATCCATTGCCGCGATCTGTTGCCCAATTCGCCAAGCCGGCTAAGGATGTTCCCAGCTTGCCATTGCGGTCGGTCTTGGTCAGTTGCGCTTCCAGTCCGCCGCGCAGGCCCTTCTTATTTTCCACCGCCCGATAGCGCAGCATCAGATGGGGAAAATCCAGATTGAATTCGTGCGGCGGGACATAGGGGCATTTCACCATGAAACACATGTCGCACAGGGTGCAGGCATCCACGACCGGTTTGAAATCTTTAGAATCAACCGTGTCCAACTCTTCCGACGGCGCGGCATCGATCAGGTCGAACAGCCGCGGGAAGCTGTCACACAGGTTAAAGCAGCGGCGGCAGCCATGGCAGATGTCAAACACCCGGCGCAATTCCGCATCCAGCTTTTCCTCGTCATAGAAATCCGGATCATCCCACCCGATTGGATGGCGCATTGGCGCGTCCAGACTGCCTTCCCGCATTTCCGTCTCCTGATTTCAAGACTGAATAAGAGAGCTCTTTACGAGCAAAGAGAAGAGAGGCGGTATCGGAATTTGCCGCTACCGCCCCCTTCTGACAGACACTTAGTCCATCGAGTCCAATGCTTTCTGGAAACGACCGGCGTGAGACTTTTCAGCCTTCGCCAGGGTTTCGAACCATTGGGCGATTTCGTCAAAGCCTTCTTCGCGGGCCGTGCGCGCCATGCCCGGATACATATCCGTGTATTCATGGGTTTCGCCAACGATGGCCGCTTTCAGATTCAGCGAGGTTTCGCCAATCGGCTCACCCGTTGCCGGGTCCCCGGTTTCTTCCAGATATTCCAAATGGCCATGGGCGTGGCCGGTTTCACCTTCCGCCGTTGAGCGGAAAACGGCGGCGACGTCGTTATAGCCTTCAATATCCGCCTTTTGGGCGAAATAGAGATAGCGGCGGTTTGCCTGGCTTTCGCCCGCAAACGCGTCTTTCAGATTGTTTTCGGTTTTGCTGCCTTTAAGGGACATGATCATCCTCCTGATCCGTTGAACACCGCCCAACCAAACAGAAAAGGGCAATGTACGTGGTGTACTATCCGCTAACCGCCGCAAGGGCGTCTAACGCCCCGATTACGTCGNGACACAGATATCCTAGCGCAGGGAAAACCCACGTCAACAGTTTAAAACAATTCTAAACTAGAAAATATTGGGATGATTTTGTTACGGAACGCTTACCAAACTCACGGCCGTGTCACACGGATAATGACATCAACGCGATCCATCACGGTCCCGTCGGGGGGCATGGGCAAACGACTCAATTCCACCGAATCGACGGGGATATCCACCAGTTCCCCCGCAGGCTCCACATAGAAATGATGGTGTGCATGGGTGTTGGTGTCGAAGTAAGAGCGACCAGGACCCACCACGACTTCGCGCAGCAGTCCGGATTCGGTAAATTGATGCAGCGTGTTGTAAACCGTCGCCAAAGAGACCTTCACCGTCGCCTTGCGGGCCATCCCGTGCAGATCTTCCGCCGTGATATGCTGATCGCCGCCATCAAACAGAAGTTTCGCCAAAGCCATGCGCTGGCGTGTCGGGCGCAAGCCGACCTGCTTTAACCGCAACAGGGCATCGGCATAGGGGCGCTGGACACCAGGAGTGCTTCCTGCTGCCTCTAAAGTCCCATCTGTGACAGTCTTACCGGTCTGATCGTCGGGCATCCGACAGTCTCCTTCGTGATTTGATCCTGATGTTGCATCGCAATGGATCAAATTCAACCGTAATCACAATACTCTATGCCTTTTTCTAGAACAACACCAATTCAAAGTTAGCCCAATTCTCCCTGATTTTCAGAAAAAATTCGACCAACCCCCCACAATATATCGCGATTTTTCTGATGTGATACGCTATATCGGCCCTATGACCCGACAGACCGGCAAGAAATCATCCCCCCGCAAATCCGGTGCGAAAAAGGCTGCGCCCCGGAAAGCTGCGCCTGCGCAATCGAAGCAGACAAAAACCGGAAAAAGGAAGATACCCGCCCTGCGTCGGGGGGGCGGCAGCCGGGAACCCCGGCGCTGGCCCCGCATCGTTCGGGGATTTGTGTCCCTGATCATCTGGGGACTGGTGCTGGGTGCAGGTGTCATCGGTTGGTTCGCCTGGGACATGCCCAACCCCAGCACTGTTCTGGCCCAGGACAATCGCCAGCCTGCCGTCACAATCGTCGCCTCTGATGGCGCGTCCCTGATGAAGGTTGGGGATTTATATGGACTGCGGGTCAGCCTGTCCGACTTGCCGCCCTNCATGCCCCAGGCCCTGCTGGCGACGGAGGACAGGCGGTTTTATTATCATCCGGGGGTCGACCCAATCGGGGTGATCCGGGCGATTGTCAGCAACCTGCGCGCCGGGGGCGTTCGGGAAGGCGGCAGCACGCTGACGCAACAGCTTGCCAAGAATCTGTTCCTGTCGCGCGAGCGAACCTTGCGGCGCAAGGTGCAGGAAGCGTTGTTGGCCTTTTGGCTGGAGGCGCGATATGGCAAGGACAAGATCCTGGAAATTTATCTGAACCGCATCTATCTGGGGGCCGGTGCCTATGGCGTTGACGCAGCGGCCAGGCGGTATTTCGGAAAGCCTGCCGCCGCATTGAGCCTTTGGCAATCCGCCGTGCTGGCGGGACTGCCCAAGGCCCCGTCCGCCTTGAACCCCTTCCGGGCACCGGAACAATCCGCCCGCCGCGCCCGCGAAGTGCTGAATGATATGGTCAGCGCCGGGTTCATCACACAGGCCACCGCCGACGGCGCCAAACAGAGCCGTGTTGAAACTGTCGCCACCGATGCATCAGGGGCACAGACGCGCTGGCTGGCGGAATGGGCCTTTGATCGCGCCGCAGATATTCTGGGCGGTGTGGACCGCGACATCCTGGTGGAAACCACGTTGGAGCCGGACCTGCAGCGCGCCGCAGAGGCCGCTGCAACCACAATTGGCCCTCTGGCGCGCGAAAAAGGGGCGGGCGAACTGGCCTTTGTCGCAATGCGGCCGGATGGCGCGGTTTCAGCCCTATTGGGTGGGGCCAACCGGCAGAAATCCGCCTTTAACCGCGCCGTACATGGCAAACGCCAGCCGGGGTCCGTCTTTAAGCTGTTCGTCTATCTGGCTGCTTTTGAAGGGGGTCTTACCCCGGACAGTCCCATTGATGACCGTATCGCGCCGATTGAAGGCTGGACCCCGCGCAATGCCGGGGTCGGGCATCGGGGGGTGGTTAGCCTGCGGGAAGGGGTCGCACGGTCGATTAATACAGTGGCGGTGGCTGCGATGGAAACCGTCGGGCGGGGCAAAGTTGTTGATATGGCACGGCGGCTTGGCATTACTGCGCCGCTGTCCCCCGACCCTTCTCTGGCCTTGGGCGTGTATGAAGTCAGCCCGATGGAGATCGCCGGAGCCTATGCGACCCTGGCAGGTCGGGGATATGCCGCCACGCCCTATGTCGTCCGGCGTATCCGCGATGCCGCCGATGGGTCCGTAATTTATGAACGGGGCACGTCTCAGGGCGCGCGCATCCTCTCCCCCCAGATCGTCGCGATGGCCGATGATGTCTTCAGCGCCTCCGTCGCCTGGGGCACCAGCAAGGCCGCCGCCCTGCCGGACCGCCCCGCCGCTGGCAAGACGGGCACGACGCAGGACTATAAGGATGCCTGGTTTGCCGGCTATGTGCCGCAATTGGCTGCGGTCATCTGGATGGGCAACGACAATGGCAGGGCCAGCGATGGCGTCTATGGCGGCCTGTATCCCGCCCAGATGTGGCGGGCCTTTATGATGCAGGCCATGCAGGGCCAGCCGATCCAGCCCTTGAATTAAGGCTTATGCCGCCAGGGACAGGGTGAATCGCCGAATGCGCATACAGGCCTCCGCCAGTTTCTCCTGACTAGCCACAAGGCCCAGACGGATATGCCCGATTGCGCTGGGCCCGAAGGCTGTTCCGGTCATCACCCCGACATTCTCTTCATCCAGCAAACGGGCGGCATAGGTGAAATCATCCAGACCGGTTCCCCGAACATCGACCATGACAAACATCCCCGCCGCCGGATAGCGCAGCGTCAGGCCCGGAATATTGGCCAGATGCTCACAGACCAGATCGCGACGGGCACGGTAATCGGCCAACATGCTGGCCCGATCTGATTCAATCTCTCCGGTTTCATCGATCAAGGCGGCCAGTGCGGCATCCTGAATGAAGGGGGGAATGCCATACAGCGTGCAACTGGCCATATCCGTAATGATCCCGGCCAGGGTTGGATTGGCGACCATCCAACCAACGCGCCAGCCGCTCATCCGATAGGCCTTGGACATCGACCCCAGGGTCACGGTGCGATCCGCCATGCCGGGCAGCGCGCCAATCGCCACATGGGTCGCATCATAAACGAAATCCGCATACACCTCGTCCGAAACCACCCACAGGTCATGCTTCTTGGCCAGATCCGCAATCGCTTCCAGCACCGCTTTGGGATAAATCGCGCCGGTCGGATTATTCGGGCTGTTCAACAGAATGACGCGGCTATTGGGCGTGATCGCCGCGGCAATTCTCTCAGGATCTACAACAAAATCTGCTTCTGGATCACAGGGTACGGTGACCATGGTTGCCCCCCCGGCACGACAGACGCCAGGATAGGTGGCATAATAGGGTTCGGGGACAATGACCTCATCCCCCACGCCAGCCAGACAGACCAGCACGGAATACAGGGCATTCTGGGCACCCGCCAGGATACAGCAACTGTCAGGCGTGACCCTTTGACCCGTCAGCGCAAGATGACGTGCCGCCACGGCGGCCTTTAGGGCATCCGACCCGGTCAGGGGTGAATAGTGATGCCGCCCCGCATCCAGGGCCTGTTTCGCAGCGGCGACAATGGCAGGCGGCGTTGTGGCAGAGCGTTCTTCGCCCGCTGACAGGACGATCACAGGTTCCCCCGCCGCTTCCTTGACCCAGGCACGCCGATGGATTTCCCAGGCATCGTCGCCCATGCCACCAAACCGTTTCGCATTGTCTGAATACCGCATGCAATCCTCCGATTTTAACCGGCGCACAATCTGTCAATTCACCGACCGGGGCAAGTCCAGTCCGTCACGTTCCCGCCCGGATGGCAGGCGGGAGTCGGGATTCAGAACAAAGCTGGTGATATCCCTGATCACCAGATCCGCATTCAAATCCCGGATCAACATATGATAGCCCGTATCATACAATGCCAATCGCCACCCTGCCCCCGGTGTCAGGCGGGAAACCGCCCCCTGCCAGGCCGTATCGGGCAGGATATCCTCATTCAATCCATACAACAGCAGGACATTATCCCCCAATTGGGGAATCCCGGCATAAGCGCTGTCCATCAGGTCCACCAGACCGTGGATCGCATCGATTCTGGTGCGCCGGATCATCATCGGGTCCCGCGCCAGCGCCCGCAGCATGGGAATATTGTCCGACGGGGTCCGGCGAATTTGGGGCGCGACCTCCAGCCAGGGCAGGGTATAGGACATCGCCCATAGCGGCCAACGCTGCCACCAGGGCATAACGGCACGGCCCCATACTGCCGGGGCGGACAGGATCGTGCGGTCCACATCGGGATGGGGCAGGCTGTCGGAGGTAATCGCGGTCAGTGCCACCGCGCCCCCCATGCTTTCCCCCAGCACCGCAATGGGAACTTTGGGATATCGTGCCCGCAGGATTTGTGTTGCGCTGGCAAGGTCGCTGACCATCGCGTCTGTTCCATGCCACAGGCCGCGTCCTTCGGTCGCACCAAAGCCCCGTTGGTCATAGGCATAAACGGCAATCCCGGCCTTGGCCCAGATCGGGGCGGCCTTGGCAAAGGCATGAGAATAATCGTTGAAGCCATGCAGCGCGACCAGAACCGCCTGAACCGGTCCATCCTGTGGCAGGGTTTCCAGCACCGGCAGGCGATACCCATCGGCCATAATGAAGGCATCATTTGCCAGTCTGGGGGTTTCAATCAGGGGCCCCAACCCCTCAACGCGTGGCGCGCAGGCTGAGACCAGGATCGCCAACAGGATAAAGCAGAGGCCGCGCAGGATCATCTGCCGCCCCGGTGTCAGTCGTGTTTGGTCAGTTGCAGGAAGATATCTTCCAGGTCAGTCTCTTCGGTCGACAGGTCCAGAATATGCAAATTGGCCTCAGTCACAGCAGAAATGATCTGTCCCGCCGTCATGGCGGACGGGCGATAGGCGACCGTCATGACGGTTGGTCCGTCACTGGTCCCGTCCTGTGGGTGGATCGTTGCCCCCATCTGCGCCAGTTTTTCCGGCACGATGGCCAGGGTTTCGCGGACCGTGACGCGCACGGTCTTGGCATCCAGCCGTCCCAGCAGACTGCGGGTGTCATCATTGGCAACCAATTTGCCCTGATTGATGATACCGATATGATCGCACAGTTCTTCCGCCTCTTCCAGATAATGGGTGGTCAGGACCACGGTCGTGCCGCGCTTGTTCAAGGCGACGACATTTTCCCAAAGCTGGCGGCGCAATTCGATATCGACCCCGGCGGTCGGCTCATCCAACACCAGAACCGGCGGATTATGAACCAGCGCCTTGCCGATCAGAAGACGACGGCGCATGCCGCCCGACAGGGTGC
>NZSA01000059.1 GCA_002696645.1 Rhodospirillales bacterium | reverse complement strand
CGGCAGCGGCGCAATTCCCGGATGCAAAGACCGAACGAGGCGCCAAGCACCTGGCGGAACTGTCTGATATTGTTTCAGAAGGCGCACGCGCCGTGATGCTGTATCTTGTACAACGCAGCGATTGCACCCATTTCAGCCTGGCCCAGGATATCGACCCCGCTTATGCCGTGGCCTTTGCGCAAGCAAAGGCTGCAGGGGTCGAAGCATTATGCTATGATTGCATCGTGACGCCAGAGGGCATAAAACTTAACTCTCCTGTACCGCTGCGGGTCTAGCCCCGCGCGTTTTAACAATTTGCGCTGCCGGGATCTGGATTGCTTCCATTTGACCCCGCGCGCAATCAAGCAACGGATCATGACTGACATGCTGTACAATACCGAAGCAGGCCGCATTAAACTGCACGACGCGGCAGATTTTGAATCGATGCGCCAAGCCGGACGTCTGGCCGCGGAAACGCTGGACTTTATCACGCCCTATGTGGTGCCCGGCGTGTCGACTGGCGAACTGGACCGTCTGTGCCATGAATTCATTACAGATAATGGTGCCATTCCGGCCCCGCTGAACTATCGCGGTTTTCCAAAATCGATCTGCACCAGCGTCAATCACGTCGTGTGCCATGGCATACCAGATGACAATAAGAAGCTGATGAATGGCGATATCATCAATATTGATATCACCGTTATTCTGGACGGCTGGCATGGCGATACCAGCCGCATGTTCCCAGTGGGCGACAAGGTGCCGGTCAAGGCAACGAAGCTGATCGATGTCACCTATACATCCATGATGATGGCGATCGAAGCGGTAAAACCCGGTATGCGCCTGGGCGATATCGGTCATATCATTCAACGCTATGCAGAGGCTCAGCGCTTCTCTGTCGTGCGGGATTTCTGTGGTCATGGATTGGGCCGCGTTTTCCATGATGCCCCCAGCGTGCTGCATTATGGCGAGCCCGATACCGGAATCGAACTGCGACAGGGTATGTTTTTCACCATCGAGCCGATGATCAATGCCGGGAAGTACCCCGTAAAAACCCTGGATGATGGTTGGACGGCTGTTACCAAGGACCGCTCTCTGTCGGCCCAGTTTGAACATTCCATCGGCGTGACCGGCACGGGCGTGGAGATTTTCACGAAATCCCCGAAAGGCTGGGACAAGCCCCCCTACCTGTAAGTCAGACCTTCTGACCGGACCAACGCACAACGCGGGATGCCCCTTCTATGACCGATGATGCTCCCCGGGTGGATAAACCTGAAAAGCCCCACCACCTGGAGCATAGAAAGCGCCTTAGAACTCGCTTTCTGAAGGACATGGGCGCGCATATGGAAGACTATGAGTTGCTGGAGCTTTTGTTATGCCAGACCATTCCGCGCCGCGATGTTAAACCCCTGGCAAAATCCCTGATCACGAAGTTTGGCAGCTTTGGCGGTGTCTTGTCGGCGGATACGGCACGATTGGCCGCCGAGCCCGGCCTGGGAGAGACCTCTGTCGTCGGATTAAAGATTGTACAACAGTCCGTCATTCGATTGTTGCGCCAGGAAATTGAAGGCGCGCATGTGCTTTCTTCCTGGCAGGCGGTGGTGGACTATTGCCGCGCTGCGATGGGTCGAGAGAAGATCGAACAGTTCCGGCTGTTGTTCCTGGACAATCGAAACCGCCTGATGGCAGACGAGGTGCAACAGCGCGGCACCGTGAACCATACGCCGCTATACCCCCGCGAAGTTGTGAAACGTGCCCTGGAATTGGGGGCCAGCGCCCTGATCATGGTGCATAATCACCCGTCCGGCGACCCGACCCCCTCCAAAGCCGATATCGACATGACACGCGATGTGCGCGACGCCCTGTCCAAAGTGGATATTCGACTGCACGACCATATCATCGTTGCCAAATCAGAGTTCCGCAGTCTGAAGACCGACGGTTACATTTAAAGCAGGTTAGCGAGATCCAGTTCGGGATACAGGGTGTCCACCGCCCGCATATCCTTATGCAACTCAGTGATAATCCAATCCTGCACCTTCATCACGATTGACCGTGTGGGTTTGTCGCGCAGGCGCAGCATCTGGCATTTTCGATCCGTAATCCGCACCTGATTGCGTTCAGGCACCAATGCCTGTGTGCGCAGCCAATGGGCAACAACATTCAACCAGCCCAAGGCAACCCCCTGGCCCAGCAGGGCTGCCTGGACAACGATGGCATAGTCTGAAAAGACCATTGAATGATCAACTTCCCCCTGCTTGCCCGAGGTAAAGAAACTGGACCAGTCCGGTTGCGCATCGCTGAGATTGATGGTTGAGATTGGAGCCCGCTTGGTGCCCTGCCCGCTGGTCCTATGACTTTCCAAATAAGATGGCGTACAAATCGGGATTAGAATTTCCGGCATGATATAGGCGGCTTCATGCCGGGAATCCGCACCGTCTGCATAGCGCATTCCAAGGTCGACATCATTCACTGTCCCGGCAATGGGACCCATCATCAGATGGAAGCGCAGTTCAACCCCTGGAAAAGCCTCCTTGAACCGGGTCATCCGCGGCATCACCCAATGCGTGGTAAAGGCTGTAGATACAGACAGGGTGACGGTTTCCACCCCACCCCGCCGGTCTTCGATTTCCCGAAGCGCATTTTCGATACCGGAAAAGCCCCGTGCGATGGCATCGAACAGGATCTGACCCGCCGGCGTCAAATCCACACCCCCGGGGCGGCGCAAGAAAAGGGGGCTGTCCAGATGATCCTCCAACCGGGAGATCATCCGACTGACTGCGGCCGGTGTTACATTCAACTCCTCTGCCGCTTTTGAGAAATTGCCACAGCGACCCGCAGCCTCAAAAGTGAAGAGCCCGTTCATTGAAGGCACTGATCGTCGCAGCTTTGTCATTACATGATGTAATACCGATCAGAACTTTTTTTCAATTGCGAAGAAAGCCGTTCCGCAGTCAGTTTCAAATAAGGCAGCTTTGAATAAGACATTTTACTTACAAGGAAATGAAGCGATGAAAATCACCGATTTTAAAGTGATGACATTTGATGTTATCGGAACCTTAATTGACTTCGAGGCTGGCGTCTTGAATGGCTTCCGCGCGCTTGGGGGAGAAAAAGCAGCCGCCGCGACGGATGACGAGATTTTCGAACCCTATATTCGAGCGCGCAATCAATTCTATGGGCGCTCCTCCGCCGCCATGAAGGATGTCTATCTGGCTGTGGCCAATGAGCTTGGCTTTAAGAATGACGAAACGACGGCGCGTGCCTTTCAGGCAGGAATTTTCCATTGGCCCGCTTTTTCAGACTCCGTTGAGGCTTTGGCCCGTCTTCGTAAGAACTTTCGCCTTGTCGCGATGACCAATGGAGATCGAACCGTATTTTCGGGTCATTCCCATACGCTGGGCAATCCCTTCCATGACAGCGTCACCTGTGACGACACCGGCTGTACCAAGCCCAACCCGGAGTTCTTTGCCTTTAACAAGGGTCGCCAATCCGCGTTTGGCTACAAACAATCAGAAATTCTGCATGTGGCACAAAGCCAGTATCATGACATCGGGGTATCCATGCGGCTTGGCTATACAACATGCTGGATTGAGCGTCGCCACGACCAGGAAGGCTATGGCGGCACCCCCACCCCCGAAACGTTCACCAAGCCAGACTTACATTTCACCTCACTGAAACAGCTTGCCGACGCAGTGGATGCGGAATTCGCGGCAAAGGCCTGAATTGACACTGTTAGGCATGTTCTGGCAGCAACGCAGAATCCAATCCATGGGGGATGTTTCGCATGACAATCGATTATTTGATCCTGGGTGGTGGTTCTGCAGGCTGCGTTTTGGCTGCCAGACTGTCCGAAGACCCGAAACGCACCGTCGTCCTGGTTGAGGCCGGTCGCAGTATCAACCAGGATGACGTCCCACACGATATTCGCAGTCGCTATCCCGGACGGGCCTATCTGGACACCCGCAACATCTGGAACAGCCTGACCGCATTGATGGGCACAAACCGCCCACCACGCATTCCCCGACGTTATGAGCAGGGGAAGATACTCGGCGGCGGCTCTGCCATTAACGCATTGATGGCCAATCGCGGCGCGCCATCGGACTATGATGAATGGGATGCATTAGGGGCGACCGGGTGGACCTGGGAGAATTGCCTACCCTATTTCCGTAAGATCGAGAGCGACCGCGATTTTGATGGCCCGCTGCATGGAAAAGAGGGGCCATTGGCAATCCGGCGGATTACAGATGCGCAGATATCGCCCTTTGTCGATCGTGTTATGCAAACCCTGGATCAACAAGGATACCCGATACGACCCGATCAGAACGGACCCTGGCAGGATGGAACTTTTCGCGGGGCCGTCGCCATCAGCGATGCCGGAGATCGACAGCCGACATCCCTGGCTTACCTGACAGCGGCGGTCCGCCGGCGCCCAAACCTGCGCATAATCACCGACAGCACCGCCGCGCGTGTTTTGTTTGAAGGCAAGAAAGCGGTTGGGGCACAGATTGTCGGGCGCGTGTCGGAGTCAATCTACGCAAAGGAGGTGATCGTCGCATCCGGTGCGATACATTCCCCGGCCTTGCTGATGCGATCCGGTATTGGTCCCACAGACGACCTGAGCGCCCTGAACATCCCTGTCGTTGCGCCCCTCAACGGTGTTGGGCGCAATCTTATGGAACATCCGTCCATCGCCCTTGCCGCCTATTTGCCCCGCAAGATGCGCGAAACCAATCCTGGAGAACATCACGAACAATCCGTTTGGCGATTTTCCTCAGGTCTGCCCGGAACACCGCAAGGCGATATGCATGGGGCCATCCTATCCCGGTCCGGCTGGCATTCCGTGGGACATCGGATGGGGGGGCTGTTCTTCTGGGTCAATAAATCCTATTCGCGCGGTCATATGAAAATAACCTCGCAAGATCCCGCGATCGAACCCGTGGTTGATTTCCAGATGTTATCGGATGATCGAGACCTTGATCGTTTAAAGCTCTCCCTGCGCCTGGGCGCACAAGCACTGCTGGACCCCCATATGACCGGATTCCGCGATACTGTTTTCCCGTCCAGTTATTCCCCGCGTGTTGCCAAGATCGCCAGTCCCGGTCTTTGGAACGCTTTGCAGCGGGGTGCCCTGTCTGCATTGTTGGATATCGCTGGGCCTTTGCGCGCGCCCCTGGTTCACAGCACCATCACATTGGGCACCACCCTTCATGCCCTCTTGCAAGACGACGATGCGATGACCGACTTTGTCCGCCGGCATGTCGGTGGCACTTGGCACGCGTCAGGCACATGTCGTATGGGATCGTCTGAGGATCCAATGGCGGTCACATCGGCGTCAGGCCGTGTGCATGGGGTTACTGGGTTGCGGGTCTGCGATGCCTCCCTGATGCCATCGATTCCCTGTGCCAATACCAACATTCCCGTCATCATGATGGCGGAGCGAATTGCTGATTTAACTCAGGCAGAAACCCATGACTAACCTGTTAAATCAAAGACAGGTTTTCGAATCCGCATATGGCACGATCACAAACCACTTGGCGAGCCTCCCTTCCCATGAAACAAAGCTAGAATAATTCGATAACCACGACAGGGGTTTCTATGTCCGATGACTTGGCGCGTTTGGTAACCTGGCATAATGGGGACAAGACCTACTCCCCCTTTTCTGAGAAAGAGATGCGACGACGCCAGGATGCTGTGCGGGACTGGATGGCAAAGGAAGATGTGGATGCCTGTCTGTTCACATCCTATCACTGCATAAATTATTATGCGGGGTTCCTGTATTGCTATTTCGGGCGCAAGTTCGGCTTTGTCATTGACCACCAAAAGGCCACGTCCATTTCCGCCGGGATCGATGGCGGGCAACCCTATCGCCGCACGGCAGGCGACAACATCACCTATACCGACTGGCGGCGGGACAATTACTATTACGCGATCCAATCCCTGACCAAGGGCACCAAGCGCCTGGGCATCGAATTCGATCACGTCACCTTAGACACCCGCAAGCAGTTGGAAGACGCTCTGCCAGGGGTTGAATTCGTGGATGTCGGCCAGCCGTCCATGTGGATGCGCTCTATCAAATCGGCTGAGGAGCATGTGTTGATCCGAAAAGGCGCGCAGGTTGCTGATCTGGGCGGGGCCGCCCTGGTCGAGGCCGTGCAGGCCGGTGTGCCAGAGCATGAGATTGCCATCGCGTCGACCAATGCCATGATCCGGGAAATCGCCGCATCCTATCCCTATGTGGAATTGATGGATACCTGGACCTGGTTCCAGTCAGGCATTAACACCGACGGTGCCCACAACCCCGTCACAAATCGCATTGTGGAGTCCGGGGATATCCTGTCCCTGAACTGCTTCCCCATGATCTTTGGCTACTACACAGCCCTGGAACGAACATTGTTCTGTGAGCAAGCGACCGATGTGGAACTGGACCTGTGGGAAAAGAATTGTGCGGTTCACCGCCGTGGCATTGAATTGATCAAGCCCGGTGCACGCTGTTGCGATATCGCCGCTGAATTGAACGATATGTATCGCGGCTGGGACCTGCTGCAATACCGGTCCTTTGGCTATGGCCACAGCTTTGGCGTCTTGAGCCACTATTACGGGCGCGAAGCGGGTGTGGAACTGCGCGAGGATATTGATACCACCCTACAGCCCGGCATGGTGGTTTCCATGGAACCAATGATCATGCTGCCAGACCATCTGCCCGGCGCCGGGGGATATCGCGAACATGACATCCTGATCGTGACCGAAACCGGGGCCGAAGATATCACCGGCTTCCCGTTTGGTCCCGAACACAACATTATTTCAAAGCATTAACCGCCGCGATCAGGGCGTCGACCTCTGCCTCTGTATTATACGCATGGGGCGATGCCCGAACCATATTGGGGACCCCGCTGGCGATCAAAGCTTCCCGGGTCAACTGCACATCTGAGACCGATGTGTTGATCCGATGCTGCAGCCTCAGATGGGTTGAAACCTCTGCCGAGGTCAGCCCGGCCTTGGTGAAGGTCACAATCCCGCTTTTGGCCGTGCCGCGATCATGCAGGGTGACACCGGGGCAATCGGACAGCCCATCTCGCAATCGCGCAGAAAGGGCCTGAAGGCGGTCCCAGATCGCCGCCATCCCGATGCTGTGTGCATAATCAAGGGCCACCCCAAGGCCCAGACGCCCCGCGATGTAACTTTCCCAGTTCTCAAACCGCCGTGCAGTCTGGGCGACTTCATAGTGATCAACCCCCGTCCATTTGGCGGCGCGATTGTCCAGAAAGGGTGGGTTCAGGCGCGGAATCCAGCCTTCCCGGACCCATAAGAACCCCGTCCCACGCGGCCCGCGCAAGTATTTCCGCCCAGTCGCAGACAACATGGTGCAGTGGATCTGGCTGACATCGACCGGCATATGCCCGACCGACTGACAGGCATCCAGCAGAAAGGGAATACCATGGCGCTTAGCAATCGCGCCAATCTCTGCAACCGGATTGATCAGCCCGTCATTGGTCGGCATGTGGGAGATACAGATCAGCCGCACCCGGTCATCCAACACTGCTTCCAGCCCATCCGGATCAACCGTGCCATCCCCCGCATCCGGGGCCAGCACCAGTTCAATACCATAGCGATCCTGTGCATGGCGAAAGGCAATCATGTTGGAATTATACTCGCTGGATCCCGTCACAACACGGTCGCCAGGCTGCCAATCAAAAGCATAGAACACTGCGTCCCAGGCCCGCGTCGCATTCTCCAAATAGGCGATTTCGCTGGCCTTGCCGCCAATCAGCCGCGCGGCGCTGTGATACATGGCCTCCATCTTGGGTGCGACCAGGGCGGTCGCCTCATAGCCGCCAACGGTTGCTTCCCGCACCAGATGGCCGGTCAATTCTTCCAGCACCGGGCGCGGCATCAGGCCAGCCCCAGCATTGTTCAAATGCGCCATTCCCCCGCCACAGCCCGGCGTGTCTGCCCGCAATCCATCAACATCAATTTGTGTCATGATCATCCTCCGTCCCCGCATCGTGCGGCGCATCGCCCCGTCGATCAAGACATCCGCTACAGCGATGCAATGAAGATCTGGAATCCCGCCTTATTTCCCCCTAAGATATAGGCAAATTCCCTGGAAGGAGTGGCGAGATGTCCGACGTAACGGGCGGATGCCTGTGTGGGAAAGTGCGGTTTGTGGCCTCTGGTGACCCCTATCGGGTTGGCCTGTGTCATTGCATGGATTGCCGCAAGCATCATGGGGCACTGTTCCATGCATCCGCCGTGTTTCCACAATCGGCTGTCACCATAGAGGGGAAGACCGGCGCCTATGAAGGGCGATATTTCTGCCCGCATTGCGGCGCATCGGTCTTTTCCGTCAGTGAGGATGAAATTGAGGTCAATCTGGGGTCCCTGGATGCCCCGGACCAGTTTAAACCCACCTATGAATTATGGACCATCCGTCGGGAATCCTGGCTGCCCGACATGCCGCGCCTTCAGCACTATGACCGCGACAGAGAGTCGGCCGGTCGATCAGAGCCACAGGCGAAATAGCCTTAAAACTGCCCGGATCCGCTCATCACGCGGCCCCGGATTGCGGCTTCCAGCTGTTTTTGCTGATGGTAATTCTTGGGCGGCCATTGGGCGTTGCTCATATAGGTCAGGCCGACCTCTGCAATGCCGGTCTCCTTACCTGCGATCGGGCGGCCCTTTTTCAGGGCATCCCACATCGTCATGACCCGGTCCTGATACAGTTGCTGCCGCTCCCGATTGGTGGAGTGATATTCCTTCACCGCCCGGGTCCAGCTGTTGCGCTTGTGGCGCAGGTCCATCAGGAAGGACGTGGCATAGGCCACATTATGGACGGGATCGAAGGCTTCGTTCAGATCATCGAAATTGCTGCCGTGATAATACAGGTTCACCTGCATACAGCCGACATCGATATTGGTGATGCCCTTGGCCTTCAGGGCCTGAACCTCGGCAATGGCGGCTTCCTTGCTGGGCAGATATCGCCCCCTGCCTTCCGCCATGACCGTCCAAGGCCAGGCAACAAAGGCATCATCATCCGCACTCCACCGGCCGCTTTCCGTCAGGGAAATGGCCTGCAGCAAGTGGACCGGAATATTGCGCGCCCGTTCCGCCACGGAAATCGCCGCCGCACAGGGACCGGCCTGGGGCCTGGTTTCCTGATCCGCACTGGCCCAGGCGCTGGACGGACCCAGCCCCCCGATTGCCATACACACAATGAACGCGGCACATATCGTTAGAACTCTCATCTGGCCTCTCCAAGCCGTGTCGAACGCTCTCTCTGCCCCTAATAGAAGCAAGCACCATGCCAGAGACTGCAAAGTAACAGGCCCCTGGCCCAGCACAATTGGATTATCCCCCGGCGCTGTGTAAGGTGTCGCGGTTCCTGATGGAGTTTATGATGACCAAACCACGCTGCCTGTTGATCGCCAACTTCGCCCCCTTGAGCTCCATCTGGGATATGGGGCGCGGCATGCGCACCGCGCTGGAAAATGCAGACGTGTCGGTCATGGAATATCTGCGCAGCGATTTCCCCAATGAGGGGCTGAACCGCATCATGGTGAAAATGATCGCGGAATTCAAAGGCCCCCGCTTCGTGCTGGATATCAACGCGAATGAGAATTATCGGGTCCAGAATGGCTCCCTGTATGATGCCTATCGCCTGCCCAGGATGAGCTTTATCACCGACTCCCCCCTGCGCCATATGGCAAAGATTCAGGCGATGCCGGAACACAGCATTCTGGGGCTGGTGGATGGGGATTTCCCAGACATTCTGGCCGACTTTCCCTGTCCCAGCCGCTGTCAAATCCCCTTCCCCCATGCCGGTCCCCCGCCAGCGCCAGCGCCCCTGTCCAATGACCAGCGCGACATCCCCGTCCTGTTTGTGGGCAACATCACCAGCGCCCCCAGCCAGGACGACTTCCTAACCCGCCATGGCGGCAGCGATACGGGCCTGCGCAAGGCGCTGTCCCAGGCAGTGGAGGCGGCGCGGGAGACTGATGCCCCCCTGTATGCCCTGTGCAAGGCCGCCCTGCCCGGCAAGTCCCCCCAGGACTGGCTGGCGGCGACCAATGATCTGGAATCCCATCTGATCAGCACCCGCCGGATTGCCCTGTTGAACAGCCTGAAACATCACAAAATCGTCTATTGCGGCGTCATCGACCCGTCGCTGCGCACCGCCCTGCCCGGCACGATGGAAGATCGCGGTGCCGTCACTTTTGAAGACGCCGCCGACCTGATGGGCCGCGCCCGTGTGCTGATCAACAGCAGCCCCAGCTTCCGCAATGGCGCGCATGAGCGCGTCTTCTATGGCCTGTCGCGGGGCGCATCGGTCGTCACAGAGCCCAGCCGCTTCCTGACACCGGCGCAGGCAACGACGCTGGGCATCACCCCCCTGCCCTTTGCCGCAGACCGGGCCGCCACCGCCATAGACCAGGCCATGGCACGCACCGACGATGACCGCCACACGGCCCAGGCACACTATGCCCGCACCCATACCTGGACCCAGCGGATGGAAACGGTGCTGACCTGCCTGAAAGACCAGTTCTGGACCACGCCCTGAGCCAAAATCCGGGCCACAGACAAAAATCTGTCACACCCCGATCAAACGCTTGAAGGACCCGCCCCACGGTGCTATTCACCCTGCCGCAGCAAACGCACAGCGTGCAGGCTGCACAAGGGCGCGTAGCTCAGTGGGAGAGCACTGTGTTGACATCGCAGGGGTCGGAAGTTCAATCCTTCCCGCGCCCACCATGCCCCCCAAGGGCGATTAGGACTTTCATCCTTTCAGACCAAACCTCCGTTACTGAACGCAGGCAACGCGGGCTTCCCAGCTTCGGTCTTCGCCTTCGGTGCGGCCATTCGGACGCATCGTCTTATAGCGTTTGACATAGGCGTCGACATAGTGCGCTTCCGATGTCCAAAGGCCAAAGTACCAATCCTCATCCGGAATTTTAGTGCGCAGGTCCCGCGCTTCGGCCACGGTCGGCAGACGGCGTCCGATGCTGCTGCAAAAGGCGCCGGCCTGTTCCCATCCCTGGCGTTGGCCCATGATGAATTCTGGTTCGTCAGACTGCGCTGTCCCGTCTGTCCCGGTGGATGACGCGGTCTGCTCCGTTTGAGTTGGCGGGGGCGACGGGTCCGCAGCCAGTTGCTCGACCATCTTGTCTCGCTCCGGCATCGGCTTGAAGGGCAAATTATTCCTAACCCGATATTTGATGATTTCGAAATCTTCCATGGCGATCTGGATAATCTGCTCCCCGCGATCATCCGCGTCGGTCACCGATTTTAACAATTGTGACAATTGATCCGCCGTCGCCTGAGTCTGATCGGACGGCGCGATCCCGCCCCGGCTCAGATCATCCCAAGCCTTGCAATACCGCAAACGCTGTTCTTCGACCTGTTGAATATGCGTCCGCACCGGGCCATAGGGATTGTCGAAACATGGCGCCCCGGCGAGAGAGCATCGACAATTCGACTGCAGCGACGCATTCAACGTATCGATCCGCTTTGAGATTTCACCCGTCGGCGGGGCCTCTAGTTCCGCTGGGGCCGCTGGGGTCGGCGAGGCCACGGGTTCCTCAGGAGCCGCCGGGCTTACCGGGGCTGCCGAAATCGGTTGGACGGGATCAACTGCCGGGGGTTGTTCTGATGACATTTCCGGGGCGGAAGCAACCTGTTGAGCGGGAGGCATATCTGCCTGCCCGGGCGGGCCTACTTCTTTCTCAAATCGCGCCATCGCGATCTCTGAGAGTGCTTTTGGGGCCGGCAGTGGCGCGGGCCAACGGCTAAAATAAGCCTGGATGCAGCCATACCGACCATCGCAATAGGCACTGACCGTGTCATATGCCGCCTGATCCACCGGATTATCGGAGCCCAGGAATTTCAACCGGGTCTCCATGCACATATATTCGCTCTGGCACTCGATTGTAATCGCAAGATCACGGTCAACCCGGCCCGCAAGATCCAGGCGCGGATCATCCGGGCCCAGCCGATTATAGGCTTCCTGAACCGTCTCACCGAACGCTTCCATATCGCCAGCCGCGTCAAGCGATCTGCAAAACGGGCTGTTCTGGTATATGTCCTCACGCAGCCAGGCCACCGCATCCGGCAAGGCATCAACGATAAAGCTGTGACAGGCCGCCTGAATTGTGCGCGCGACGTCACCACTGAAACGCTCTGTATCCTGTGCGCTGGCCGGGACGATAGCGGGGGCGCACAAAACCGGCACCAGGGCGAGGGCTGCAAGAAAAGATCTGACTGTCATCGATTAGCTCTGCTCTGTCTGTGAAATCAACTGAAGCACAGGTTGGTAATAGGGCGAAGACGGGTCGAGACGCCGGGCAAGGCGGTTCAGCTTCGCCAGACCCGCCGGGGTATCGCCGCTCTCAACCAGCGCCCGGCCCCAATAATAGTCGACCATCGGGTCAACAGGCACCGGCAACTGATTGAGGCGTTGGAACAGGGGCAGTGCCGCCACCCAATCGCCCTCCTTAACCAGCGCACTGATCCAGATGACCAGATTATCCCGCTCCATCGCCGCAGGCTTAAGCGTGCTGTCTTCAAAGGCGGCCAACTGCTCTGCATTGCTCGGCGCAACAGGGCCGATCCGTGCGATCCGCTTTTCAACTGCTGCATGCTGCCCCGTCAGAAAGGCGTCCGCAGGGGCCTGGACAAAAATATATCCCGGCAGTTGGTTGATCGACTTCACCTCCAAGAACACCTCTTCGCCGGGACGGATGGTCAACTCAGCTTCTTGGCCTTGATAGGGGTAGGGGTTTTCAGCGCAATCCGACGCGGCCATAATCCAGTCGCAGGCCATGCCATAGGAAATCGCAATCGGATATGTGCCAGCCGCGATCGGAAAACTCGCCGCGCCATGGCTGAACGCCGCCGCAATATCGCCATTGATCCGAACCGCCGAGTCCACCGCACTGCCAACGAACAGATCTTCGCGATAGACATGCAACAGACCATCCGTCGCCGGGTCGGCCGCATTCGCGGAGAACCGGCCCTCCTTTCCAGGCACAGGCCCGGCGGCGGTCTGGAAGGACGATTGAAGGGTTGCAGGAGGATCGGCAGCCGTTACGCATCCCGACAAGAACAGACCCGCTACGACCATGACAAAGTGAGGTCGCAGTTTAAGAAACCAAACCATGTAAGCCTCATCCCTCGAACGCGCACTCTGACCAACGCACCTCTAAACCAAGGCAAAACCAGAACACTGCGCACGACCCAATTCTGGCGCCCGAGCCCCCTAAGGGCGACCCTCAATCGCCATTCCCAATGACAGAATAGGAGCACAAGCGCCTTCATTACTCAAGAAAGTCATCCAAATAAATTGTGTCGCGAGGGCACTCCGCCCCGGTCGGATCCCCTGCCCCAGATCCCCTGCCCCAGATCCCCAGCCCCAGATACCCCGCACCAGACATGCTGCCCGCATCCGCGATAACGCTTGAAGCCAAGGGACGGCGGTGATACACCCCCGCCACTCGCAAACCACCGCGACGGGCGCGTAGCTCAGTGGGAGAGCACTGTGTTGACATCGCAGGGGTCGGAAGTTCAATCCTTCCCGCGCCCACCATCAAAACCCCCAGGGAAACCTGGGGGTTTTGTTTTGGAGGGTGTTGTTGAAACACTGTATTTCGGTCAATGAGGTCAAACCAATCGACCCGAAGATGTCTTGTTGGCTTCTAGGATCATCGTAACACTTTTCCCAATTTCTGTTTCACGCCCTTTGGAAACGTAATATCAATCTTACGGGTTCGTATCGTTTGAATGTACCCGCATAAGACAATATAATCATGCACGTTACTTCTAGATCGCTTGCCGATCTGGATAATGAGCTTGCTAAGTTGGAATGTTGGCCAACTTATAGCTTAGGTAAGGTTAATTCTTATGAGCTAAAGGGTTTGAGCCATGTCTGATGTCGACGTCCAAATTACCAAGAAGCACGCAAATGATTTAGCACGCATAGTAGCAATGGGTGTTGATAAGGCTCATGAGTTTAAAAATGCGGTAGGAGCAGCGAAGCCAGGAATTGTTCGTCTGTCTGCACTCCGTAAAATCGCAAACGATATCTACGGAGACGAGGTCGCAGCGATTTTCGTTAGGCACCTAGTTGGTTTGGCCGGTCTTAAGGACCGGAAAGGTGTTTCGTCTCATGACACCGTGCGTGCTATTGGAGACGCCCTCGCTGCCCACGATCTGGAGAAAGTGTACTCAAGCGACGATTGGGAAAAGGTCGCCCCTATATTTGTCGAGCTTTTGAATTCAGAGGCTGTAAGAATAGCCCTGAAATCGATGAACTTGAGCTACGAGTATTCTGAGTTGTATATTGACGGCAAGGTACTAACTGATGTAAGGCCTGTGTTTAATGGTGATCGAAACGAAGTAGCTGGTTCAATCATTGTGTTTAAGCTTCTTATGGACGTATCCAGAAAGGGTGTAGACGAGAAATTTGATATAACAATGGATTTGAAAGATATAGAGAACCTAAAAGAATCATGTACAATAGCGTTGGAAAAAGCTGAAAAACTGAAGGGTTTAATGATAACCAGCTGCAACGTTGACTGTTTCATACTTGGGGAGGAAGACATTGGGCTCTGATTATGCAGTTGGGAGTGGGGACGAACTGTACAAGTTATTTGATAGAGATGATAACAGTCACACGGCAATTAAAGGTAGATCATCCCGCAATGGTCGCAGTAATAATCGAGATGCGTATGGGCAAGTAATCAGCTTAATGGAGAGAAAAGCTCGAGCGACCGCAGAACATAAAGTAGAACACGATCGAGCAGCAAAAGACAAAAAAAATTCTATGCAAGTTGACCAGGAATGTGATTATGAACCTTTTGTGAGTGTCTTGAAAGAGCAATTTGTTTACTTAATGCCTTTGTTGACCTTCCTATTCGCAATGGTTTCGTCTGCTGTTGCGTCAAAACTTCTTGACTCAGGCTATTTAGGGTATTCGATTGCAGCAGGTTTCTTTGCAGTTGGATTGTTAATTGTCTCAATACTAAGCTTCATTGTCGAGACCAGATTGCGGCTTTTAAGATAGGGCATTTCAATGAGTGGTCCAGCTAAGTTGTTTTTCGGCTCAGCACTGATGTTCTTACTATTGCTGGTTGGGCAGGTCATTGCAGTCTCATTTTTCCCCCAGCGTTATGTAAGTCTCGTCGATACCATTCCGGTAAAAGCTTTGGTATTGTGCATGATATGTATCAGCAGTTTTTGTATCTGCGCTCTGATGATCTGGTACTTTCATCTTCCATCAGTAGGAAGAAACATAATTGGCTGGCAGCGTGTTTGTGGAATTGTTTGTTTTGGTGGTGCGTCCGCTAACATGGGTATCTTCACTATCGAACGACTGGTAGTGACGCTTGACGAAAAAAGCGCAATTGACTTGAGTTTTGCGGACGCTGTAGGCCCCTCGGCTGCGCTAGTGGTCGCTGGTCTAATCCTTGGTGTCTTGTTGTCATTTGTTCACATGCGGGCCCGTCAATGGGAAATGCTTAATGGTCTAGGCTACCATGGGCATGACACTGGGAGTTAGTTGTG
The DNA here is from genome assembly GCA_002696645.1 of Rhodospirillales bacterium. Classification (GTDB taxonomy): domain Bacteria; phylum Pseudomonadota; class Alphaproteobacteria; order UBA8366; family Aestuariispiraceae; genus Pacificispira. The sequence continues at coordinate 54,558 of NZSA01000059.1, read as the reverse complement.
TCTTGTCTGTGTCCTACTTACACAGTCTTTTTTTAATTTTGACTACAACCGCTAACCTGTAAAAAGCTAGAAATAGCAGATACCTACCCTCGTTAGATTCATTGACATCTCATACATCGCAAGTCCAATCCCTCCCCCCCCAATTCACCCCAAAATCCAAGCATGGCTCTTTCCCCGTTCCGCGATTAGTATCGCGCCGTATCATCCGTGCCTTTTGGGGAGCCATCGCACATGCCTATCATCTCGTTTCCACATGATCTGTCTGACCTACCGGTATTGCCGGAGATTCCGGCCTCTGTCATTGCCTCCGGCGCGCCGGTCCATCGGGGGGTGGATTTGTTGGAGGTGCCAGCACTGGGGCTGACCGCAGGGATTTGGGCGTGTACGGCCTGGACGGCGCAGATGGGGCCCTATTCGGTGGATGAGTTTATGATCGTGCTGGAAGGGGCGGTGACGATCCGCCTTGAGTCGGGGGCGGAGATTACGGTGTCGGCGGGGCAGAGTTTCTTCCTGCCCAAGGGGCTGGTCTGTGCCTGGCATCAGACGGGGAACATCAAGAAGGTCTATGTGATCTTTGAACAGGGCGCAGCCGGGACCCTTGAGGGGGTGGACCATGACGGATCGGGACTGGTGATTGATCCCGCCCTGCCGCTGGCGCCCTCTGTTGGGCCGGGGGCGGATATCCTGATCGGGGCGGCCCCCGAACAACAAGCTGTTGAGGTCTATGAGGATGCGACCGGGCAATTCAGCGTCGGCCTGTGGCAGTCCACGCCCTATAACCGCAAGCCGGTGCGGTTTGAGCGGTATGAGCTGATGCATCTGCTGTCTGGATCGGTCACCCTGACGGAGACTGGACAGAAACCCCGGACCTTCACGGCGGGCGAGACCTTCCTGGTGCCGCTGGGGGCGGAGGTTGACTGGGTCAGCACAGAAGATGTGCGCAAGATTTACTGTTCGGTCACGCCGGCGGCTGGGTGAATGCGCGTCACCCGTCGCAAAGTGCTGATCGGCATTCCCGCGGTCCTGATCGGGCTGCCGGTGCTGCTGATCCTGATCTATGGCGTGGTGCCGGTGCCGGTCACGCCACTGATGCTGATGCGCGACGCGCCGATGGATAAGGACTGGGTGTCTATTGAGGAGATCGCGCCTGCCCTGCAGTGGGCGGTGATCGTGTCAGAGGATCAGCGGTTCTGCACCCATCGGGGCATAGACTGGACGGAAATGTCCAAGGTGCTGGACGAATTACAGGAAACCGGTGCGGCCAGCCGAGGGGCCAGCACGATCACCATGCAGGTGGTGAAAAACCTGTATCTGTGGCCCGCCCGCAGCCGCATTCGCAAAGTGATCGAAATCCCCATGGCCGTGATGATGGATTTCCTGCTCAGCAAGCGGCGCATTCTGGAACTGTATCTGAATATCGCGGAATGGGGCGATGGGATTTATGGGGCGGAAGCGGCGGCCAGGCGGCATTTCAATGTCAGCGCCAAGGACCTGACCCGGAACCAGGCGGCGCGGCTGGTGGCTGTCCTGCCCAACCCGCTGGAGCGGAACCCGGCCAATCCCGATGCGGCGACACAGGCGCGGGCGGACAAGATTGCAGGCGACCTGTACCGCGCACCGGCGGAATTGTGGGGGTGCCTATAAGCATCATCCGGCCGGATGAGCTTTATAAATACTCCCTGCATCATGCGACCGGATGAGCTTAACGAATAATCCCACCATCATGCGACCGCATGAGCTTAAATACATTTGAAACACGCTCTATCGAGTCTGGATCGTGCCGATCTGAACCACATCCCCTGACTCTTCAACGCGCAGAAATATCAACTCTCCCGATTGCGGATAATGGCCGGTCAGGGCGGTGATGTTTACCTGATGCGTCACCAGAACCGTCGGCTGGGTCAGCGGTGCCTCGCGCAGCCATTCGCGCAAAGCCTGGGTTTGAGGCCCCTGCATCCCCCTGTTCTGAAAGAAGGAATTCAGCGCCGTCATTTCCTGCACCGCCCCCAAGGACAGGCCCCGTGCGGTTTCCAGACAGCGGCACCATTGGCTGGAATAAACCTGTGCTGATTGGATGCCATTGTCCCGAAACAGGGTGCCGATGCGGTCTGACTGCTGATGGCCTTCCTGGGACAGCACCCGTTGTGTGCTGCAATCATTCACATCGAAAGTGTCCGGATCACCGGTACCAGGCGCAATCGCATGGCGGATCAGCACTACATGCCCGCCCGATTGCAGGGACTGCCACAGATTCTGAGTATCCGATGCATAAGTCGGTGGTGCCAGCATCAAGGCACCCAGCAGCACAGCGGCCACAGCGGTGACGATGGTCGAGCGGTAAAACCCGACACTGGAAAAATCAGACATACAAATCCCTTTCACACGGCAAGCCAGAATAACGACCCTTCTTTCATGCTACGTCGGGGACGGTTATTCAGATTGCATCCTTTTGCAGGGATGGCGCGATCTGTCAGGTCAGATCAGGTGACAATGCGACTGGGGGGGATGGTTAGGGTCACGCGAGTCCATTGGCCGACAACACTGTCGATATTCAGGCTGCCGCCATGCACTTCCATCAGTTTCTTGGCAATCGGAAGGCCCAGGCCCGCCCCTTCAAAAGTCACCTCTGCGGTGGGGCGTATCTGAATAAAGGGTTCCAGAATACGCTCCAGATCCTCTGATGGAATTCCGGNGCCGTGATCCAGAACGCAAAACGCGACACCGCCCTGTTCCGGGACATGGGCTGTGATTGAAATTGTCGTGTTCGGATGGGTGTATTTTATCGCATTCTGAATCGTATTCACCAGCACCTGACGCATCAAACGGGCATCTACGGAGATATTCGGCAATGCCTCTGGCACTGTCACCTCCAGCTTCACCGCCTTTTTATCCATAGGGTCAGAGATCAGACGCAGGGCCGACTTAACCAGATAATCTGGCGCGATCACCGTTTCATTCAATTCCAAATCCCCCGATTCAATTCGGGTGATGTCCAGAATATCACTCAACACCTCCATCAGATGGTTGGATGAGTTATAGATATCCATGGCATAGGCCTTGTAGCGCTCGTTCCCAATCTTGCCCATCAGTTCATGGGACATGATCTCAGAAAACCCGATGATCGCGTTCAAAGGGGTCCGCAATTCGTGGCTCATATTGGCCAGGAACAAGCTTTTTGCCCGATTGGCCTGTTCAGCCTGCATGCGCGCCCATTCCGCATCATTGCGCGACAATTCCAGTTCCTGTGCCGATTCAACCATCGCAACTTCAAACCGGACCGTGCCCAGAATGACGGCACATCCAATGCAAAACACAAAAATGGATGCCGCCACGATATACCAGACTTTTGAAGAAACCCGCGGCCAACCGCCCTTTGGGGCGGCAATGATTACCCATTTTCCGCCAGGCACGTAGACATCCACATCAATGGGCGCTTTTGGCATACCCTCCATGGTTCCCCAGAATGGAGGACCCGACATTCCTTTCGCATCACTGCCGACCAAGGCGATATCATAGATTTGTGAGTAACTGGATATCTGGATGGCTTCCAGAAAGCGTTGATAATCAATAACCAGCGAGGCTATTCCCCAAAGGTCCGGCTTCCCTTGACTATTGTCGCGATAGATCGGATAGCGCGTGATCAATCCCATTCCGCCTTGCGCAAGTTCCAAAGGGCCCGCCAGCGTTATCTTATTCTGTTCGATGCTGTGCTGAACAGTCGGCCATTGGATTCTATCTTTCCGATAATCCAACCCCAGGGCCGCTTCATTACCCGCGGTCGGATAAATATGCGAAACAACCAGGTCTTTAGCCAAAGCTATATTGCGTATCAGCCCTTCATCTTTGCCGATTAAGAAACTCGCTACGCTGGAAAAACTGTCTTGAGAAACATCCGGGCTGTCAACGACATAGCCCACGAGCCCTTGTACACGCTGTGTGTTGTTATTCAGCACACCTTCAATAGAAATCCTTAGGCTGCCCATTTCTTTCTGCGCCTCGACACGCATCTGCAACAGCGCGTCCTGAAGGATCATACGCTCAACAAGGACGCCCAGTGCCGAACAAATGATCAGCAACAACGCGAACCGGACGGCGGCTTTCCGCAATATCAGAACGTGTTGTGATTTACCTGCTTCTGACACCAGAATTCTCCAATTCACATCCAGACAATCGCTCTGAACGCCGTTTCAATTGCGGTTCTGACGCACCCGCCTTACCGCCATACAAATCTCCCAACAGCCAGTACTTGGCCTGAGATTCCCCTTTGGTTTCCCACTATAGCCAGTTTGGCGCCTTATGGTATTTTGATTTCCGGCACCAAGGTTTTTTCGTCTTATGGCTGAATTACAATTCACAGGTGCGTTAGGGTGGCAGGCCGATCTAAATCCATAGTCGCATCGCCAGGGGGCATGGCCCTACCTGCTGAACTTTGCTAAGACAAGTCCAGAAATCACATCCATCGATCCAAAACCGGAGGAATCCTTTATGAGCAGTTGGACCGAAACATTCCGTGGTGCCGTTCTGGCATCTGAGTATGACCCGGAATCATCGATGAATTCGCGTCTGTATATCGAACGGTTCGATCAGGCGACATGGTTCCTGTTGCATGGGATCGGGGTCTCTCCGCGTTCAATCAAGAAAGCAGGCCGACGTATCGCCGTTGTGCGTCAGAACTTTCAGTATATCCGGGAACTGCGCGGGGGGGAGTTGGTCCGCGTCGAAAGCGGTTTTATTGCTGTGGGTCGCAAACATTTGCGGCTGTTGCATCGCATGTTCGATGTGGAATCAGGCGCTCTGATCGCAACCTCTGACGTAACCGCGGTTCAAGCCAGCCTGGAAACCGGTACCACCGTTACCCTGCCGGAGGATCAGGCGAAAAGCGCAGAGGCATTGACCATTACGGATGCCAAAATAGACTGACAGAAACATCTTGTTTCAGGCTGATGCAGCGACGCATTCCGGGGGAAGGAATACTGTGACGATGGTGCCTTGCCCCGGCGTCGACTGAATCGTGAGCGTTCCTCCATGCTGTTCTACCAGCATTTTCGACAGCGGCAGGCCAAGCCCGGCCCCCTCATAGTCCCGCGCAAGATGGGTCGATATCTGTCCAAACGGGCTTAACGCCAGGGGTATCTGTTCTTCTGATAGGCCAATTCCCGTGTCACGGATCACAATTTCCACACCGCCCGCAGGACCTGTATGCGCGTCAATAACAACAGATCCGCCTGATGGTGTGAATTTAACGGCATTCGTCACAAGATGTGAAATGATCTGGCGAAACTTCACCTCATCCACCCAAAGATCAGGCAGGTCCTCCGCCAGAGATAAAGAAACATTGATCTGCCCGTCGCCTGCCATCGATCGAACTTTTTCAACTGCCATGGTCAAGATTACGGTGATATCCACAACAGAACGCGCAACGTCATCGCCTCGTCTGTCGACACGCGAAAAGGCAATGATATCATTCACCATTTCCAGCAAACGCTGGCCGCCATCATGAATGTAACGACCATATTCGACGTATTCGGGCGAATTGATGGGTCCTTGAGTCTGATNCCGGATCNTCCCGGAAAATCCGATCACCGTGTTTAGCGGGGTGCGCAATTCATGCGTGACCCGGGTCAGAAAATCTGATTTCGCTTCAACAGCTTCCTCCGCGGCACGCAAGGCCCTGACCTCGGCCTGCCGCGCCTTGTTTAAGGCAATGCTCATTTCATTAAACCGTTTGGTAAGCGCCCTTACTTCCACCGGAACAATGCCGCCTGGAACATAAACAGAAACATCGGCGTCGCCATCCGCAACGCGATCCGCAGCCTTTGAAACAGCTTTAATCGGGCCGGCGATAAAGCCACCAATGGCAAACCCCAGTAAAGTGGATAAACCAACACCAAAGGCGACGATGAAATAGGCCGACTTTTGCACTTCATCGGCCTTGGCCTGCAATTCACGATACGGCTGAGGTATCATCACCCCCCATCCCGTAGCGGGAACGGTTGTGAAACCCGCAATCATATCCTCCTTTGCGGCGGGTGAGAAAAACTTGGAGACCCCGGTTTCCCCTTTGATCATTCGAGCAACTGGGTCGACGGCAGACAGGTCTTTCAAGTCCCTTTCCCAATCCGCACGGGGATGACCTACGACACGACCGATGGCATCGACAATAGCCGCATGCCCTCCCTCGCCGAACGCCACAGCACGCTGGGTTGTTCGCAAGAATTCCGTGCTCAACTCCCCCAGCGCCAGCGTATTAGGTTCTATCTTCTTCAACAGATAAATTGCCGGCTTGCCGGATGGATTCAGCATCACATTGGTGAAAACCAGTTTGCCAAGACCATATTCCGCCACTTCAATGAACCGATCCAAAGGCGGTAGAACAATACTTTCCATGCTGTAAGTGGCCGATGGCGTAACGGAAACCACGCGCTTCGTGTCAGTTTCGATCAAGCAGATATGCCGAAAACTGAGCGATGCCAACAATGTTCCCAAATGTTGGGACCCGCGCAATTCCGGATCAGTTTCAACGACATGGGAAAACACCGCCGACACATCCTGGGCGTACCGCTCCAGGGCAAGACTGAGATTCCGGGCGAGCAACAGGTGCCTGTCCCTAACTTCCTCAATCTCCCGGTCCAATGCCGCTGAACGCACCCAAACGGCCCAGACCGATAAGGGAACAATCGACGCAACCATGAAGGCCAAGGCCAGGATCACTCTGAGACCCAGTTTCACATATGCTCCCTTATCGCATCTGGTATCTGCGTACCATTGCTATGACGTCTTGTCGTCGCTGTTGGCTTTACTTGTTTTTTCCGCCGGGGCGCTGGTTTTCGGAGTTGATTTGGACGCGGCGCCCTTTGCCGTTGTGTCGGGCTTACTCGCCGGGGTGTCGCTGGCATTCTGATTCTGGTCGGACTTAGAGTTCGGTTTGGTTACTGCATCATCAGAACTGGACTGGCGACCCCGCATCGCCAAATACGCGACCCCGACCAAAGACAATGCCACCAGAATTGACAGCCAGAACCGTTGCCGCGCCAGGGCATCGCGCTCCATTTGAACCTGGGCCAGCATGTCATCGCTGGATTTCTGGTCCGCCTGCGCCGTCTCCAGCGCCGCCGTGGCTTCCGCGGCCTTTGCCTCCAGTGCTTTGTTTGATTGGGTCAAGGCTTCGACATCTGCCTTCAAATCTGAAACAGCCTGGGCATTGGACTTTCCGACATCGACCTGGGCGGTCAGATCCTCAATCACCGTACGTGACTCCGCTAAATCCTTTTGCGCTGTGTCTAACGTGCCCGACGCTGCGATCAGATTATTCTGCAATTCATCAATCAGGGCAGCATTCTGTTTCCCTTCGGCTTTCGCCGCCTTCAGTTCATTCTGTGACGCTTCCACTTGCGCCTGTAATAACTGAATTTGCTCTGATTTCTCTTGTAACTGCTTGGCCATTGCGCCGATGGTCTCATTCAAACCACTCATCTGCTCGCCAAGTTTGTTGAGAATAGGAAGTCCCCCGGGGGGAGCGGTCTCAACAGAAGGCAGCGTTGAGCCGGTTTCCCCGACTTCAGCCGTCCCATTTGTCTGAGACCATGCCATCGAAATGGGCGCCGCAACCAGACCCAGCGCCACCAGGGGGCCCACACATATGTGCTTAATTCCGCCCTGATACCGCAGGCCATCCGTGATCTTGCTGTAAAATGACATCACCAGAGTCCCCCTAAAATATAAGTTGTTCGCAGTCTAACCTGTTAAAGCGGCGGGGTCACCTATCGCGTGGGGACGATGCCAGGTAAGAGCAGAAACCGCTCAAATTAGTTCTCTTTCAGGGGCACATAGATTAGGCTGATGCAACAGCAATCACTGTCTTTTGTTCTGAAAGGGTTCGCCAACAATGCGCTTTACCTCCTTGGCTTCTTCGCCCCAATCAAGCTGCTCCCTACCAAGTGTTTTCCTATTCTGCGGCCCATTTCTGGTGATTGGCTTATTGGTTTTGTCATCGGCGTCTACGGCTCAGGCAACCGGCCTTTTGGACAGTGCGAAATCATTGCTGAATCTGAATTCCTCTCAGTCCACTGCGCCCGACGTATCCGGGCTCAGCAGTGCCGACATCACCAAGGGGCTGAAAGAAGCTCTGCGCATCGGCAGCGAGCGGGTCGTCGATACGCTGGGGGTAAAAGACGGGTTCAACACCGACCCTGTCGTGCATATCCCCCTGCCGGATCAGCTAAAGACAGTACAATCCATGTTGTCCAAGGTTGGCCTGGGCAGTCTGGGTGAGGAAGTTGAGTTAAAGATGAACCGCGCCGCAGAAAGCGCGATGGAAGACAGTGGCGAGATTGTCATCAACGCTATTCAAGCCATGAGTGTGGACGATGCCAAAGGCATTCTACAGGGTCCCGATGACGCCGCGACACAATATCTGGCACGCGTGTCAGGCGACGACATCAAGGCGAAAATCCGCCCCATCGTCGACCAGGCGCTGACAGAGGTTGGCGCGGTAGAGGCTCTGGATAAAATGATGGCCAGCTACAAGAAAATGCCCTTTGTTCCAGATGTGAAGGGTGATCTGACAACCCACGCAACCGAAAAAGCCTATGAAGGGTTGTTTCATTATGTTGCGCAGGAAGAAGCCGCCATTCGCGAAAATCCGGCAAAACGAACCACAGAACTGCTGCAAAAGGTGTTTTCGAAATAGCGCATCAGGCTCTTGGCGGATGCTACAGCATGCTGCGCAGCATTACTCTAAAGTGGCCAGCTTGGCCGATCCATGGAAAAAGTTTCTGTGATCCGCGCATAGTCGCGATAGCCTAACCGCGCAATGGGATCGACTCTTCTGATATCGACAATGCCGTCCACCAGAACAGCGTCGTCGATATGAATGCCTATCACCTCCCCAAAGATAATGGTGTTGGACCCATTTTCCTGGGTCGAAGGAAGGTCGACGACTTTCACCAATTTGCATTCCAGCTGAATTGGACTTTCCCGAACGCGTGGCGGCGCCACCAGAAGGGACGGCACCGGGGTCAGGCCGGCCAGTTCAAATTCATCAACCCCGTGCGGTGCAGAAACCGCCGATATGTTTACCGCCTCCCGCAAGGGCCAGGTCGCAATATTGTGAACGAACTCACCTGTCTCCAGAATATTTCTGACGGAATCCTTTGGGCCGTCATGCTGAGTATGGGGACCCGTAGACGAGAACATGACCTGTGGCGGGAAGTATGAAACACCATTAAAGAAAGAATACGGTGCCAGATTGACGTTACCGTCCTTATCCATACTGGAAATCCAGCCTATTGGACGCGGGACAATCAGACCATTGAAAGGGTTATGCGGCAGGCCGTGCGGTTCGCTGGCTTTGTAAAACATACCACTCCTTATGGAAGGAAAACGGATCCTGAAACGCGCCCTGCCTAAAGGTCCGGATTGTTTCGCATTGCCAGGATCTGATCGCACATATTCAGGTTCAGCTTGATCATCTTATCCAGCAATTCGGGTTCCCGCGCACCGCCATCGGCCATCGCAACTGTGACCTTCGTCATAAAATCGCTGATTTTCGACAATAATCCGGCCGTTTCAGTGGTCACATCTTCTGAAAAATGGCGGGGCAGAAAGTTGGAGATAAACCGCCACAGGAAGAGATTGGTTTCCAGAATGCTTTGCCAGGCCTCCCCGGAAACATTGTTCAGTTTCGCGGCCTCAATCTGTTCCGCCATGTCCAGGAACGGAAGCGCCATATCATCGATCAGCTCTTCACGAGACCGCCCCTCCAACATCGCTGAATCAATTCGAATACCCGCATTGCTGTTTGACTCGCCCATACTCAGCCCCCTGTGCGTCGCAAATTTCTTCCCAGTATAGATTCCGGGCGCGCTCAATTCCAGATCGCGCATGGATAATGTCGCATAATGCGGTCGGTTGCGTCTATTTAAATAGTAACCTGCACATTAAACGTGTATGCGTTTCTGTGCATTTATCCGTCTATACCAAAGTGTTAATGTGGCCTGAGAATTCCAAAAGCGACCAATGCTGCAATTTTTTGGACATTCAACACTAGTTGTGTGAGTATGGGATTAAGGATGGGTAAGAAATCCAACAATAAACACCGCTGATGATTAAAAAAATGTGCACCGCAAGATTTCGGTTTGCAAAACGTCATCAGATTTGGAATATTTTCTTACCTAACCAGAATAGAGCTGCGATAGCAGCCGTTTGGGAGCATTAAAAAGGGCCTGAGCAAGCTGCTTGACCAGTTATGAAACTGGCAACAACCGAAAGAATAGGGGACAATACCACATGAAACTCAAATCAATCCTGGTCGCAGGCGCGGCTTTGGCAATGACGGCTACCGTCGCCAATGCAGCCACGCTTGAAGACGTTAAAGCAAGTGGCGAACTGAATTGCATCGTCACCACCGGCCTCGTCGGCTTTGCATACACGGATGCCAACGGACGCTGGAACGGCTTTGACGTCGATTTCTGTCGTGCCACTGCGGCAGCCGTGCTGGGCGATGGCGAGAAAGTGAAATTCGTCCCGACCACGGGTAAAACCCGCTTTACCGCCCTGAACTCTGGCGAAGGCGACATCCTGTATCGGAACACAACGGTCACGATGAGCCGTGACGCCGACCTGAAGCTCACCTTCCTGGGCGTCAACTACTATGACGGTCAGGGTTTCATGGTGAACAAGGCTTTGGGTGTTACCTCTGCGAAAGAACTCAATGGCGCATCGGTCTGCATCCAGACCGGGACGACAACGGAATTGAACCTGGCCGATTACTTCCGTGCTCAGGGCATGTCCTATGAGCCGGTTCCGATCGAAACCAACGAAGAAGCCCGGACCAACTATCTGAGCGGTCGTTGCGATGTGTACACCACGGATGCGTCCGGTCTTGCGGCAACCCGTGCGACCTTTGAAGCACCCAAGGATCATATCCTGCTGCCAGAAATCATCTCCAAAGAGCCTTTGGGCCCGGCCGTGCGCCAGGGTGATGATGCCTGGGCGGACACGACCCGTTGGGTTCTGAACGCACTGATCGAAGCCGAAGAATATGGCATCACCGCAGCAAATGCTGATGAAATGGCCGCCAATCCGCCAAACCCAAGCGTTGCCCGTATCCTGGGCGCCGAAGGTAACTACGGCGAAATGATTGGTCTCGACAATCAATGGGCCCTGCGCGCGATCAAAGCCGTGGGTAACTATGGTGAGATCTTCGACCGCAACATCGGTCCGAACACTGAAATCGGTCTGGAGCGTGGGTTGAACGCTCTCTGGAGCCAAGGCGGCATTCTTTACGCACCGCCAATCCGCTAAAGACTGAATGAGTATCCGAGGCGGTTCCGAAAGGTGCCGCCTCGGTTCTTTCAGCCCTATGTTCCTTTACAAGCTTGGCTCCCGTTTTGTGCTGACCGGCAATAGGTCATCGTAACCGGACGGTATTTGCCATTCACACCCTTTGACGAGGCCCCAGTTACGGCAAACCTCGAGGGAGACTCTTGATGTCTGTAGCATCTGACACTGATTCCACACCGCAGCGTGGCGGAATAATGCGATTGTGGTACGATAGCGAAGCACGACAAGTCATCATTCAGATCTTCACGATCGCCGTTCTTTTCGCACTGGTCTTTTACCTTATTCGCAATGCCATCATTAATCTGGACGCGATTGGTAAAACGCTGGGCTTCGAGTTCCTTCTCCAGCCCGCCAATTACGACATCAATCAATCTTTTCTGGAATATGACTCGCGCAGTACGAACCTGAAAGCTGCTGTCGTCGGCTTGCTGAACACATTCCTTGTCGCCGGGTTGGGTATCCTCATCGCAACGGTTGTCGGCTTCATTATGGGTGTTCTGCGATTGAGCAAGAACTTCCTGATGAACCGTCTGGTCTATTGCTATGTCGAAGCATTGCGCAATGTTCCGGTTCTGCTGTGGATCCTGTTGATGCACGGCTTTATCGTGATCAATATGCCTGGTCCTAGGCAGGCGCTTGGTCTGGGCGAGTCCTTCTTCTTCTCAAATCGTGGCATCAATATGCCAAGCCCGGTTCCACATCCGCTGTTCTGGGCGACGGCAATTACCTTTATTCTGGGAATAATTGGCGCGATTATCTTCAAGCGTTATGCCAAAAAAATACAGGATGAAACGGGTAAGATTTTACCAGTCCTGTATGTTTCCCTGGGTCTGATCGTTGTGCTGCCCGTGATCGTTTACTTTATCACCGGTGCACCCCTGGACTGGGACACGCCTGTTATGAAGGGGTTCAACTTCCAGGGCGGCTATGTCGTCAAACCGGAACTGATTGCCCTGACATTGGCTTTGGCGCTTTATACCTCCGCCTTTATCGCGGAAACGGTTCGGGCCGGCATTCTGGCCGTGAATTATGGTCAGACGGAAGCTGCGGGCGCCTTGGGACTTCGCAATAACCGGACCCTGCAACTGGTGGTCATTCCCCAAGCAATGCGCGTTATTGTTCCGCCTTTGACCAGCCAATATCTGAACCTGACCAAGAACTCATCCCTGGCCATTGCCATTGGATATATGGACATCACAGCCACGCTGGGGGGCATCACATTGAACCAGACCGGGCGGGAAATGGAATGCATGGTCCTGGTCATGGCGATCTATCTGTGCATCTCGCTGGCGGTGTCAGGCTTTATGAACTGGTATAACAACCGAATTAAACTGATAGAGCGATAGGAGGCTGAGATGAGCGACGCAAAAAGCTACGAGCCAGGTCAACATCCCAGCCTTGCGCCCCCGAAGAACCTTGTCGGCTGGCAACGCTGGATTTGGGATAACCTGTTTGGAACCGTCACCAATACGGTACTGACCCTGCTGTCAGTATACCTGCTGTATCTGATCGTGCCGGGCATACTGGACTATTTCATTTTCGATGCCGTTGTTAACGCCAGTTCACGGGCAGAATGCGCAGAACTCGGAAAAGGGGCCTGCTGGGCCTTTATCGGGGACCGGTTCCAGGTTTTCATCTATGGGTTCTATCCAAATGAATTGCGCTGGCGCCCCAATCTGACTTTTGTCCTGTTGTTCGTTGCCTTGGCGCCGGTGCTGTATGACAACATCCCGTTCCGTAAATATGGCCTGATGTTCTCTCTCGCCTTCCCAATCATCGCGGGGGTTCTGATGGTGGGTGGCGTGTTTGGCCTGGAACCTGTTGACACCCGGTTGTTTGGCGGCGTGTTGCTGACGATCGTGATCGGCGTCACCGGCATTACCTTCTCGCTTCCATTGGGCATCCTTCTCGCTCTGGGTCGGTATTCCAACCTGCCCGCGATCAAGATCGTCTGTACCGTCTTTATCGAATTCATCCGGGGGGTTCCCCTGATTACCTTGCTGTTTGTCGCTTCGACGATGTTGAGCTATTTCCTGCCGCCGGGGACGACCTTTGATCTTCTGCTGCGGGTTCTGATCATGGTGACCCTGTTTGCCTCTGCCTATATGGCGGAAGTTATCCGGGGGGGGCTGCAATCCCTGCCCAAGGGCCAGTTCGAAGCCGCCGACGCCATGGGTCTGAAATATTGGCAGACGATGCGACTGATCGTTCTGCCGCAAGCCTTAAAGATATCAATTCCAGGTATCGTGAACACCTTTATCGGCCTGTACAAAGATACGACATTGGTGATCGTGATCGGGATGCTGGACGTTCTTGGCGTTGCAAAATCCGCGGTGTCTGACCCGGTCTGGAATGGGCTTTCCGTAGAAATCTACGTTTTCGTGGCAGGATTCTTCTTCATCTGCTGCTTTGGTATGTCCAGGTATTCCATGTATCTGGAGAAAAAACTGCACACAGGCCACAAACGCTAATCGCGCGACGAGAGGATACTGACATGGCAGAGGTTGCCACAAGTAAGGTTGAAAATGAAAACGCCATTGAAGTGCGGCAAATGCACAAATGGTATGGTGAATTTCACGTTCTCAAAAACATCAATCTGACCGTTAAACGGGGCGAGCGGATCGTAATCTGTGGCCCATCCGGGTCTGGTAAATCAACAATGATCCGCTGTATGAACCGGCTGGAGGAACATCAGCAAGGTCATATCCTGGTGGATGGCATCGAATTGACGAACGATTTGAAGAATATTGATGCGATCCGCCGTGAAGTCGGTATGGTGTTCCAGCACTTCAATCTGTTTCCGCATCTGACGGTCCTTGAGAACTGCACGTTGGCGCCGATCTGGGTTCGCAAGACACCCAAGCGCGAAGCAGAAGAAATCGCCATGAAATTCCTGGAACGGGTCAAAATCCCGGAACAGGCATTAAAATATCCGGGTCAGTTGTCCGGTGGTCAGCAACAGCGCGTTGCCATTGCCCGATCCCTGTGCATGAACCCGCGTATCATGCTGTTTGATGAGCCGACATCTGCCCTGGACCCGGAAATGATTTCCGAAGTGCTGGATACGATGATCGACCTTGCCTCAACCGGCATGACAATGCTGTGTGTGACCCATGAAATGGGCTTTGCACGCAAAGTCGCCGACCGTGTAATCTTTATGGATGGCGGGGAAATCATCGAGGAAAACAAACCTGAGGAATTCTTCACCAATCCACAAAACGAGCGCACGAAACTGTTCCTGAGCCAGATACTGGGACATTAAACCCGGCGAAAAAATTGCCTGAGTTTAGGGAGATATCAGACTAAAGAGGGGATGGTCGCCACCCAATCGCAGTGGCACCTCATCAGCAAACGGGCGTCAGTGGCAATCCTCTGACGCCCGTTTCCTATCGCGCTACAGTGCGGTGAAGAACCAATAAAGGGTACGAAATGAAGATTGCGATTGTTGGGGCGGGTGCTATCGGGGGCATGATCACGGCACTATTGGCCAGGATTGGGGCGGACCCTCTGTTAATCGCGCGCGGTTCGACTTTGGCTGCGATCCGCCAATATGGCCTGACCTTTGAAGATGCCACATTCCAGGACGCTGCAAGCGGTTTCACCTGTCACCCCAGAGTCACGGATGCGCCACAGGTTGAGGGCCCACAGGACCTGATCATTATTGCCGTCAAGGCCCACCAGATTAAAAGCGCCCTGCCCATGATTACCCCGTTGATGGGTCCCAACACCCATATTCTAACCGCCATCAATGGCCTGCCCTGGTGGTTCTTCCAAGGCGCGGACGGTCCCCACAAGAATCACATCCTGAAACATGTGGATCCGGATGGCACCCTGTCACGGCAGTTCGATCCGTCCAGAATTATTGGATGTGCCGTCTATCTGGCTTCAGAAGTCATCGCCCCCTACACGATCAAAAGTTCAGGGGCGAACAGACTGGTCATCGGCGCCATCACACAACCGCCCCCTGCCATCCTGTCAGAAATCGCACCCGTCATGGAAGCGGCGGGACTGACATGCACCGTGTCTGAAGCAATCCGCGCCGACGTGTTGAACAAGCTGATGGGGAATTTGTGGGCGAACCCGCTTTCTGTCGTGACCGGCGGAACACTTGATATCATGACCCATGATCCACAGATTTCTGGGATCGGGCGGCGTATGATGGAAGAGTTCTCAGACCTGTGTGCCGCGTTGAAGGTTTCCCTGTCCGTCACCATCGATCAGCGGTTCCAGGGGGGCCTGAAACTGGGGGCATTCCGGACCTCCATGCTGCAAGATTATGACCGTGGACGCGCCATAGAACTGGATGCGATCCTGGGCGCGGCGATAGAAGTCGCCGACCTGCTGAAGACGCCGTGTGATACAATGCGGATGGTCTATGCCCTGACCCGAATGCGGGCAGAAGCGACAGGCTGTTATCAAAAGCCCGTATAGGGTAAATCGGGGCGTTCGTCCTGTGGTCCGTCTTTACCTTGATCGCAATTTACTAGAGTATCGCTTTGCTGCTCATGCGAACGCATGATGCTCGCTTGTCCTTTGTCAGCTCATGCGAACGCATGATGCTAGCATATTGTTTGTCAGCTCATGCGAATGCATGATGCTAGCATATTGTTTGTCAGCTCATGCGAACGCATGATGCTTGTGTCCTGATCTCCCACGGTGGAATTGTAAATGACCCGTGAAAAGCCGCCATCGTCAACGGTCCTGGCCCAGACTCAGGAGTCTTTCGTCAGTCATAAGCCCAATCGACGCCGCATCCTCGCCACGGGCCTGGGGGGTGCTGTGGTGGGATTGTTGCTGCCAACTCCGTTTACCCCCCTATCGGCGCAGGATGAACGCCCCAGCCTTTCCTTTTTCCGGATCGGGACCGGCCCTTCAGCAGAGTCACTTTACAGCCTGGGGACCGCGATTTCAGCAGGGATCAGTCGTCCCCCCGGCAGCAGCCCGTGTGATGAAGGGGGCATCTGCGGTGTTCCCGGACTGATCGCGGTAGCTCAGACCCGCGCTGGGTCCATCCCCAATATTCGTGACATTCGCGATGGCGTTCTGGAATCAGCGCTGGTCCACGCAGATATGGCCTATTGGGCCTTTACCGGCGGTGGCCCCTTCGCGGACGAGGCCAGCGTTCCCGACCTGCGTGTAATCGCAGACCTGATCCCCGTCTCCCTGCATATTGTTGTTCGGGCCGATTCCGGTATCAACAGCATCCGGGACCTGAAAGGGCGCACCATATCCCTTGGCGCCAGAGGGGCCGGGACAGGCACAATCGTAAACACGCTGTTGCGCCTGAATGGCCTGAATCTCCAAGACATCAAACCGGTATATTTGCGCCCAGGCCCAGCCGCAGACCATTTGATCACCGGGGTTATTGACGCGTTCTTTGAAATGGGGGCCGCCCCTATCGAAGCCATTTCAGAGCTTCAACAGGAAGAGACCATAAAACTGTTGCCCATCGATGGCGCGGCGCAACAAACCTTGAAGGGATTCTTCCCATTTCTGTCTGCAGGAACCATCCCATCCCAGGTTTATCGCAAGATTGAAGAAATCACGACCGTAAAGCTGGGCGTTAAATGGGTGGTTAAAGAAAAAATGGATGCGGTATTGATACAAAATATCACGCGCGCGCTGTGGCAAAGCAGCACGGCAGATTTATTCAATCACAACAATCCGGGTTTGACCTTCCCGACGGTAGAGGAAGGGCGCCCGAAAGGACGTGTTCCGGTCCATCCAGGTGCCCAAGCCTACTACGATACAATTCACAGCAGTTGATAGAAACTCTAGCGCATCATGCCTTCGCATAGGTTCACACAGGCTTTGTTCTAATGCGACATCAGAACGGGCACAGTCATTTCCTTCAGGATCGTGTGGGTCACGCCGCCCAGTATCGTTTCCCGCAAGCGGGAATGGCCATACGCTCCCATTACAATCAGATCCGCACCAAGATCAGACGCTTCATTCAGAACGACTGAGCCGACATCCACACCTTTTCCAGGGGAATGGCGCAGTTCCGCAGAAATGTTATGTGACGCCAGCAATCGCGCGGCGTCATCGGCTGATACAGCAGGATTCTTTTGGCTCTCCCCAACACTCAACACCGTCACTTTTGATGCTTCATTCAACAGGGGGATAGAATCTGACAGCGCCCGTGCAGCTTCGCGTGTATCGGTCCAGCACAACAGAACATGCCCGCCAATCGGCTTTTTCTTCCCGATATAGGGAATGATCAGAACCGGGCGACCGCTTTCCAGCACGACATTATCGGGAAGATCTTCAATTTCCACGAAATCCGTGTCCGGCTCGGACTGACCCAGAATGACCAGATCACAGCCCCGTGCTATGCGCGACAAGGCGCGGGTCGCATCCCCTTTTGCCATCACGAATTCGGATCGATCCGTCCAACCGGATGCCGCCACCAGTTTTTCGAAAGATACTTTTGCTGCTTCGACATAGCGGCGCTGTTCGTCTGCCATTGAAGCAATGACATCTGCTGGAATCTGTGCCGCAGCATAGGTTGGAATGCGCGGCTCTGCCTCTACAGCGCAACCAATCAGATGCGCATCCTGTGCTTCCGCCAGTTCCAGCGCGGCGGATAGCGCACGCTCAGAACGTTTGGATCCATCAAAATGAACCAAAATTCGCTTCACAGTCATATCATATCTCCTCGCATAACACTGATTATTGCCAAATCTTATGGCAGCATCCTATGCCTCCCACTTCGGGACCGCGTTGATGCAAATCAAGGCTGCAAAGAAAATGTGATTAAATCATACCCAGCAATCGCCACCACGCAAAAGTCAGGGGCAGAATGATCAGGACACTTAGAATACCAACCAGAACAACCAGTTTGGTGGCATCGATCAACCGGGCGCCGGTCATACCGATCGCCAATACCAGCGGGGGTGCCTGATAGGGTAAAATGGTTGTGGAATAGGACAGGACAACGCTGGCCAATACCGTTTGCAGCGGCAAACCAGAGGCGACATGCAACGGTTCGGCTAACGGAACCATAACTGCAGGCAGGCCCGGCATCGTGGATACAAGCGATGTCACGCCCCCCCCCAATGCCAATGAGAAGAAGTTCTGCACCGCGGCCCCTGGAGCCAAAGGAAGAATATCGGCCATTGCCGTCCCCAACAGCGCCCCAAGACCACTATCAGCAATCAGGGCCCCCATGCCCAGAATACTGGCAACATAGATTGCAGGGGCAATATTGATCTGTTTGAACGCGTCCTTTGGCAATACGCCGACACCTGGCAGCAAACACAATACAGCCGCCACCAGCCCAATCCAGGCGGGTGAGATGCCATGCCAAATATCCGTCGACCATCCCAACAGGGCAAACAACAGAATAAAGGCCAATCGTCTTTCTTCAGCCGACAAGGGCGAAGACTGTTCCGTTTCTGTCTGTATTGTGACCGATTGACGAAACAGGAAGCAGCCAACCAGCCAAATCAGGATTGCTTTCCCAAACCCTAGCAAAGGAAAGTGCAGCAACATCCATTCGCCATATAGGGGGGCGACACCATAGATTTTCTCAACCGCACCGACATAGACCATGTTGGGGACGGTGGCTGGCAATATGCCGTTGGGAGGATTGAAGCAGGCAAACCCGACAACCAGCGCCACGCCGCTGCGCCCCAGTGACTTCTCCGCCAGGCCATAGCGATCCGCCAGGGCCAGCGCGATGGGCATCAACAACACGATGCGACCCATGCTGGAGGGCATAAAGAAGGAAATAGCCATGGCAACAAAGATCAACCCCGCGATCAAGCCGGTATAATTGGCTGGAAACAACCGCGCCAGCGCCCGGGCGATGCGGGCCCCCAGGCCGGTTTTATGGATCGCCAGGCCAATCACCATGCCAGATACAACCAGCCAGAATGCCTTGCTGGCGAAACCGGTGAAGACCAGGTCCGCCGGGGCAATACTGAAAACCATGGCGAATGCGAAAAACAACAGCGCAGTCAAATGTTCTGCCACCGCGCCCGTTGCAAACAGGGTGATTGTCCCAGCCACCAGCCCCGCGACAGGCGCCACTGTTGGCCCCAGCCCTAGGGGATCCAGCGCACCGATAACAACTGCCCCCGCCAGGCCGAACCATGCTAAAATCGAAGTAGACGATACAGACCCTGACATGATCCCTAACTTTTCCCGAAAATTTTAATTCCCTAAGCGGGCATTGCTTGTTTGCGTAAACCAGCGATAGGTATCCTCCAACCCCTGTCGCAAGGACAAAGCGGGCTTCCATCCCAACCCTCGCAACCTGGAAGAATCCGCCAATTTCCGGGGTGTTCCATCAGGCTTTTCGGAATCAAAAATCAGATCCCCCTGAAAACCGACGACCTCACAGATCAGTCTGGTTAAATCAGCGATGGTGACCTCTTCCCCTGATCCGACATTGACCATCGAATAGGGTGTGTCATTTTCCAGACAATAGCGCGCGGCGGCTGCCATATCATCGACATGCAGAAATTCACGCAATGGCGTTCCCGTGCCCCAGACCGTCATGGTCTTGGCCCCCGCCAGTTTTGCTTCATGCGCCTTGCGCATCAGGGCCGGAATGACATGGCTTTTCTCAAGGTCAAAATTATCACCGGGCCCATACAGATTTGTCGCCATCAATGTGATGGAGGACAAACCATATTGCTTAGCATAAGCCTCACACATTTTAAGCCCGGCTATTTTCGCAATTGCATAGGCCTCGTTGGTTTCTTCCAACGGACCGGTCAGCAAGTGATCTTCCTGGATCGGCTGGGGAGCAAATTTTGGATAGATGCAGGTCGACCCCAGATAAATCAGCTTGGCAACCGCCTGTTGGCGACACGCCTCAATGACATTGGTCTGAATGGCCAGGTTGTCATGAATGAAGGTTCCCGGAAAATCCCGATTGGCCACAATTCCGCCAACCATAGCCGCGGCGCAAACCACATAGCGAGGACGTTCCGCAGCGAAGAAATCCCGAACAGCCGATTGCTCTCTAAGGTCCAGTTCGGATGAGCGTTTGGTAATCAGATTGGTATAACCCGCCGCCTGCAGCGCGCGGACAATTGCCGATCCGACCAGACCGCGATGCCCGGCAACAAAAATGGAATCTGATAGACCGGGTTTCGTCACAGGCTTTATGCCCCAACCGGGCTGGGAACCGTATGACCAGCATCCAGCAAAACCTTTTCGCGACGCGCCAGGTCCATGTCGTTATCAACCATCATGGCAACGAGCTCCTGAAAACCGACCTTTGGCTCCCATCCCAATTCCTTTTTGATCTTGCTGGGATCCCCTAGAAGATAATCAACTTCCGTCGGGCGCAGATAGCGTGCGTCGAATTCAACATGTTTTTTGTAATCCAACCCGGCATAGCCAAAGGCTGCTTCCAGGAATTCCCGCACGGAATAGGCCTTGCCGGTCGCAACGACATAATCATCTGGCTTTTCCTGTTGCAGCATCAGCCACATGGCCTGGACATAATCACCGGCAAAACCCCAATCCCGTCTGGCGTCCAGATTGCCTAAGAATAACTTATCCTGCAGGCCAAGCTTGATGCGCCCAACCGCCCGGGTGATCTTCCGGGTCACAAAGGTTTCTCCCCGGCGTGGGCTTTCGTGATTGAACAGAATGCCATTGGCAACATACAGGCCGTATGCTTCCCGGTAATTCTTACAGAACCAGAATCCCGCGACCTTTCCCACGGCATAGGGGCTGCGCGGATAGAATTCTGTCGCTTCGTTCTGCGGTGGATTTGCCGCGCCAAACATCTCAGAACTGCCCGCCTGATACAGCTTTGCGGATTTCTTGGCCGTGTGAATATAATCCCGCAAGGCTTCCAGCAGCCTTAAGGTTCCCGTCCCAACAACATCGGCTGTATATTCAGGCTGATCAAAACTGACCCGGACATGGCTTTGCGCGCCCAGATTATAAACCTCGTCTGGTTGAACATGTTCCAGGATCCGGCGCAGACCTGATCCGTCCGCCAGATCCCCGTAATGCAATTTCAAATGCAGATGGCTTTCATGGGGATCCTGATAGATATGATCAATCCGCTCCGTCGTGAACGTGGACGCCCGGCGCACGATGCCGTGGACCTCATATCCCTTTTTCAACAGAAACTCCGCCAGATAGGAACCGTCCTGACCGGTAATCCCCGTGATCAACGCTTTTTTCATTCGAAACACCTTGCTGGATAAATCAAATCCCGACAGACGCCCCTGTCCGGGACGAAGTATTTGTTTTTATAACACCATGCCAAATCACCCTATATGGACTCACGCGATTGCATCTGGTTTTGGCATCCTGATCTAGCTACGCGCCCCGCCCCGGACGGTCAAGGATTCGCGCAAGGGATGGCACCAAAGCGCAATTTAATGATACGCTGCGGCAATACAGTATTTTCTTATCAGAAAGTCCCCCATGCCAGAATTGAACGACATTCAGAACTATCATGCCCATGTCTATTACGATGCCGAAACCATTGATCAGGCCCGTGCCCTTTTGGTGGAAGCGCGCGATACATTCGGGTTGGAAATGGGGCGTATGCATGAGCGTTTGGTGGGGCCCCATCCCCGCTGGAGCTGCCAATTAACGGTGCCGGTGGAGACTTTCGCCACCGCCATCCCCTGGCTGAATTTAAAGCGCGCCGGGCTTACAATCTTCGTTCATCCCCAAACCGGAGACGATCTGTACGATCACCGGGACGCGGCGATCTGGCTGGGCGACAGCGTCCCTTTAAACATCGAAATGTTTTTACCCTAGATCAAAGCTGTCGAACCCGAACTCGTTACCGATGACAGTTTTGCGGAGAAAACATGGGGAAGAGCCTCATGCGCTCGCATGATGCTCTCAATGTATGAGCTCATGCGCTCGCATGATGCTCTAATGCATGTTCCAGCAATTCCAGGCGGTCCTGGCCCCAGAACCCCTCTCCCTTGTAGGAATACCAGGGCACGCCGAAACAACCCGCCTGCAGGGCCAATTCAGATTCCGCCACGCCCTTGGCTTTAATGGCATCGGTCTGAGCTTCCGCCACCAAGGCGTCCCCATTCAGGCCGGCCTCAGTGCCAATTTCCGCCAGCGTTGACCAGTCGGAAACATCACGGTCCTGCTGCCATACGGCCTTCATTAAGGCGTAGGACAAGCTGCCCAGATCAGCACCCGCCTGAGCCGCAGCAAGGGAAAATTGCAGCGAGGGGCGATCGTTCACCGGGAAAAACTTTGGTTCAAAGTTGATTGGCATGTCCAGATATTTCGACCAGCGTTTCAGCTCCACCATCCGGTACGCGCGGCGTTCGGGCGGGCGCTTTGCCAGGGGAAGACCGCCTGTCTTGGGAAACACTTCCGCAACGGTGATGGGGTGAAAGTTAATCAATACGCCCCGACGTTGCGCCAATGACAAAAAGCGCGGATGCCCGAAAAATGCCCAGGGGGATACATGGCTGTAAAAATAATCAATCGCTTGGGGCATGTCGGCTCCTCCTGTTGGTGTATTTCAGGCTGTTTCTAAGACAAGTCGGCCAGATAAGCAGCAGCAAGGCGTTGGCATGCCATATCGGGCTGACCATCTATCCTGTCGGGTCGAAAGCGTCGTTGAAATGCTGATATCCGATTCTCTGCCATGGGGTCATAGCCGATGCGGGTCAACAAGGAATCCAAGTGTTCCTGGGTATCGATACCAGCCTTTGGAAAGACCCCGATATCAGCCTCTGCCAATGCAGGCCAGGGAAACAGTTCACCAGGATCCAGCTTGCGATCCGGCGCAATATCGGAATGCCCGACAATGCCCGATGCAGGAATATTGTGTCGGTCTAGAATACCCTTCGCCAGATTAATCAAACTGTCAATCTGCGCCGTGGGAAAGGGTTGATACCCGAATTCATGCCCCAGATTCTGCAATTCAATCCCGATGGAGCGTGAATTCACATCCCGTTCTCCCCCCCACTGGCTGAGGCCTGCATGCCAGGCGCGCTTTTCTTCGGATACAAGCTGATGGACATCCCCCGCTTCTGTAATCAGGTAATGGGCGCTAACCTCTGCTGCGGGGTCACACAATCTGGCCAAAGACTCCGCAGCGCTGCGCATCCCAGTATAATGTATGACGAGCATGCTTACCGTCTCGCCGTTGCGGCGATCACCAAAATTCGGGGACGGTGTTTCGATCATCCGCATCCTGGTCTCAAACTCTCTAATGGGGCCGAACAGGAGCGATTTCGCCCCGTGCGGCCTGGCGCAATGCGACGATGCCAACACCGACAATGATCAATCCACCGCCAATCACCATCTCCATTGTCATCGCCTCTCCCAGTGCCAGAACGCCACCGGCAACGCCGACGACAGGCAATAATAGTGTGAAAGGAATGACCCTGCTCAACGGATAGCGTTTGATCAGACCGTACCACAAACCATAGCCGACGATGACAACCAGAACCGATTGATACAGGACAGAGATCACCGCATTAACACTGATCATGCGCATCGCGTCCCATTGTCCGGTTTCGGTCGCCAAGGAAATCAGCAACAGCGGCGGCGTGGCGAACAGCGCCATCCAACCATTCAGGGCAAAGGGACCGATGGAGCCCAACTGCTTTGCCTGAACGGCCGCTACGGCCCAGGCAAATGTGCCACCGACCACCATCAGAATTGGCAACAGGGCGCCGTCGAAGCGGGGTTCACCGGCTATGACGAAACATCCACCAAAGGCAATCGCGATGCCCAGAACCCGTTTCCATCCCGGATAATCCCGAAACAGAACTGCGGATAATATCACCGCAAAGGGGGTGTTTAACTGACTTAACAAGGCAACCGTGGATGCATCGATCAAGTGGATCGCGTTGAACATCAGGCCGAAATGGATAACGCCCAACATCATGGAATAGGCGATCAACGCCTTTCCTCGACCATGAGGCCATTTGATAAAAGGCACTAGAATCAGGGCAACGACGCCAAAGCGCAGCGCCATAAACAAAAAGGGCGGAATTTCCGCCACACCGATTTTAACGAAAACAAAATTAAGACCCCAGATCGTGACCACGAACAGGACAATGGCAAGATCAAAAGGTTTCATGCCCCCGCGGAACCCTTCCGCCTACGGATACGGTCATAGGCGGCGTTGATTTTGGCCAGACGTTCATTGGCAACAGCAACGAATTCCTCCGGCATGCCTTTGGCAATCAGCTTGTCTGGATGATTTTCAACCACCAGCGCCCTGTGCGCCTTCTTGATTTCTTCCTCGCTGGCATCCCGGGACACGCCAAGTATTTGATACGGATCAGCCTGTTCGCCATCCAGCTGCAAGGCGGTCACACGTTCAAATTTCTGATCATCAAATCCGAAAATTTGTGCAACACGTTTCAGGAATTCCAATTCGCCCGGATGTATCACACCGTCCGCCTTGGCAATATGGGCCAGGCACCATAACAGTTCTTCCAACACTTCCGGTGTGGATTGGAACATGCCGGCAACCTGTTCCGCGTAGGGTTCGAACCCCCTGGCATCCTGACGCGCCTGATTAAAGATGCGCGCGACATTCTTCATCTCGTCTTCAGGCACCTTGAAGACTTCCTTGAATGCCGTGACTTCATCTTCGGTCACCACGCCGTCGGCTTTCGCCATTTTGGCGCCCAGCACGATAACCGCAATGGTAAAACCAACGGAGCGTTTCGCGCGATCCGGGTCCACCTCGCCGTCATTGCGCATGCGGTCGACAAAATGGCCACCAACCGCACCCACCAACAGCCCAATAGGACCCCCCAGCGCCAAACCGGCGGCACCGCCAACAATCTTTCCCCAGATGCTCATCTATCCAAACCCAATCCTACGTCGAAATGCGGTTATGCAGTTATCCCCGCCCTGCCCCGAACCGGCAAGACAGAAGTGACAGGCCCAACTATACAGGACGCCGATTCCGCATCATTCCCGTCGCGGATCCGGTGCGGGGCCAACCCGCCCAATCCCAGGCAACTTCAAATTCATATCTTGTGGATCCAACCCGATTGTAAGCCCCAACAGATTCACTTCCGCCCCCTCATCCAGGGCCAGCGTCACACCCAACACACCCAACAGGCTGACCTGCGCACCAGTGCCGCTGGGTGTCCAATCCACCAGCCTGAACCCGCCCAGATAATCCTTGCCCACGGCATGGGGGGGCATTTCCAACTGCAACTGTGGTACTTCCCGCCCAATCCAGGCGATGAAGGTATTGCTGTTTGGCCCCGGCCACGCCGTATAGCTATCGGGATAGGGATAGCTGGCGACGGCGGCTTCCACCGCGTCGATCAATTCCGCCGCACGATCCCCGCGCAGGTCCAGAATCAGATCCGGTTTCGATCCATACCAATGCCGGTCCGGGGCCTCCCAACGGCTGATCACCTTGTTACCGGATCGCCATCCAATTACGTGATGAGTTTGATATTGCGCCGCATCGGGGCGTTTTGTAGCGATCCAGGTGTGCACAGCAAATGCCCCTCGCCAGCCAAATGTCCGCGCGGCATACACCTGAATGACAGCCTTGGGTTCTTGCGATGGTAATGGCGCAATACCTGCAGAATCAGACCGCGCCGACCGCCAGCTTTGGGCCAGCCGTGTATCATCAGCGACCAGCACTGTAGCGGGCCCGACCAGCAATACGCCCAGCACCATAATGATCAGAGTAACCGCCCGAAGCGGCCTTTGAATAAGCCATTTTTTCATAGTTCAAAGATCTATAGGGCCAGCATGGCAAAAACAGGGCAGAACAGTAATTAATTGCCCCTAATCAGGAATTTACCCATCAGGCGATAGCGCAGGGTCCCCTTCCTGGACGCGAATGGCACGCACAACGGTTTCAGCCTGTCCATCACTGAAAGCCTCCCCCGCCGGGGCACAGTAATAGCCCAGAAGGTGGCGCGCCGGAATGTCACCGTCAGGGCTGTAGCC
This sequence comes from Rhodospirillales bacterium, assembly GCA_002696645.1. GTDB lineage: Bacteria > Pseudomonadota > Alphaproteobacteria > UBA8366 > Aestuariispiraceae > Pacificispira. The sequence continues at coordinate 28,317 of NZSA01000059.1, read as the reverse complement.
CTGAGCGAACGAAACACAGATATTAGGACCCATGGTAAAGCGTCGCCAAAGAACCGGCCCAACGGCATTCCGACTGGAATACAGGTCCTGAAACACCAGTTCCCTTTGCGCCAGAATATCCCAATTGCGGGTTGCCTCTTCCGGCGTTGGCGCATCGCCCATTGGGGCGCCATCCTTGTGGCGCAGTTCCAAAAGGGATGCGGATACATCGTTTCCAGGCGGGCCACGCCACGTACGACGTCGTTTCAACACGTCTGTTTCCCGGTCCCATTGTTCATCATAAAAGGATGCGCCATCGGTCAAGGTTGGCACGTCAATTTGCAGTAGAATCGGAACTGTCCCTTCCCGCATTTGGGCAATGCGGGTCGCCTCGCTGGTGTCCAAAGGATTCCAGCCCAATTCGTCGCATGCGGCCAAAAGTCCGCAAATCCCGAAAAACAATAGTATTTTAGTCAAATATCTCATGGTACCATGAATCTTGTCGGATAGATTCCCTTGTGTCAAAGCGAAGCCGCGCTAAAACAAGGGGAACAGCATGCATTGATTCCGACCTTTTTGGGGTTTAAGACGCTACGGTCGCACATTCTGACAGGGATACTGAGTGTGAAATCGGGCATGGGGGCATGGATTTATGGCATGGACGGGAAGAGAATGGGGATTCGGTCGGGCCTTTTTGCGCCAACCCCCGTCTGATCCTGGCGGGCATATCACCGCCTTTCCAAATCAAACCAAATCCAAAACCGCCACCCAGAATGTGACTGATAAGGACGCCATGCCAGAAAACGCCCCTGCAAACGCACAAGAACAGCCACATCCGTCTGGCACGAGCGAGTCATCAGAATCCGCCGACAACGCGTCGGACAAGTACGCCCATATCGTTGTCGTTGGCAATCAGAAGGGCGGCTCTGGCAAATCCACGACGACCATGCATGTCATCGCCTCGCTGCTGTCGACGGGTGCCAGTGTCGCCAGCATCGATTTGGATGCGCGTCAGGGAACCCTGACCCGTTACATCGAAAACCGGCGTAAATACGCGGAACGACGCGGTATTAATCTGGTAATGCCGACACATCGCCCCATTGAGCCATCCAGCGTTGCCTCAATTGACGTTGCACGCGCACATGATGCTCATTCTGTTGAAAAGGCCGTGCAGGACCTGGCCCCGCGCCACGATTACATCGTGATCGACACGCCAGGGACGGATAACTTCCTCAGCCGCGTTGGACATTCTTATTCCGATACGCTGATCACGCCCCTGAATGACAGTTTCATTGATCTGGATGTTCTGGCGATGATCGATCCGGAAACCTATGCCATGACCCGCCCCAGCAAATATGCGGAAATGGTATTCCAGGTTAAAATGCAAAAAGCCCGCCGGGAAAAAAGCAATCGAACCTTTGATTGGGTCGTGATGCGCAACAGAACCGGCCAGCTGGAATCACGCAATCAGCGATCCATGGAAGAAGCCCTGACGAAGCTCAGTTCACGCATCGGGTTTCGCCAGGTACCCGGCTTTTCCGAACGTGTGATCTTTCGGGAGCTTTTCCTGGACGGCTTGACGCTTTTGGATCTGAAAACACCCGGGACCGATATCCGCATGAACATGTCTCACCTGTCTGCCCGACAGGAAGTGCGCGATTTGATGGCAGCAATTGGTCTGGACCGGGAAACGCAATAGCCAGATAGGGCAACAAATCCAAGGCATAGGGTGACGAATGGCGGAAAAAGCCCATATATAAACCTATGAGCAAACTGCCACGCAATCATAACGCCACCCACGATGTCGACGCGTTCCTGGAAAAGGTCCGCCGCACCCCGGCTCCTGCCGTCCCATCGGGCAAGCGGGGCCGCCTGATTTTTGCGCTGGACGCGACGATGAGCCGCCAGCCAACCTGGGATGCCGCCTGTCAGATCCAGGGGGAGATGTTTGATGCAACCCGGGCAATCGGGGGCCTGGATGTGCAACTGGTCTATTTTCGCGGCTTTGGAGAATGCAAGGCAGGCGCCTGGCAACCCGACGCTGCTGGCCTGGCCCGATTGATGAGTAAGGTTGCCTGTCACGCGGGAAAGACTCAGATCGGCAAGGTTCTGACCCATGTCAAAAAGCAGACGGATCAAGGCAAGGTTGGGGCCGTGGTCTATGTCGGCGATGCTTTCGAAGAAGACATTGACGATGTCTGCCATACAGCCGGAGAATTGGGCATTCTGGGGGTTCCCGTCTTTGTTTTCCAGGAAGGCGCGGATCCGATTGCCCAACGGGCCTTTCGTGAAATTGCCAGACTGACCAATGGCGCCTGGTGCCCTTTTGACCTGGCCAGCGCAGATCGGTTAAAGGCACTGCTATCCGCTGTTGCCGTTTATGCCGCAGGGGGCATGAAGGCGCTGGAGGATTATGGCCGAACAGAGCGTGCCGGCGCGGCCACCGCCTTGCTGCAACAGCTTCAAGGGCCAAAAGGTAAGCCACCACGATGACATGGTTTCTGCTGGGCATTGTCGCCATGGTCGTCCTGTTCACAGCGTTGAATTGGGCGCGCAACGCCAATCCAAAGGATATCATTAAAACGATAAAATGGACCGCGATCGGCCTGGGTGGAGCAATCCTGCTGATCGTTCTGCTGACCAAGAATTTTCAGCTGATCTGGGGACTGGGCGTATTCCTGATCCCGTGGCTTATGCGCCTGAATGCACTGCGCCGCCTTTGGAAATCAATGAAAGGCCCATCCGGGGGGCAACGTTCTCATATTTCCGCCCCATTCTTTGATGTCTATCTGGACCATGATACCGGGGTCATGGACGGGCGCATCAAGGCAGGTCCGTTTGAAGGGGCGCTGTTGTCTGAATTATCGATGGCGGAAGGCCAACAGCTTTACACCCATATCGAAGCGTCCAACGATCCCAGGTCCTTGCAATTGCTGGAAGCCTTTCTGGACCGGGCGCATGGGACCGCCTGGCGTATGTCACAAGGGGAAAAGTCGGAAGAGAACACCGCCGGCTCCACCTCACAGAGGAATCATAGCGGCCAAATGTCGGTCGACGAGGCACTGAAATTGCTGGGCCTGAAGCCCGATGCGACGACCGATGAGATCAAGGCCGCGCATCGGCGCCTCATGAAACAGGTCCATCCAGATACCGGCGGCTCTGCCTATCTGGCCGCACGGGTCAACGAGGCGAAGGACATATTGCTGAACCGTTAAACCGGGTGGGTTGAACAGTTCATTTCCGCCGCATTGCCGGTTGGCTGCATAATCACATTTGAAATCGGATGGGGGCTGACCGACTGTGCATAGGCAGCCTTGTGCGTATCTAGTTGCCCCAGCAAACCAACGCCTGCAGCAATCAGGAAAACAGCGGATAAAACCAAACGGGACTGGCTGCGGGTTCGCGCCAAACTGACCGTGGTGTCGGTGCTCTTATTCATCATAACCTGTACTCCCCTAAGGAATGATTTAGCGTTTAAGTGATTCGATAAACGGTCGCGTAACAACCTTTGACCCTTTTACTACGCACCTGAAATTGGGCGAAAAAGGGGCAGCATCGCGGCAAATCGCTGTTCAATCATGGTTTGTCATGACCATTCAATGACAAGCAGGCCCGGAACGCACCCTTCCGCTTGCCCTTGGGCCATTGCCTATGGCAATACCCAACGGGACTTTCTCGCCTTTTCCCAAAAGGCTGCATGAGGAGCATTGAATGGTCACGCGCATCAAAAAGGCTGTATTTCCTGTCGCCGGGTTGGGCACACGGTTTTTACCCGCGACCAAGGCGATGCCAAAAGAAATGCTGACCGTCGTTGACAAGCCGCTGATCCAATACGCCGTTGAAGAAGCCATGGCGGCGGGGATTGAGGAATTCATCTTTGTCACCGGTCGCGGCAAGCAGGCAATGGAAGATCATTTCGACCTGTCCTATGAATTGAACGAGACACTGAACCGACGCGGCAAGACCGCCGAATTGGAACAGGTCAATGCATTCCTGCCCCCGCCTGGTGCGATCAAATATGTGCGCCAGCGCGAAGCACTGGGACTGGGCCATGCGATATGGTGCGCCCGCGATATGATTGGCGACGAACCTTTCGCGATTCTGTCGCCCGACGATCTGGTTTTGGGGGAGCCCCCCTGCCTGGCGCAATTGGTGCAGGCTTATAGCGAAACCGGTGGCAATGTGGTGGCCTTGATGGACGTACCCCGTGATCAGACCGACCGTTATGGAATTCTAGATACGCCAAACCCTCAGGATCGACTGGCGGAAATCACAGGCCTGGTTGAAAAGCCAAAGCCTGCAGACGCCCCCTCCACCTTGTCTATTATTGGTCGCTATATTCTGCATGGATCCGTATTTTCCCATCTGGACCGGCATGAAAAAGGTGCTGGCGGAGAGATACAGTTGACCGATGCCATGGCCCGAATGATTGGCACCCAGCCCTTTCATGGCCTACGTTTTCAGGGGGAACGATTTGATTGTGGTACCAAAGAAGGATGGCTGGCAGCCAATATTGCATATTCCCTGGCCCGCGATGATCGTCGCGACCAGACCGAACAGATTTTAGCGCGTTATCGCTGAGGCGTGCGCGATCACACCAAACCATCCCAATCACGGGGAGAGATATGAAATGCAGATTGCAGTAATTGGGACCGGCTATGTCGGATTGGTGTCCGGCGCATGTTTTGCCGATCTTGGCCACACCGTTGTCTGCGTTGATATCAATCCGGAAAAAATCCGCAAGCTGGAAGCGGGCATTATCCCAATCTATGAACCGGGTTTAGATGCGATGGTCGCCCGCACTGTCGCGGCAGGAAACCTGTCTTTCACAACTGAAATCTCTGAAGCAGTCCCAGGCGCGGATGCTGCCTTTATCGCCGTTGGCACACCCCCGCGCCCTGAAGATGGCCATGCCGACATGCGCTATGTGCATGCCGCCGCAGAAGCCATCGCCGCAGCCATGACCGGTTATACCGTCATTGTTGATAAATCCACGGTTCCTGTCGGCACCTCGCGGGAAGTGACAAAGATTGTCAGCCGGATGCGCGATGCCACAGAATTTGATGTCGCATCCAATCCCGAATTTTTGCGGGAAGGGGCAGCAATCGGGGACTTTATGAATCCAGACCGGATTGTCGTTGGCATGCGATCCGACCGCGCCAGAGAGGTCATGGCAAATGTGTACAGGCCCATGACCGATCGCGGTATCCCCCTGTTGATGACGGACCCGGATTCCGCAGAGCTGATCAAATATGCCGCCAATGCATTCCTGGCGACCAAAATCGCCTTCATCAATGAAATCGCAGATATCTGTGAACGCACCGGCGCAAATGTCTATCAGGTTGCCCAGGGCATTGGCATGGATACCCGCATCGGGCCAAAATTCCTGATGCCGGGCCCTGGTTATGGCGGCAGTTGTTTTCCAAAAGATACGCTGGAACTGGTCGCTACCGCCCAGAAGTTTGAAACCCCCAGCCGGATTGTCGAAGCAGTCGTTGCGTCGAATGATGCCCGTAAACAAGGCATGGCCAGCCGTGTTGCGACCGCATTGGATGCGCCCGTAAAAGGCAAGCGCATTGCCGTTCTGGGCCTGACCTTCAAGGCGGAAACCGACGATATGCGGGAAAGCCCGGCAATCGACATCATAGCCAGCCTGCAGGCGGAAGGGGCGGACGTCGCTGTGCACGACCCAAAAGGGATGGATGTCGCAAAAACGCTTCTCAAGAATGTGAAATGGTCTGATAATGCCTATGATGCGATGAAAGGCGCGGAAGCCGTCGTCATCGTGACGGAGTGGAATGACTATAAAACAATGGATTTAAACCGTGCTAAAGAGGTTCTTGCCCGGCCAATAATGGTCGATCTGCGAAATCTCTTTGAGCCCCAAGAAATGCTGGAACTGGGTTTCCTGTATTCCAGCGTTGGGCGTGTGACGCCCGGCATGTAACAATAGGTGCATAATCTTGGGCGCGTAAGACTGGCGGTATCCAGTGGGGAAGGACGAAGTAAGTATGGGGCATCGTTTCGATCCCGAGATTTTACGGGAATATGATATCCGCGGGGTCGTTGGCCAGTCGCTTTCGGCGTCCGATGCATTGGCCCTGGGGCGCACAATGGGAACGATTGCCGTCGCAGGCAGTGGTCGCATCGCCGTTGTCGGCTTTGATGGACGGATGAGTTCCCCCATGCTGGAAGAGGAATTGTGCCGCGGTTTGGCCTCCTGTGGTCTGTATGTCTTGCGCATCGGTCTGGTGCCCACGCCCTGTCTGTATTTCGCTGCGAAAATGCTGAAGGCGTCTTTGGGTATCATGGTGACCGGATCCCATAACCCGCCAGAATATAACGGCTTTAAAATCGTCCTGAACGGGATGCCGTTTTATGGCGCAGAAATACAGCGCCTCCGGGACCTGTCCTATCGCGGTGTCTGGGCACGCGCCAAGGGCGCAATGGTCGAAACAGATACATTGGCTGCCTATACGACCCGTATTCTGTTGGGATTTGAGACCCAAAGATCCATGCGGGTCGGTTGGGATCCGGGCAATGGTGCGGCCTGCCCCGTCGTCTTGCGACTTGCGCATCGGTTGCCGGGGGAACATTTGCTGATCAATGAAACAGTTGATGGCACCTTCCCCGCACATCATCCAGATCCAACCGTCGAAGCAAATCTGGCGCAGCTAAAGGATCTGGTGCTGACAGAAAAGCTGGATATGGGCCTGGCCTTTGATGGCGATGGCGACAGAATAGGCATTGTCGATGATAAGGGCCGCGCGATCTGGGGCGATCAGCTCTTGGCCCTGATGGCGCGCGAAGTCCTGAAAGAAATGCCGGGTGCCCCAATTCTGGCCGATGTGAAGGCCAGTCAGGTCCTGTTTGATGAGATTGAGCGTTTGGGCGGCAAACCGGTCATGTGCCCGACCGGTCATTCCATTATCAAGACAAAGATGTTGGAGCATAAATCGCCTCTGGCCGGGGAAATGAGCGGCCATATCTTCTTTGCCGACAAATACTATGGCTATGACGACGCGCTGTATGCTGCCGTGCGTTTCATGGCGATGGTTGCCAATTCCGGTAAGAAAGCAAGCGAGCTGTTGGATGAATTACCCAAAATGCTCAATACGCCGGAAGTGCGGATAGATGTGCCCGACGTGCGGAAATTTGCAGTTGTTGAGGAAGTCAAAGCCCGCCTGATCGAGGCCGGTGCTGTGGTCAATGACACCGACGGGGTCCGGGTATCAGATTTTGGGGGCTGGTGGCTGTTGCGTGCCTCCAACACACAACCGGCATTGGTTGCCCGCTGTGAGGGGCCAGACGAAAAGTCCTTAAAAAATCTAAAGGAACAGCTTCTTTCCCAACTAAAAATCAGCGGCATCAAAATCGATGATGCCAGTGATCTGGCCGCCTGATTGATGCAAGCGCCATTAGGCATCCTGTTTGATAAAGACGGCACGCTGCTGGAATATCACGCGACCTGGATGCCAGCGAACCACGCTGTCGCCCTGGAACTGGCGCAGGGCGATTTGAACACCGCCCACCATTTACTGCGCGCCGGGGGATGGGATCAGGCAACTGATCGTGTCGCTTCTGGCAGTCCCCTGGCGGCAGGGGATCTGGAGGACATCGCGACCCTGTGGCAGGACCTGTTGCCCGACGGCCCAGACCGCACGATTGATAGCATTGTCACCTATCTGGACAGTGCCTTTCCAGCCAATATGGTGCCAACGCCGGTCTGCGATCTGCCCGCCCTGTTGACGCAATTACAGGCCCGTAATATAGCCTTGGGCGTTGCCACCGCCGACAGTGCCAATGGCTTGCGAATGTCCCTGGCCCCGTTTGATATATTGCATCGCTTTGCCTTTGCTGTCGGCTTTGACAGCGGGCATGGACGCAAGCCCGAACCCGGCATGGTGCATGGATTTTGCGCCGCCACAGACCTGCCCCCGGACCGCGTCTGGGTTATCGGCGACAATCGACATGACATAGAAATGGCCCTGTCCGCCGGGGCGACAGGCATCGGGGTCCTGACCGGCACATCCAGCGCCGACGAACTGCGCGCTGCGGGTGCTGCAATGATATTGGACTCGATCGCTGCCCTGCCTGAGGTACTTTAACCGCGAATACGATGGAACGCGCTGCCCTTGGGACCGGTCTGACGCCAGAACCGCAGCGTCACCGCGATAGCGCAAAAGCCCAGCCCGATCATCAGGCCATACCAGACGCCAACACCGCCATAGCCTAGGACGAACCCCATAACATAGGCACCGCCAATGCCAACGACCCAGTATCCCAGGAATGCCAGGACCATTGGCACCAGCGTATCGTTCAGCCCGCGCAATATGCCCCCGGCCGTGATCTGCACCCCATCAAACAATTGAAACAATGCCCCGACCGCTAAAAAGGTCGCGCCATAGGCAATGATCTGCGCCCGGTTTGGATCATCGTCGCTGAGGAACAGCCCGATAAAGACATAGCCCACGGTCCAGAACAGGATGGCGCAGCCCAGCATGAAAACCAAAGNCGTTTCCAGAATAACCCGACCCCGCAGGCGAACCGCCGCCAGATCCCGTGCCCCGGCAGCCAGGGCAATGCGAATTGTGGCGGCCTGTGACAGGCCAAAGGGCACCATAAACGTGATCGACATAACCTGTAGCGCGATCTGATGCGCCGCCAATTGAGTGACGCCAACCCACCCCATCATAATCGCCGTTGCGCCAAACAGGCCATGCTCCATGACCCAACTGCCACCAGACGGCAGACCAATGCTCAACATCTGGCGAAAGCGCGGCCAATCGGGACGCCAGAACCGCACGAACAACTGCAGTTTTGCGAATTTCGGCGTGAAATTGATATACAGAACGGCCAGGACTAAAATGTAGATATCGACCACAAAGGTCGCCAATCCTGCCCCTGGCAGGCCCATAGCGGGAAAACCGAGCCCGCCAAACATGAAAACCCAATTCAACAGCGCATTCAGGGGAACACCGGACCAGGCAAACAACATAGCAGGGCGTGTTACCCCATAGGATGCCATAGTCAGGCGCAATGGAATGGTGACAAAAACGATGATAAGAACCGGTGCCATCCAGTTCAGATAGCCCTGCGCCGCATGGGAAATAACGGGGTCCTGGCCCAGAAGGATGAATGCCGTTTCCCCATATTGCAGGATCAGCGCGAAGGGGGTTCCCATCATCAACCCGATCCAAAGGCCCTGACGCGCACTGCGGCGCACACCACGATCATCATTCTGCGCGACGGCCTGGGCGGTCAGAGACGACACCGCCCCCAATGTGCCAATGCCAAACAAGAGAAATATAAACCAGGCATTCAAGGCCAGTGCCGCCGCCGCGATGGCATCCTGACCCAGATGACCGATCATCAACATGTCCACGGTCTCCATCAGGATTACCGCAACCATGGTCATGATCATCGGCCAGGCGAGAGAGAAAGTTGCCCCCACCTCCGCCTTTCGGTCCAAAACCGAAGGAGCCTGTATCGTATCTTGCTGTGTCATGCCGAGGCTTATGCCTCAATTTTAGGCAGTGGGGAAGGAAATTGAGGAGGTGCTGGGTATGAAAAATTTGAACCGAATTACTATCGATCAGGCGGACGTCCCGGGCGCGACAGAATATACAGGGATACACAGAGCAACACGGCTGCGATACCACCATAGGCCCAGGCTGATAAATCCGTCACCGCCAGCATAATCGCCATGCTGACCGCCATCATCGCAGTAGACAGGATCTTCGCACGAACCGGGATGACGCCATGCTGGTCCCACTCTCTAAGGGGCGGTCCGAAGCGGGGGTGATGATACAACCAGTCATGAAACCGCTGTGACGAGCGCGCAAAACACCACAAGGCCAGTAACAGAAAAGGAACCGTTGGCAGCAAGGGCAGAAACGCCCCTATAAAGCCAAGCCCAACGAATACACATCCGATCAGAAGATAAACGATGCGCGGCATTGCGCGCTCCAATCCTAGGCCCGCGCCGGTGCGTCCGTCTCAACCGTTGCTCCGGCTTCCAGGGCTGCCAGCGCCGCTTTGACGATACCGGCCGAATCCAGCCCCGCTTCTGCGACCTGACGGTCCGGCTTGTCCTGATCAATAAAGCGGTCGGGCATGAACAATGTGCGCAAACGAACGCCCTGAATCAGATCCTCAGCCACCAGAATATCCAACACCTGGGCCGAAAAACCGCCAATTGCCGCTTCTTCCACTGTGATCAACACATCATGGCTCTGCGCCAGTTTCCGCACCAGATCAGCATCGACCGGCTTGGCAAAGCGCGCATCGGCCACCGTCGTGGAAAACCCATGGGCAGCCAGGTCTTCCGCTGCGGTCATGGCATCCTGTAGACGGGTTCCCAAAGACAGAATGGCGACAGTCTTCCCTTCCCGCAGGATTCGCCCCTTCCCGATCTCTATCGGTTTGGGGTTTTTCGGAATTTCAATACCAACACCCTCGCCACGCGGATAGCGGATGGCAGATGGATGATCATCAATACCAGCGGCGGTTACCACCATGCGCGCCAATTCCGCCTCGTCCGACGGGGCCATGACGATGAAATTGGGCAGACAGCACAGATAGCTTAGGTCGAAAGCCCCACAATGGGTTGCCCCATCGGCCCCGACATAGCCTGCGCGATCAATGGCGAAGCGCACCGGCAAATTCTGAATGGCAACATCGTGGACCACCTGGTCATAGCCACGCTGTAGAAATGTTGAATAGATCGCCGCAAAGGGTCGATATCCCTCTGTCGCCAGACCAGCCGCAAAGGTCACCGCATGCTGTTCGGCAATACCGACATCAAAGGTCCGGCTGGGATGGGCCTTTTCAAACAAATGCAGCCCCGTGCCCGATGGCATTGCGGCGGTAATGGCGACGATTTTATCGTCTTTCTCTGCCAGATCGCTCAGCACCTGCCCAAAAACATTCTGATAGGCCGGCGCATTGGGTTTGGGCTTGTGCTGGGCACCGGTGACAACATCAAATTTCGCAACACCATGATATTTATCGGCGGAGGCTTCTGCGGGGGGATACCCCTTCCCCTTTTGCGTCACGACATGGATCAGAACCGGACCGGATTCCTTTGCAGACCGGACGTTCTTCAGAACCGGCAGCAAATGATCCAGATTGTGACCGTCAATCGGACCCACATAGTAAAAGCCCATTTCTTCAAACAGAGTTCCCCCCGTCACGAAACCACGGGCATATTCCTCAGCCTTTTCAACCGCGCGCTCAAAAGAACGCGGGAAGCGTTCTGCAATATGTTTGCCGATTTCCCGCAGGCTTAGATACTGTTTCGACGACATCAAACGGGACAGATACGCGCTCATCGCACCGACGGGGGGCGCAATCGACATATCATTATCATTCAGAATGACGGTCAGGCGGGAATTCATCGCACCGGCATTGTTCATCGCCTCATAGGCCATGCCAGCGGACATTGCACCATCCCCGATCACGGCCACGACATGGTTGTCGTCACCACTTAAATCCCGCGCGACGGCCATTCCCAGACCGGCGGAAATCGACGTTGAGGAATGCGCCGCGCCAAACGGGTCATAGTCACTCTCATCCCGTTTGGTAAAGCCGCTTAATCCACCGCCCTGGCGCAGGGTTTCGATGCGGTCACGCCGCCCGGTCAGGATTTTATGGGGATAGCATTGATGACCGACATCCCAGATCAGGCGATCATCAGGCGTGTTGAATACGTAATGCAGCGCCACGGTCAGTTCGACAACGCCCAGCCCCGCACCCAGATGCCCGCCCGTCTGGGACACCGCGCGAATGGTCGCTGCACGCAACTCATCGGCCAATTGCCGCAATTGCGTTGGCTTCAAATGGCGCAGATCAGACGGCAGGGAAACTGTGTCCAATAAGGGCGTCGCAAGCATGGGGCTGACATCTGTCACAAATGACCACTTTCACAGTGATTAATAGTTCTGACACATACCTAGCCCGGAATTACGGTGCTTTCCAGACCGAATTCAATCCAAATCACGGCGTAACATTGAAATTCCAATGATTTCCACGGTCATTGCAGTGTGGAATCTTGTGAAAAATCGATATGCAGATGATTGCCATCCGGGTCATGGAGATTGATCTGGGTGATCGGCATGCCCGGCACATCAACGCGGTGATAGGGTATTCCTTCCCGCTGCAGGATCGCCAGAAACCCCGTCATATCATCGGCAGAAATGGCGAAATGTTCCAATTGCTGGTCCCGTCGATAGGGGACGGGTGGGTCGCTAACCCCCACCAGATGCACAATGGGGAACCCGTCGCAATACAGCCAGGCGCCCGGGAAATTGAAATCGGGACGCGCGCCTACCGTCAGTCCCAGAACACCACAATAGAAATCGATCATGCGCTGAAGCTGGGCGGTGCGCAGATTGACATGGTCCAGACGGCGCAGCATAGCTTAGAAATTCTCCTTCTTATACCCGAAGTCAAAGCGGCCTGCTTCCCGTGACAAGACGCGGGACAAGCCTTCTGGCCCGCAATAGAAAACATCGACCGCCTGATCCGGATGGGCCTGTCGAATTGATTTGAAAACGGACTGCCAATTGGGCCGGGACAGGCGTGTCGGGGCATGCAGACCGGTCAACAAATCGCGCCCTGTCTCCTGATGGTACACTTCCATCGCGACTGTCAGGCTGGCAGATGTCAGCTCCGCCCGCAATCCGGTCAAATAAACCTGAATTTCGATCACATCGCGCGTTGCGGGATCTTCTTCCAATTGCGCCATCAGATCGACAAACCATTCAAAGGCTTTCTGATCCCGGTTCATCCAGATGAAATAGATCCGCTGCATCTGGCTGGCGGCCCCCTGTTGGCGCTGATGCAGGATGGACCGCAAGATGGAAGCAAAGGGCGTTACCCCGATCCCTGCCCCGATCAATACGGGGATCTTGCTGTCAAAAATATCGGATGCCGGCGACCCATAGGGACCATCCAGATAGACCCTGGGCCATGCGGCCGGGCGCTCTGGAATAGGCTGCTGTGCCATATCATGCAGCTTGTGCGTCCAATTTCCCACGCCCCGGACATGCAGTTCCAACATTTCGGTTTCTTCCGGGTTGGAGGTGGCGGTGAATGGGTGCCATTCGAAACTGGAAATCATCGGATGTTTCAGGAAAACATATTCGCCCGGTTGATAGTGAAACCAGTCTGGCCGTGTCATTCGCAATCGCGTGACATTGGAAGACAGCGCATCTGCTTGCTGCAAGTCCGTGGTTTTCAACCCGTGCACCAGCCGGATGCCCCGTTCAATCAGATACAGCGCGCCGGGACCAACCACCCACATCCAGAATCCTGGAACATGCAACAGGAAGAAGGCAAACCACAGCCAGTAGAGTTGATGGGTGATATAGAACAGGTCAAACAACCCCTTGTCCCGCACGAACCGCAGGGAAAATATCCACATCACCAGAAACAGTCCGNNGCAGGGTCAGGCCGGTCCAGCCAACCCGTGATTTGAACAATTCGCCATACACAACATCACGTGTGAAAAAATCCGGGTCGATGATGCTTTCATAGGCCCCGATATAACCGCCAACATGGATGACTGCGCATAAAAAGGTCACATGGCCGACGATCTTATGAAATGCGATCGCATGGTCCAATGGCAGGAACGGCCCAAACCAGGTGCGCCGCAGAAAGGTTAGGGAGTGGCGCAACATGGCGATAAGAATGATCGCCCCGTTCAGTTTCAGGCAGGCCGCCGCCCCCTGGGCAATTTGGGTGAACAGATCGGACCCAAGTTGAATTTCGGCCAGTATTCCGCTGCGAAACATCCAGGCATTAGCCGCGAAATACAGCACCAGCAGGACCAGCCAGGGGCGCTCATTCTCCCACAGGCGTGTGACGCCTTCGGTCAAGTTATGCAGCAGGCGTCCATGCGGGCGGCGACGGTCGCGCTCAATGCGCTCTGGCAATCGCAGCCAGGTGGCGGAATTCGCAACCATCTGGTCTTTCAATGCCGGATGGGCATCGATGCAGGCCTTAAATTCCCCAAAGGTGATGGATTTGCTGCCATCCGCATCCACCTTCTGAAACATCGCCTCGCTTAAGGCATCCAGTTTCTGCGGTGGAATATCCAGATGATGTTCATTCAGACTGCGATCCAGGATATGGGTCAGCTCTGCCTGATCAATCGTACCATCGCCATTCAGATCATGCAGATCAAAGACGATACGCAGTTTTTCATCCGGCGATCCAGTCAGCAGAATCTGTGCAAAATCAATAAATTCCCACAGCGTGACAGTGCCGCTGCCATCCCGATCAATCAGGCTAAAGATGCGGGCGGCATAATCTGCATCATGCAGCCCCAGCCCCGCCTGCAACTCTGCCTGATCAATTTTTCCATCTTCTCCCGCAATCACTTTAAATCGGGTTTCAATGTCACGCAGTTGAGAGATTGCGTCGCGCCCCAGTTTGACAATTGTCCCTGTATCATTCTTGGTCATTGCCATGGCTCCTAATGCGCTTTCTTGGCGCGTAGACAGTGCTTTCTTGTAACAGATTCTTCTGATCTGAAAGCAGGGGTTACCATTGCCGAAAAATAGAAAGTATTTTATCTTATATCCATGAAGACATTCATTATAAGCCTTTTGGTCACACCGCTGCTGCTTTGGCTGTCACCGGCAGTGGCCCAAGATGTCTCAGGGGACCCCGCCAATGGCAAATCCCTGATGATCGAAATGAAATGTCCAAAATGCCACGGTGAAACCGGGCTCGGGCGATCAAAAACGCCGGGTGTCCCGCGCCTGGATGGCCAGTTTGAGGTTTATCTGATCAATCAGTTGCAGAATTTCCGGGATGGCCGCCGCCCCCATAAGTTCATGGAAATTTATGCTGGCCGGTTGGACGGTCAGGCAATCCGTGACCTGGCGGCATTTTATGCCTGTCAGGGGGATGGTGCGCAATTGCTGGACGACCCCTCTCGCTGTGCGCCTGTAAAATGAGGTTTGTTATGCTGCGCCCGCTGCTTTTCGCAATCCTGTGTCTGACATTCGGTCTCGTGCTTCAGGCCCGACCGGCTAACGCACTGGAATGCGATGACCAGAATCCTGATTACTGTGCAAAATGCGAGGATCTGGAAAAAGCGTATAAGGGCAAGGATTTAAATACCATTCTGGTACGGGGCCGTTCCGTCTGGACACCGCTCTATGCCGCCTATTTTAAGGATTGCCCACAGATTGCCGTGCGCTATCTGGAACTGGGCGCCAATCCGGCAGTTGGTGGAATGGAAGGCGATATGCTGGCCACCGTCATCTCCTGGGACCGATGGGAAGTTGAACAGCGCTCCCTTTGGGTCAAGATGCTGGTCCTGGCGGGTGCCAGATTGGATGCCCCCCCGATCACAAAGCGCACGACGCGTGAACGCCTGATGCAGGAATATGGCAAGCGCGACGACATCATGGCCTTGATCAAGGTCGCGGAACAGAACGGCGGATAACCCCTCCCCCGCCGGTTTTATGCAAAGGAATAGTGTCTAATGAAATCCGTCCGACTGGGCCGTACAGGCCTTACTGTCTCTGAATTATGCTTTGGCACCATGTCCTTTGGCGGTGATGCGGACGAGGCGGAGGCGGGCCGCCTGTATGCCGCGTGCCGAGATGCGGGCATCACCTTCTTTGACTGTGCGAATGTTTACAATGGTGGCCGCGCGGAAGAAATTCTGGGGCGTCTGATCGCGTCGGAACGGGACAAGCTGGTCATCACCTCCAAGGTCGGCATGCCGCTCAGCGAAGGCGGCCCAAATGACAGTGGCTCCAACCGCCGCCACATCACCCGCGCGGTTGAAGACAGTCTGCGCCGCCTGAACACGGATCGGCTGGATGTCTATTTCCTGCATAAATGGGATACGGAAACACCCATTGAAGAAAGCCTGCGGGCCTTGGAAGACCTCGTGCGCGCCGGCAAGGTCCTGCATATCGGGGCCAGTAACTTCGCCGCCTGGCAATTGGCCAAGTCATTGGGCATCCAGGACAAGAATAGCTGGTCCCGGTTTGATATCATCCAGCCTATGTACAATCTGGTGAAGCGTCAGTCTGAGGTCGAAATCCTGCCCCTGGCGCAAGCCGAAGACCTGGCTGTCATCTCCTACGGCCCCAATGCCGGTGGCCTGCTGACGGGCAAGTATCGCAGCGGTCAACGCCCCGAAGGCACCCGTCTGGTGCAGAACAAGATGTATTCAAAACGCTATGACGTGCCCTGGTACTATGAAACCGCAGAGAAATTCACGGCACTTGCCGATGCACGAGGCGAACACCCGGTCAGCCTGGCCGTCGCCTGGGCCGCCCATCACCCCGGCATCACCTGCCCCATCATCGGCGCGCGCAGCGTCGAACAACTCCAGGCCTCTCTGGATTCTGTAAAGATCGATATGACCGACGCCCTATGGACCGAAATCGCCGGCCTGTCACAGCAGCCCGCCTCGGCAACAGACCGGAATGAGGAACTCTAGCTTTCGAGGCCTGGATTGCACAGCAACGAAATTTTATATTCAGGCTAGGAAGTCCTGCAGATATATGGCAATCTTTGCCATGATGCTCTATCATTCCACTTGAATGGAGAATTGTGATGGCAACAATGAATGTATCTCTCCCCGACCCAATGAAAGCGTGGATTGAAGAACAATTACAAAATGGGTGTTTCAGCAATACCAGCGACTATGTGCGGCATTTGATCCGACGTGATCAGGAACGCCAAAGCGCGATTGCAACCTTACAAGATGCAATCAATGACGGCCTGAACAGCGGTACGCCTGAACTGTTTGACCCAATCGAGTTTAATGCAACGATGCGCAAAAAGCATGGGGCCTAAGAGACCAAACAGATATCGGCTAACGCCAAGAGCACGGGAAGATCTGGAAGCAATCTGGATTTACACAGCCACTGCGTGGTCAGCAGATCAGGCTGAAAACTATGTCAACAATCTGACACAGACCTTCCAACTTCTCCTCTATGCGCCTGAAATAGCCCGCTTGCGCGCAGAGCTAAACCCGCCAGTCCGTATTTATTCAACTGGGTCTCATTATATCCTGTATCAAATCGCCGATGAGGACCTTGTTGTCATCCGAATTCTGGGCGAGAAGCAGGACTGGACAAAAATCTTACGCGCCCTAGACACGTAAAATCAAAGATTTCAAATGTAGCTTACTTATCTGAAGCCCCTTAAACCTTCAGGACATCATTCCCGCGCGCAATAGCGATAACGCCGGAGCGGGCGACTTCTGTGTCGCCTAGTGCGCGCATCAGTTCGATGAAGCTGTCGACCTTTTCCGGGTCGCCATCGATCTGAAAGACGAAGCTGTCCAGCGTCGTATCGGCGACTTTGGCGTGAAAGATGTCGGCGATGCGCAGACTTTCGCGGCGGGCATGATCCTTGGCGCGGACCTTAATCAGGGCCAATTCACGTTCCACATGCGCGCCATCCAGGGTCAGGTCATGAACATCATGGACCGGAACAAGACGGTGCAATTGCGCCTTGATCTGTTCAATGATCATCTCCGTGCCGGTGGTGACGATATTGATGCGGCTGACGCTTTCATCTGCCGTGACGGTCGACACGGTCAGGCTTTCAATATTATAGCCCCGGCCAGAGAACAGCCCAATCACGCGGGCCAGCACGCCAGGCTCGTTATCGACGATCACCGCAAAGGTGTGACGCCGCACGGTTTCGTCCCCGCTGGCAAAGGTATAGGCTGCGCCCGGTTGACCCACGGTCCCTGAATTCGCCATCCCAAAACTTCCTTCCGGCATTGTAAAATCACCTTATTTCAAGTGTCGTCTTAAACCAGCATTTTCCCTGCGCTGCCAATGGCTTCTTCGCCTTCAGCAACCGGGCCCAACAGCATGTCATTATGCGCCGCACCCGATGGGATCATCGGATAGCAATTTTCGGACTTATCGACCATAATATCGGCGATGACCGGACCATCATGGGCCAGCATTTCGTCAATCACATCATCCAATTGGCCGGCATTTTCGGCACGCAGGCCCTTCATGCCATAGGCTTCACCCAGCTTCACAAAATCTGGCAGGGCCTCGGAATAGCTTTCCGAATAGCGACCGCCATGCAGCAATTCCTGCCATTGGCGCACCATGCCCATATATTCATTGTTCAAGATGAAAATCTTCACCGGCAGGCGATATTGAACGGCAGTGGAGAGTTCCTGAATATTCATCTGGATTGAGGCTTCGCCCGCGATATCGATCACCAGACCATCGGGATTGCCCAACTGCGCCCCAATGGCGGCAGGCAGGCCATAGCCCATGGTACCCAATCCACCAGATGTCATCCAACGATTGGGCTTCTGGAAATCAAAATGCTGGGCCGCCCACATCTGATGCTGGCCCACTTCGGTCGTAATAAAGGTATCCTTGCCGGTTTCCAGCGTCTTTTCATACAGACGGCGGATTGCCTGCTGAGGTTTGGCAACGGTTTCACCATTTTTGAAGGACAGGCATTTCAAGGCCCGCCATTCATCGATCTTGCCCCACCAGCGCTCCATTGCCGCAGCATCCGGCTTCTTCTGGCGCGCCTTCATAACCTTGATCAGGTCTTCCAGCGCGTATCCAGCGTCCCCAACGATGGGCAGGTCGACACGCACATTCTTGTTGATCGAAGACGCATCGATATCGATATGGATTTTCTTCGAATTCGGAGAGAACGCATCCAACCGCCCGGTGATGCGATCATCAAAGCGCGAGCCAATGGCCAGCATGACATCGCAATCATGCATCGCCCAATTCGCCTCATACGTTCCATGCATGCCCAACATGCCCAGATATTGCGGCTCGTTCGCGGGAAATGCGCCCAGGCCCATCAGGGTCAGCGTGCAGGGGAAATTGGTCATACGGACAAATTCGGTCAGCAGTTTTGCTGCATTCGGTCCGGCATTGATGACCCCGCCGCCCGCATACACAATCGGGCGCTTGGCCGACAGCAGCAGATCAACGGCAGCTTCAATGCGGGAATGTTCCGGCTTTAGGATCGGCTTATACGTCTTGTGAGCCGCCGATTTCGGCATTTCATAAGTGCCGGTCGCGAACTGCACATCCTTTGGCAGGTCAACAACGACTGGCCCGGGACGGCCGCTGGTCGCAACATAAAAGGCCTCGTGCATCGTGCGGGCCAGCTTGTTGACATCCTTGACCAGATAATTGTGCTTCGTACAGGGGCGCGTGATCCCGGTTGTATCACATTCCTGGAACGCATCATTGCCAATCAGATGGGTCGGCACCTGTCCGGTCAGGCAGACGATGGGAATGGAATCCATCAGCGCATCGGTCAGACCGGTCACCGCATTGGTCGCACCGGGACCCGACGTTACCAGAACAACACCGGGCTTTCCGGTGGACCGCGCATAGCCTTCTGCGGCATGCACAGCGCCTTGTTCATGGCGCACCAGAATGTGGCGCACATGGTTCTGTTTGAACAGCGCATCATAAATCGGCAGAACGGCGCCGCCTGGATAGCCAAATACGACATCGACACCCTGATCTTTTAGGGCTTTAATCACCATTTCCGCGCCGGAAAGTTGCTGTGTCGACATGTCATTCATCCATCTTGTTTAAAAAAAGCACCCCAGCGGGGTCATTCATTTCGGGAAAGGATTCTATCGCCAGACAGACGCCTCATCGCGTGCGGCGCACAATACGGGCGGCTTAAACCCGAATCAACCCGTTTTCTTCAATAAATGCAAAAAATTTGCCCTCTAAACTTTCCGAATATTTCTCTTTTATGAGAAAATTTGGAACAATCTGATTTTTAGCCCAGGTGGCCTGTCTTTTGGCATAGCGTCGCGTTGCCGTCTTTGCCTGCGCTAAGGCTTCCGGCAGAGTGATTTTCCCCATCAGATGCGCAGTCAGTTCCGGGACGCCCACGGCCCGCATGATCGGGCGATCATCCGGCAGGTTGCGGGCCATCAGGGCTAAAACTTCCCCCATCGCCCCCTGTTCCACCATCGCATCCAGCCGGGCATCGCACCGCGCGACCAATTCTGCCCGAGGCGGCACCATAACACAGGTCAGAAATGTCAGCCCAGGCGGCGGACCATCCAGCGGATCATTCTGCCATTCGGTCAGGATGCGACCGGTTGCGGCGTAAATCTCCAATGCCCGACTGATGCGCTGCATATCCATCGGTTCAATGCGGGCGGCCGCCACAGGATCAAGCGCCTGCAACCGATCCCAGGCTGAAACGCCAGGTGCAGCGGCAACTTCAGCCCGTATTTTCGCCCGAATTTCCGGCGGCACCTGTGGCATAGGTGACAGGCCCTGGATCAGAGCCTTGATGTAAAACCCGGTTCCACCGCACAGAATGGGGATCTGACCTGCCGCCTGCGCCGCCTGAATTTCCCGCTTCGCCATATCCCGCCACCGGGCAGCCGAACAGACATCATCCCCATCCAGAACACCATACAGGCGATGAGGCACCAGGGCCTCCTCCTCTTCTGAGGGTCTGGCACTCAAAATCCGCAAATCGCGATAAATCTGCATCGAATCAGCATTGATGACGACACCGCCAAATGCGCGCGCCAGCGCCAGCGCCAGCGCCGACTTCCCGGAAGCCGTCGGACCATAGAGCACTATGCAGGGGCTGATACTGTCAGATTTCAGGGGCACACAAACATCCTTCACGCTGCAACGCGGCGCAGTTTAGACGCTTCCCACCGACGGGGCGAGACCGAAGCGTATAGATCAGAAATCCGCCAGCGTCATGAATTTGTCGCTTGCGGGAATGGGCCACCTCGGGTATCGCGACTCCCCTATGCAAAACGTCATCACATTGGTTGCAAACCGCAATCGCACCGCTCTCAGTGAAGATCATTTGACCGCCGCGCGCACTGCTGCACGGCGCGCAGGGGCTGTGCCTTCCGCGGACACCAAAACCCTGGCACGGGGTTGGGCAGCGGAGTTTATTGCGGATGATGCCACGCAACTAGCATTGATCGCCGCGTTGGAAGATGCCCCAGGTCTGGACGGTATAGATCGTGCGGTCCAAGCCCCGGAAGGCCGCCGCAAACAAGTCCTTGTCTCAGATATGGACTCAACAATGATCCAAAATGAAACCCTGGATACATTGGCGACCGCGCTGGGATTTGGTGATGCGGTTATGGCGATCACGGCAAGATCGATGGCGGGGGAGCTTGATTTTGTCGAAAGCCTGCGCGCCCGCGTCGCCCTGTTGAAAGGCTATCAGGCGACCGAGTCGATGGCTGTTGTGATGGATCAAATTCTGCACACGAACGGGGCGGAACGTGCCGTCAAGACAATGGTGGCAAATGGCGCGCTGTGTGCCCTGGTATCGGGCGGCTTCACCTTTACGACCGAAGTGGTGCATGCCCAGCTGGGCTTTCAGGAACATGCCGCCAATACTTTGGAAATTGGCGATGATGGCTGTTTCACCGGCAATCTGACTGGCAAAATTGTTGGGCGGGCAACGAAGTTGGAAATCCTGGATGAAATGTGCATCCGCCAAGCCGTGCCCCGCAGCGGCGCAGCGGCGGTTGGCGATGGTGCAAATGATCTGGATATGTTGACCGCGGCCGGGCTGGGCATCGGCTTTTTCCCAAAGCCCATCGTTCGGGAACAGACCCGCGTGCGCATTGAACATACAGACATGACGGCCCTGTTATTTTATCAAGGCTACAGCGAAGACGAATTCGCCATCTGAAGCGGTAAAATCCGCGCGGGCTGGGCAATGGGAACGGGCATGGCATGCACCAGATGTTTGCGCGCAGCCTCCAGACCCATAATTTTCACGGTCAAGGCCACATGGTGCAAATAACCACGATGGGCGGTGCAACTTTCCCCATGGCCACACCCGCCGCCTTCAGGACATTCCCAAGCAACAACAAGTTTACGGGCACGGGCCCAGTCGCCTTTCAACAAGGCCCCTTCCACCATTCGTAAACTTAATGTGCAATGCGGTGACATTCTGCCCATTTTTGTGCTCCCTTTGCATCACCGGCGGCTGATGTCATAAAAATGACAGCGATTTATTAACAAATCGTAATCGGTTTCGCGGGGCTTGTCATTTCTCTCGCTGTGCGAGTATCACATATCGTAGGGGCCCACCCGCCTGAACCGCATCGAAGGGCCAGCAGGTGACAAGGGCGATATACTGACCCGGACTTCCCAATGGCACCTGCAAATGGTCCTTATGCTGCACGGACGCATCAATCACGCGATATTGCGCCACAGACTGATCCGCCTTTTCCCATAAAACC
Organism: Rhodospirillales bacterium; assembly: GCA_002696645.1. Taxonomy (GTDB): domain Bacteria; phylum Pseudomonadota; class Alphaproteobacteria; order UBA8366; family Aestuariispiraceae; genus Pacificispira. The sequence continues at coordinate 6,095 of NZSA01000059.1, read as the reverse complement.
GGGTCGCCCGATTGCAGATCCTGCAGCATCAGGAAATGGGTATCGCGATGCCCGAAAAAGGCCGGAACGTCGGCTCCTGGTGTCAGGGTTGGACCGAAGGCCATCGCCCGGGGCGATGCCCCGGCCAGGGCGATCCTGTCCCGCCCCAGACTTGGGAAATGCAGTTTCGCAATCGGCTGAGTATCGGCCCAGGGCCAGGGCTTTACCGCATCGCCTGTCTGTCCGTCCTGCACCGCCGCCCAGGCCCGCTGGATCAGGATCGGGGCCAGCCACGCCTTTACCAGGATCACTGCAGACTGCCCCACCTGCCAGACCCCAAACCCGGCCAGGATAATGGCCAGCACCAACAAAGGCCGATTGCATCGGGGGGATTGGGAGTTTTTGGCGTGCTTGCCGTCGTCCTGCGCCGCAACAACCCTCATTTCCGCGCCCCAAAGCCACGCCTGCGGCTGATCAACAACAGCACAATCGAGCCTGCAATCAGCCCCACGCCGATCAGAATCATCCCCTGCCATCCGGTTGCCCCTGCAGGCCCGGCAAGGGACGCCATCACCATGCCGGCGGGCAGATTATTGGGCATATCACGTTGCCGCAGGTCTTCCGATTCAGGACGGCGAACCGGACGATCCACCGCGACAAAGCTGGTATAGGCAGTTGCCAATCGATGCGGAAGGGCAATATCCAAAACAGCAAGACGCCCTTCCTCCGGACCAATCGCGCCCCGGCGAATATCATCCTCAATCGATTCAACCTTGGTTCTGGCCCATAATTTCGCGATGCCTTTGGCAGGGCGCAGATCTGCGCGGGTCAGGTGAACCGCCATATCGTCCTGTGCCATTTTGCCGGTAAATGTCAGGTCCCCACCCCAGTTTTCCATCGCAATTGGCACAATCAGCGCGCGGGCGCCATACAGATCAGGCAACCTGTCTGGATAAACCTCCATCCGGGTAGCAGGATCTGCCGTCACGTCCAAATCAATCGCAACCGGTGTTTCGATTCGTTTATAGAATTCCGCCATTTTCGGGGCTGCCTCAGACACATTGGCTATGTTTAGGGTTTCACCCGCGCCCAATTGAGCGGATTTGCGCATGAACCAACCATTCGGCGCGGAGCCGAGGGAAACCGTAAACAAGCGGGCATTGCCCAGATTGGCTTCGATCATCTGAAACAATTCATCTTCATTGCCGACCAGGCCATCGGTCAGAAACACGATCTGGCGCAAAGCAGTTTGATCGGTGCTGCCTTCAACGGCATGTCCAGACGCCAGCGCAGATCGAAGCGGGGGCATCATTTCCGTCCCCCCATCGGCTTTCAGGCCCGCGACAAAGCCAATCGCCTTTTGGATGCGCGCCGGTGTCGCCGGTTCTGTTTGACCAAACAGGCGCTGAAAGCTGGAATCAAACTCTATGACATCAAACCGGTCCTTGGGGCCCAGCGCCGCCAATGCCTGGATAAGCGCGGCGCTGGCTGCCTTCATCGACTCCCCTTCCATGGAACCCGACGTATCGATCACGAATGTGACGTCGCGGGGACGCTCCAATTGCTTGGCCTGATCTGATCGGGGCGGCTGAATCATGGCCAGCAGGTAATCCACCGCGCCGATCCGTTCATGGAACAACATCGCACCCGGCATATCATTGCTCTGGGTGCGCCAGCGCAAAACGATGTCACGATCCGCAGGTTCTGCTTCCAATCGCAGGCCGATTTTGTACTTTTCCCCCTCGCGGGTCACAACCAGATCATGGCTTGGACTTTCCAACGTCGCCAGCTCGGCCCCGGCGTCCAACGTAACCTGCAATCCTGTTGGGTTTGACTGGCGCTGTTCATCAATCGGGAAACCAAGGCGTGCGGCATCCGCCATCTGACGGTCAATCTCCGCTTTAACCTGCGGGATTTCCAGGGCCGACAGTTTCATATCCGGTATATACCGGGGAGCAGTCACCAGCGGCATGCGAAACTCAAACAAATCGCCATCCCGGTCGACCGTCGACTGAAACTCCAAAGTGACGGAGATCATTTCCCCCGGACCGATATTTGCCAGAGAAAGCATGAATTGATTGGGGCGGTTCTCATCCAGCAGGGCCGCGGTCTGACCCGCCGCCTTTGCTGCGTCATACTCCTTTTTGGCGGAGCTGCGCTCTCGAATCTCCCCTTCAACGACGCGATCGTTGACGCGAATGGTCAGGCGATCAACCGCAGCCTTATCGGGCAAAGGAAAGCGATAGCGGCCTTCGACCCAATCCGTGCTGTCATTTCGGAACAATTGAATGACTGTTCCCCGCGCAACGATGGCGGCAATATCCAACTGCACCGATTGCGCCAGTCTGGGGGCTGAGGCAAAGGGGGCCTCGGACTGGCCCATTGGCCGCAGATACAAACCGTCATTCTGCACCTCCGCCGCGCTGGCTGCGCTGGTCATCGCCAGAACCGACGATATCAGCACCGTCAGAAACGTGATCAGGGCGATTGCGCCGATCAGATACCGATCCCGTCTGGCCTGACGATAGGATTGGCTTGTACGATGGGAAAAGAGCTGCACCTTCATAGTCCCAGTCTCCTCGATTGAGTTAATCTGGAGCGTATCCTGCAGGGCAATCACGGCAGGCTGGGGCTGGTATCGCGGCAAGCTAAAGGTTGTTTTGCGGCGGAACTGTGGCCTGCCTGTACGTTTACGCAACAGTTCGGGTCTATTCGCATGAATTTTGGCCGGAACGGCGTTGCAGCATCCGGTCGTTCGGCGTAGGTTTCGCCCATTCGCGCACAACATGATTTCAATGCTTAGGAGCTAGCAGGACCATGGCCTTTCTTGCCGATCGATTGAAGCGAATTAAGCCCTCCCCGACCGTTGCTGTGACCGCAATGGCGAACGAATTGAAAGCGCAGGGCGTCGATGTTATCGGCCTTGGCGCGGGGGAACCTGATTTCGACACCCCGGAACACATCAAAAAAGCCGCCTATGACGCCATCGCTTCGGGTAAGACCAAATACGGCCCGCCCCCAGGCATCCCACAATTGCGTGAGGCGATTGCCCGCAAGTTGAAGCGCGATAACGGTCTGGATTACGATATCTCGCAGATCACGGTCGGAACCGGCGGTAAGCAGACAATTTTCAACGCGTTCATGGCGACCGTGAATGCCGGTGATGAGGTCCTGGTCCCGGCCCCATTCTGGGTCAGCTACACCGATATCGTGGCCCTGATGGAAGGGGAGCCGGTTCTGATCGATTGCCCAGCAGAGGCGAATTTCAAGCTGCAACCGGACCAATTGCGCAAGGCGATCAACCCGAAGACCAAATGGTTGATGTTAAACAGCCCGTCTAACCCGACAGGTTCAGCCTATACACGCGCGGAATTGAAAGCCCTGGCAGATGTCCTGATGGAGCCTGCCTGCCAGCATGTCCATGTCATGACCGACGATATGTATGAATTCATCGTCTATGACGGTTTTGAATTCTCCACCATCGCGCAGGTCGAACCAAAGCTGAAAGAACGCACCTTGACGCTGAACGGCCTGTCCAAGGCCTATTGCATGACCGGGTGGCGCCTGGGCTATGCAGCGGGCAATGCGGACCTGATCAAGGCTATGAATATGCTGAATTCCCAATCCACCACCTCGCCTACGACATTCGTGCAATGGGCCGGTGTTGCCGCATTGGATGGGGACCATGGCTTTATCGAAAAGCACAATGCCATATTCAAGGATCGCCGTGATCTGGTCGTGGGCATGCTGAATCAGGCATCGGGAATCACCTGTGCCACACCGGAAGGCGCATTTTATGTCTATCCATCCTGCGAGGGTGTGATCGGGCGCAAAACGCCATCGGGCAAAGTGCTGGAAACCGACCAGGACTTCGTCACCTATCTGTTGGAAGACAAGGGCGTGGCAACGGTGCAGGGCGCGGCGTTTGGCCTGTCCCCTTATTTCCGCATTTCCTATGCCACATCCACGGAAGCCCTGGAGGAAGCCTGCCGACGCATTCAGGCCGCCTGCGGCCAATTGAGCTGAGGTAGAATTCGCTGATGGGTCAATCTGCCGGTACGCCGGACACTGCTGCGCTACACTTCGCGGATGTTGTGATAGAAGAATTACGGGTCCGGGCGCGGGAGGATATAACGCTCCTTCCGTTCCTGGCCCCGCTGATTCGCGGCGCGCGGGACGGATTTGTTGCACAACCAGCGACGAACCCTGCGCCCGCCCCGCCAGCTTTTCAGCCCAGTCTGGATAATTTTTCGGGATCGGACGCATTGCGTCAGGCCGTTCAGGATACCGCGCCCCTGTGTCACTGGCGTGATGTTGTATCCGGGCATCCTGATGTTGATCCCGCCTTATCCGGCGGAATGCATGCGGCGCATATATTTGGTGAATTGGGCATTCTTGGCATGCCTGGCATGCGCGCGGGCTTGTTCACTCTAGCCCCCAATATCGATTATCCGCTGCACAGTCATGGTGCCGCAGAGCTTTATTTTTGCCTCTCCGGCACCCTGACGCTGCGTCATGGCGTGAATGGTGCGCCTTTTTCACTCAATGGCGGTGACTATTCGATCACGCCGATAGAGCGCGTTCATGCGCTTTCCACCGGGTCTGAACCCGTTTTGCTGTTTTTTGCATGGGTGGGTGCACTGGGGGCACCAATTTATTGGTGGCATCAGGCTAAAACCGGTATATGGGAGCGTGTCGAGTGGTCACGTGACTCAACGGGCGTCTGGAACCGAGGCAAGGCACAGCCGGTCGATCAGGACATGTTGGCCCAACAAACTTTAAGTGAGAAAGAGTAATCCATGAACAGCTCTATTGGCAGGGCTCTGGCCTCTGCGCGGCTGGACGGGACAAAGCTTGCGGCTGACCCTGGCCCGACCCCGAAAAGCCTGGCACAGGCCTATGAAATCCAGGATGAGATGATCGAGACGATCAGCGTGCCTGTGGTCGGATGGAAAATCGGGGCTAACAGTCCCGAAGCCCGTGCCCGGCTGAATACGGATCAACCCTTGTATGGTCCTCTATTCGATCGTTGGACCTATGCCGCACCAACCCGGATACCGACCCCGAATGGCGCCTTGATGGTTGTCGAGGTGGAAATCGCCTTCCGATTGAAGCGCGATCTGGAACTGCGCGACGAAGCGTTCAGTGAACAGGATGTCGCGGATGCCATAGGATCCGTCCATCCCGCCATTGAAATCGTGGACCGTCGCTTTCGCGATACGGGCAAGCCGGTGGATGCGAAATGGTTGATCGCCGATGGCGCGGCAAACCATGCCTTTATCTATGGCGAAGGCCGCACAGATTGGCGCGCATTGAACCTGCCAGAGCTTGCCGTATCGGTCGCGATGGATGGTAAGGTTATGGGCACGGGGACAGGCGCTGAATCCATGGGCGGCCCGCTGAAGGCACTGCATTGGCTGGCGGAAGAATTGCGCCAGAAGGGCAAACGGTTGAATGCCGGGAACTATATTATCACCGGCTCTTTGGCCCCCGTCTTTGAAGGCAAACGGGGGGTCCCGATTATTGGCGACTTTGGGGCATTGGGTCAGGTTGAAATCGTCCTGGCCTAAGGCTGATCCCGCAAGGGTCATTCTGCCAACGACACTGGTAATTTGAANTGAAAGACAGTACCGTCTGGTCGAATCGAAACCAAGGAAGACAGCATCATGGACATAGTTCGCATTATCATCGCCCTGTTTCTGCCTCCCGTTGCGGCATTCCTGACGGTGGGTCTGGGCCTGCAATTCTGGCTTAACCTTATTCTGACATGCTTCTTTTTTCTGCCAGGCTCGATCCATGCGCTGTGGCTTGTTGTGAAGAAATAGTAGTGTGACCGTGACTTCAATCGCGGCACTGGAAACACCCTGCCTTCTGTTGGATCAGGCGAAGCTGGCGGACAATATCGCGCGCATGACTCAATCGGTCACCCGATTGGGCGTGCAATTGCGACCGCATCTGAAAACCGCCAAATCCGCGAAAGTGGGCGTGCTGGCAACGCAGGATCACAAATTTGGCATCACGGTGTCTACTCTGCGGGAGGCTGAATATTTCGCCGATCATGGATTTAAGGATATCACCTATGCGGTGGGGCTTGCGCCGGGCAAGCTGGATCGCGC
>NZSA01000058.1 GCA_002696645.1 Rhodospirillales bacterium | reverse complement strand
GCTTTGCCTTGATCGGGTTCACTTCAAGGTCATTGCCCTTGTTATGCTCCCCGATCAACATGCCGACATAGACAGGATCACCTGGATCAACGAACAAGGCACCACGGCCTTCCAGATTGGTCAGGGCATAGGGTGCTGCAGAGCCTTGTTCCGCAGAAATCAGCACCCCTTCGCGACGACCTGGGATCGGACCCTTATGGGGCGCAAAGCCCTTAAACAAGCGCGACAGAATGCCGGTGCCGCGCGTATCTGCCAGAAACTCGCCCTGATAGCCGATCAAACCGCGAGACGGGATGTCAAAGACGATCCGCGTCTTGCCGCCACCGGATGGGCGCATTTCGGTCATTTCACCTTTGCGCAGACCCATCTTTTCAACCACGACGCCGGAAAACTCTTCATCCACGTCGATCTGGGCTTCTTCCATCGGCTCCAGGCGCTTGCCGTTTTCGTCTTCACGATACAGCACGCGGGGCGGCCCGACGGTCATTTCAAAGCCTTCGCGGCGCAACTGCTCCAGCAGCACGCCTAACTGCAATTCACCGCGACCGGCAACTTCGAAGGCATCCTTCTCTGCGCTTTCCGTCAGTTTGATCGCGACATTGCCTTCAGCCTCACGGATCAGACGATCCCCGATCATGCGACCAGTCAGCTTGCCCCCTTCGCGACCTGCCAAGGGGCTGTCATTCACCGATACAGTCATCGCCATGGTTGGCGGTGAAATCGGGCGGGCGGGAATCGGTTCCTCCACAGCCGGATCGCAGATCGTATCGGCGACCGTGGTCTTACCCAAACCGGCGACGGCGACAATATCGCCCGCCATGGCGCTATCGACCGGTTCGCGCTTCAGGCCCCGGAAAGCCAGCAACTTGGTCAGACGCGCCTGTTCCACTGGCTTGCCGTTTCTGCCCAGCCCTTTAACCGTGCGGTTTACGGTAATGGTCCCAGACAGAATACGCCCGGTCAGAATACGCCCCAAATAGGGATCGCTTTCCAGCGTCGTCACCAGCATTTTGAAGGGACCATCCGGGTCTGCGACCGGTGGCGCAACATGGGCCAGCACACGGTTGAACAGCGGCGTCATATCTGTTCGGTCTTCTTCCAGTGTCTCAGCCGCCCAACCCTGCTTGGCAGAGGCGTAGAGAACCGGGAAATCCAATTGCTCGTCAGAGGCATCCAGGGCAATGAACAAGTCGAACACCTGATCGATCACCCAGTCCGGGCGGGCGTCAGGCTTGTCGACCTTGTTGATCAGCACGATCGGTTTCAGGCCCAGGTCCAACGCCTTGATCAGCACAAACTTGGTTTGCGGCATCGGCCCTTCGGCGGCATCAACCAATAGAACCACCCCGTCAACCATAGACAGGATGCGCTCCACCTCGCCCCCGAAATCGGCGTGGCCAGGGGTGTCGACGATATTGATGCGCGTGCCCTGCCATTCGACAGAGGTACATTTCGCCAGGATCGTGATCCCGCGTTCCTTTTCCAATTCATTGGAATCCATGGCGCGATCTGTCAGCGCACTGTGCGTCTGTACCGCCCCGGATTGGGTCAACAACTTGTCCACCAGGGTGGTTTTCCCATGGTCAACGTGGGCGATAATCGCGATATTCCGCAGGTCCATTTTCAAATCTCAACTTTCAAGGGCTTGGGTCAAAAAGGCACCGATCCAGGTGGCAACGCGGTCGGCATCGGGTGCGAGGGAGGTCTTTGCAACAGTGGTTAATGCCGCATCGACTTTTTCCTCACCGATCCGCGCCCGGCGCACATCATAAAGGTCCCCAACATAGGCACTGGGCATTTCCGGATGGCTTTGCAGGGTCAAAATCTTGTCGCCAATCGCCAGCATGGCGTTGTTGCAGAAATCACTGCTGGCCAGAACTGTCGCGCCAGGTGGCACTGCCGTCACCTGATCCTGATGCGAGACATAGGTGTCAAAGTTATCATTCACAGAGGCGTTCCCCATCCAGGACGGTGCCTGCCGGATGGTATAGCTGTGCGCCCCAACGCCCCAGCCTTTCTCTGACTTACCCGCCTGACCACCAAGGGCCTGGGCAATGATCTGGTGGCCAAAGCAAATGCCAACCATCGGCACACCGGCCTTATGGGCATCCTGAATGAAATCAATCAGCCGCCCAATAAAGGGGACATCATCATAAACGCCATAGGCGCTGCCGGTGATCAGCCAGGCATCACATTCGGTCACAGTTCGGGGAAAGCCGTCTTCTATGACCGGATAGCCAATGACTTCTGAGCCGTCCGGCAGATGCGAACGCAGCAAATCCTGAAACATGCCCGGATAGGTCCCATGTTTTTCATCAAGCGGCGCAGGCGGCCGCCCGGCTTCTAGAATGCCGAGTCGCATTGAAATCCTCTTTCAGGTATATACTTTGCGCGGCTTGTAGCCGAGCGCAGGCCATCCGTCCAGCAAGGTTTAGTGTGGTGCGCGGTTATTTGGGGTCAACCAGGACGTTGTTTGCGGCGCTCCGGTTAGGAGCGTTTCGCGAAGCGATGCGGGGCATCGCGAGAGGAAGGCGAGGCGGCCCGGAGCGCCGCAAACAACGCCTTTGGTCCCTTTATCGGCCTGTCGGACAGCGTTGAGGGTGCTTGACGATGAACCACATCGCCTGCGCGCCCTCTCCTAGCCGACAGGCCGATAAAGGGATCCTGGTGATCCCAAATAATCGCGCACCACACCAGTTGTCACCGCACTGCAGCATCCTATGTAAGGATTCAAGGCTGTTTTTCACCATAAGGAGCATCCCAATGACCAAGCCAAAAATCCTAGCCTTTGCCGGCAGTGCCAAAAAGGAATCCCTGAACAAGAAGATCCTTGCCGTTGCCGTACAAGGGGCCCAGGAGGCCGGGGCGGAGGTCACGGTGATAGATTTACGCGAATATCCACTGCCGATCATGGACGAAGACCTGGAAGCGGCAGAAGGTATTCCGGCCAAGGCAAAGGAGCTTCGCGCCCTGTTTGCGGACAATCATGGTCTGCTGCTAGCCTGTCCGGAATATAACAGTTCCATCACCCCCTTGCTGAAAAACACCATTGATTGGGTGTCACGCCCCGATCAGGACGGATCAGGATTGCGTTTCTTCAATGACAAGACAGCCTCCCTGATTTCCGCATCGGGCGGCGCTTTAGGGGGATTGCGTGGGCTGGTTCATGTGCGCGCCATTCTGGGCAATATTGGGGTCCATGTCCTGCCCAAGCAGTTGGCCGTATCGGGCGCGACGAAACTGTTCAATGACGACGATTCGATCAACGATCCCGACCGCGAAAAGCAGTTGAAAGATATCGGGGCAAATCTGGCGCAAATGACCGATAAGATCATCGCGTGATAGACGCCAGAATGCCCCAATGTCCAGCGCCCTAACCCAGGATCGCTCGTGAAATTGCGTCCTGGTCCAGGCCTTTCAGGCCAATGATCACCAATTCTGACTGACGGGTTTCATCGGGCCGCCAGGCGCGATCAAAATACCGGCGCAGGCGCGGCCCGACGGCCTGAACCACCTCGCGGCGGGCGACGCCGGGGCGATCCAGGAAGCCTTTCACGCGCAAGATATCATGATCGCCGACCGCTTTCAGGATGCGCGCTTCCAATGCGTCGGCATCCGCAACGCTGCTAAGGCGCAGGGTGAAGCTGTCAAAATCATCATGGTCGTGATCATCTTCGCCATCGCCATGATCATCATGATGGCTGGGACGATTGGCCAGATCATCCTCAGCCTTTGCATCCAGACCCAGCATCACGACAGGATCGACTGCGGCCTCTCTGGCATGAACAAACCGCACACCAGGGCGCATATGAGCCGCCAGTTCGACCTGAATGCGATCAGCGACCCCATCCTCAAGCAAATCCAGCTTGTTCAGAATAACCATATCGGCACACAGCAATTGATCTTCGAACACTTCCTCCAACGGATTATCGTGATCAAGCGATTCATCCGCCTCCCGCTGGGCCTGAACCGCAGCCTCATCATCGGCAAAACGACCTTCAGAAAACGCCTTACTGTCGACTACGGTGATAACGCCATCGACCGTGATCCGTGCCTTCACCTCAGGCCAGGAGAAAGCCTTTACCAGGGGTTTTGGCAGGGCCAGGCCTGACGTTTCAATAAGAATGTGATCGGGCGGATTAGGCCGCGCCAGGATCGCCTCAATCGCGGGCAGGAAGTCATCGGCCACGGTACAGCAGATGCAGCCATTGGACAGTTCCACCACATCATCCTCGTCACAGCCTTCTATGCCACAGCCCAGCAGCAATTCGCGATCAATGCCCAAATCGCCAAATTCGTTTATCAGGAATGCTAGGCGCTTACCGCGATTGTTTTCAATCATATGGCGGATCAGGCTGGTTTTGCCTGCACCCAGAAAGCCAGTGATAACCGTAGCGGGGATGCGTGTTGCCATGAGAAAGTTCTATCCTTTTAACGTCAGAGGAAGGCCAGCTGCGATAAATTCCACACGATCCGCGACCGCAGCGATGGATTGATTCAGTCGGCCCTGATCATCCCGGAACCGACGGGCCAGCGCATTTTCTGGCACGATGCCCAGTCCCACTTCATTAGAGACGACAAGCACAGGTCCGGCTGCGTCCTGCAAGGCCTGAATCAGAATTTGCGTTTCCGCGCTTGTGTCCCGCTGTGCAAATGTCAGATTGCTGAGCCACAGGGTCAGACAATCGATCAACAGAATGGTCTTTGTGCTGGAACTGGAGGTGATCGCTGCGGCAAGGTCGATGGGGGCTTCTACCGTGCGCCAATGGGGGCCGCGCTCTGCCTTGTGCCGATCGATGCGATCCTGCATTTCGGCATCAAAGGCCTGACCTGTCGCGATATAGACCGGTGCTTTGCCGCTGGATTCCGCTAAAGAAAGCGCGCGGCGCGTCTTGCCGGACCGGGCACCGCCCAGAAAAAAACTGATTTTTGGAGGATCAGACTGTGTCATCGCAGTGGCTTTCCACCCGGCGGGCGCTCTCCCGGCAGCCGATTCACCAGGACGGTCCGCCAGCTTAACTGTCCCTTGCCCGGCTGTGGGTCTTCGGGTCCGGTTTCGATACGGTCAATGCGCGTCAGGGAACAATTATCAATGGTGAAAGACAGGGCGCGTTCTGGATCCAGGCCCAAGGCAATGGCCAGGGCCGCACGGATCGTTCCGCCATGTGCAACAGCCACAACATCACGGCCTGGATTTTCGTCAGAAATTGCCTCAATCGCACACGCCACCCGGGCGATCAGGTCAACGAAGCTTTCCCCACCAGGCGGGCGGCAATGGGCGGGGCATAGCCAGAAATCATGCACGACACGGGGGTCGACCTTTTCCACATCGGCGTAATGCTGTCCCTGCCAGTCGCCAAAACTCTGCTCTGCCAGATCCGGATATTCCAATCGTTCTGGAAACGTTAATCCCGCTGCCTTGATCGCATCCGCAGTCTGGTGCGTGCGCATCAGGTTGCTGGTTACCAGCACCGCATCCTTGGGCAACAGCGCCGCAATCCCGGCATACAGATCCGGATCATCGGTTTCACAGGGCAGGTCCGCACCGCCATATATCCGTCCCTGATTGGCTGTCACCGGGGCGTGTCTGATCCACCACCATCGCGTTACTGTCGTCGCCATACCTATTGCCCCTTAGGTCCCTAAAATAATTGCCAGTACGATAAGGCACGTAATCTCGCTGATCTGTTCTGTCGCCCCCAAACTGTCCCCATTCACGCCCCCCAGCTTTGACCGTGCCAATCCCCCCATCAACATCGCGACACCACATAATATCGCCATCAGAACCGGCAGGATCCATAGCGGGATGAAGATCAGAACAAAACAGGCTAGAAACGTCGCCAGAATTAAGCCTGCAATGACTGTGGATCCATTCGGCGCGCCAACCTGTGCAGCCAGCCCGGTCTTTGCCGCCATGGGAAATTGCATCATTGCCAAAGGCAGGGCCGACCGCGCCATTGCGTGAACCGCAACCAACATAGACCAGACGGCATAAGGACCCCAACCAACAACAAGATCAGCAATCAGCATCGCCTTGATGCCTGTTGCCAGAATAAGGGCCAGCACGCCATAGGCACCGCTGCGGCTGTCGCGCATGATTTCCAGGCGCCGTTCTGGCGTGTGCCCACCCCAAAACCCATCGGTGCAATCAGCCAGGCCGTCTTCATGTAATGCACCGGTCACAAGCGCACTGGCTGCCAGGGCCGCAAAAGCCGCAACCAAAGGCGATAATCCAACCGCCAACATTCCCCACAGCACTGCCCCGGATAGAGCACCAACCAACGCGCCGGCAAAGGGAAAGGCCCAGACAGTCCGCGCCACCGGGACTGTCCGATACGGCACGGGCAGGCGCGTCATAAATCCAATCGCGACGCATAGCTGGTCCAGGCGCAACCGCACCTGATCCCCCAGCCCCTCAGGCTTTCCATTTTCCGTCTTGCCGGTCATGGTGCGAAGGCTTAATGCCAAGGGCGAATACGCGCAAGCTCGGACTGATGCCAGCCAAGGAGATTTCTATGACCGATGACCCACAGCAACAGGCGGAACCCCAGACAGAACCAAGGGCAGACCTTAATGAAATCAGGTCGCTGATCGCTGCATTTCCCGGTCCGGATTTCGCCGCCAGGGACGCCGCCCGCGCCAGAGAAGCAACCCTGACCAAGCCTCCTGGATCTTTAGGCCGTCTGGAGACACTGGCAGAATGGGTCGCCGTCTGGCAGGCCCGCACCCCACCCCGGATCGACCGCCCCCGCGTGGCTGTTTTTGCCGGCAACCATGGGGTCACAGCAAAGGGCGTGTCTGCCTATCCGGCCGATGTCACAGCCCAGATGGTGGCAAATTTTCAAGGCGGTGGTGCGGCAGTCAATCAGCTATGCGCCGTCCATGATGCGGAATTGCGCGTCTATGAAATGGCGCTGGAGAACCCAACCCAGGATTTCACCCAGGGGCCCGCGATGACAGAGGAAGAATGCGCCACGGCCATGGCCTATGGCATGATGGCGGTGGATGAAGGCATTGACTGCCTGTGTCTGGGGGAAATGGGTATTGGCAATTCGACCGCAGCGGCCGCCGTCGCGCATGCGCTGTTTGGGGGCACCGCAACCGACTGGACCGGGCCCGGAACCGGCGTGACCGGCGATGCCATGGCGCGCAAAATCGCCGCCGTGGATCAGGCCGTCACCCTGCATCTGCCCCAGACCACGGACCCGTTCGATGCGATGCGCCGCATGGGGGGATTTGAACTGGCCGCTATTACCGGCGCGATCATCGCCGCCCGCATTGGTCGTGTCCCGGTCATCCTGGATGGCTATGCCTGCACTGTCGCAGCGGCCGTCTTATTCCAAATGGATCATCACGCCCTGGATCATTGTATCGTCGGGCATCTATCTGCTGAACCCGCCCATGCAAACCTTTGCAAGGTTTTGGGAAAGCGTCCCGTGCTGGATTTCGGCATGCGACTGGGTGAAGGATCCGGAGCAGCCCTTGCGCTGGCCATCGTGAAATCCGCCGTTGCCTGCCACAGCGGCATGGCCAGTTTTGAAGAGGCCGGTGTCAGCAACAAAGAGGGTTGAGTAATGACCGGATCGGAAAAAACACAGGACCATATTATCGCCTTCCTGTCTGATCCGGCGACCCATGGCGGTGAAACACCCCAGCGGATAGAAACCCATGGGGCCATTGTATTTCTGCTGTCCGACCGCGCCTATAAGCTGAAGCGCGATGTCGAATATTTTTTCATGGATTTTTCCACAATAGAAAAGAGACGAGCGGCTTGTCGCAATGAAGTTCGGTTGAACCGGCGCACGGCCCCAGAGCTTTATCACGGCACCCGCGCCATCATTGATGGTCCGGATGGATTGGCCTTGTCTGATCTGGATACGAACCCGGCAGGTACCCTGGACACGGTCATAGAAATGGCCCGATTTGAAAATACCTTTGCCGACGTCCCGCCCAGCGATCCGGAATTGCGCCTAGTGGCGGAGACAATTGCAGATTTTCACGATGCCGAACCTGCCCTGAAAAAGGCTGGGGGCTCCATACCACTGGGCAAGACACTCTCTGGCAATCTGACCATGTTGGCGGAAGAGCCGACCTGTGATCAGGACACTGTCCGACAGCTTAGAATGACGGTCACAGAGATAATAAAGCGTGTGTCACCCCTGCTGGACCAGCGTGCAGCGGAAGGATCTGTGCGTCATTGCCATGGCGATTTGCATTTGGCCAATATTTGTCGCTGGCAGGGCGTACCGACCTTGTTTGACTGTATCGAATTCAATGACGCCTATGCCCATATTGATGTCCTGTATGATCTTGCCTTCCTGTTAATGGATCTGGGGGCGCATGATCGGCGAGACGGGGCGGCCATCGTGCTCAACCGATATCTGGAGCGGCGGCCCGCAGATATTGCGGGTCTGAGCCTGCTGCCCCTGTTCCTGTCTATGCGCGCGCAGGTTCGCGCCAAGGTTGGCTATGCCGCTGCTGCCTTTGACCCTGCTGAGAAGGCGGCAACACGTCGTGCCACGGCGCGTGATTACTTGAACCGGGCATTGGGCTATTTGTCCACCAAACCGCCCGTTCTGATCGCTGTTGGCGGACCATCTGGCAGCGGGAAATCCACCATCGCCCGGTTGCTCAGTCCCCATATTGGGGCAGCCCCTGGTGCCCTGATCGCGCGCAGCGATGCGATCCGCAAGCGCTTGTATGGTTTGAAGGATGAAACAGAACGATTGCCGCCTGAGGCGTATCGTGAACCCGCCAGCATCGCAACATATGCGGAGATGGAACGACTTTGTGCGCTTGCCCTGTCCCAAGGACACAGCGCAATCGCCGATGCCACCTTCACCCATCCAGACAGCCGCGAACACATTAAGGCCATTGCCCAAAAGACGGGCGTGCCCTTTATTGGTATCTGGCTGGATCTGGATCAAGCCACCGCTACAGCCCGGGTCGCGGGCCGGACCGGCGATGTGTCCGATGCGACGATACAGGTCGTGGCACAACAGTTTAAAAATGGCTGGGGCGAAATGACCTGGCAAAAAATTGCGGCGACCGATCCCACAGAAGATCAGGTCGCCGCTATACTCAAAAGCCTTTAAGCTTAGATCTTAAAACAGACCTTCGATCTGGCCTTCAGCATTCAACTTGATGACTTCTGATGACGGCTTGCGCGGCAGGCCCGGCATCGTCATCACTTCGCCACAGATAGCGACGATGAAGCCAGCACCCGCTGACAAACGCACTTCCCGAACCGGCACGATATGGCCGGACGGCGCACCGCGCAGGGTCGCATCGGTGGAGAAGCTGTACTGCGTCTTGGCCATACAAACCGGCAGATTGCCATAGCCATCTTCTTCCCACTGTTTCAACTGATCCAGGACCTTCTTATCGGCAGTGGCTTCTGCAGCGCCATAGATTTCCTTGCAGATCGTGTTGATCTTATCGAACAGGGGCATTTCATCTGGATACAGCGGCGCAAAATTAGCCGTGCCACCATCGATCAGGCCAACCACATGCTTGGCCAGGTCTTCGGTGCCTTCTGAGCCTTTGCCCCAATGTTCGCACAGGATGGCTTCAACGCCGTTGGCTTTGGCAAATTCCTGAACCGCTGCGATTTCCGCCGGGGTGTCTTTGATGAATTTGTTGATCGCGACCACGGCAGGCACACCAAACTTTTTGATGTTGCTGATATGGCGACCCAGATTGACCAAGCCCTTGTTTACAGCCGCGACATTCTCGTCGCCCAACCCATCTTTCGCCACACCGCCATGCATTTTCATCGCGCGGATGGTGCAAACAATGACAACAGCTTCGGGCTTCAAGCCCGCCTTGCGGCATTTGATGTCGAAGAATTTCTCAGCACCCAGATCGGCGCCAAACCCGGCTTCCGTCACCACATAATCGGCGACTTTCAGGGCGGACTTGGTGGCAGAAACAGAGTTACAGCCATGGGCGATATTGGCGAACGGGCCCCCATGAATGAAGGCCGCATTGTTTTCCAGGGTCTGTACCAGATTTGGCATCAGCGCGTCTTTCAACAGCACCGTCATAGGGCCTTCGGCCTTCAGATCACGGGCCAGGATCGGCGCGCGGTCACGGGTATAGCCCACCACGATGCGGCCCAAACGCTCTTCCAGATCTTTCAGGCCATCGGCCAAGCAGAAAATTGCCATGACTTCGGACGCGACCGTGATGTCAAAACCGGTCTGGCGCGGGAACCCGTTGGCGACACCGCCCAGGGAGACGACGATATCCCGCAGGGCGCGGTCATTCATGTCCAGCACACGACGCCAGGCAACACGGCGCTCGTCAAAGCCCAGGGAGTTGCCCCAATAGATATGATTGTCGATCAAGGCCGACAACAGGTTATGGGCCGATGTGATAGCGTGGAAGTCACCGGTGAAATGCAGGTTGATGTCTTCCATCGGCACGACCTGGGCATATCCGCCGCCAGCAGCACCGCCCTTGACCCCAAAGCATGGACCCAGCGAGGGTTCACGCAGGCAGATCATCGCCTTCTTGCCAATGCGGTTCAGGCCATCGCCCAGACCAACCGTGGTCGTCGTCTTACCTTCCCCAGCCGGCGTCGGAGAGATTGCGGTTACCAAGATCAGCTTGCCATCGGGCTTACCTTTCAGGGAGTCCAGATAGTCAAAGCTCATCTTGGCCTTGTTCGGGCCATACTGCATCAGTTGATCGGCAGGAATGCCCAGTTTTGCGCCGATCTCTGTGATCGGTTTCATTTTGGCTTTCCGGGCGATTTCGATATCGGACATGCTCATTCCCACCTTTCAAAAGTTCTATTGCGCGTGAAGTCGCGCGAATTGCGGTGTCTCGTATTCCAGGAACCCCCATCGGACCCCCTGTTACGGACAGACATAGTGCTACGGGGATTGAGGCGACAGCGAGCGCGCCCCCGCGACTTATTTTGCGGTTAAGACGACATCCGATGACGCAAAGGTCGCATCGAGACTAATTTATCCGGCAAATGCCTTTTCGATCACGAACTGACCTGGTTTGGCGTTGGAGCCTTCTTCCAGCCCGGCGGCTTCAACCACGGCCTTGGTGTCGTTCAACATCGCCATGGAGCCACAGATCATCACCCGGTCATTGTCAGGATTGAAAGCAGGCAGGCCCAGATCGGTGAACAATTTACCGCTTTCAATCAGGTCGGTGATGCGACCGGTATGGGGATGATCTTCCCGGGTTGTGCTGGTGTAATGGATCAGGCGCCCATCCACCATTTCCCCGACCAGTGGATCGTTGATCGTATCGGCCACCAGTTTTTCGCCATAGGCCAATTCGGCCACGGTTCGGCAGGTATGGGTCAGGATCACACGCTCAAACCGCTCATAGGTGTCGGGGTCCCGTATCACACTTGCAAAGGGTGCAATGCCGGTCCCGGTCGACAGCAAATACAGCGTCTTGCCCGGCAACAGCGCATCCAGCACCAGCGTACCCGTCGGCTTCTTGCCCAACAGGATTTCGTCACCCACCTGGATTTTCTGTAAGCGGCTGGTCAGGGGGCCGTCCTGAACCTTGATCGAATAGAAGTCCAATTCATGGTCCCAGGCCGGGCTGGCCACCGAATAGGCGCGCAACAGCGGCTTGCCATTGACCATCAGGCCGATCATCACAAATTCACCGGAGCGGAAGCGAAAGCTGTCTGGCCGCGTCACCCGAAAGGAAAACAGCGTCTCGGTCCAATGATGGACATCCACCACGGTCACCAGATTGACCGATCCAGGAATTGTCTGCGGCTTCATTTCCATTCTACCCACTCCGTTCCAGCGCTCCGCCCAAGAACAAGAATATCAATCCCCATCCACGAAGTCACCCATGCTGTCGATAGGCCCATATACAGACTGCATAGGAGAAATTGCAAGGGGCCGAGCCATTTTTCTCAAGAATTTGTGTTGTTAATTTTATTCTACAATAAAAAATAGTTAATATTTATATTTTCATGATTCTCTTTTCGCCCCGACGCACTCGGAAACCTGAACGAAAGCGCCAGAAGAGGTAATCAAAGAACTGTTTGATCAGGGGAAATTACAAGTTCAACCCTTTCGGGTCCGACCCCAGTAAACTGCTGAAAAGGCCAGCGAGAACCCGAGTCCAAAAAGAACAATAATATAAGGTGTTAAGTCCCAGAGCGTTTCAACAATTAGCTCCCTTGTCCGGGGGTACGAATATTCAATTAGGATTCCATCAATGCTGAGAGCCAACCCATATGTCAGTCCCGCCCCCAATATAAGACATAAACCAGAGAAGACGACACAGAGAGTTATCCCTAAACCGGTAAGTTTTCGGTTGGAATACAATGCTTTAATCATGAAACTAGGTTCCTCTCTCACACAATGATCATAGAACAACTGTAAAAGACACTCTTCAATAAGGCTTACTCTCATGATAAGAAAGTTAGAAATCAGAAAAAGATCAACCTTTAAGGGTGGCGTCGAAGGAAAGCCGCATGATTGCAATTGCCTCTTTACGAACCAATCGCTGGTTCATGTGCATATCACTAACTTTCGCTGTAGTCGCGCTGCTATGGCCAAGACCTGTTCATGGCCAAAGCGATGAAAACCCCTTCGCCGATATTCCGGAACTGCACATCAACTGGCGGTACGCTCATAATGTAGACTCATACATGAAATTTGAGTGGTATCCCCAATTCACGATCCGGCAATGCGTTTTTCAGATGAATTTGGCGCTTGCACCCGGCGTAACGAAAGAAAGTGGCATCAACGGCGACAATACGGATGAAATGATTTTCAATGGCATATTTTCCTTCTCGGAATATCGCGATCGTGAACTGGGGCTGTCTTATCTGGACGGGACCTTTGAAGAACGCCTCGTCGTCTTTGCCGGCAATTGTGAACGACGGGCGGAGATCGTCGCTGAACTGCAGACCTATCTCAACGACCTGCAGCCCCTTGTTGTGATCACTGCCTTTGTGCCGAACCAATCCGTTTTGGCCAACTACAGCGACACTGAATTAACCAACTATTTCTCTTACACAGAAAATATGATTGCAGCCAAAAAGGCCGCGGTTGAGGCCGAATGTGACCCGGCGCTGTGGCGGCGATTTGGAGCCATCATGGCAAAGGAGGGACCTGAGCCACGATTATCTGAAGCCATTTTGTCCCTTTACAATGCTTATGCAATGGCGATTGAAGGTCAGGATACCCAGCCCGCCATCTCGACGAAACTGCCAGAGGACGAACGGGATTACGTCATGAAGCTCGTCACCTATCAAATGGAACATGGTCCCTGCGGGGGGTAGGAATAGGCAACGATTTAACATCCATAATCAGGGTGAAAGAGTCTCGTGTGGAAAAATAGAATAAATCAGTCAAAAGTGTTCGAAACGATGACACAAGACGGATTTCGCAAAACCATATTGGCCGTACTGGCGGTCATTATGCTGAATGGCGCTGGTGCAAAAGCTGAAACAGCGGACACGCCGTATTACCTCAGCATTCCAGAGTTTGCTGACGCGCGAAGAAACGACACCGCCTTGGGGGCGTTCCTCAGTTTTGAATGGTATCCCAAACATTCTGTAAAAGACTGCACCTTCATCGTTACGACAACTTTAAACCCTGGCACCAGAGCGGATCGAATGGAGGGTATGCTGCTGACGGGAATGATGTCGTTTATCGCCAATGAAGACCCCAAGGTCGGCCTTTTCTCCTCATCAGGTACGTTTTCCAGCAGCACATTTGTTATGACGGGAAGTTGCGACCGGCGGGAAGAGATCACACGCAATTTCATGAATTACATAAACTCGAAACAGGATTACGCAGTTTTCAAGGCCTTCGTGCCGGATGCAGCTTTTCTGGCCCAGTATGAGAATCAAGGCCTTGTTGCGGCAAGTGCCTATTCTAAGAGCAGGTTGGCCCTGGCCAAGGCGGCAATAGAAACGCAATGTGATCCAGAATTATGGCGCAAGGTTGGAGTATCCTATGCAAAAGAAGCGGCGACAGATGCTGTAGCAAAATCCTACCTAAAGGCTCTCTACAACGCCTACGCCAACGCAATCGAGGGCAAAGATATCGCGCGCAACATTCCAGCAGAAGTTTCAGATTTAGACCGCGCCTATATCCTAAAACTCGTCGCCTATCAGATGGAACACGGCCCCTGCGGGCGGTAGAGATGGGCACAGAGTCTTGGGAAAACCGAGCGGAAAGATCTCTCATGCGACCGAATAAACATGAAGTCCCAATATGCAGTCGTATCGCGTTCCGTGCTGTGGTGCGACACGTCCTGTGCGTCTGCTTTGTCATTGCCATTACAATATCTAATGCGCCAACCGTACTGTCGGAAGATAAAGAGCCATTTACGGGCATACCGGCCTTTAAAGAAGCCTGGACACGAACGGAGGGGCTGGAAGCCTTCATGCTCTTCGGCTGGTATCCACAATACCCAGTAAAAGACTGCGTATTACAGGTCGATGCGGAACGCAGAACCGACGCAGAAGGCCCACACCCCACCGAGTTGCTGTTAGACGCATTTACAGCCTATATCGTGAATGTGGATTCCACTATCGGCGCAATCTCACTGGCTGGAACCGGTGAAACCCCACTGGTAATTCTGACGGGAAACTGTGATCGCCGCCAAGAGATCGCGGAATCCTTTAACGCTTACATAAATGCGGTCCAACACTACGGCCAGTTCCACGCATTTGTACCCAGGGCAGACGTTTTGGAGCCATTCGAAAGGCGAGGATTGTCTGGGGGAGAAGGTGTTTCAATTGCCGCCCTTAAGCCGAAAAAAGACGCCGTCGAAGCGCAATGCGATGGCAGTCTATGGCGTCAATTGGGCCACTCAGAGGCGACAGAAGACAATGGCTCGCGCGGGCGCATTCTTCAGGCCCTCTATATTAGCTATGCAAACGCAATCGAGGGAACCGATCCCGCGCACAGTATTTCATCGGAAATCACACCAGAAGAACGCGCCTACATCCTAAAACTCGTTGCCTATCAAATGGAGTATGGGCCCTGTGGGCGGTAGCAAAGATTACTCCGCTGTAAAGACCGGTTTGCGTTTTTCCAGCAGGGCGGTGACGGCTTCGGCATGATCTGCCGTGCCGTGCAGCAGGGCTTGATAGGAGGCGCAGAGCGACAGATGGTCTTCAAGCGTCTGATGCGGGGCCTTGCGCAGCAGACGTTTGGATAATTGCAGGGCCAGCGGCGCGTTGGCGGCAATTTTTTCTGCCAGCGCGTGCGCCTCCCTCATCAGCGCGTCAGGATCAACCACGCGGGAGACGAGGCCCATTGCCTTGGCCGTATCGGCATCCACCGGGTCGCCCGTCAGGATCATTTCCGCGGCATGGGAGGGGCCGACGATCCGGCTTAGGAACCAGGCCGCCCCATCGCCGGGCGCGATGCCGATCTTAACAAAGGGCGCGCCGAATTTTGCTGCCGTGCTGGCAAGGCGGATGTCGCACATACAGACCAGATCCAGCGCCGCGCCAAAGGCCGNCCCATTGACCGCCGCAATCACGGGGATTTCCAGTCCCCACAGCTTTGGCGGCACCCGATGAATGCCCTGGGCATAGGCGCGTTCGATATCGGCCGCACTGCCCGCGAACATATCGGTCTTGTCGCGCATATGTTTAACATTGCCCCCGGCGGAGAAGGCCCGCCCCGCGCCGGTCAAGATCACACAGCGCACATCCGGTTCCGCAGAAACCTGATCCAGGGCGGCTAGAAACGCCTTAATCATCGGGGCCTCTGAAAATGCGTTTAACTCATCCGGGCGATTGAGCGTCAGGGTGACAATGCCCTGTGACTTTTCAAATAGAACGCGGGGCTCTGTCATCTGTATTTATTCCTTACGCTTCTGGTGCGCGGTCGCGGCGGGGGGAGTGACCGAAAAATTCCCGGTAGCATTTCGCAAAATGACTGGCCGAGACAAAACCGCTGGCCAGTGCGACATCCAGGACAGACATGCTGGTCTGGCGCAACAGGATGCGCGCACGCTGCATGCGCAATCCAAAATAATATTTACGTGGTGTCGAATTCAGATATTTGCGGAACAACCGCTCCAATTGGCGGGTTGATAGGCCGACAACCTCTGCAATTTCCTCCCGCTCCAGCGGGGTTTCCAGATTCTCTTCCATGAACTGAATCGCGCTTAATAACTTTGGATGGCTGACCCCGACCCGGAAGCGCAAAGCCATGCGCTGATGTTCCGACTGTTCCCGGATCTGTTTGTGCAAAAACCATTCCGATACATGGGTCGCCAGATCATGCCCATGGGAATGACTGATCAGATGCAACAGCAAATCGATCGACGCGGTCCCGCCCGAACAGGTGATGATCTGACCATCGATTTCAAACAGCTCTTCGGTAATATCCAGATGGGGAAAATCCTCCCGGAAACTGTCCAGATACTCCCAATGGATGGTGCAGCGTCTGTTATCCAGCAGACCGGCATAGGCCAG
Source organism: Rhodospirillales bacterium (assembly GCA_002696645.1). Taxonomy (GTDB): domain Bacteria; phylum Pseudomonadota; class Alphaproteobacteria; order UBA8366; family Aestuariispiraceae; genus Pacificispira. The sequence goes on along the minus strand of NZSA01000058.1, from coordinate 18,969 downwards.
CAGATAAGGCGCAGTCGACACCGCCCCGATCACTGTTCCAACCCGAGTAAGCTTGCGCACAAAATTCAGAGCGCGCGGATCGCGGATTTTCTCTGCCCCTGTGCCGCCAACAACGAAGAGGTAATCAAAATGCTTCTCTGTCGCGACGGACGTATTGGGCATGATATCGATTGAATTGGACGCCGGCACGGCCTGGCCATCCATTGAAATCATCGTCCATTCATACAGCTTGCGACCCGCAATCGTATTGGCTGCGCGCAGCGGTTCAACCGCTGAGGCAAACGCCATCATCGAGAAGCTGGGCAACAGCAAAAAGCCAAATTGTTCGGGATCACCCGTCGCGCGCATTTTCATGGCGTTAAAATACTGCCTTATACCGAAAGAAAAAGCGCGAGTTTCACAATAATATTCAATTAACGCCGCATGAGGCTAAAAAGCGACACCTGGCCCTATGGTTCGCCCGTACCAATGGATTCCTTGCGTTTGGCAATATAGGCATCGACCGATTCCAGACAGGCTGGATCAATCGTAGGCTCTTGATATTCCTCCAAAACCAATTGCCACATATCCGTGGCACGATTGGTGGCTGTCTTCCCCCCTGCGATCTGCCAATTCTCGCTATTGGTCCAATCCGACAGGAAGGGTGCATAAAACGCAGTTTCATACCGTGCCATCGTGTGATCAGAGCCAAAGAAGTGGCCCCCAGGTGCGACACCGCCTATCGCATCCACGCCCAATTCCTCGACGGAGGTATCAATGGGCGACAACATGCCCAGCATATGCTGAATAATCTCCACATCGACAATCAACTTCTCGAAGGAGGCGACCAGCCCCCCTTCCAGCCAACCGGCGGCGTGGTAGATAAAGTTACCATGCCCCATGACGGCACCAAACATTGCCATCATGGTTTCATAGGTCGCCTGGGCATCCACCGCATTGGACGCGTTACAGGCGCTGGTACGATAGGGAACCTTGTACCGCCGGGCCAATTGTCCACCGGCCAGATTGGCCTTGGCATTTTCCGGTGTGCCAAAAGCAGGCGCGCCCGATTTCATGTCCACATTAGAGGTGAACCCACCATAAACCACAGGTGATCCCGGCCGTACGATCTGGGTCAGGCACATGGCGAACAGGGCTTCCGCATTCTGCTGCACCAGGGCCGCGCCCATCGTGACCGGCGTCATCGCCCCCATCAGGGTGAAGGGCGTGACAATGGTCGCCTGGTTCAGCTTGGCCATCTGAATAAGGCCGGTTGCCATATGCTCATCCAGCTTACGGGGGCTGTTGACATTGATATTGCCGATACAGGCCGTCTGTTCTGCAATCTGATCCAGGGTCTTACCGCTGGCACGGGCAACAATTTCACAGGAATCCAATGCCCGTCCTGCCCCGATCAACAGATGATTAAACGCCTTGTCCGTATAAAAGATATTGGCGCGGGTTGAGTCCATGTGGCGGGTATTGGCAGGCAGATCAGTCGGCGCAACTGCCTGATTCCCTAAGAAGCGGATGCAATTAAAAAACTGCGCGAACTTTGCCAGTTTAATATAATCCGCATAATTCCCGGCGCGGCGGCCATTGATCGCGTCATGTACATTCGGCGGACCAGAGACCATGCCAAAGTTGATGTGATCCTGACCTACATAAATCCGGTGATCCGGATTGCGAGGAGTCAGAGTAAAAGTTTCTGGCGCAGTGCTCATCAACTGCATCACCAAATTGCGGTCCATGCGCACCATTTCATTGGCGCGGTCCACCTCCGCCCCGGCCTTGGCATAGTAATCCAATGCTTCTGTGCCGTTTACTTCCAGACCATGCTGTTCGATGACATCCAGACTGGCCTCATGAATCGCTTCCAACTGATCGGCCGACAACGGGCACATCGGGGGATAAGGATTGATGACCGTTTTTGTCCAGGGAAGCTGCTTGATCCCGGCAGACTTGCCGCGCCGATCCCGCATTGCTTGACGGCTTGATATTCGGGTCATTGCACTTTATCTCCCCTAGCGGTTTACACTGCTCTTCTGGCGACAAGCATCCGCTATTGCGGGGAGATCAATGTGCTATCTACGACATAAATTGCTTGTTTTTGCCATATAGTTTGGTTGGCTATGTGGGATTGCTGCGGGAAGTCGCAGGCAAAGGCTTGCTCAGTCGAGTCTCACGCAGCGCGATATAGGTTGCAGCCCCGAAGATCACCAAACCACCCAGTACCGTATAGAGGCCTGGCTGTTGCCCAAAGATGAAAAACCCTAGCAGGGCAGCCCATAGCAATTTGAAGAAATCCATTGGCATGACGACGGCGGTCTCACCCCGGCGCAAGGCCTCTGTCAGGCCCAACTGTGCCAGGCCGCCTAAAATGCCAATCCCCACCAGCCAGACCCAATGGTGCGGCTGTGGCCATATCCAAACCGCCAACGCGAAGGGCAAAGACAGGGGCGTCAACATGATCCCCATATAGAGAGTGATGGTCAGCGAACTGTCGGTTTTTGAAATCTGCTTGATCACCAGCATTGCAACCGCCCACAGCAAGGACGACACCAGGACCAGCCCGTGGCCCAAATCAATTTCGGAAAACCCTGGGCGGATAATGATCATCGCCCCCAGAAAACCAACGGCAATGGCCGCCGTGCGCCGCCAACCGACCGTTTCCCCCAGGAACGGAATGGCCAGCGCCGTGGCAAAAATCGGCGCGGTGAAGCCCAACGCCGCGACATCCGCCAATGGCGCCAGGGTCAACGCACTGAAAAAGGCCAACATCGCGCCCAAATTCAAAATCGCCCGGATCGTCAGCAATCCAGGGCGGGTCGCTTTCAACGGCGCGAATCCATAGCGCAAGAACAGCGGCGACAGGGCCAAAAGGCCAAACAAATTGCGGAAGAACGCAATCTCAAACGGATGCAAATCCTGCCCCACATAGCGGATCGACGCATGCATACCAGAAAAGCATAACCCCGCCAGAAACATCCATCCCATCCCGATCAGATTGGATCGGCGCATGTCTGTCGGGTTTAGCATAATCTATCCAATACTCAGTGTCGGGAAATATCAAGGATGGCGGGTCAATCTGCTTTTAGTCCATCCTGCACCAAATGTGAAACAGCACGCACGCCAGAAAAATAAGCCCCATGCGCCGTGGTCTGCTGATCGGGAGAACTCGCCTCCCCCGCCAGGACAAGACGCTCGTCAAACCGCTCTGACAGGCCCGCGCGAGATGCAGAACACCCTGGCAATGCCGCAGAATAGCCGCCTAGAATCAGCGGGTCGGTCGACCAACAACTGGACACACGATCCAGGATTTTTGATCGCAGGGCGCTGCCGAACATTTCAACAGCAGCGGTCTCTGTATAGTCAATCAGGGCCGCGCGCCCCCCGGCATCGGTCAGTTCCCGGGCCAGATCTCCTGCGATATAGCCTTCCACAATCGGCTTATCGAATTCATGCACTTTGACGATCAGCATCTTACCTGCCTTTGGAATAGTATGAGCGGAAATCCGCTCCCCCGGTGGCAGGATTAGGCCGTCAGTGAACAGGGCGATCCGCTCCGCCAGGCCCATCGGTACATCCACCAGCGCCTTGTCCACAGCGGCAGGCAAGGCGGGCGTGAAGTGGATCGATCCTGATTTCAGAACCGCCGGGGATACCGTCACGACGACTGTTTTTGTGCGCAGGGTGCCTTCCGCACAGTCGACGGTCACGGATGATCCAGTTCGATCAATCGCGTGAACCGGGCAATCAAAGGTAACGGGCAATCCCTCTGCAAAGCTGGCGATCAGGGCACCATAGCCATCCTTCACCGGCCAATCCTCAGCGGTTGCCTTATAGCGCTGAATATCATGGGTGGAGACCCGCGTCGGCGGCACGCCATTCATCGCCTCGCACCAGCCCGTATAAACATCATAAAAGGGGGATGTGGTGTCGATTACCGAACTACCCGCAACATCATCTTCCGTGACTTCATAGGCATTGTCGCTGACCTGATAATATTTGGAACAGGCCTGCCGGGTCACCTCATCCTGGCGCACACCGTTTCGATAATAGGCTTCCGGCAGCGCATCATGGGTCAGGTTGATGGAAACCTCCTGACCGCGCGACAGGGCTGTTGCGGCAAAAGNATTGCGCGACGCATGGTGCAGGTAATGGCACCCCAAGTCATAGGTCACACCGCCCCTGGATATCGTATGGGCCCGGCCACCAACGCGATCGGATGCCTCTAATATCCGAAACTTCAATCCCGCCGCACGGGCTACCAAACCAGCCCCGATACCCGCCGCACCGGCACCAACAATCACCAAATCCAAATCAGTTTCACCCGACACACGAAGCCCCTTTATAAAAGTCCATCTTGTTTCAAAAGCCTGTCTTGATTAGCAGCGCCATCCTCGCGACACTGCCGGAAGAAACAAGTCATAAGCGAGGAACCCTATGTCCGTCACGATTTATCACAATCCCCGTTGCTCAAAATCACGCCAGACACTGGCCTTGTTGGAAGAAAACGGTGTCACGCCTGCTGTAGTTCTGTATCTGGAAACCCCGCCCGATGCGGCAACGATTAAGGAGATCATTGCCAAGTTGGGCCTGGACAGCGCCCGCGACCTTATGCGCAAGGGAGAGAGCGCCTATAAGGAGCAAAACCTGAAAGATGTGATGGAAGAGGCGACCCTGATTCAGGCCATGGCCGATACCCCGATCCTGATCGAACGCCCCATTGTTATCAAAGGCCCCAAAGCCCGCATCGGTCGCCCACCGGAAAGTGTTTTGGAGATTTTGTAATTGGTAACAGGAGACGGACGCGCTACTCCTTTGCCAGTATCGCTTCCGTTCTATCGGGCCAAAACCCATGCTCAACTTTCCAGTATTTTTCCAAATCTCCGTACTGTTCTTCCTCGAACCGAATACGGTGATCGGTCTCTTCGCTAGATCGAGAGCCGATGCCTACAATTGTCTCGAGCCTATCTTTAAAAACAGTGATATCCGTCCGGGTGATATCATAAAGACCTGAGACCATGGGATAATAGCTTGTACCCAGAATGTTATTCTGCCAGTAGCGTCTTTCGTGTTCGTCTGCTTCTGCGAGAACTTTCTTTGTATGGCGAAGTATTTCGACAGAGGTTTCCGCATTTTCTTGCACTTGATGTGTATACCGTTCGAAAGACGCAACCATCGTCTCATCATATCTGATCACCGAATCGCACAATAAATCCTGTACCCGCTCGGTATATAGTGCGCAGGCACCAGCCAGGCGCGCGCTAATCACTTGATACAATTGAAATTCATTCGTGAATATAAGAATTTGAAATACATCGGATTTGTCTATTAGATTTTGCGGGTAATCGTCCTCCCATCCACCTCGCTGCATTATTTTTTGATTCATGCGAATTTGTATGATCGCGAATGTTAGTATTGAAAACCGCAAAACATCTTGCGCCGTCGGGACTTCAGGCGCCCCATGCTTTTCCAGCGCGATGGCTTCCGCTTGAAGTGCATCGGCATAGGCTAGATATTGGTCGACCAAAGAAGCCTCTGCCTCACTTGAGGCCTTCTCACGAAGATCCATAAAGGCCTTGCGGTCGAATCGAGCCCACCATTGTGACGCAGTGGCAGAAATCGCATCGGTTTTTGCGATATCACGACAAGGTGCCTGTGGCGGATCCGTGCAGACCGGAAACCCGGAAAGGCGAAGCTTTGCAGGCTCGATTGCCTCAGGTGCGGCTAAATTATTGCGAAGCCAAACATCCATAAAAGAGTAATGCCAAGCTCGATCCACAATTGGCGTTTCCGCCGCCCGCGATATAGCAGCCCCCAAAATGAAGCCACAGAAAACCACCACAACAGAAGTCTGCCCCACTGCGGCACTTTTCAACATCGTTCAACCACTTCTTGCCTCTACACCGAAGCAGCATATCAAAGAATAAAACACGATCATAGAGTGCGTTTTTTCAACATTTCATAATTCACTTTGGAAATCCCAATCGCGTGCTTTCAAAGCCGGTTCGCTTCGTGTATGCAACGCGCCTAGCCCCCAGGGTCGCACTATACCGTAACGCTTCGATCAACCGGAGGCGCGTCCGCCCATGCCAAAACGTACTGATATTGATACCGTCATGATCATTGGGGCTGGCCCCATTGTCATTGGTCAGGCCTGTGAGTTTGACTATTCCGGCACCCAGGCCTGTAAGGCCCTGAAGCAGGAAGGGTATCGTGTCGTTCTGGTCAATTCGAACCCAGCGACGATCATGACCGATCCGCAAACGGCGGATGCCACCTATATCGAGCCGATCACCGCCGATATGGTCGCCAAAATCCTGAAACGCGAACGCGCGGAGCGCCCCAATGAAAAGCTGGTTCTGCTGCCCACAATGGGGGGGCAGACGGCCCTAAATTGTGCGCTGGAGCTGGAGCGGCGCGGCGTTCTGGATCTGCTGGATGTGGAGATGATCGGGGCCAATGCCGATGTCATCGACAAGGCGGAAGACCGCCTTCGGTTCCGCGATGCAATGGACAAAATCGGGCTGGAAAGCCCGCGCAGTCAGCAGGTCGGTACCATGGAAGAAGCCATGGTCGCCCTGGACATGGTGAAACTGCCGGCCATCATCCGCCCGTCTTTTACCATGGGCGGCACCGGCGGCGGCATTGCCTATAATAAGGATGAATTCCAGAAACTGGTGAAAGGCGGCCTGGCCGCATCGCCCGTACATACGGTGCTGGTAGAAGAATCCGTGCTGGGCTGGAAAGAGTTTGAGATGGAAGTCGTCCGCGACAAGGACGACAATTGCATCATCATTTGCGCCATCGAAAATTTTGATCCGATGGGCATCCATACCGGTGATTCGATCACGGTTGCCCCGGCCCTGACGCTGACGGATAAAGAATACCAGATCATGCGCAATGCGTCGATCAACTGCCTGCGGGAAATCGGTGTCGATACCGGTGGATCCAATGTTCAGTTTGCGGTCAATCCGGTCGATGGCCGTTTGGTAGTGATTGAGATGAACCCCCGGGTTTCGCGCTCCTCTGCGCTGGCATCGAAAGCAACCGGCTTCCCGATTGCCAAGGTCGCGGCCAAGCTGGCGGTCGGCTATACGCTGGACGAATTGGACAATGACATCACCCAGGTGACGCCTGCCAGTTTCGAGCCCAGCATCGACTATGTCGTCACCAAGATGCCGCGCTTCACCTTTGAGAAATTCGCAGGTGCGGATCCGACACTGACCACATCGATGAAATCCGTTGGCGAGGCAATGTCGATTGGACGGACCTTCGCGGAGAGCCTGCAAAAGGCCCTGCGGTCCATGGAAACCGGCCTGACCGGCCTGAATGAGATTGATATCGGCGACGACAAGGATGCCTGGCGCGCAGCGATCTCCAAGCCCCTGCCTGACCGTATCCTGAAAATCGCCCAGGCCTTCCGCTTTGGCATGACCGTGGCCGAAATTCACGCCGCCAACAAGGTTGACCCCTGGTTCCTGGCCCAGATTGAAAGCATCGTGAAGGCCGAAAACTCAGTGCGCGAAAATGGTCTGCCGAAAGACCGGTTGGGCATGCTACGCCTTAAAAAGCTGGGCTTTTCCGACATGCGTCTGGCGGAGCTGACGGGTCAGGAAGAAGCGGCTGTGACCGAGGCGCGCCATGCGCTGAATGTCCGTCCGGTCTATAAACGAATCGACACCTGTGCAGGCGAATTTCCCAGCGCTACCCCATACATGTATTCCTGCTATGAGGGCGATGGTCTAAATGAACCGGAATGCGAGGCAGACGTCACCGACCGCAAGAAAGTCATCATCCTGGGTGGCGGGCCAAACCGCATCGGCCAGGGGATCGAATTCGACTATTGCTGTGTTCATGCCTGCTATGCCCTGTCGGATGCAGGATATGAAACGATCATGGTCAATTGTAACCCGGAAACCGTTTCCACCGATTATGACACATCCGACCGTCTGTATTTTGAGCCGCTAACCGGGGAAGACGTGATCGAATTGGTCCGCAAGGAACAGACCAAGGGGCAGGTTATGGGTGTCATCGTCCAATTTGGCGGCCAAACACCCTTAAAACTGGCCGGGCCGCTGGAACAGGCGGGCATTCCCATCCTGGGCACATCACCCGATGCGATTGACCTGGCGGAAGATCGGGAACGGTTCCAGCGCCTGTTGCAGGATCTGGACCTGCGCCAGCCGCCCAATGGGATCGCGACCTCTGCCGATCAGGCCATCGCCATTGCCGCCCGCATCGGTTATCCGGTCGTGATTCGCCCGTCCTATGTGCTGGGCGGCCGCGCGATGGAAATCGTCCATGACGAGGCGGAATTGCGCCGCTACATCACGTCTGCCGTGATTGTGTCTGGAAAGAGCCCCGTGCTGATCGATTACTATCTGCGTGACGCGATTGAAGTGGACGTGGATGCGCTGTGCGACGGCGATGATGTGCATGTTGCGGGCGTCATGGAACATATTGAAGAGGCCGGCATTCATTCCGGCGACAGCGCCTGTTCGCTGCCGCCCTATTCCCTGCCCGATGCGGTGGTGGAAGACATGAAACAGCAGACCCATGCCCTGGCAAAGGCGCTGAAAGTGGTTGGCCTGATGAATGTGCAATATGCCGTTCAGGGCACAACCGTCTATATCCTTGAGGTAAACCCCCGCGCCAGCCGCACCGTGCCCTTCGTGGCAAAGGCGACCGGCGTGCCCATTGCTAAGATCGCTGCCCGGTTGATGGCAGGCGAGAAATTGAAGGATTTCGATCTGGTTTCCCATGCTCTGGGCAATCATATCGCCGTGAAAGAAGCAGTCTTCCCCTTCGCCCGTTTCCCTGGCGTCGATGTGATCCTGGGGCCGGAAATGAAATCAACCGGGGAAGTTATGGGGCTGGATGTCGATTTCGCCCATGCCTTTGCAAAGGCGCAATTCGCCTGTGGGGCGGATCTTCCGGTAACGGGGACGGTGTTTATTTCGGTCAAAGACAGTGATAAGCCGTCAATCCTGGCCCCGGCCCAGATGATGGTCGATTGCGGGTTATCCATCGTCGCGACCGGCGGCACGGCCCGCTATCTGGAAGAAAATGGCCTGCCGGTCCGCCAGATCAACAAAGTACTGGAAGGTCAGCCGCATATTGTTGATGCCATAATCAATGGCGATGTGCAGGTTATCTTTAACACAACAGAGGGGCGAAAAGCGCTGGAAGACAGCTTTTCCCTGCGCCAGGCAGCCCTGAACATGCAGGTTCCGTACTATACGACGGTGGCAGGTGTGAAGGCTGCGGCACTGGCAATTCAGACGTTGAAGCAAGGAACCCTTGAAGTCGCGCCGCTTCAATCGTACTTTCAAGGTTCGGCTTGATTGGAAATGATCGAATTAAGCGGCGGGGCATTCTGAAACGACGTCCCTGATGGATACAGCAATGTCGGCGGGCATTTTACCGATGCCTGACGATTTTGGTGTGAGATAAAGGCCTCCAAGGGCGCGAAACACCCTGGGCCAAAGAGATGATGGATTGAAACGATGCAAAAGGTCCCAATGACGTTGCAAGGCTATGACGCGATGACGTCAGAACTGAAGTTCCTGAAAGGAACCGAACGTCCGGCTATTATCCAGGCGATTGCGGAAGCACGCGAACACGGCGATCTGTCGGAAAACGCAGAATATCATGCCGCCCGCGAACGCCAGAGCTTCGTAGAAGGCCGTATCGCGGAATTGGAAGACCAATCCAGTCGTGCAGAAGTCATTGATCCAGCAAAACTGAGCGGGGACAGCGTGAAATTCGGCGCGACCGTGGTGATTGCTGACTGCGAAACAGATGAAGAATCCACCTATCAGATTGTTGGTGAATTCGAAGCCGACCTGACAAAACGCATGATTTCCGTCACCAGCCCGATGGCCCGTGCCATGATCGGGAAAGCCGTTGGCGATGTGTTTGAAGTCAACAGCCCTGGTGGCACCCGTGACTATGAAGTTGTCAGCGTCACGTTCAAATGACCCTGTTTCAATAGGGGCCTATATAATGAAAGATGCTCATGAACGAATTCTTCGCCCCCGTCAGCGGCTGGCTGAATGACCTGTTCGGGTATAACCTGTCAATTCACGGTTATATCGCGATTGTCCTGGCCCTGGTCGGGGTTTTTGGCCTGTACATTGGGCTGATGATCCTGATCCGCAAATCGCACACATCAGGCCATGATGACGCTGTACAGGATTATCGGGATCCGCGGACCTAAGCTACAGGTGATTGGATGACATGGCACACCAAGCATGTGGTGTTTCCGTCGTCCAATCCTTGAGAAATCCCCCGTTTCCTTGACGTTTTCCCCGAAAAATGATGAACAATGACTGCCAAGAGTTTTGACCAATCATATTTTGATTTAAATTTGGTTCGCCGATTTTACAGCTTGATTTGAACTATAATGAAAAGCGACGGCCATGGATGATATTCATGCATTTGACCGAGGTGACCTGGAACGGACTACACGCCGGGTTCAGTCATTTTATGACTATTGGGTGCAAATTTGCGGGGACCGGAAAATGCCCACGCGCCGTGATTTTGATCCGATGGCAATACCTGGTCACCTTCCAGGAATTCTTCTCGTCGATGTTCTGGGCGAGACCGAAACGGGATTTGGGATATTCCGATATCGCTTGGCCGGGAATCTGGAAATCGAAGTACGCGGTTTTAATCCAGCGGGGATGCTGGTTCAGGATGCTTTTATCGCCAAAAACGCTCAGGACGCGCTGGATGTATATGAATATGTTCGGACCCGAAAATGTCCTCTGCTGACACCAGTAACCTACACCACCCGTTATGATGTCAGAATTGAAGAATTCTGTCTGTTTGTCCCGCTTTCCAACAATGGAACCGATGTGTCACAAATTCTCGTTTTTTCTGACGAAAAGCCAAGTCGCTGATCATTAAATTTTATGCCGAGATTAACGCATCTATCCTGATACCGTGCGCCCTCCTGTTACGCACAACGCCGTTGGTAATATCCTTTACGCATTTTGTAACCCGATGGATATGCCTGCCCCCTGTTAAGGTAATCGCGCTGATATCCCCCGTGTCAGAAGATGGCCCAACGGAGTCACAAATCCTGGCCTATTCCGAGCGGTGCGAACCCTGAAAAGCCCACAAGTTTAATGGCAGTTTCATTGCAATATCGCGACAAATCCCTTCTGGCCACCAGTTAAACATCACTGGCGCGTCACGGCGTCGCCATGCCGGAGTCACGGGAACAAGGCACGATAGGCCTCATCCAATGAAACCTGTGGGAGCCTTCGGAATGAAAAAACTCTTCGCCACGCTTGCTTTGATGTTTGCCTTTGCCCTCTCGGGCACGGCAGCCAAAGCAGAGCCGATTAAACTGGCTGTGACCGATCTGGTCGGCCTGGAAGAATTGCAACGTGAATTCGGTGCTTTTGTAGACGTTCTGGAAAATGCGACCGGCAAGGAGTTTGAATTCCTGCCCGTCACCAACCGCACCGCCGCTGCTGAAGCCTTGCGCTTTGGCAAAGTGGATTTCGTGCTGACCGGCCCGGCTGAATATGTCGTCATGCGCAAGCGGACCAATGCCGAGGTCGTGGTTGGTTTTTCTCGTCCTGATTACTTCGCCGTTCTGGTAACGATGGCGGAAAATGGCTACACCATTCCGACCGATATCAAGGGGATGAAGGTCGCCATGGGATCTGTCGGCTCCACGTCCAAGCATCTGGGGCCCATTCAGATTCTGGCTGACTATGGCCTGGACCCAATTAATGATGTTCAAATCATCAACACCAAAGTGCCCGTTGGTTGGGAAGCCATGAAACGGGGCGATGTTGCCGCGGTTGGCATGAACAACACGAACTTCATGAAGTACCGGGAAAAAGAAGCTGAAGACGGTACGTTCCCACCGGGGGCCTTCCGTGTCATCGGGCGTGGTCCGGACCTGCCCAATGATGTTCTGATGGCAGGAACTCATGTTGATAAAGCCATCGTCGATACCGTTCGCCAGGCATTCGTAGAGAAGTCTGATGACCTGATCGCGGCGATCCTGACTGGGGACGACAACAAGAAATATGCCGGCATGCGGTTCCTGACCAATATCAAAGATGCCGACTATAACTATGTTCGCAGCATGTATGCCGCAGCAGGATATCCTGAATATGCCGACTTCATCGGCAATTGATCGGATACGGGTGGTCGATGGGCCTGGTCCCATTGACCCAGAAAGAGAGGGCGCAGCAAACGCGCCCTCTCTATCCCGCTTTACGCCGGCCCCTGAGCCCAATTCCAAGACCGCGTTGGCGGTGTCGGGTCTGGGTAAGACCTATACGGGTCAGACGGGTTCCAACACTGTCTTGCGGGATGTCAGTTTCGCGATAAATGCCGGTGATTCCGTTGCCATTGTCGGTGCGAACGGGTCTGGCAAAAGCACCGCCCTTCGCTGTGCCATGCGGTTGATCGAACCAACCACCGGCGAGATTCATGTTGATGGGTGCCCCTTAATGGGGTTGAGCGGGCAAGCGCTGCGCCAAGCCCGCAGCAAGGTTGGTTTCGTATTCCAAAAGCATAACCTTTCCACCCGTTTATCGGTGCTCAGCAATGTTCTTCATGGCGGATTTGCCCGCGGCCGTGGAATGCGCAACTGGTCCCACAGCATCGCCCCGGCGGAAGAGCGGGACCGCGCCATGGACTGTCTGGATCAGGTGGGCCTGGCCGACCTGGCCGGGCGTCGCGCGGATCGACTGTCAGGCGGGCAATCACAGCGTGTCGCCATCGCCCGGGCCCTGATGCAGGGACCCAGCATGATTTTCGCCGATGAGCCCGCCGCCAGTCTGGACCCAAAGGCGGGCGAAGACATGATGGCGCTGTTTTCTGATTTGTGTCGGCGGACGGGCCTGACCCTGGTGGTGGTTTCCCACAATCTGGAACATGCCCTGTCTTATGCGGATCGTCTGATCGGCCTGCAGGCCGGATGCGTGGTTCTGGATCGCGAAACCAGGGGTGTCAGCCGCGATGACCTGGCCTGGCTGTATGAGGAGACTGGCGCATGAGCCTGAACGAAACCCTATCGCGGGCCATGCCGGACCGCTGGCAGGCGCCAGGCCTGTTGCCCAGCATCCTGTTTTGCGTGTTCGTTGCCTTTTTCGCCTGGTCCTTGAGCCGGGCGGGAATTTCAATCCCCGCCCTGATTTCGGGCATACCGGCAATGGGCACTATTGCCTCAGAAATGGTGCCGCCAGCCACCGACCGGCTTTTACCGATGATGAATTCGGTGCTGACCACATTCCAAATGGCGCTGGTTGGTGCCGGAATCGGTATTGTCCTTAGCTTCCCAATCGCCATTCTGGCGACCCGCACGCTGTCTCCGCACCCGATTGTCTATACTGCAACCCGCGCCTTTGTCAGTTTTGTTCGGACTGTACCGGATTTGGCCTGGGCCCTGTTCTTTGTCGCCTCTGTCGGATTGGGGCCCTTCGCCGGGACGTTGGCGCTGATCATGGACACAATTGGTTTTTGCGGTCGTTTCTTTGCAGAAAGCATGGAAGAAGTTGATCCCGGCCCCAGTGAAGCCCTGGCCGCGATGGGTGCCAAGCGGACCGACATCATCGCCTGTGCGGTGGTGCCAGCCGCAACGCCAGGACTGACCAATGCCAGCCTGTATTCGCTGGAAAAGGCGGTCCGGTCCTCCGTCGTTCTGGGTCTGGTCGGGGCCGGAGGAATCGGCGCAGAGTTGGCCGTATCGATGGAGATGTTCCGCTATGATCAGGCGGCGACCATTGTTCTGATGATTTTCGTACTGGTGCTGGGTGTTGAGCGTTTTAGTGCCTTTGCCCGCAGCAAGTTCCTGGATGGGGCCCGGCCTAAACTGTAGATAAGCCGTACTGTGTAGAAGAGGATATTTTATGCCAGATTCCGTTTCGACAGCAGAAATTACGGTTATTCAGAACGCCCGTGCCCTGTTGCCCGATGGATTTCAGGACGGAATTTCCGTCACCTTTCAGGGCGGCAAGATCATTGAAATCGCTGATCATGCCACCCCTGCGGACCGTGTCATTGACGGGTCGGAAATGACCCTGTTGCCGGGTATTGTCGATTTGCATGGCGATGCCTTCGAGCGGGAAATCGCCCCGCGCCCCGGTGTTTCCTTCCCCTTGGATCTGGCGATTGAGGCAAATGATACAGCCCTGATTTCCAATGGCGTGACGACATTTTTCTATTCCATAACCGATGGCTTCGAACCCGGCGTTCGCAGCCGTGAAACTGTCCGGGGCCTGATTGACATTATCGAGGCGAAACGCCCGACCCTGCGCAGCGACAGCCGCCTGCATATTCGCCACGAGACCGCCGCAACAGAGGGTCATGATGAGTTGCTGGATTGGATCGGGCGCCGTCGCATTGATCTGTTGTCCTTGAACGATCACCTGCCGCCCCTTGGCGATGAGGCGAAGACTGCACGTTACATCAAGGGTGCACTGAGGCGCGTCACGATGACAGTCCAGGAGATGGAAACCTTTATCCAGGAAAAACAGGCCCAGCGCGGTCTGGGGGAGTCACAGGTTCTGGAACTGGCCGATGCCGCCCACACAGTTGACCTGACGCTGGCCTCGCATGACGAGCGAACGGAAGATGACGCCGCGCAAGCGGAACGGTTGAAAGTTGGGATATGCGAATTCCCCCTGACAGAATATTGCGCGGAACGCGGTCTTGCCAGAGGGGCTGCGGTGGTGATGGGCGCGCCTAATCTGGTGCGCGGCGGCAGCCATGTCGGCGGCACCAGTGTGCGCGATGAGGTCGCTGCCGGGCGGGTAACTGTGCTGGTCAGCGACTATTACTATCCATCCCTCCTGCGCGCGCCCTTCCTGCTGGCGGAACTGAATATCAGATCATTGGCCGATGCCTGGCAGCTTGTTTCCGGTAACCCGGCAAAGGCAGCGGGCCTGTCGGGTATCAAGGGACAAATCACCCTGGGCGCGGATGCGGATCTGCTGGGCCTTAAATCACCATCCGGCGGAAAACTGCACGGCTATTCAGGTGAATTGGCGCTGGTTACAAGCCGCGGTAAGATCGCTGCCGCGCGCTAAGGCATTCCAGGCCATGGGTGCTTGACCTTAACACTGAGGCTTTTGTAGTAGTGTGGGTGCCGGGGACTGTAACGAAGGTCCTCTGCGTCAGCCTTTCACCAGCGTCGCGATACCGACGCGCCATCAATATTCAGAACAAGGAATTCAAACCATGGTTCAGCTATCCGGTAAGCGCGCTTTGGTTACAGGTGGCACCGGTGGTATCGGTATGGCCTGTGTCGAAGGTCTGGCGCAGTCTGGTGCCCATGTCACGATTGCAGACTTGCGTGAAGACGACTGCAACCGTGTTGCTGAGGCAATGACCGCCAAAGGGTACAGCGTTGACTGGAAGGCCTTTGGTGTAAGGGATCGCGGTCAGGTCGATGCGGCATTCGATCATTTGGAGTCAAGCGGGGGCGTCGATATTCTGGTGACATCCGCTGCTATCGTGAAGGCGGCACCGATCCTGGAT
Source organism: Rhodospirillales bacterium (assembly GCA_002696645.1). Lineage (GTDB taxonomy): Bacteria > Pseudomonadota > Alphaproteobacteria > UBA8366 > Aestuariispiraceae > Pacificispira. Next base: position 3,471 of record NZSA01000058.1, on the reverse strand, counting down.
TTTGATGTCGATGACTGGAACAATATTCTGGCCGTTAACCTGACGGGAACCTTTCATTGTTGCCAACGCGCCGGTCGCCACATGGTCTCGCGCGGCTGGGGACGGATCATCACCTTGAGTTCCGTGAACGGACAAATCGCCAATACGGGACGGGGCGCCTATTCGTGCACGAAGGGGGCTGTCGATATGTTAACAAAGCTATTGGCCGCCGAACTTGGCAAGCATGGCGTGACCGCAAATGCGGTCGCCCCGCCGCCTGTTGATACCCCGATGATCCTAAACGTGCATGGACCACAGGATCGTCAACGCTGGTACGACCAAATGCCGATCAAAAGATATGCACAACCGTCAGAAGTCGCCTCTGCCGTTTGCTTCCTGGCATCGGACGATGCTGCCTTTATCAACGGGCATATCCTGAACGTCGACGGCGGATTCATGGCGTCAGGCATTCTGCTGGACTGATCCGTCCCGATAGGCTGAAGCCCCCACCTGTATACATCGGATGTTTTTCAACAATATCCGATCCTTTTTGGCATGCTTCTTTCGTTTTGAAATTCCCTATTGACCGAATCTTCCACTTAAGAAACTATATGCAAATGGATATAGTTTGACACGATCCGCTAAAAACTCGGCTCGGGGCGCGGCTCTGGAAGCAGGGTACAACCATCATAGGGAGTGAACCATGAAGAAGACGATTGCACAGGCCGCCTCCGTTGCGGTCCTCCTGGCAGCAAGTTTTTCTGCCGGACCTGCTTTGGCTGAAGAAGTCACATTGCGCGGAACCACCGCCTTTGCGCTGGGAACCACCTTTTCGCGGCCTTACGAAGCCTTTGTTGATTGGATCAATAAAAATGGCAAAGGCGTGCTGCAAATCCAAACGGTTGGTGGCCCCGAAGCCATGCCCCCATTCGAAGTGGGCAATGCGGTGTCATCCGGTGTTGTCGACATCGCCAATGTGACCGCAGCATTCTATACCAATATCCTGCCGATGGGGGATGCGCTGAAGCTGGCTGAAAACACGATTCAGGACCAGCGTGCCAATGGCTGCTATGACAAGGTTGACGCCATGCACCAATCCCAGATGAATGTAAAATATCTGGGACGCACCGGCGACCATGTGAATTTCCACCTGTACCTGACCAAGCCGATTACCGGTGCAGACCTGTCCGGGCTGACCATTCGCACCACACCGGTTTATCAGGCAATGTTCCAGACCCTGGGCGCGAACCTGATCCGGACCCCTCCAGGTGATGTCTATACCGCCCTGGAACGCGGCACGATTGATGGATATGGCTGGCCGATACAGGGTATTCTGGATCTGGGTTGGGATGAGCAAACGAAATATCGCGTCGATCCGGGTTTCTATCAGGTTGATGTCGAAATTTTGGTCAACCTGGATAAATGGAAAGGCCTGAGTGACGAACAGCGTGCCCTGTTGGAAGAAGGCATTGCCTACACTGAAGCGTTGAACGCCAACAACGTCGCCATCAACGCCGAAGAAGCCAAAAAGCAGGAAGCCGCAGGGATCAAAGTCATTACCCTGGAAGGGGACGCGCGTCAGAAATGGCTGGATACCGCCCAGACTGCTGGTTGGGATAAAGTATCAGAGATTGATGCGGATGCCGCAGCCTCTCTGCGCAGCTGCATGCAGTAACGCGGGCTAGCAATGCCTGTTCTTGAAAAAGCCTATTGCGGGTTAGTGACCGCGCTTGCCATGTTGGCAGGCGCGGTGCTGGCCGCAATCACCACTGCCCTGGTGATCAATGTCGTGCTGGTATCTGCATTCACCACCAACATTTTCGGCATGGCCGATGGCATCGAGGTGGGGTTAATGGCGGCAACCTTTTTGGCCGCACCGTGGGTGTTGAAAAAAAATGCCCATGTCGCGGTTGATATCGTCACGGCCAGTTTGACACCCCGCATTCAGCGCCCGCTGCACATCGTCACGATGAGCTTGGGAGCTGTTATGTCCGGTGTATTGGCCTGGTCATCGTTTCAGGCGCTGTTGATCGCCTTTGGTCGCGGATCGATGATTCAGGGAATCCTGGTTTTTCCGGAATGGCTTGTAATGATTCCTGCCTCTCTGTCCGGCGCATTGCTGGCCATTGAATTTATCCGACAGGCCATTCGCAGCCCCGCCCAAGACCGCCTTCAAACGGGACTTTAAGCATGGATTGGATGCTCATCTTAACACTGATGCTGGGCGGATTGGTTTTTCTGCTGGCAATCGGACTGCCGGTCGCTTTTGCCTTCATCACCGTCAATGTCATTGGCGCATACTTCATTCTGGGCGGCACCAACGGTCTGGTTCAGATGGCTCGCAACGCGACCAGTTCCGTTTCCAATTTCCAATTAGCCCCCATCCCGCTGTTCATCCTGATGGGGGAGATACTGTTTCAGTCACGGGTTGCCCATCGCGCGATAGACGCGATTGAACGCATTGTTATGAGAGTACCAGGACGTCTGGCCGTGGTGACGGTTTTTGGCGGAACGATCTTTTCCGCCCTGTCCGGGTCAACGATTGCCAATACGGCAATGCTGGGATCCACCCTGATGCCCAGCATGTTGAAGAAAGGGTATCATCCAACGCTTGCCATGGGGCCGATCATGGCCTCCGGCGCGATTGCGATGTTGATTCCCCCTTCTGCGCTGGCAGTTCTGCTGGGTAGCCTGGCAGGCATTTCGATTTCAAAGCTGCTGGTGGCGGGTATTCTGCCAGCCATCCTGCTATCGGTCCTGTTTGTGGTGCTGATCGTTACGATTTCGATCCTGCGACCGGACCTTGCCCCGTCTGATGACCCGCCCGCCATGACCCTGTGGGAGCGCTGGAAACCCTTCTGCATTTATGTTCTGCCCCTGTCTGGCATTTTCTGTGTGGTAATCGGCAGTCTGTTGATCGGCATTGCCTCCCCCACCGATGCGGCGGCCCTGGGATGTCTGGCGGCTGTATTGGCCAGCATGGCCTATCGGTCCCTAAGCCTGGCCAATCTGGGGGCCGCCTTGATGGAAACAGTAAAGCTGACGGTTATGATCATGTTCATCATCGCCGCCAGCCAGACCTTCAGTCAGATCCTGTCCTTCAGCGGGGCAACAAGCGGCCTGATCAATTTGATCAATGGCTGGGACTTAACGGCATTGCAGGTGCTGATTGGCATGATTCTGCTGCTGTTGTTCCTGGGCTGCTTTATCGATCAGGTTAGCATGCTGATGGTGACGATCCCTATTTTCGTCCCGCTGGCCCGCGCGATGGGCATTGATGAATTGGTGCTGGGGGTTGTCTATCTGCTGACCATGGAAATCGCATTGCTGACACCGCCTTTTGGTCTGCTGTTGTTTGTCATGCGGGGTGTGGCACCCAGCACTGTCCGCATGAAACAGATCTATGCGGCTGTCGCCCCATTTCTGGTCATCAAGCTGTTCGTTCTCACACTGGTCGTCGCAATCCCCGCATTGGGAACATGGTTGCCAGCA
>NZSA01000057.1 GCA_002696645.1 Rhodospirillales bacterium | reverse complement strand
GACAGCGCGGCCAGCGGCTTTTCCATCACCGGGGCGGTATCGACAAAGACCTTAACATCCCCGCCATACTGACCAACGATCCAGCGTGCCACCTGCTTCAGGCGTTTTTTGATCAGATCGTGATAATCACGGTTGCGGGCATAGCAGGAGATATTGGCAAGGTCCGGTTGCTCCAGCATCGCCATTGGGTCTTCTTCCGGCCCATAATTCATCGCCAGAACAATCACGCTGCGCACATCGGGCCACAACCCTTTGGGCGACCGCCGCCGGTCCAGATGATCACCCATCCAAGCCATATCCCCATTCTGCCCGCTGTCCACAAAGGCCTGCAACCGCCCCTGCTCCCGCTCGCCCATCGCGGCGGGCCCAAACCCCACAGCCTGAAACCCGGCCTCCAGCGCCTGGGAGCGGATAGCTTGTTTTACTTCATCTGATTGGACGACTTGCATAGCGGCAGAGTATCGAGTTTTACAGCCTAACGCACTGGGATATCCCCAACCGCCCGTTCCGCATGGAATGCTGCCTCAAAATCCTGGAACCGAGCGGCTTCAATCGCACCCCGCATGCCGGCCATCAATTGCTGGTAATAGGCCAGATTGTGCCAGGTCAGCAGCATGGGCCCCAACAATTCCTGCGCCTTGATCAAGTGATGCAGATAGGCGCGGCTGTACTTGGTGCAGGCGGGACAGGGGCATTCCTCGTCCAGGGGTCTTGGATCATCGGCATGGCGGGCATTCTTTAAATTGACCGTACCGCGCCTAGTGAAGGCCTGGGCATTGCGGCCCGACCGGGTGGGCAGGACGCAATCAAACATATCAATGCCGCGCTTTACCGCGCCCACCAGATCGTCGGGCTTTCCAACCCCCATCAAATAACGCGGGCGATCCCCCGGCAGGGCGGGCGTCGTGTAATCCAGAGTGGAAAACATCAACTCCTGCCCTTCGCCCACGGCCAGACCGCCCACCGCATAGCCGTCAAATCCAATATCGGTCAGCGCCGCGATGGAACGATGGCGCAGAGTTTCATAGATCCCACCCTGGACAATCCCAAACAGGCCATAGCCAGGCCGCGCCTTAAACGCTGCCTTGGATCGCGCCGCCCAGCGCATGGAAAGCTCCATGGAGGCAGCAGCAACATCCTCTTCTGCCGGGAAAGGTGTGCATTCATCAAACGCCATGGTGATATCGGCATCCAGTTGATGCTGGATCAGCATGGAACTTTCCGGCGACAGGTTTTGATAGCTGCCATCAATATGACTGCGGAACCGCACGCCCTGTTCCGTGATCTTGCGCAAGGCCGCCAGGGACATGACCTGATAGCCCCCAGAATCCGTCAGGATCGGACCGGGCCAATTCATGAATTTATGCAGGCCGCCCAGGGCCTCCACCCGCTCTGCGCCCGGCCGCAGCATCAGGTGATAGGTATTGCCCAGCACGATTTCCGCACCGGTCGCCGCCACCGATTCCGGCATCATCGCCTTCACGGTGCCAGCCGTGCCAACGGGCATGAAGGCCGGTGTTTCGATGGATCCATGCGCCGTTTGAACCCGCCCACGCCGCGCGCCGCCATCGGTTCCCATCAGGGTAAATCCAAACTCAGTCATATCGATGCCTTTCAAAATTCAAACCTGTAATGCGCCCTTTTCCGAACGCCGCCCCAAGAGAGCGTCACCCCGGACGTGATCCTGGGGCCGGAGCATCACGCCCCCATCTCACCCGTCGCCCTGGATTCCCGCCTGCGCGGGAATGACACAAATCGTCACCCCGGACTTGATCCGGGGTCCAGAGCATCACGCACCCATCTCACCCATCGCCCTGGATTCCCGCCTGCGCGGGAATGACACCGAACCGTCACCCCGGACTTGATCCGGGGTCCAGAGCATCACGCACCCATCTTCATCCCTCAACAGGAACGCAGTCCAACAGGCTGCTGTCGCCATAGGAATAGAATCGATAGCCATTGGATATCGCATGCGCATAGGCCGCCTGCATCCGGTCCAACCCCGAAAAGGCACTGACCAGCATGAACAGGGTCGAGCGTGGAAGATGGAAATTTGTCATCAGGCGGTCCACCGCGCGGAAGCGATAGCCGGGCGTGATGAATATGTCGGTCTCTCCCTCAAACGCCGATAGGGTTCCATCTGAGGCAGCGGCGCTTTCCAGCGTGCGCATCGGCGTTGTCCCCACCGCCACGATCCGCCCCCCAGACGCTTTATGGGCGTTCAGGCGCGACGCCGCTTCAGGGGAGAGTTGCGCCCACTCACTGTGCATGGGATGGTCGTCGGTATCTTCCACCTTCACCGGCAGAAAGGTTCCCGCCCCGACATGCAGCGTCAGGCGCACAATGGGAATCCCTTTGGCGTCCAATCGCTGCAGCAAGGTTGGGGTGAAATGCAGGCTGGCCGTCGGGGCGGCGACCGCCCCTTCCCGCTCCGCAAACAGCGTCTGATAGCGGTCGCGGTCTTTCGCATCGGTATCGCGGTCCGGTGTCCGGGACCGTTTGATATAGGGTGGCAGCGGCATCGTTCCGCGCTGCCACAACGCTTCTCGCAGGGCCGCCCCCTGACAATTGAACCGCAGGGTGATTTGCCCATCCGGGCGTTTATCCTGCACCACAGCCGTCAGGCTATCATTGAAGACGATTTGGTCCTGCAGCTTTAGTTTCTTACCGGGTCGCGCAAAGGCATCCCAAAGATCGCTGGCACGCTCCTTGATCAACGTCACTTCGATTCCTGCCGTTCCACGCTGTCCAAACAGGCGGGTGGGCAGAACCTTGGTGTCGTTTACGACCAGCAGATCCTGAGGCTGCAACAGGTCGGGCAGGTCTGAAACACGTTGATCTGCGAAGGCCCCGGACCCGGGCACAAGCAACAGTTTGGCAGAGTCTCTGGGCTCTGCCGGGCTTTGCGCGACGCACCGGTCCGGGAGTTCGAAATCGAAAAGATCAACTTTCATCGCTGGATCAGACGGCCATGCCGCCCTTTTCTGCAGGGGCAGGCAGCAGGGTCATCAAGGCCCGGAAAACAGGCAGCAACAGCGTCGCCATTGCCACCTTGATAACGAAATCCCCCAATGCCCAGGTCTGCCAGGGCAGGCCGGTCCCCATGAAGGCAATGGAGAAAAACAGTGCCGTATCCAGGGCTGACCCTACCAGAGTGGACAGGAACGGGGCCTTCCACCAGGTCCCCTGACGCAACTTGTCAAAAACAAAGACGTCCAGCATCTGCGCCACCAGGAAGGCGGACCCGGAGGCCAGGGCGATGCGCATATCCGCCAGGATCAGGGACAGCAGAACCCCAAAGCAGAACCCGACCAGAATCACCCTGCGGGCCGCCGCCGCGCCCAGCAGGCGATTGGTCGTATCGGTCACCAGAAAGGCGATGGGATAGGTGACCGCACCATAGGTGACCCAATCAGCCACATTGAAGCTGCCGATCATGGCCTGAACGGGATACTGAACCAGGATATTGGACGCCAGGATGATCACACCCATGGCAATAATGGCGGGCAACAGCCGCGCAAAAGATGACGCATCCATTTTCATGGCAACCACTCCTTTTCGTGCTGGGCGCATCAGGGTCTTATCGCCGCCGAAGGGCCGCCCCAGCGGAGAACATAGCCCCGCCCCCAGCATCCGCTGAATGCGCGGGTGATAAGCCCTTGTGCTTTCGCGGTCAAGAAAAGAGCGTCACTTTGTTTAAAGGGGATTATGTTACAGGGACACCAGCCATGCTAAAGGATGTCCAGCCCCATATTGAACACGGGATAATTAGCCATGAAATCCCCCACCGCAAAAGCCATCGGCAGGATGCCCATTGCCTATCACATAGGCGGTGACGGGGCACCTTTACAGTCCCCTTTTGACGCGGCCATCGTAATCCCAACACTGCTGCGCCCCAGTCTGGCGAGAGCGCTGCGGTCGATCTTTGCCCAGGAAAATATTGGGCGTCTTCATATTCTGATCGGTGTCGACCGGGCAGAAGGGGACATCGCTGCGATTAATCCCGTATTTCAGGAACAGCCCGATAATTGTGTCACGACGCTGGTCAATCTGGGCTATTCAACATCCACCCGGCACGGTGGGGTACATGCCGCCTGGGATGGCGGGGCATTGCGCACCATCCTCAGCTATATGGCCAACAGCCGCTATGTTGCCTATCTGGATGATGACAACTGGCTGGCACCGGATCATGTGGAAAAATTGCTGAAGGCGATACAGGGGCATGATTATGCTTATACCCTGCGCTGGTATGTCGACCCGGCAACCCTGAAACCATTATGCGTTGATCGGTTGGAATCCGTCGGGCCGGATGCAGGCGGGTACAAGGACTCCCTGCGGGGCTTCGTCGATCCCAATTGCCTGNTGCTGGACAAGATCGCCTGCCTTGCCGTGCTGGGCCTGTGGAGTGTTCCGATGAAAGGGGACGATACCAATCTTTCCGCAGACCGCCAGGTCTTTGCAGCCCTGGTTCAACACTTCAGGGGCGGCCCAACCCATACGCCGACCGTCTTTTATCGCCTGAATGAGCTGGATAAGGGATATTCCAAACGCCTGGAATGGATCGCCCGACAGTCCAATAAAAATGCCGGGACCCAATGACCGGGCCCCGGCACCTTTCGTAGGGATTATATTAACCCTTAAAGCGTTTGATCTCGCCTGACTTCAAACGACTGAGATAGGAGTTCAGCTCCTTCTTAACGATTGGCATCAGGACATACAGGGCGGCAATGTTCACAACCGCCATGGCAAAAATCGCCGCATCAGAGAAATCAATGACCGGCCCCAGGCTGGCGGCCGCACCGATTACCACGAATACACAGAACATCACCTTAAAGGTCAGTTCCGCACGCTTGCTTTCCCCAAACAGGAAGGTCCAGGCCTTCAGCCCGTAATAGGACCAGGAAATCATGGTGGAGAAGGCAAACAGCACCACCGCAATGGCCAGGACATAAGGGAACCAGCTGAATGCAGAGGCAAAAGCCGCAGAGGTCAGCGCCACACCAGACGTGCCCCCGACGGTCTGAATCATATTGCCATCCATCAGATAGTTGCCCGTTGCCGGATCGACCATCAACTGACCGGAGATCGTGATAACCAAAGCGGTCATCGTACAGATCACGACCGTATCGATGAATGGTTCCAGCAGGGATACGAAGCCCTCTGTAATCGGCTCCTTCGTGCGCACGGCAGAGTGTGCAATGGCAGCAGACCCAACCCCGGCTTCATTCGAAAACGCTGCCCGCTTGAAGCCCTGGATCAAGGCCCCGACAAAGCCACCGGCAATACCAAGACCGGTAAACGCCCCTTCAAAGATCTGACCAAAGGCCCAGCCGATCTGGTGATAATTCGCGGCGATGATGATAAGCGCTGCCACGACATACAAAACCCCCATGAAGGGAACGACTTTTTCCGTCACGCGGGCAATGGATTTGATCCCGCCAACGATGACTGCAAAGACTACGGCTGCGAAAATCACACCTGTGATCCAGCCTGGATAATCCCCCAGGATACCGGAAATCTGGGCATGGGCCTGGTTCGCCTGGAACATATTCCCACCGCCAAGGGCGCCCAGGATACAGAAGATCGAAAACAGGATCGCCATGATCTTCCCACCCGGCATCTTGCGTTCGATGAAGCCCTTGGAAATGTAATACATCGGGCCACCCGACACGGTGCCGTCTGGATACTCATTGCGATATTTCACGCCCAGGGTACATTCGGTGAATTTGGACGCCATGCCTAACAATCCGGCCAGGATCATCCAGAATGTTGCGCCAGGACCGCCGATCCCTACTGCGACCGCCACCCCGGCAATATTTCCCAGACCGACCGTTCCTGACAAAGCGGTTGCCAGCGCCTGAAAATGACTGACCTCCCCCGCATCATTGGGGTCTGAATAATCGCCCTTCACCAATTGAATGGCATGTTTGAAGGCCCGGAACTGAATGAACCCGAAATACAGCGTAAAAATCGACGCCGCGACGACCAACCAAAGCACGATCCAGGGGAAACTGGTTCCCGGAAGCGGTGCAAAGATAAGATTAACGAAAGGCCCAGTTACCGCCGCAAAAGCTTCATTGACGGCCTGATCGATCCCGCCGGCTTCTTGTGCGAAGGCGGCAGACGGTGTTGAAAGCAGCCCTGCAAGGGCCGCGAATGACAGTTTTTTCATGATTTTCTCCTCAGCCGACAACGGTCACAGGGACGGTTGCATGCATGACCAGATTGGCGGTCGCCGTGCCAAACACACGTTTCACGAAACCGCCTTCGGACGAACGGGCAACCACGATCTGGTCGGCCCCTTCATCTTCAGCCACCTTGTTCAACAAATCCGCGACATCGCCATGTCGAACGATGCCTCGAGCCGAGAAGCCGTCTTTCTTCAACGCGGCGACACTGGGCGTTACGACACGCTCCAGAGCCGCTTCGATTTCTTCCTCGCGGCGTTTGTGCCGCACCGCATTTTCTTCCGCTGTCTGGAAAGAATACGGCGACCATTCAATCACATAAACCAGGATCAGTTCGCATGTCCCCATGCCTTTTGCGAGCTTCTTTGCGAAGTCCAGGGCACGCATGCCTGATCCATCCCCGTCGAGCCCAACCACGATACTTGTTGTCATCTTATTTCCCCTATTTATGAACAACAAAGTGCTGCACCATTTCGGCACAAAAACATCCCACGGATGTCTTGATTAAAAAGTGGGCACCAGAATAGGATCGGAAACAAGCGTTTTATCGGCATTTCAGAAAATTTATTGCGGTTTTATGAAAGTTCGCGCGAGACAATAATACCGCTATAGTTGTTCTTTCGCGATGAACCAGATCATGCAAATGAGCTGGTAGAATCCAACGCTGCGGCTTAAACCCATACTATTTCAAGGGATTATTTTTGAATGCATTGCAACATGTTCGCAACTGCAACAGTCGGTAAACGGGCAGGTATACTTGACTGCCGACTTACGGGGTCATGTCATGGCTTTCTGCCACTGAGTATGGCGTGACCGGCGCGGTAAAAACTGACATCCACCGCTTGAAACCCTGATTCGCGCATCCAGAGGCATTGATCTACCAAAGAGGACGGCTTGTCGATTGGATCGGCATCCGGTGCGAGAAAGAAGTTCCACCCCAAACGCTCAAACGCGACCAATGCACGGAGGTCTCCATACTTGGCCATCGATTGCGACCGCACAATGTCTTCCCATTGTTTGGCTGCAATTTCCAATCCAATAGGTGTTGTTGGCATAATAATATCAACCAATACAAACAAACCACCCGGATTTAACGCGCAATACAGATCATGAAACAGACTCTGCTTCTGTGGACCATCCAGATGATGCACTGCGAGCGATGAGACAAAAGCTGTCGGCTTGGGATTAACATCTCGCCAATCCGACTCCGCCAGATTAAATAATTGTGTATCCAATCGATCTGTATACGCAGCGCAAGTCTCGCGCGTTTCCGCCAACATCGCTGGCGACCCGTCCCAGGCAGACATTCTTGCACTTGGAAAGCGTTCAAGGATTGCTGCTGACAGCTGGCCAGCGCCGCAACACAGTTCAACAACATGCGGCGTTTCAGAGTCAGTAATAGCGGGTGCTAATAGGTTCAACACCGTCTCGCGCAGCCGATCCCCTTCTGGTGTAAATTCAGGCCCATAGGCGATAAAGTCGGCACTGTCCTGTTCCGACCAACCTGTATCGGGAACTGATGTCAATTCACTCTCAACCATTGCATTCTCCCCACCCTCTAATCCCCCGCATCCGGGACAAAGCCTGCAGCCAGGATACCGGCAATCGCCAGGGCCTCGTCATACTCTCCGGCCTCTCCGGCGACGCCGACGGCACCGACGGTGTTNCCGGCTGGGTCACGCATGAAAACGCCGCCCTTGGTCGCGATCAGGGGCAGGCCCATGCGCTCCATGGAAACACGGCTGATGCCATCAAACCAGGTCGGGAATTCTTCTGCCAGGGCCATCATGGTCTTGGTCGGTTTGCCATAGCTGATGCAGGTCTGTGCCTTGGCCTGGGCGATATGTGCCAGCAGGGCGGGGGCATCCTCTTCCCGCTCCAGCGCCAGCAGATGACCACCAGCATCCACAACGGCGATGGCGACGCGGCGTTCAGGTCCTGATCGGGGGGCCGCCATGGCCTGGGTAAGGATCACCCGTGCTTGCGTTAAAGTCACCGCTTTCATTTTCGCCTCCCTGCCCTGTTTCGGTCCCTGGATCGTTGTCCAACCCTACCGGATGTGTCAAATACAACCGCCCATTCTGCCGATATAAGGAGAGTGCCATGCTCGGACCGATTGATACAATTCGTGTCTTCACAACGGATCTGCCCAAAGCGATTGCCTTTTATCGCGATGCCCTGGAAATGAAGCTGGCAATCAGTGACGAAACCATGGCGATTTTTGCCAATGGCGAAACCAAGCTGATGCTGGAAGCAATTGACCCTCAGGACGAGGATGAAGCGATTGAACTGGTTGGGCGCCTGACGGGAATATCCTTCGCCGTGGCGGATATCCGCGCTGCTTATGCCGCCCTTTCCGACAAAAAGGTGCGATTTGACGGTCGCCCGGAGTTACAGCCCTGGGGTGGGGCACTGGCCTATTTCTTCGATACAGACGACAACATTCTGACATTAATCCAATATCCGCTGCCAGATTAACTGGTTTTGGGCGCTGTGTGTTGCGAAACGGCGAATCTGAGACTAGGTAAGGAAGATATTCCCCTGTCCAAAGGTCATGCCGTGACTCAGAAACCGTGCCGCATCGCGCCTTCCATTCTATCCGCCGATTTTGCGGCGCTTGGTGCAGAGATTGCAGCAATTGATGCCGCCGGGGCGGATTTCATCCATGTTGATGTCATGGACGGCCATTTTGTGCCCAATATCACCATTGGTCCTGGCGTTGTGGCCGCCCTGCGCGCCCACAGCAAAAAGATTTTCGATGTGCATCTGATGATTTCGCCCGTTGATCCCTATATCGAAGACTTCGCAAAGGCCGGTGCGGATATTTTAAGTGTGCATCCAGAATCCGGTCCGCATCTGCATCGCACGCTGCAAAGCATCCGTGCGCTGGGCAAAAAGGCAGGGGTGGTTCTGAACCCGGCTACCCCGGTATCGGTCGTAGAACCGGTAATGGATCTGGTGGATCTGATCCTGGTGATGTCCGTCAATCCAGGCTTTGGGGGCCAGAGTTTCATCATG
>NZSA01000056.1 GCA_002696645.1 Rhodospirillales bacterium | reverse complement strand
GAGGGGGGTGCTCTCTCCTCCGCATTCAAGCCAACTGTAGGCAAAGGCCTTACGGCCTATCACCCCCACCCCAACCCTCCCCCCTCTAGGGGGAGGGAGTACAAGAACGATTTTCTTCTGTTACAAGGTGCCAATTATGCCTGATACAACTTTTCTGGATTGGCCGTTTTTCGAAGAGAAACACCGCAGACTTGCCGCGGATCTAGACGCCTGGGCACAGGCGGAATTGAGCCATGTCGATCATGGGGATGTTGATGCGGCCTGTCGAGATCTGGTTGCACGATTGGGTAAGGCGGGATGGTTGACCCACAGCGCGCCTGATCCGGATGCACTCACGCCGCTGGATGTGCGCAGCCTTTGCCTGATCAGGGAAACCCTGGCACGGCATGATGGATTGGCGGATTTTGCCTTTGCCATGCAGGGACTGGGCACCGGCGCACTGTCCCTGTTCGGCAGTCGGGAACAGCAACGCGAATGGTTGCCGCGCACGCGCGCCGGAACCGCGATTGCCGCCTTCGCCCTCAGCGAGCCAAAATCAGGATCTGACGTTGCCAATATTGAATTGTCCGCAGAGGAAACAGCAGATGGTTACGTTCTGACCGGGGAGAAGACCTGGATTTCGAATGGTGGCATCGCAGATTTCTATGTCACCTTTGCCCGCACTGGGGAAGGCCCCGGCGCAAAGGGTCTCAGCGCCTTCCTGGTGCCAGCCGATACGCCCGACCTGAAAATTGCCGAACGTCTGGACGTCATCGCGCCCCATCCCCTGGCCCGATTGCATTTTGATGGCACCACGATTCCTAAATCTGCACTGATCGGGGAGCGGGGCAAGGGCTTCCGCATTGCGATGAGTGTCTTGGACATTTTCCGTTCCACCGTCGGCGCAGCGGCTTTAGGTTTTGCCCGCCGTGCCCTGGATGAAGGCCTATCCCGCGCGGCCACTCGCGAATTGTTCGGGGCCCCACTGGCGGATTTACAGATGGTTCAGGGGCACTTGGCCGATATGGCATTGGATGTGGATACATCAGCCCTGCTGATTTACCGCGCCGCCTGGACAAAGGATTCGGGTGCCGCCCGGATCAGCCGAGAGGCCTCCATGGCGAAGCTGTATGCAACAGAGGCCGCCCAACGAGTCATCGATGCCGCCGTGCAACTGCATGGCGGGGACGGCGTGCGCAGCGGCACCATAGTCGAGCGGCTGTATCGCGAAATTCGCGCATTGCGCATTTACGAGGGGGCGAGTGATGTCCAAAAGGTGGTCATCGCCCGTCATTTGCTTTCTGAGAAAGACTGACTTTTAGATCCGGCACGACGAAATGAGGGCACAGACCATGTTGGGACCATCCGCACACACCGATACCTTTACCAGAGACAATCTGCCGCCAAAGGATCAATGGCCGGACCTGATCCTGGACCGCCCCGAATTTCAATATCCCGATTACATCAATGTCGGTGTCGAATTGACGGATCGTATAGTTGAGCGTGGCTTTGGGGATAATACGGCGCTGATCGGCAATGGCCGCAAACGCACCTACAAGGAATTGACCGACTGGACCAATCGGCTGGCCCATGCGCTGGTAGAAGATTACGGGTTGGAGCCTGGCAATCGCGTGCTGATCCGGTCTGGAAACAATCCGGCCATGGTTGCGATCTGGCTGGCAGTGACCAAGGCCGGCGGGGTTGCGGTCAACACAATGCCGATGCTGCGCGCCGTAGAACTGGCCAAGATTGTGGATAAGGCGGAAATCAAACTGGCCCTGACGGACAGCCGCATGGCCGACGAATTGGTCGCCTGTGCCAAGGACAATAAATTCCTGCAGCAAGTCATCAACTTTGATGGCACCGCGAACCATGACAGCGAATTGGACCGCATCGCACTGAACAAATCCGTGAAGTTCCAGGCCGTGAAAACCGGGCGAGATGATGTCGCACTGCTGGGCTTTACGTCCGGCACGACCGGTTCGCCAAAAGCGACGATGCATTTTCACCGCGACATACTGGCGATCGCCGACGGCTATGCGGCAAATATTCTAAAGGTCACGCCGGATGATGTATTCGTTGGATCCCCACCCCTGGCCTTCACTTTTGGCCTGGGCGGCTTGGCGGTGTTTCCCCTTCGTTTCGGGGCCACGGCGACCCTGCTGGAAACAGCGACCCCGCCTAACCTGATCGAGATCATCGAAACTCATAAAGCGACGATCTGTTTTACGGCCCCCACTGCCTATCGTGCGATGATGGCTGCCATGGACAAGGGGGCGGATTTATCCAGCCTGCGTATTGCGGTATCTGCTGGGGAAACCCTGCCCGCTGCAACGTTCACCGCCTGGACAGAAAAAACCGGCGTTCCGATACTGGATGGGATTGGTGCGACGGAGATGCTGCATATCTTTATCAGCAACGCGATAGGCACTGCGACCGGGGGATCGACCGGCACTGCGATTGCTGGCTATGAAGCCAAGGTGGTTGATAACGACATGGTGGAAGTTCCCCGTGGCACGGTTGGCAAGCTGGCGGTGCGGGGGCCAACAGGCTGTCGGTATCTGGCTGATGACAGGCAAAAGGAATATGTCCGGGATGGCTGGAACCTGACGGGCGATGCCTTCTATCAATCCGAAGACGGGAATTTCCATTTTGCCGCCCGGGCGGATGATATGATCGTGTCATCAGGCTACAACATTGCCGGACCGGAGGTGGAGGACGCCTTGTTGCGGCATGAAGCCGTCGCGGAATGCGGTGTGGTGGGTGTGCCCGATGAAGACCGTGGTCAAATCGTCAAGGCCTTCATCGTGCTGAAGCCTGGATATGAGGGCGGTGCCCTGATGGTCAAAACCCTGCAGGATTTTGTGAAGGCGACCATTGCCCCTTACAAGTATCCCCGCGCGATCAGTTTCCTGGAGGCACTGCCCAAAACGCAGACCGGGAAGCTGCAACGCTTCCGGCTGCGCGATCAGGCTTAGGCTAGTGTCTTTAGGCCTACCGATGGCTCCCAGAAATCATGGCTCTGGGAGAATTCGGTAACCTTTGCCAGGACCGTATCGAAGCCGATGCGTTCAGCCCAGAACATCGGCCCGCCCAATTGGCGCGGGAAACCATAACCATTGCAGAACACGACATCCACATCACTGGCCCGCTGAGCAATGCCCTCGTGCAGTAAGGCACAGGATTCATTGACCAAGGCGTACAGGCAGCGTTCAACGATTTCCTGATCTGTGATCTCACGCCGGGTGATGCCGGATTCCTTCGCCGTATCTTCCGCAAGGGCCTCCACATTCGGGTCCGGGACTGGTTTGCGATTGCCTGGCTCATACAGGTAAAAGCCCCGCCCGGTTTTCTGACCAAAGCGCCCCATTTCACATAAGCGATCCGGCAGGGTGCAGTACCGTTTGTTCGGGTCGCGCAAATGCGCCGTCGCCTTGCGCTGTGCCCAGGCGATATCCAGCCCGGCCAGATCCATTACCGCGAAAGGTCCCAAGGCCATGCCGAAATTGGTCAGGGCGTGGTCGACCTGTGTCGGACTGGCGCCTTCCTCCATCAAGAAGATCGCTTCCCGTCGATAGACATTGTAAATGCGGTTGCCAATGAACCCATCACAAACTCCGGCCACGACTGGCGTTTTACCAAGCTTCTTGCCCACTGCAAGCGCGGTGGTCAGGGCTTCTGGCGACGCTTTATCCGCGCGCACGATTTCCAGCAGTTTCATGATATTCGCCGGGCTGAAGAAATGCATGCCCAACACATCAGAAACACGATCCCCCGCAGCGGTCGCAATCTCATTCACGTCGATGTAAGACGTGTTGGTTGCCAGGATCGTCCCAGGTTTGGTTACCCGAGCCAAAGTGGCGAAGATTTCCCGCTTCACGGACAGGTCTTCAAAAACCGCCTCAATCACCAGATCCGCCGCAGCCAATTCTTCAATATCCGTCACCGGTTTCAGGGCGGCCAGACGCGCATCCTTTTGGACATCTTTCAGGCGGCCTTTGGCGACTTGATCCTGATAATTCTTTTCAATCCGCGCACAGCCTGCATCCAGGGCTTGCTGCGCCCGTTCCAGCAACATGACCTGATAGCCAGCATCCAGCAGCGCGATTGCAATGCCGCCCCCCATCGTGCCCGCACCAATCACTGCGACAGTCTTAATCGTCCGCGATGGTGTTTTTGAATCGATGTCGGCAATCTTGGTCGCGGCGCGTTCTGCAAAGAACATATGGCGCAATGCGGCCGCTTCTTCAGATGCAACACAGGCTTCAAAAATTTCCCGTTCTTTCTTGGACCCTTCCGCGAAGGGCAATAGAGAAGCCTCAACGCATTCCAGACAGGCCAGCGGGGCACGCATGCCTTTCGCACGTTTGGCGGTCTGTTCCCGCAAGGTTACGAAAAATTCTGGCGCGGGTGCCTCAACGGCGCGGGCTGAAACCGCAACGGGTTCTCCAGCCTCTGCCATTTCCTCCGCGAAGGACAGGGCTGCAGGCAGAATGTCCCCGGACACGACACGATCCACAATGCCCAACTCCAGGGCCTTTTTCGCACCAACCGGCTTACCGGAAATGATCATATCCGCAGCGGCCGCAATCCCTGCTAAGCGCGGCAAGCGTTGTGTGCCGCCTGCCCCTGGGGGAATGCCCAAATTGACCTCCGGCTGTCCGACCATACCGCCCTCGACCAGAATGCGGTAATGACAGGACATGGCAATTTCAAGCCCGCCGCCCAGCGTATGGGCCTGCAAGGCGGCGATGGTTGGCTTTGGACAGGCATCCAGGGCGGCAATCAGAGTATGCAAGCTGGGCTCCCCCTCCGGCCAGGGCTTGCCAAACATGGCGATATCCGCGCCACCAATCAGACCGCGACCCCCCCCCATCAGCACAATGGCTTTCACTTGTGGATCCGTCTCTGCCGCACGCAGATGAGCAATCAGACCGCCGGGAACACCGGGGCTCATGGCATTGACGGGTGGGTTTTCGATAATGATCACGGCAATAGGACCGTGCTGTTCCAGACGGGTCAGGTCAGACATGAACTCTCTTTCTTTATGATAAATTTTCAGGCGCCACCCTAGCGACCCAGACCACTAAATTCAAACAGCCTCAATCGGTGTTCGGGTGATTTTGTCGGTATTGCGCCCCTCAATCCTCAGCAAGCGGGTCGGCCCCCTGCGCAACGGTGCATGAACCGCCCCTGTGGGATAAATATGGGCGTCGCCCGGCACCATATTATAACGACGGACCAGTTCAACCTTGGCCGGGCTGTCATCTGTTGCGGGGCGCAGAATACGCCAATCAGTCATCTCGGTTTCACCCTCTGCCTGACCATAAATCGCCCAGGTCGGCCCGTGGTCATGGGGATCGCCGGATTTCTCCCCCTCATACACATGGGCGCAAATACAGAATCCCAGATCAGAATCTTCGTACAAGACCTGCCGCTCTGGATCCTTCGGACGGTTCAGGATCGTCTGTTCCAGGAAGGTGGGGTCCGCCAGAGCCCGCTTCACATGGTCGCACACAGAAATTAGGGTCTTTTCCGATTCACCCTCCTTTAGTGTCATGCGGCAATCTTCAATCAGGGCGTCTAAAGTATAAGTCATTTTTCAATTCTCCCATATCAGGAAGCACTCTCAAGAAACCCAAGTTTTTTGGGGTTTTGGAGGCAACTTCCATGATTTTTCAAATTATTTCCGCCAAAGATTAGCGCGTTCGGACCCCATGAACCAGCGTTGGATATGTCGCATCTGCGATTTTAGAAGAGCGTCAAATTTCTGCCCTATTCCGCACGCTACACTGTATCTGTAATCTGATATTTACACTGGACGCTATGGGGTGTCGGATTATATGACGAAGCGTCAACAATCATACGTGTCCAGTTTTACAGGGCACAAAATCTAGGTGGGAGTGATACGGTATGAGCACGATCCGCAAGATCGGTTTCGCATTTGGAGCCTCCGTCCTGCTTCTCAGCAGCCAGGCACTGGCCGAAGGGGATGCCGCCAAAGGTGAAAAAGTATTCAAGAAATGCATGGCCTGCCATTCGGTTGAGGAAGGCACAAACAAGGTTGGACCTTCCCTGTACGGAATCGTTGGGCGGCCCGCCAGCCAAATTGAAGATTACCGTTATTCCAAGATCAACCACGCCGCAGAAGAAGCCGGGCTGGTCTGGACGGAAGAAAACATCTTCAACTATCTGGAAGACCCGCAGGGTTTCCTGGAAGGCTATCTGAAGGACCAGGGCAAAGATGCGCCTGGCCGCACCAAGATGGCCTTTAAGCTGAAGAAAGAAGATGAACGGCTGGATGTGATTGCCTATCTGAAATCCGTTGCACAATAAGACATCTTGAT
Source organism: Rhodospirillales bacterium (assembly GCA_002696645.1). Taxonomy (GTDB): domain Bacteria; phylum Pseudomonadota; class Alphaproteobacteria; order UBA8366; family Aestuariispiraceae; genus Pacificispira. The sequence goes on along the minus strand of NZSA01000056.1, from coordinate 85,220 downwards.
GGTGCCACACAGTGCAGAATTATGAACCGATTGGGCCATGCCCGGTCGGTTCATTTCTTTTGTGCTGGCTGGGAAAGCTGCTTTAAAACAAAATGTGTCAATTTTAGTTTACGTAAATCTTACTTTACATTTTAACAACAACACCGTTTAATGTTTGAACCATGGCGGTGTCTGAAAGTCTGACATAACGACTGCAACCCCGCCTCAAAGGCCCGGAACTGTTAGATAATGGTCCATTGCGACCACATCGATGGGATCACGGAGCTATAAAATTCCGGTACGACCGGACAGGCAATGCGGGGATGGACAAAACAATGAACATGCAGCGCGGAAAGCCAGGACGAACAGCGGCGCAAAGTGGTCAGATTGGTCCCCCTGTCGGATTGAAATCAACGCTTCTGGACGGTATTGCAACCCCCCATGATCTGCGTCTGCATGACCGAAAACACCTGTCAGAAATCTGTGACGCATTGCGTACTGAAGTAATTGATATTGTTTCAGAAACAGGGGGGCACCTGGGGGCGGGCCTGGGCGTAGTGGAATTGACCGTCGCGCTGCATTTCACCCTAAACACACCCCAGGACAAGGTCATCTGGGATGTCAGCCATCAATGCTATCCCCACAAAGTTCTGACGGGTCGGCGCGACGCCATGCGCACGATACGCAAGGGGGGTGGCCTGTCTGGATTCACAAATCGCAAGGAAAGCGTATTTGACCCATTTGGTGCGGCGCACAGCTCAACCGCGATATCCGCTGGTCTGGGTTTCGCAGCCGGGCGCGATTTCAAAGGACAGAACAATCACATTGTGGCTGTTGTGGGGGATGGCGCGATCACTGGCGGCATGGCCTATGAGGGGCTGAATAATGCCGGCGCCCAGGGGTGGCGCCTGATTATCATCCTGAACGACAACAATATGTCGATTGCCCCACCGGCTGGCGCGTTGCAGCATTTTCTGACGGATCTGCGCGACCATATGCCAGACAAGGGGGCACGCCATGCCGCCCTGAAGGTCACTCAACTGCCCTCCTTTGCGCCATCTGCAACATTGTTTGATGATCTGGGCGTTCACTATGCCGGGCCTTTTGATGGTCATGATGTGGACGAAATGGTCCAGGTTCTGGAACAGGCAAAGGCGTGGACCAATGGTCCTGTGCTGTTGCATGTGATCACGGAGAAAGGCAAAGGCTATGGCCCTGCAATGGAGTCGGGCTGTAAATATCATGGGGTATCAAAATTCGACATCGTCAGCGGGGCGCAGGAAAAAGCACAACCAAAAGCACCAAGCTATACCAATGTCTTTGCCAAGGCCCTGATTGAGGAAGCCAAGGCTGATGATCGGATCTGCGCCATCTCAGCGGCCATGCCGTCGGGCACGGGCCTGGATAAATTCGGCAAGGTCTTCCCGGATCGCACCTTTGATGCCGGAATCGCAGAACAGCATGCCGTTACATTCTGTGGCGGACTGGCCTGTGAGGGCATGAAGCCGTTTGCTGCGATTTACTCGACATTTCTACAGCGCGGCTATGACCAGATCGTGCACGACATCGCCATCCAACGGCTGCCCGTGCGGTTTGCAATTGATCGCGCCGGCATGGTCGGGGCCGATGGTGTCACGCATCAGGGGTCTTACGATATAACCTATCTGGGGTGTTTGCCGGGATTTGTTCTGATGGCACCATCGGACGAGGTGGAGCTGATGCACATGGTCGCCACCGCCGCGCAGATTGATGATCGCCCCTCTGCGTTCCGCTATCCGCGTGGCGACGGGGTTGGCCTGGACCTGCCGGATCGGGGAGATGTCCTGCCCATCGGGCGCGGTCGGATCCTGACAGAAGGCAGCGCGATTGCCCTGCTGTCCTATGGCACCCGTCTGCAAGATGCGCTGCTGGCCGCAGAAATGCTTAATGGCCTGGGCTTTCCCACCACAGTCGCGGATGCACGATTTGCAAAGCCCGTTGATGATGACCTTGTCGCGCGGCTGTTTGCCAATCATGGCACTGTCGTTACCATCGAAGAAGGATCATCCGGTGGCTTCGCCAGCCTGGTAATGGACAGCATTGCCCGTCAGAGATTGTCCGTGAATATGCGCAATTTCGCGCCCCTGTATATGCCGGACTTTTTTGTCGACCATGACAGTCAGACAAACCAGATTGCCCGGGCCCAACTGGATGCGAAAAGCATTGTTACCCGTGCCATTGAGGCCCTGCGCCCGGTGGATCGTCGGGCACGGCTTGCCCGCGTTGAGGCCCTTGATTGATCGAAAGCGTCGCGACAGATTACCGCCCTTTAGGGACAAAAAAGGACCGGGAATTGCATCACGGTCCTTTTTGGTGTCCACAAAGTGACGCTTCAGCCTGACGTTTCAGCTCGCCATGCGAATTTCTGAAGCCACATCAATCAGACGGATAATTTCGCGGCGCATTGCATCATCAGGAATTTGATGCAGTTTCGTTGCCGTCGCGATGGCCTTACGGGACAGCTTGGCATTGCTGGGCGCATCATCAGCATGGGTTTCATCAACGCCATCGAAGAAATATTCAACCGGAACGGTCAATGCCTGAGCAGTTTGCAGCAGACGGCTGGCCCCAACGCGATTGGTGCCCTTCTCATATTTCTGAACCTGCTGAAAGCTGACACCCAACCGGTCGCCCAAATCTGTTTGGGACATCCCTTTGGCAACACGGGCTTCACGTACACGACGGCCAACAAAAACATCCGTAGGATGTGGCATGGTAATCTCCTGATTTATTGATGAGAATTGCCACTGATCACAACTGTGTTCATGCATGGCAATACCCATACAGCAACACACAGGATCGAATATCGATCGGTTATAAGTGGCGATGTTGAAGCCGATACATGTTCGGCGCTGCCAGAAAGTATTAGGGCATTTTGCCAGTTGATCATTTCATCACAAGGATATGAAAACGAACAACCGATTTCCTTATACACGGCAGAAGTGCATTCAACATACCGTTATTCGGGAAATCTGCAATAAAAATCGCACCACTTATTCAAAAAAAATCAATCCACCTATGATTGACCCGCCAAAGGCAGAAAATGGCCCCCGTTTCGCCCTGTTTTGGGTCAAATCACACACCCATTTTAATTTGATCATTGTTCCCCTACACTGCAATGCAGTATAACCCGCACGCATAGACAATTTGCCGGGGGGACGCCTGGGCCATTTTCCGACCCAAAAGGGTTGAAAAAGCGTGATTGCCCGCCTCCCACCCGTTTCTTTCTTTAAAGGGAGAGTTCATCACCATGACAATGACCGGCCACGACAGCCTGAAAACGCGCCGCAGCCTTACTGTCGGCAAGAAAAAATATGATTATTACGCGCTGGACGCGGCTAAGGATCAAATCGGAGATGTCAGCACGCTGCCTTTTTCACTGAAGGTTCTGCTGGAAAACCTGCTTCGATTCGAAGATGCGCGCAGCGTAACCGTGGATGACATCAAGGCGATGGCTGCATGGTTGAAAACGAAATCGTCCGACCGTGAAATCGCCTATCGCCCCGCGCGCGTGCTGATGCAGGATTTCACCGGCGTGCCAGCGGTTGTTGATTTGGCTGCGATGCGGGACGCCATGGTAAAAATGGGGGGCGATCCCCAGAAAATTAACCCGCTATCGCCCTGTGATCTGGTAATCGACCATTCCGTCATGGTGGATTATTTCGGCGGTCCGGATGCATTCAAGAAAAATGTGGATCTTGAATTTGAGCGCAATGGGGAACGCTATGAATTCCTGCGCTGGGGCCAGACCGCATTTGATAACTTCCGCGTTGTGCCCCCTGGCACAGGCATTTGCCACCAGGTGAACGTGGAATACCTGGCCCGCGGTGTCTGGTCTTCCACAGAGAAAACCGGCAGCGCCGAAATTGCCTATCCCGATACATTGGTTGGCACCGACAGCCATACGACCATGGTCAATGGCCTGGGCGTGCTGGGCTGGGGTGTTGGCGGGATTGAAGCAGAAGCCGCCATGCTGGGACAGCCCGTTACGATGCTGATCCCGGAAGTAATCGGCTTCAAGCTGACCGGCCGCCTGAAAGAAGGCATGACCGCCACCGATCTGGTTCTGACCGTCACCCAGATGCTGCGCAAAAAGGGCGTGGTTGGGAAATTCGTCGAATTCTATGGCGACGGGCTGGACAGCCTGACCCTGGCCGACCGTGCGACCATCGCCAATATGGCCCCGGAATATGGGGCAACCTGCGGGATTTTCCCGATCGACGCCGAAACCATCCGCTATCTGACGTTCTCTGGTCGCGACGCCGATGAAATCGCCCTGACCGAAGCCTATGCACGCGCTCAGGGCATGTGGCGGGAAGCAGGCTCTGTTGAGCCGGTCTTCACCGACACGCTGTCTCTGGACCTGGATCTTGTTGAACCCTCATTGGCTGGCCCCAAACGCCCACAGGATCGTGTCGCCCTGTCCAAGATGCCGGAAAATATCGAAGATGTCTTTAAAGAGCGCGGTCATTCCGACAATGCCACCGCCGTTGCCGGCGAAGAGTATAAGCTGCAGGACGGGTCCGTCGTGATTGCAGCGATCACATCCTGCACCAATACCTCCAACCCCGCCGTGCTGGTCGCAGCCGGTCTGGTCGCCCGCAAGGCGCGTCAAAAGGGCCTGTCGGTTAAGCCATGGGTCAAAACCTCCCTGGCGCCCGGGTCCCAGGTTGTGACCGATTACCTGGAAAAGGCCGGATTGCAAGCCGATTTGGACGCGCTGGGCTTTGATCTGGTGGGCTATGGCTGCACCACCTGTATCGGGAATTCCGGTCCGCTGCCTGAAGCCATTTCAGATGCAATTGATGAAGGCGATCTGGTCACAGCCGCCGTTCTGTCCGGCAACCGGAACTTCGAAGGCCGTGTCAGCCCGCAAACCCGTGCGAACTATCTGGCCTCCCCGCCCCTGGTTGTTGCCTATGCGCTGGCCGGAAATGTGAAAATCAATGTCGCCAGCGATCCCCTGGGAGAAGACAGCGACGGCAACTCGGTCTATCTGAAAGATATCTGGCCGACCAATCACGAAATCCTGGAAACCGTTCAGCAATGCCTGACCCCGGCCATGTTCCAAAGCCGCTATGGCAATGTCTTCCAAGGCACGCCGCAATGGCAGGCAATCGACGTCACAGGCGGCGAAACCTATGAATGGAATGATGGGTCAACCTATGTTCAGCACCCGCCCTATTTTGTCGATATGGCCCCTGAACCGTCAGACCCGGTTGAGATCAAGGGCGCGCGTCCGCTGTTAATCCTGGGCGACTCCGTCACCACGGACCACATCTCACCAGCAGGCTCTTTCAAACCCGATACGCCCGCAGGCCAGTATCTGACGGAACGTCAGGTCCGCCCGAAAGACTTCAATTCCTATGGCTCTCGCCGGGGCAATCACGAAGTGATGATGCGCGGCACCTTCGCCAATATCCGCATTCGCAATGCCATGGTCGATGGCGTCGAAGGCGGCTTCACCCGTTTCATGCCGTCTGGCGAGCAAATGTCGGTTTATGATGCGGCGATGAAATACAAGGAAGACGGCACCCCACTGGTTATTTTCGGGGGCAAGGAATACGGCACCGGATCATCACGCGACTGGGCCGCGAAAGGCACCAATCTGCTGGGTGTGAAGGCGGTGATCGTTGAGAGCTTCGAGCGTATCCACCGTTCTAACCTGGTCGGCATGGGCGTCTTGCCGTTGCAATTCAAAGATGGCGCAAGCTGGCAATCTCTGAAGCTGGACGGATCGGAAACCTTCGACCTGGTTGATATCGATGCCGATCTGAAACCCCGTCAGGACGTTACCCTGGTCATCCATCGCAAGGATGGCAGCAGCGAGAAGGTTGCCCTGACCTGCCGCATCGATACGGCGGGCGAGATCGACTATTATCGCCATGGCGGGGTGCTGCAATATGTGCTGCGCAACCTGCTTGCCGAGGGCAATGCTGCTTAAGGACAGAATTCAGTATGATCGTAAAGCGGGGGCGCGCCGGTTGGCGCGCCCCTCACTATTGTGGCAATCCCGCGCCGAACGCCTGGCCAATCCAGTTTTACTGAACGATAAGCCAGTCAAAATAGCCTTCTTCACCCATCGCAACACAGACTTCCACAACATCTGGATCAAGAAGACGGCCTTTTTCCTCCTTGATGATATCAAGGGCGGTTCTAAGGCCACGACCGGGTCGATAGGGACGGTGGGACGTGATGGATTCCAGGCTATCGGCAACTGCCACAATGCGCGATTCCAATGAGATTTCTGTCCCCACCAGACCATCCGGATACCCACTTCCATCCCATCTTTCGTGATGGTGCAGAATGATATCCTGAATAACTGGCGGGAGAATTTCGCCAGCAACGATATCGCAGCCCATGGCGCTGTGGGTTTTGATCAGGTCGTATTCCTGGGGCGTCAACGCACCCGGCTTGCTGAGAATGTCGGAGGGGATATCCAATTTTCCAATGTCATGGATACGCGCGCCCAATTCCAAATTTTTTAGCTGGGGACCCTGCATACCCATCTGGCGACCGATTGATACGGCCAGGGTGGCGACGCGGTTTTGATGTTCCGATGTATACGGATCCCGGTGCGATTGCGCCTTGCTCAAGACATTCACGATCTCAAATTCTGCGCGACGCAGATGCGCCTGCATCTGCGCTTCCCTATCGACGATGTCATCTTGAGGGGATACTTTCTGCACTGACCCGACGATGCAGTCGACGCTGCCGTCTTCCATCAGTTCCGGCGTTAACGAGATATCGCCGGTAACATACGATCCGTCGGCACAGACGAATCTGGCTAATGCCTGGCAGGGTTCAATTGGACCATCGTAGAAGATACAGTACAGCGGATCATCGGGCTCACGGCTCTGGGGCGACAGCACGGATTGTAAAGACTGCGTGGCCATATTTTCCGCCGAATAGCCAAGCATTTGGGCAAAACTGGAATTCACCCTCAGAAAATTCCCTTTTGTGTCCAGATAGAATAATCCGATTGTCGCCGCCTCAAAGCTGGAACTCAACCGGTTTGCAGCAATATGCAGTGCATCCCCCTCATGACGCAGGGAACAATTTCTGCCGATCCGTTTGGTTATTTCTGACAACAATTTCTGCTCTGCGGGGATAAAGCTGGGATGTGTCTTGTTTGGTGAGGATTCCGCGTAAAAAACGTCCATCCGTCCGATAAGTCTGTCCTTACAATGAATAACGGACGATATCATCCAGGGTGACGGTTTGAAATTGGGGGATAGATAGGTGACGTCGCAACAATCAATGCGTATGCTGGCTTTCTTGGGATGCCGTAAGCCTTTTGGAATCATCGTAACGATTTCGGTCATAATCTCAGAAAATGGCCGTTCACAATCATTCAAGGCTTCAGACACTTCATAAAGACAATTAAGAATCTTTGCATGTTTCAATATAGCTTTTATGGCTGGAGTGTTTTGTTTACCGTCCGTATGAAGGGCAATATCGATCATTCTGACCAAACTGGGATCGATTTTTTGGGGGGATTTTACAACCTGCGTCATCATGGTACCCGTTTAAAAACATGCTTAACTATTCCAAATGGACGTTTGAAGTCTGTCACATAGAAGTTAATAAGACGCTAACACTTTTTCTTCCTCGCAGTGCGGTTGAATTCCTTTATAAACCTGGGAAATATCATGCAAATTTTGACCGTCCATCACCTGACCAGTTATCGATATGACCGACCGGTGCGATTTGGCGAACACGCCCTGATCATGCGCCCCCGCGACAGCCACGACCTGCGCATGATAGAGGCGTCTTTGTCCGTCTATCCGGCATCAGAGTTTCGCTGGACCCATGATGTGTTTGGCAATTCCATCGCGCGTGTTAATTTCCTGGAGGAGGCGGATCATCTGGATATCGAAAGCACAATTAAAATAGAACATTACGGACTGTCCTATCCTGATTTTTCCACTCTTGATTCCTTCGCAACGACACTGCCCTTCCCGTATAAAACGGACGAAATCGCAGATTTGGGGCGCTGCACGGAACGTCATTATCCAGACCCGGATCACAAGCTGACCGAATGGGCGCGGCAATTTCTGGTAAACAGCACGGACCCAACCAGCGCGCCCAATACGGCAGAGACGCTGTTGGCCATGAATCAGGCAATCAGCAATACCTTTACCTATGAAACCCGCGACGCCCATGGCACCCAGACGCCCATGGAGACGATGGAACGGGGCACCGGCACATGTCGCGATTTCGCCCTCTTCTTTATGGAGGCGGTGCGGTCTTTTGGCCTGGGGGCGCGTTTCGTATCGGGATATCTGTACGACCCTGCCATGGATGCCGCCTTTAAGGATCCGAATCTACCGGAAGGGGCCCATCTGCGCGGTGCCGGTGCGACCCATGCCTGGGTTCAGGTTTATCTGCCTGGCGCCGGATGGGTTGAATATGATCCGACCAATGGCATCGCCGGGGGTGCAAACCTGATCCGTGTGGCAGTGACCCGCGATCCGTCTCAGGCCTTGCCCGTTACAGGGTCGTTCTATGGCCCTGCGGAGGCATTTCAGTCTCTGTCAATTTCCGTCCAGGTTACATCAGGCTGATCCGGTCCGATGCGCGCCATCAACCAGCAGTCACCCAGATGTGATTCGAGCGGATTGCCGTTCCGGCCTATCGTCCTGCCATGACACATGATCGACGCCATTTTCTGAAACGCAGCCTGATTGCCCTGTCCCTTATCACGGCAGGCACTATGGCAGGGTTCAGCAATTCCACTGATGCAGCAGATGCGACACCCTTGGTCGTGGTTGAGTTGTTTACCAGTCAGGGCTGCAGTTCCTGCCCCCCAGCAGAAGCCTTTCTGAAAGACCTGACCAAACGGGATGACGTTCTGGCCCTGGAGTTTCATGTCGATTATTGGGATTATATCGGCTGGAAGGATCCGTTTGCGGACCCGGCCTTTACCGCGCGTCAGCGGCACTACAACACCCTGCTGGGATCGGCCTATAACTACACACCGCAAATGGTGATCGATGGGACGGCCCATGAAGTCGGATCGCGCCGCAGCGCCGTAGAAGCCAGAATTGAATCGGCTGCCATGAAGCGGCAGATGCGGGAAATGGGGNCAAACCCGCCGCAGATGACCGTAACCCCCACAACCGGGGGCGGCGCACAGATAACGCTGGATGGGATGCCACAAGACGCGGAATCCTATCAAGTATTGTTGATTGGATTTGATGCCCCGCATGAAACCGAAGTGCTGCGAGGAGAAAATTCCGGCAAAAACCTGGTCAATGCCCGCGTGGTTCGGTCCATTGAAACCCTGTCATCCAACTGGCAGGGAGGCCCGGCAAACCTGACCTTGACACCGGATCAGATGAAGGGGACGGGCGGATGTGCGATCCTTGTACAAAGCGCCAAGACAGGCGCCATCGCGGCGGCAACCACACTTGATTACTGATCGGAATGCCCCGGCCCTTTTGGGCGAACCCCATCCCCGGTCGGGATTTCTTCCGTCCCCAATGCATCGGCCAGGCGCGTGGTCGCACTGCCAGGCGACAGGGGCTTGGGCTGTGACGCGGCGGGGCGCCAACCATGCAGGAAAATCACATCAAACCGCGCCGTGATGCGCCCGTCCGGTCCCCCAAACCGTGCCGCATAAAGCTCTGCCGCGCGCATGAAGACACTGCGCCGTGTGCTATGCTTCAGACGCTCCAGAACCGCATTCGCCTCTCCCATCGCGCGCAGATCCGCCATCAGTTGGAAAGGATCGGCATAGCTGACATCAATCCGGTCCATATCCGCAACCGGCAGGGCAAAGCCGGCCCGTTGCAAGAGACCCGCCGCATCCCGCAGATCCACCATAGGGGATATACGCGGCGAGACGCCGCCCATTTCCGCAAGCTCCGCCTCCATCAGGCATTGACGCAGTTCCGTTAAGGTTTCCCCCCCGAAAATCACCCCCTGAAACAATCCATCCGGCTTTAGCGCCCTATTGATCTGAACCAGGGAACCGGGAAGATCATTCACCCAATGCAGCGCCAGACAGGATGTGATCAGATCAAAAGTCTCATCCTGCAGGGGCAGAAGATCCTCATCGGCCACAAGACTGGGATAGCCCCGCCCGGCCCCCTGTGCGGCATAGACCGGGGAGCGATCACACAGCATGATCCGACCGACCCTGCCACTGGTACGCAGCGTGTCGGCAAGCACCCCATCGCGCGACCCCAGGTCCAGGGCAAACTCAAAGGTCCGCGCAACATCCTCCAACCGCTCAACCAATCGATCGGCGATTTCCCGGAACAGAAAATCATGATCCCCTGCCCGCAGTGCCGCACGGTCCCGTCGATGACGCAAAACCGCGCGATCAAAAACTATCTGAGTGTCACCGGACACAATGGCTCACTTTCTCATTCCACAATTGGATCAAAGTCTTTCCCTACCCCGTCGCATGCTTTTACAGTAGGAAAACAGCATTCAAGATAAAGGGTTCCCGGTGTCAGTCAAAACCATCAATGTACACAGTCTTCACGCCGCCTTGTGCCGCGGGCAGGAAATTGCCCTGATCGATCCCAGAGAGCAAGGCAGCTTTGGCGCCCGCCATATCCTGCGTGCGGTCAATATGCCCCGCAGCCGGTTTGAACTTCTCTACCGCCGCATGATCCCCCGCCAGTCCGTACCGATCGTTCTGTGCGATGCAGGCGAAGGATTGGTCACAGGTGTCGCAGACATACTCGCCTTTGCGGGATGGACTGATATTTCCATTCTGGACGGCGGTGTTGATGCGTGGGAAGCGGTAGGATTTCCCCTGTTTTCAGGCGTGAACGTTCCGTCAAAAGCATTCGGAGAATATATCGAGGCGAAATTTGGGACGCCGCATGTTTCCGCTGAAACCCTGGACCAGATGCAGCGATCCGGGGATGATCTGGTCATTCTGGACAGCCGACCTTTCACCGAATTCAATTCCTTATCCATACCGGGGGGGATTGATATGCCGGGCGCGGAACTGGTTCATCGTGTCAAAACCGTCGCGCCCAATCCAACAACGACCATTGTTGTAAATTGCGCCGGGCGAACTCGCTCTATCATTGGCGCACAATCCCTCATCAATGCAGGGATCCCCAATCCTGTTGTGGCGCTGGAGAATGGCACAATGGGATGGATGCTGGCCGGGCTGGAATGCGCCCGTGGCAACACGAACCTGGCCCCTGAACCAGATGCGGCAGCGAATGATTGGGCACGGTCCGCCGCGCACAAAGTAGGGGCACATTTCGGTGTAGAAAGGCTGGATTGGGATGCGATCAACGCATGGCGCACAGAAGTCGATCGTACAACCTATCTGTTGGATGTACGCACGATAGAGGAATATGAGGCAGGGCATATACCCGGTTCCCATCATGCGCCGGGCGGGCAACTGGTCCAGGCAACGGATGAATATGTCGGCATTCTGAACAGCCGCCTTGTGCTGATTGACGACACCGAAACCCGCGCCCTTATGACGGCCGCCTGGCTGCGCCAGATGGGCTGGCAGGATGTCACCGTTTTGAAAGGAGGGATTGGGTCTCGTGGCACGGAAACAGGGTCCATTGAGGAATCTGTATTCGAATTGGGCCTGATGCCGGTTTCCGAGATCGCCGCTCAGGATGCGATGAAACTGACGGATGCCGTTATGATTGATTTTTCGTCCAGTCTGAGCCATCGCAAGGGGCATCCGCAGGGGGCCCGATTTGCCATTCGGGCCAGGGCGACAGAGGATTTGAAGTCGGTATTATGCAGCCGGTTGCTGGTATTCACCGCCCGAGACCCCCGCATCGCAACTTTGGCCGCACAGGATATGATGCGCGCCGGCGTCCATCGGGTCCGTGTTCTGACCGGGGGCACAATTGCCTGGGAACAAGCGGGCGGCCCGATGGGTTCGGGCATTGAGGATGCTTTTTCAGCAGAAGATGATGTCTTACATAAACCCTATGAAATCACCGTGGATAAGACAGCCATGCAACGCTACATCGATTGGGAACTCGCCCTGGTCCCTCAAGTACGGCGGGAAGGCACTTTGACATTCCCCGATTTCCCAATCCCTTCCGGCGCAATCGCCACAGGCCAAAATGCGGATTGAAACCTTCCCCGGTGTCGCAACCGCCCTGCCTGCGCAAATACTGCATGCCGCATTGAATTTCGTATTGCCGCCCCGTTGCACAAGCTGTGGCGTGCAAACCGGTTCGACCGGCGGGTTGTGCACGGAATGTTGGACTCAGGCGCGCTTTATCGCCGCGCCGCAATGCTGCCAATGCGGCTATCCATTTGAACTGGATTTCGGCGATGGCGTTCGCTGTGGTGCGTGCCTGTCCCGCGCCCCCTATTTTGACCGGGCCCGCGCTGCTGTCGCCTATGACGACCGGATCGCCCAGATCGTTATTGCCTTCAAACATGGGGATCGAACCGATCTTGCCCCAGGATTGGCCGCATGGATGCGTCGGGCGGGTGGCGAATTGTTGCAGGAGGCAGATATAATCGCCCCGGTACCATTGCACCGCCGTCGGCTTTTTTCGCGGCGCTATAATCAATCCAGCCTTCTGGGACAGCCCTTGGCCCATGCGGCTGGCATTCCGTTTATTGGCGATCTGGTCATTCGCCAGCGGGAAACGGACTCTCAAGGTCATCTGTCCCCGTCCGCCCGTCGCCGCAATGTCGAAGGTGCTTTTCGTGTTGCCGCCCAACATAAAGACATGCTGAAAGATAAACGTGTCCTGTTGATCGATGATGTTCTGACCACCGGGGCCACCGTGAATGCAATCGCCAGACGGTTGAAACGGGAGGGGGCACGCACCGTGGATGTCCTGACCTTAACGCGGGTCGTACGGGAAACAAGCGTTTCGTAACTGTACGCGTACGGAATATTCGCTCCGTTGATTTAACGATTCTTCTCTGCGTGGCGGGCGTTCTGGAATGCCGTCATGTGAAATTCCGCCTGGCCGGGCGCATACAACGCCTCACTCGCAATGGGACAGGCCCGCCGGGCCCGACACCCTTTTTCCAGACAATCCGTCCCTTCTGGCGTATCAATATGCGCTGCACAACGCGCAACATCATAGCCGCTGGTCGAAAATGCCCTGACGGGACATGTCGTCAGGCAGGGCTGATCACGGCAGGTATCGCAGGGATTGCCCGCCACCATGCGTGCCGGGACGGGTATCGCATCATGCAGACAGATTGCGGCACGATAGGCATGCCACAATCCATAATGCGGATGAATCAGCATGCCAATCGGGGAGGGGAAAACACTGTCAGCCTTTTGTGCCCATTTCTGAAAGGGAAAATAGGGGGGGCCGTCCGATGGATAAACCGCCCAACCGGACGCAGAGGCTGCGATGCGGTTTACCTCCCGCCGGGTCCAGGCATCCAGTGGATTGGGTTCTGCGCGACGCCCGGTCTGAAAATGCGCCCAGAATTCCGGACCCGCATTACCAACAAGGATAACTGTTCGGCAAGTCGGTGGCGCGTCATCTTCTGTTTGGGGATGAAACCCGCCCCGGGCCAGCAACCCAACCTTCAACAGGCGCTCCGCCAGCAGGGCATAGGTCACGATTCACCCTTTCCAGACGAGCCTGGACGCCAGTCAGGCGGGGCCATTTCAAAGCTTTCAAACTGAAAGGCCGGGGCAACGGTGCATCCGACCAATGTCCAATGTCCCAGACTTTCCGCAGTTTGCCAGTGATTGGCGGGCACAACAACCTGCGGACGCTGTCCCACCAACAAATCCGGTCCCAGTCGATGCGCAATGACATCTTGAGCATTTGGTGAAATCGTCAGGGCGAGCGGCCCACCTGCATACCAATGCCAGACCTCATCCGCATCGGTGACGCGGTGCCAGGCGGAACAGTCTCCGGCTTCCAGCAGGTAATAGATTGCGGTGGAATACCCCCTCTCGCCGTCCGCGGTGGCATGGCGATAGGTTTCACTATACCAACCGCCTTCCGGGTGACGGGATAATCCCAGTTTCGCAATGATATCCTGCGCCGTCAGTTCCGCCATGACCGCCCTGTCAGCCTTTCGGGATGGTTGATTGCATGGAGGGGCGCTGCATCAGCGTATCGTACCAGCCGACCAATGCCGGACCATGATGCCGCCAGGCCGCTTCAGGGATCCGCAAATCAAGATAGCCAAGCGCTGTGCCGACCGAAATCATCCCCAGGTTCAAATCCCCCTGCAGGGTATCGATTTCCTTATCCAACAGAACACAGCTCTTCTGGATCGCTGCCCATTGGCGATCAATATACCAATCCTTGGGCAGGGGCGTATCCAGCTTGCCATCGCGCATAACCTGGCTGCGCAGGTTCAACGCTGCATCGGTCATGCCCTGACCAATGGCATGCAGGCGCAGAACCTGATCGCGCATTTTCCCGGTTTCGGGAATAAGGCGCGGTCCGGTCCCGATCCGGTCCAGGTGATCACAGATTACGAAACTGTCGAACAGACCCGTTCCATCCTCCAGCACCAGACAGGGGATCTTGTTTAGGGGATTGATCTCACGGAATTCCATCTCATAGACATTGATCCGGTCAATCTCAATCTGATCCCCAAGACCCTTTTCCTGTGCAACAACTGCACATTTCCGGGCATAAGGGGAGGCATCACTGTAAAATAACTTCATGTAAGCATCCTTTAGATAGGTCCTGTCAGGGACACTGTGTTGCAAAACCTAGAAATGATCCTTTCGGGACCGCACCTCTGCGAAAACCTCTTCGGCGGATGCGCCCCCCAGACCAAGATTGCGGGCCAGGACCGGATCATCGGCCCGAAGGAAGGGGTTGGTGTGCTTTTCGATCCCAAGGATAGAGGGAACCGTCGGCTTGCCCCGGGCCCGGGTCGCGTCAATTTCCTCTGCCCGGGCAACCAATGCGGCATTGTCACCATCCACAGACAAGGCGAACTTCGCATTAGCCTGAGTATATTCATGGGCGCAATAAACCCGCGTTTCATCAGGCAGAGCCTTCAGCTTGCCAAGGCTTTTCCACATCTGGGCGGGCGTGCCTTCAAACAGGCGCCCACAGCCCAGCGCAAACAACGTGTCCCCACAAAACAGCGCATCATCCGCTGCAAACCAATAGGCGATATGACCCCGTGTATGGCCCGGCACGTCGAAGACCGTCGCCTCGTCCTGTCCAAAGGTACAGCGGTCCCCATCCCCGACTTGGGTCTGAATACCAGGGATGCGATCCTTGTCTGCTCGCGGACCGACGATATGACAGCCGGTCGCCGCCTGAATTTCCATATTGCCGCCGACATGATCCCCATGGTGATGGGTGTTTAGAATATGTGTGATGGTCCACCCCAGACGCTGTGCCTCAACCAGCACGGGCGCCGCAACAGCGGGGTCGACAACAGCGGTCGCACCGGATTCGGTTTCCCGAACCAGATAGACGTAATTATCATTCAAAACCGGTATTTGACGGATATCCAGCATGCATCCTCTCTTCCTGATCCTCTTCTGTCAGATAGAGTTTCACGGCCCCAATGGGAAGGCAAGAGGCGGCGACATTTCACATATTTTTGTTGGCTGCTCCAAGCTTAACAAACTGATATAGTCACGACCATGTGGAGCGACGTCGTTGATTTCAACCAATTCTATCGCAGCCGCCTGGGCAAGGCGGCGCGTGGCATCGTGCAAGCTGAAATCCGGGCGCACTGGCCCGATGTAAAGGGGATGAGCGTTGTTGGACTGGGCTATGCCACCCCGTATTTGAAACAATTTGACGGCGAAGCATCCCGCCTGTTGGCTATTATGCCCGCCCATCAGGGTGTCACCCATTGGCCACGCGGCAAACCCAATCGCGTCGCCCTGGCGGAAGAGACCTCCCTGCCCTTCGATGATATGTCGATAGATCGATTGCTGCTGGTACATGCTGTTGAAAACAGTGAGCATCTGCGCGCAATGATGCGGGAATGCTGGCGCGTTCTGTCTGGACAAGGCCATTTATTGGCCGTTGTCCCGTCGCGTCGCGGAATATGGTCCCGCACAGAGCGCACCCCGTTTGGTCATGGAAAACCCTATAGCAAGGCACAGATGGAACGCTTGCTGGCCGATACTTTGTTTGAACCGATTTCAATCACCCGGGCCCTGTATATGCCGCCCAGCGATTGGAACCCGATCCTGAAGGCCGGTCCTAGCTTTGAGAAGGTCGGGCGTCGCTGGGCACCAAGGCTGGGCGGGGCTCTTTTTGTAGAGGCGCATAAGCAGGTCTATGCCGCAACGCCCGCCCACCGGGTTCCCTTCCGGCGTCNATTAATGCCCGTGCCGGCCATTGCTGCCCCCTCNNCCTCCCGCNAGGAAGGTTAGAACAATATTATTCCGAAACTGCGGCCGGTTTTGTCGCCTGCCAGTTTGACAGAACGCCACGCGCGTCCTGCTTGCCCTTGGACAGGATGGCGCCAGCCTGTTGCGTTGGCGCGGTCAGTTCAATGACATAGCCATTGGGATCGCGAAAATAGATGGATTCTATGAAACCATGATCCGCGATGCCGCGCGTCTCCCGCCCCTGGGCCTTTCCCAATTCGAACATCTTAAGCAATGTCTGACGATCAACCAGCAAGGCGATATGCAGGTCGAAGTCATGCTGATCCTTGAAATCAAAGGGGGAGGAAGGAACCTCGAAAAACGCCAGGCACGACCCGTCCTGCATTTGATAGAAACTGTGCAGAACCCTTGTTTCCCGTCCGGTTTTCGTCTGAACAATTTCAAACGCATGAACCAATGGCAGCCCCAGAAAGCCTTCATAGAACATGCGCGTCTCTTCTGAATCGCGACATCGATATGCGTTGTGATGCAGCCCGTGTATCATCGCCTTCTCCCCTTTCCGATGCGTGCTTGCCCACATCGTGTGACCGGTATCCTACCTTTTCACCGGTCGCATCGCACGCAAATCATCCGGATTGAAATGCATCACGGATCCATAAACCTCCAGGGCCAGGCATTGAAAGACCTCTTTATTGGGGACCTGAAGCGGAAACATTCCAAATTCTTCCTGCACAAGGATTTCACTGCCATCTGCAATGGGAATACCCGTTTGCCCATAAACTGGCGACCCGGTCTCTATCATCAGGGCATAGGCCTGTTCCCACACCCCGGGCTCCTGAGAGGCCGGGCTCATTTCGTGCAGCCAACGCCCCGTGAAATCAAACCGGGACATTTCGACAACTTTTGTGCCGACCAATCGATAATAGACCTGATGCGTTTTGCGATTGATTTCGCTGATCACGATGTTGGGCAGATAGCGCGTGAGCTCCCAGGGTACGATAGAGTCCCGCAATGGCCAGTCTGTGCCCTGTTTTCGTGCAGTCCAATAGTGCAAAACTGCATGAATCTTCTCAGATGCAACGAAACTGGGATCATTGGACAATGACAAGAGTACACTCCTGATCGTAGTCTATTCAGCACGCCTTTCCGACAGGAAGTACGGCACGGGCACATTTACCTGAAACTGGTTTATTCTTCATTAACACGCCAATTGGCAAAGATCGTTAAGTTTTCATATTCCAGGAATGTCCCTGGCTTGACTTGTCCCAGGGAATAATAACGACCATCCGTAAAGAGTGACAGATAGGTCGATGCAACATTGTTGAAAATCAATTCAGTGATAGGACCGGGATTTGCCCCCAGGGGATAGCCGTCTTTAGACAGGGTTTCCGTCATGCGTCTTTCATCCAGAATCTCGGAGGGAAAGAATTCGATTTTCGTTTGAAATTGGACAAGATTTTGATCCGGCCAATAGTACGGCATCTCAACAGGGCTCGATTGCCGCGACCCATCCTTCTTTTCCACAACGGCGCGAAAGCAACCGCCCCGTCGAATAGCCTCGACCAGAACAGCAACATCATCGCCACGCTTAAAGTCCCAGATTTCGTNCATATCAGCGCAAAACTTAAAGTCATAGACAGTATAGTCCGTCGCACTGGAGATATTGCCATGCAAGGATTCGACGCCGGCCAGTGCCGTGTTTAGATCATAACTGCTCAATACCCCATAGATGCCATAGGAGGTATAAAAGAACCCTGCCTGTTGCACCAATCCACCCCCATGGGTGTGGGTCACATGCTGCTTCTGGGTGATCCCAACCAGTGTCTGGTCGCGCTGAAAAACATGGGGAAGCTGAAAGTTTTCCTCATAGACCCTGTCTTCAGTCAGGGTTTCGTTGGACGAATCCGGGACCAGATACAGCGCGACGCTCTCACCATTGGAGATATCAAATTCAGGGGGGTGATGCGTCATTATCCCTACTTTCGTTGAACATTCTTAAATGTATCGTGATTCCGGCAACTCACACAATCCGAGGCCTATTTGCTAAATTTCATGCTGTACAAATATGACAGTATACATAATTCTCATTTTTGGAATAATTTCTCTTTTATGGAAAATCAGTGACAACACCTCTTTCGAACCGATTAGCGGATCATTTAAAGAAACTGCGCCTGGATCGGGAATGGTCCCTGGATCAATTAGCGACACGTTGCGGCGTCAGCCGGGCCACCTTGTCGCGGGTTGAAAATGCTGAGGTCAGCCCGACCGCAGAGGTACTTGGCAAGCTGTGTACTGCCTTTGCCTTACCCCTATCGCGCCTTCTTGCCCAGGTTGAGGAGGCTTTCACGCCTCTGTGCCGCCGGGGGGATCAACCCGTCTGGACGGAGGGAATGATCGGCTATGAACGGCGCGTGATCTCCCCTGCCGCACCACCGCTTAGGGCCGAAATCGTGGAATGCACACTGCGCGCCGATACGGAAATCGCCTATGCCGCCCCGCCTGTGCCAGGGCTGGAACACCATCTTTTGCTGCAAAAAGGCGTTTTGGATATCTGGATCGACGACGATCCGTATCACCTGACCCCCGGGGATTGCCTGCGTTATCACCTATTTGGTGCCAGCCGCTTCAAAACACCCAGAAACACCGGTGCAACTTACTTGCTCGTCCTATTGTGAGGATACGATGACCCCCATCACCATTGCCACAGTCAGTAACGAGGATCTGGACGACAGCCTGGACGGTCTGGCTGAGGTGCTGCATGCAACCGTCCTGGCAGGGGGCAGCGTTAATTTCATCCTGCCCTTCTCCATGACAGATAGCCGTCAGTTCTGGCAGCATAAAATGTTTCCCATTATTCGGTCTGGGGGGCGGCTGTTGCTGATTGCCACAGTGCAGGGGCGGATTGTCGGCACGGGGCAATTGCTGTTGGACATGCCCCCGAACCAGGTCCATCGCTGCGAAATCTCAAAGCTTCTGGTCCATCCGGAATTCCGGAAACGCGGTATCGCGCGCCGCCTGATGACCGATCTGGAAGGCCACGCCACCCGATTGGGACGCAGCTTGATTACCCTGGACACCCGCACCGGGGATGCCGCAGAACCGCTATATCTCAGCCTGGGCTACAAAATCGCTGGCACCATCCCCAATTTCTGCCGCGCCACAGACTGCGACCGAATGGATGCCACGACCTATATGTATAAGGATATCTGATAGAAATTCGACCTGCATAGCGGCTTTGGTTTTTTCAAAGAAGAATGTGTTTCTGCCAAGGGTCTTTTCACCACGATCACGGCGCAATACGAACCGATTATATCTGGCTACTGGAAAAAATCCGTGTTCGGCTCCGCAAGCCTATCAGCAACGCATTCTGGAATTCTGTCGGATGCTGAATTTCACTTGTGACACTGCCAAGCGTCCGGACGAATGTGCGATCTCTGAGCGGGATTGCGACAATACCGGGAAGGGTGCAGGCCTGTGCGGCACCCTCAGGCACGACTGCCACGCCCAGATTCTGCCGTATCATCTGAAACCCGGTCACCAATTGCCGCACTTCAGCAATTGTGTTGGGCTCCACACCACTTCGATGTGCAAGGACCGTAAGCCAGTCATGCGACGTGGTGCCAGAGGGAAAGCGGATCATCGGTTGCGCCAGTATTTCTTCATCGGTCAAATCGGTATTGGTCGCCAGCGGGTTTTCTGCCGACATGACGACACAGGCGGAATCCTGATGCAGTGCCTCAAACTTTAAACCCGGCGAAGCAATGAAAACGCTGGTGATCGCAAAGTCGATATCGCCCTGTCGCACCAGGTCCAGGCTCTCCTCATTATCGATTTCAGAAATGTCCAGGATGTGCTTGGGGAACCTGACCCGCATCGCCTGAAATGTCGGTGCAATGAATAGTGCCGCAAAGGACGCGGGGCTGGCAATACGCAGGATTTGTTCTGTCCCCTGACCCAGGGAGGCCAACTGGTCCAGTATCGCCCCATTGCTTGATAACAATCGTCGAAAGGCGGGCAGCAACGCCGCCCCGCCAGATGAAAGCCGCAGCCCTTGCGTGTCGCGCACCATCAATGTCGTTTCAAGCTGCGCTTCCAATTGTTGGACATGTTGCGAAATGGCCGGTTGGGTCAGGCCAAGCACCTTCGCAGCCACCGAGAAAGAGCGGAATTCTGCCACGGCCAACAGGCTGCGCACCCGCCGTACAGAAATTTCTTCGCGCCTTGACCCATCTATAAGCANTCTTCNNCNGCCATAACAAAACGTTATTTTTCGATAATTATATAATGGATTAATAAGAAACCCCGCAAGAACGAAAGGAACCAAGAATGCCGTCCCATGACCCCGCCCTTAATAAAATCTATGCCCGCAGGAACCACAGCTGTTATGGCATGGGGCTGGGGATTATTATTCTGGATGATGTCTATCCTGGATTTCCAGGCGATGTCCGCAATGCCAGCGCCCATGGCTATCCAATCCAATATGAAATCGCCGAAGGGGTCGATATCAAGAAGCTGGTCCGGGGTGAGCACAAGGGCGACCTGTTAGCGCCGGTCCTGGCCGCCGCGCGAAAGCTGGAACGCATGGGCTGTCGCGCCATCGCGGCTGAATGCGGATATTTCGCCTGGTTTCAGCAAGAAATTGCCAATGCGGTATCCGTGCCGGTCTTTGCATCCAGCCTGTTACAGGTGCCCCTGGCCCAGACATTGATTGGCGCAAACAAGGTGGTCGGACTTCTGGTTGCCGAAGGGGACCATTTACAGGATCGGCACTTAACGTCGGTCGGAATTCGCCTGCAGTCGAATTATGTCGTTCATGGCGCAAAGGATGATGGCAAATGCCCACAATTCGACAGCCTGTGGACGAAAGACCTGCGGCCGGAAACACCGACAGCTGAATATCAGAAGGCCGAACTGGACATTGTTGCCGTCGCAAAGAACTTCGCCACCAGCCATCCCGCCATGGGGGCAATGGTTCTGGAATGTACAGGCTTTCAACCCTTTGCCCGCGCGATTCAAAGAGAGATCAACATGCCGGTATTCAGTTGGTCAACATTGCTGGACTATGCCTATTCCATTGCCGTCCATCGTGATTTCTATGGGCATGTGTAATGGTCGCTAAAAAGGGCGGCACCGATCTGGGCCGCCCTTTCAGTTTCGCCACATGTGCGGCGCATCCAAATGTGCTTACTTCCGGTTCTGGCGATTGTCGATCAGGCTGTCGACGACGCCGGGATCGGCCAGGGTGGAGGTGTCGCCCACGAAGCCCTATTTTTGCTCAGTATAAGCGTAGTGGCTTGGAAGGTGATGTTTAAAAAAAGACAGCCCCATAAAGTTTCTGACGCAGGCTATTCCGTCTTGACCGGACGGGACGGAGGCGACGATCAGCAAATCAGGTCACCCAAGAATAAGGCAATCAAACCGTTCTTCGGCGCATTCGCTGGCCAAACCGCATGGGCATGGATTGGCGCGATACGCCAATCGGTCAAAATCTCCGCCACATCCCCCTTCTCAACGTCGTCGTCAGCAAGGAATCTCGGGATGCTGCCGACGCCTGCGCCTGCCCGGATCAGCCGGTAAAGAGCCTGCGCGTCACTGCAGTGAATCTGAGGATCCGGTTTGATTGTGATTGGCTGGCACCCCGGACAAGAAAACATCAAGGGCACGGAACGCGCCGGTGTCAGGCTCAACCAATCGAATTGCAGCAGATCCTTCGGCGACCTTGGAGGCGTCCGCCCGGCGAGATACTCGGTTGAGCCGACGATCACCCGGGGTGCCTCGAAAAG
This sequence comes from Rhodospirillales bacterium, assembly GCA_002696645.1. GTDB lineage: Bacteria > Pseudomonadota > Alphaproteobacteria > UBA8366 > Aestuariispiraceae > Pacificispira. The sequence continues at coordinate 63,161 of NZSA01000056.1, read as the reverse complement.
CAGCTGCGTGGTGGGGCTCTTTGTGGGTTTGGGGCCGATACGGATCGCGACATCGAAGCCTGCAGCGATCAAGTCGCGACGCGCATCCGAATAATCCAGAGTGAGCCTGACGAGAGGGAAGCGCCGCGCAAACCGCGCGATCCTTGCGGTAACCTCGGAGGCCGATAGCACCGATGCAATCATCACACGGAGTTCCCCGCTCGGGCTCGGTGCCAAGGACGACATGGCGGCCAACTCATTTTCCACGGCCTCGAGCAACTTTTGCGTCGCGGCGAGCAAACGCTCACCATCACGCGTTAGCGATAGCTGACGTGTCGAGCGGTAGAGCAAAGCCACCCCAAGGCTCGCTTCAAGCTGTGAGACATGATGACTGACAACGGAAGGGGAGAGGCGCAGATGCTGGGCGGCTCCCCGGAAGGATCCGTGATCGACCGTCTTAGCAAAGATAGCGAGCTGTCGAAGCCGGTCGATCATTATTAAAGAATCCAGAACAATGAAAAAGGTTTTAACTATCTTATGCGTTTCTATCGCAATGTCTATCTTGTTGCTCGGATGATGCATTGACGGTCTGCGCCTCGGCAAAGTGACGGTTCGATTGTTTCCGCATCGCCAATACCGGTTCATACTCACAGAGGAGATTAATTATGTGGAGAATTCGAAACTTGATCGCCGCCGCCTCGTTATGCGTCATTGGGTTCGCCCAGGCAGCCCAGGCGGACGACCTTGCAAGCGTGCAGACCTTCTATGACCTTCTGAGTAATCCTGGGTCCGAAGTCCACGTCACGGCGTTCAGAGACGTCACATCGGACGCCTGGGAAAGTGTCGGCGACTATTCGGGCAAGAACAAGCCGCGCGCAGCCTTCCTTGGCCAGATGGGTCATTTCGCCAAGCTTATCCCTGATCTCGATTGGGCTGTGCAGGCCATGCACCAGGATGGCGCCTTCGTCATCGTGCGTAGCCGTGCGACCGGAACCCCAACTGGACCGCTATTTGGTGTGGACGGCCAGGGGAGGAGCTTCGACATCATGACCATCGACATTCATGAAGTGCAGGACGACAAGATCATCCGCACTTATCATATCGAGGATTGGGCTAGTGCGCTCAGACAGCTAGCGGGCAAGTGAGCGATCGCAAAAGACGCCCAACACGGCTTTCTCGCCCCGCAATGTCTGAACACTACACCTGATAAACAAGCGCAACCAAGTGTCAACAGCCTGCGCCACGTTGCAGGCATTGGTGCACTTCGCAATAACCTTCCCGGCGCATAATCGAAAAGGCGGTGCCCATCAGCACCGCCTTTTCAAATTCCTAACACAGGACACACCCTAAACCGCTTACTTCCGGTTCTGGCGATTGTCGATCAGGCTATCCACAACGCCGGGATCGGCCAGGGTGGAGGTGTCGCCCAGATTGGAGAAATCGTCTTCGGCGATTTTGCGCAGGATGCGGCGCATGATCTTGCCGGATCGGGTTTTGGCAGACCGTGCGACCATTGCAGCCAATCGGGGCTGGCAATCGGGCCGATATCTTTGCGGACCCATGCGACCAGCTCTTTCTGCAACTCATCGCTTGGCTCTTCTCCGCTGTTCAGCGTGACATAGGCATACATGCCTCCTTAAAGGAATTTCATTTGCAATACTCAATAAAAGATGTAAATTTTTAATTACGCTATCATAAAGTGATCTTTTTGGAACACCCCTTTTTTGCTGGACAGCCAATGAAAGATGCTCCCCAAAATGAAGAAACCTCGCGCTGGCTAAGTCTGATCAGGTCAGCAAGTATTTCTGTCGTCGATGCGCAGGGCATGGTCGACACCTTACGCACGAAGCGCGTAAAGAGGTTCCCCAACGAAGATGATCTCACGGCGCAATCACACGTCGCTGATGCCATTATAGAGCACTATTGCCAACTGGCTGCTTTAACTGGGGCTGGGACAGCGTTTCCGGGTATGTTACCAGGGCCCGGCACCGCTGTCGCTATCGGGGCAGGATCAATTGATCTTTTAAGCTGCATGAAATTTCAAGTCGATATGTGTCGCTGTCTTGCGATCAACTACGGCCAAGATTTAACTAGTGCCGACGCAGAGAAACTCGCCTTGCTGGTAGCGTTCTCAGCCACTATCGAGAAGACTGCTGGCCCTGCCGTATCCAAAGGAGCGTCCAAGGCTGCTGTGACGGTATTGCAGAAATACCTTAAAGGTGCCGTGCTAACTACTTTAAAACAAATGCTTAAAAAAATTGGCATCAATTTCACCAGGAAGTCACTGGAGAAGGCCATTCCTTTCGGAGTTGGCATTGTCGTAAGCTATCAACTCAACAAGGTTCTGACACGCTATGTGGGACGGCAGGCAAAGGTAATTTTCCAGACATGGGATACCGTTGAACCTGAACCACCTTCACAACAGGTAGACATATGAAATGGCCTCGCTCGAGATCATAAATGCAGGACTTGTAAATTTGTGATGCGATAACGGTTTCAGTGCAGAGATTGAACCTTGTTTTTATTCACGTCCGGCTCTGATTACATAAAAACTGACACTGTTCGCTATTTGGGATAGTCCATCACCCCGACACAAAAAGGGCGGCACCCATCGGCACCGCCCTTTCAGTTTCGCCACATGTGCGGCGCATCCAAATGTGCTTACTTCCGGTTCTGGCGATTGTCGATCAGGCTGTCGACGACACCGGGATCGGCCAGGGTGGAGGTGTCGCCCAGATTGGAGAAATCATCTTCGGCGATTTTGCGCAGGATGCGGCGCATGATTTTGCCGGATCGGGTTTTTGGCAGGCCCGGCGCCCATTGCAGCCAATCGGGGCTGGCGATCGGGCCGATATCCTTGCGGACCCAGGCGACCAGTTCCTTCTTCAACTCATCACTGGGTTCTTCCCCACTGTTCAGGGTGACATAGGCATAGATGCCCTGACCCTTCACATCGTGGGGCGCACCGACAACGGCGGCCTCTGCGACCTTGGAATGGGCGACCAGAGAGCTTTCGACCTCTGCCGTGCCCATGCGGTGGCCTGAAACGTTGATCACATCATCGACGCGACCGGTGATCCAGTAATAGCCATCCTCGTCCCGGCGACAGCCATCGCCGGTGAAATATTTCCCCTTATAGGTGGAGAAATAGGTCTGCATGAAGCGTTCATGATCGCCATAGACGGTGCGCATCTGGCCGGGCCAGCTTTGCGTGATGCACAGGTTGCCGGACGTCGCGCCCGATTGCGGATTGCCCTCATTATCGACGATTTCCGGTTCCACCCCAAAGAAGGGATTGGTCGCCGAACCCGGTTTCAGGTCGGTAGCGCCGGGCAAAGGCGTGATTAGGATGCCACCGGTTTCCGTCTGCCACCAGGTATCGACAATCGGGCAGCGACCCTTGCCAACAACCTCGTGATACCACAGCCAGGCTTCGGGATTGATCGGTTCCCCGACCGAGCCCAACAGGCGCAGCGAGTCCAGTTTGCATTTCTCCACCGGGCCTTTGCCTTCCCGCATCAAGGCGCGGATCGCCGTCGGTGCGGTATAGAAGGTATTGACCTGGTGCTTGTCACAGACCTGCCAGAAGCGCGAGGCGTCTGGATAATTTGGCACGCCTTCAAACATCAGCGTGATCGCCCCATTGGCCAGCGGGCCATAGACGATATAGCTGTGACCCGTGACCCAGCCGACATCCGCCGTGCACCAATAGACATCGCCTTCATGATAGTCGAAGACATATTCGTGGGTCATGGAGGCATAGACCATATAACCGCCGGTCGTGTGCAGCACGCCTTTGGGCTGGCCGGTGGAGCCGGATGTATAGAGGATAAACAGCGGGTCTTCTGCAGACATTTCTGCGGGTTCACACTGATCCGACACATCCTTGACCACGTCGTGGTACCAGACATCGCGCCCGTCGACCCAATCGATCTTACCGCCCGTGCGCTCCACTACGATGCAGGATTTCACCGATTTGCATTTTTCCAGCGCCTTGTCGGTATTGGCCTTCAACGGGATTTTCTTTGCCCCGCGCAGGCCTTCATCCGCCGTGATGACCATGACGCATTCGCTGTCATTGATGCGCCCCGCCAGCGCATCGGGTGAGAATCCGCCAAAGACGATGGAATGCACCGCACCGATACGCGCACAGGCCAGCATGGCATAGGCGGCTTCGGGGATCATGGGCATATAGATACAGACGCGGTCGCCTTTCTTGACGCCCTGGTCCTTCATGGCATTGGCCAGACGGCAGACATGGCCGTGCAATTGGCGATAGGTGATCGTCGCATCATCCTTCGGGTCGTCGCCTTCCCAGAGGATTGCGGTCTGATCACCCCGGCTTTCCAGATGCCGGTCAATGCAATTGTAGGACGCATTCAACGTCCCGTCCTCATACCATTTGATGGAGACATCCGGCACCATGAAGTTCACATTCTTCACCGTGCTATAGGGCTTGATCCAATCGATGCGTTTGCCATGTTCACCCCAGAAAGCCTCTGGGTCTTTAATTGATTTGGCATACATCTCTTCATACTGCGCGCGGTTGATCAGCGCATTGTTGGCAATGTCATCGGCGACTGGAAAAACATCGGTGCTCATCTGGGCATTCTCCCTTTGAATCATTGGCCCCTCTGATCGGGGGCTTGTTGGTTCAAGTCCGGTCCATCAGGCCGAGACTGCAGATTTCCCCCTAACTTTGCCGGTTTAGACGCGGGTCTGCAACCGTGACTGCTGTATCAATTCATACAATGGTGCGAAAGCCGCCCCGTTGCTTCGTTTGACGCAGTTTCAGGACTCAGCGGGGTTGCATGCGCAAAGCACTGTCCAGGCGCACACATTCGCCATTCATGACAGTATTTTCCACCATATGAAGTACCAGAGATGCATATTCCTGTGGTTTCCCAAATCGTTGCGGGAATGGCAAGGTAGCCGTCAGGCTGTCTTGAACCTCTTGCGGCATGCCCAGCAGCATGGGTGTGCCAAACAGGCCAGGCGCGATCGCATTGACCCGAATACCACTGCGGGCAAATTCCCGCGCGGCGGGAAGGGTCAAACCAACCACCCCAGCCTTGGATGCGGCATAGGCGGCCTGACCAATCTGGCCTTCATAGGCCGCGATGGAGGCGGTATTGATGATGATGCCGCGCTCCCCATCCTCATTGGGCTCCCGTTGGGCCATATCCGCGGCAGCAAGGCGCAGAATATTGAAGGTCCCGATCAGATTGATGTCGATCACCTTGCGAAACACATCCAGATCCATTGGTCCCTCGCGACCAACGATTTTTGCTGCAGGCGCTACACCGGCACAACTGACGGCGACGGCACACAGACCATGCTTGTCGCGGGCTGTCGCAAAAGCGGCAGCCACTTCCTCTGCGCTGGTGACATCGCAGACTATCGCCAATCCATCAATGTCTTTCGCGACGGCGGACAGTTTATCCGCGTCGCGATCCAGCAAGGCCACTTTTGCGCCGTTTGCTGCCAGTGCGCGGGCAGTCGCCTCGCCCAAGCCAGAGGCCGCCCCTGTTACCAAGGCGGCTAAGCCGTCGATTTGCATCGGTCTGCTCCTCTCTCAAAATATCAGAAGTCGAGATCTGCATAATGCTTTGGAGGGGGCGCACCAGGAATGTGATCCCCCAGGATCGGGCGGAAGGCCGGGCGTGATTTAATGCGCGCATACCAGTCTTTTGCTTCTGGATGATCGTTCCAGGGCACATCACCGATATAATCGACACAGGATAAATGTGCCGCAGCGGTCAGGTCGGCCAGGGTCAGTTCCTCCCCCGCCAGCCAGGTCCGTCGCTCTGCCAGCCAACCAATATAACCCAGATGGGTGTGAATGTTCCGACCCCCGGCACGCACTGCGGAAGAACTGGGTTCCCCCATCCCAAGAAAGCGCTTCATGATCTTTTCTTCGACCAGATTGATGCCGACTTCCTGGTGGAATTTGATATCGAACCAGTCGATCAGTCGCCGGACCTCAGCCCGCATCACAGCGCCGGTGCCGATCAATGGCTGGTCACCATACATTTCGTCCAGATATTCGCAGATCGGCTGGNAACCGCAGACCCGGTTCCCGTCTTCATCAACCAGTACAGGGACTTCCCCCGTTGGATTGATGGCCAGAAACGCCTCGTCCCGGTCCCAGGTTTTCTGAATCCGGGTTTCAAACGGCAATTGCTTTTCCCCCAGCATCAGCCGGACTTTACGACAATGGGGCGAGAGCCAGAGGTGATAGAGAAGCATCATGACCCTTCGCATATAGCGCCGGATAAGCGGTGCCGCAATGCGCTTTCGTATTAAAGCCTNTAAACGCGTGCCGCCGTATCATGAAAAAGCGCACGACGCTCCGCTTTTGACCAGTCTTGCGTCAACAATTTGAAACTGTTCCAGATCGTATTATAGCCGCAACTGACGCTATCAACAGGGAAATTCGATTCGAACATGCACCGGTCGACACCAAACAATTCTATTGTTGTTTCATAGTAACGACGGGTTGCCTGCATCAGGGTCAGGCTGGTGGGTGGGCGGGGCTGCTTGTGCCAATCAAAGCCGTTTTCCGGCATGGCGATACCCCCCAGCTTCGCCATTACATTGGGGCAGGACGCCAATTCGGTGATATCGGCTTTCCATTGGGTGAAAACCTGATCCCCACGCCCTGCATAGGCCCCGACCCCCAATGGAACCCCGAAATGATCCAGAATGATGGTCAGGTCCGGAAACTGGCGGGCCAGATCCGTCACTTCACAGATTTGTGGATGGAAGCACCAGATATCCAGGCTCAAGCCCNGGGCCGCGATTTCTGCGACACCGGCGCGATACCGCGCATCCATCAACAATTCCGGGCCGGGTTTGGTGCGCACATCGGGCAGGGCCGGATCTGAATCCCAGGCAACACCATGGCGGATACCCTTGAACCGCCCGCCCGCCACGGCGATATGGGCATCCAGCGCTGGCGCGACTGCACCCCCCAGGGTCAGGTCCACGGCCCCAACGATCCCGGCTGCAATCCGACACGGACCATAGTCACCAGATGCCGCCATGGCGGCGATACCATTGACGAATTCTGTTTCGCCAACCGGGCGCATGACCGCTGGCCCATCAGCCCGATACATCGTTGCGGCTTCGATAAAAACCGTGCTGGTGATAGTGTGCCCGGCGCTGACATCCCGGTGAATCTCGTCAAAGCCATAGCGCGGGCTGATCCGATGGGGCTGGTTCAACCACAGGTGATGATGGGGATCACAAATCTCCATTTCCGGTTCCAGCGCGTCTTCCGCACCGGAAGCCAGCCATGCATCATTCTTGGCCATATGAATTCCCCCTCAATTCATCCTATTGAGCGCCCGCACCGCGAAGGCCGCGATTGGTGATCATCATCGTGATTGAGGAAATGACCCCCAGACTGGCAAACCCGATAACCAACGGCAGAACAGTCCCGTCGAAGGCTTGTCCAACCACAATTCCGAAGACCAATGAAATCAGGGTGGTCAACGCCCCGACCACGGCAGAGCCTGTCCCGGCGATATGCCCCAATGGTTCCATCGCCAGGGCATTCAGGTTCCCGAACAACAATCCAATACAGAAAAAGCTGGTCATGCCCCACAGCATGAATGCCCAAAGCGGCGGATGTCCCGCCAGCACGATGTCGACAATGAGGAAACCGAGCGACAGACCTGTCAGGGTGAAAACCGCCGCAAATGACAGAAACCGCATCCCAAACCGCATCACAATGCGGGCGTTCACGACCGACGATGCCCCAATCGAAAGGGCCAGAATTCCAAAGAACAGCGGAAACAAATCCCCAAGGTTAAAAACATCCTGAAATATCTGCTGGGCACTGTTCAGATAGCCGACAAAGGCACCAAAAATGAAGCCTGCGGAGATCGTGTAGCCCAAGGCATGTCGGTTGCAGACTGTTTCTTTTACCGCCGAACCAATGCGTGCCAGGGACAGGGGCATCCGGTCACTATCGGCCAGGGTTTCTGGCAGTCGGAACATCATCCAGACGGCACAGATAAGACCTAACGCCATCAACAACAGAAAAATCGCGCGCCAATCGGCAACGAACAGCACCGCCTGCCCAATCGCGGGTGCCAAGGCGGGCACGATGATAAACACTGCCATCACAAAGGACATGATCCGCGCCATGCCGCGCCCGGCATACCGATCCCGAACCACCGCGATCGTCACCGTGCGTGGTCCCGCAGCACCCAACCCCTGCAATACGCGACCCAACAGCATGGTTTCATAATTCCAGGATACCAGAGACAGAATGCAGCCCACACCAAATATGGCAATCCCTGCCAGGATCATCGACTTTCGACCCAGCGAGTCAGACAGCGGGCCATAGAAAAACTGACCCACGGCAAAGCCCAGAAAGAACAGCGAGATGACCAATTGTGTATCATTGGCTTCCACCACGCCCAATTCCTGACCAATGGCGGGTAAGGCGGGCAACATTGCATCGATGGTCAGGGCGACCATTGAAATCTGCAGAGCGATCAGGGCAATAAACTCAGGAAGGGATTGATCCCGGCCTTTTTTCCAGAAATTCATCCAACTTTCCTTCGCTTAACGTCTTTTAAAATTTCCTGTGCGGCATTGCGCCCCGGAATACCGCTGACGCCGCCGCCGGGATGGGCACCGGACCCACACAGGTAGACACCGGGAATCGGCATGCGGTGGTCGGCATGGCCGGGTGCCGGACGCAGGGCAAAAATCTGATCCAGATGCAGGGTTCCGTGGAAAATATCGCCCCCGACCATATTCAATTTACGCTCAATATCCAGTGGGCTGTTGATCTGACGCCCGACAATGGCTTGGCGGAAATTGGGACTGTGCGCCGCGACCGTATCGATGATGTGATCGGCGACCTCTTCACGGACATCATCCCAACTGCGCCCATCTGGCAGATGACGCCGGAAATGCTGACAGAACAGGCTCATCACATGTCCCCCCGGCGGGGCCAGGCTGTCATCCATCAGGGTCGGAATGCACATTGATACGACGGGGGCCTTGGACCAGCCCTGCATGCGGGCATCATCATAGGCGGCGCGGATATAATCCAAAGACGGGGCGATATCGATGGTATTCTTCATCGCGGTCAACCCGTTTTCATCATGATCGACCGTATCGAATTTCGGCAATTCGCTCAGCGCAACATTCATGCGGAAGGTCGCACTCTCACTGCGCCAGCCCGCCACACGCTTGGCAAACCGGTCCGGTGTCAGGGCCGGATCAATCAACTGACCAAACAGGATCTGCGGATGACAATTGGCCGCGACGACCGGGGCATGAAGTGCGGTTCCATCCTCCAGAACAACGCCTTTCGCGACCCCCTTATCCAGGATCACCTCTGAAACGGCCGCATTGGTCCGGATATCAACACCCTGACTGCGGCAATAGCGCGCCATCGCCTGGGTGATCGCCCCCATGCCGCCCTTGGCATAGGCCCAGGCGCCGGTGCGCCCATCCACCTGACCAAAGATATGGTGCAACAGGACATAGGCCGATCCCTGGGCATAGGGATCAACAAAATTCCCGATGATGCCTTCAAACCCATACAGGCCCTTGATCGGATCACTTTCAAACCAGCGGTCCAGAAAATCGCCAATCGACATGGTCATCAGTTCCGCAAGGTCGGCCTGACGGTCTGCGGGCAATTTGCGCAGAACATTCGCCTGCCCCAATACTTTCCATAGATCCGACAACCCGCCACCAAAATTGGGGGGCACCTGAGTGGCGATCACGCGAATGGCGTCGCCCAAAGATTCCAGCAAATCTTCAAATTCGGGATAGGCCGCAGCATCTGCCGCGGAAAACCGCGCCAGAGCCTGCTGGGCCGATGCGGGATCCCGGGGCAGGTACAGATGATCGCCAGGCAGGATAGACAAACTGCCCCCCGGACGCTGCAGCAATTCCAGGCCATGCTGAAACAGGTCCAGGTCCCGGATCACCTGCTGATCCAGCAAGCTTACCAGATAAGAAAAGACAGAATTGCGGAAGCCGGGATGAAATTCCTCCGTCAGGGCCGCGCCACCGATCACGTCGCGCCGCTCCAGCACCGTCACCTTCAACCCGCCCCGCGCCAGATACCCTGCGCAAGACAGGCCATTATGCCCCGCCCCAATAACAATCGCATCGGTCCTGTTCTCAGATGTGCTCATAATCATCACCTCACGTCTTACACGGTGTTGCATTAAGCACGGCTAAAGCATCAACAGTTGCCTGGAGGATAGCCCTATTCATGAAAATTCTCTCAAACCTGCGAGCCAAATTTGGACCTGTGCTATATGCAAGCCATAGGAAATAGCTGACGGGGTGCCGATTGGCGAGGTCGAAATTTGCTAACGACAAAACTATCAAAAGCCTGATAACAATGTTGATGGAATAATACGAAGGCGATATCTTTTGAGAGAATTTTACCATTTTCGCCAAATACTTGTTATATCAAAAAATATTTCACGAAATAATATTAAAAGATGACACACTTAGAAAATTCTCATGAAAAAAACTATCGAACAGACATTGAAGGTCTACGCGGCTTATCCGTTTTATTCGTGATTTTATTTCATTATGATATTGGGTTTTTTAGTGGTGGTTTTGTTGGTGTTGATATTTTCTTTGTAATCAGTGGATTTCTAATAACGGGAATTATAACTAAAAATGTTCATAATAAGTCATTTAACATTGTTGAATTTTATCTGCGCCGAGCCCGACGTTTGCTGCCAAGTTATTTGATTGTATTATTTGGAAGTTTTCTGCTTGCAGCCATCTATTTTTCACCTCTGCATTTTGAACGCTTCAGTGAAGCGTCTTTGTATGCATTGGTTTTTGCATCAAATATCTTTTATATTGGAGAGGTTGGGTATTTTGATTTAGGTGCCCAACTAAAACCACTTCTACATACGTGGTCTCTTGGGGTGGAGTGGCAGTTCTACTTGATTTGGCCAATAACATTATTTTTCTTCTTTAAGTTTAAGAAGTTTATTGGCCCTCTTTTTTTAGTTCTCATATTCTTATCGAGTATTCTTGGGGCTGTGGCGTTTGATACAAGTCTGTCCAGCTACTATGTCCCAGTTTTCCGGTTCTATGAATTTATGATTGGCGCCTTAGCTTACGCCGTAAGTCGGAAAACAATAGAAGACACTCTGATAAACACAACATTATTGGTCTTTGGCTTGGGACTAATTCTAGTAAGTGTTTTCTTTTTTAAAACTACTATGCCATTTCCGTCAGGCTATGGATTATTACCAAGTGTCGGCGCTGCTCTGGTAATTCATAGTTGCCCAAAATGTCCGCCCATCGTCAGAAAAATGTTTGAGAACAAGGTAATCGTGAGTATCGGAACAATCAGCTATCCGCTTTATCTGGTGCATTGGCCGGTTCTGGTGTTTTTTCAATATGCAACATTCAGCCCTGTTTCACCTTTAGAAAAAACCGTTCTTATCAGTGCCAGCTTTGTAATGGCTTTTATACTATCGAAGTTTGTTGATATACCGATAAGAAACCAAATTAAAGTTGTCGGGTCGCGCCTGCAATTCAATCAATTTCGCCTAAAACTAATAACAATCTTGGGTTCATTTGTTTTCTTTGCTGTGTTTCCCGCTCTCGCATATAGCGCTTCTTATACAAATGGTTGGGGGTGGCGCTTCTCATCAACGTATTCGGATAGAATAAAGCGCCAGCTTGAGGATGGAGCCTTAGCGAATGAGGCGTTTTTTGAAACCCACAACAAACTTCCTGTTGATGCAGAATCAAGTAACAAGAAAAGCGTTCTGATTGTTGGTGATAGTCACAGTAAAGACCTATTTAACGCACTTTCACAAAACAGAGACCTATTTCAGAATGATTACGTCTTTTACACATTTAATCTAAGTATCCATTGCCATATGCCTGAATCTGTTCGCCAATCCCTAGCCTCTCGTTTGGTTCATGGAATAACGACAAGCACGATATCTGAGAGCTGCAAGGCACAAAAGGTGGAACTGCTGAACTTAAAATACGCACAGGAAGCAGATATAATCATCGTGGCCTCCCGTTGGCATTCTTCGAATCTTGAATATCTCGATCCAACGGTTAAGTTTTTTAAGGCCTTCCCGAACGCAGATATCATCTTATGGGGAGCACTGGAACTCCCTATTGACCCCGTGACGCTTCTGACGACCAAAGGCCCAACACAAAAAGTTGCAAGAATGTTGTATAATCTTGGTCAAGAAGAGCGCATCCGACTGAATGAGACTTTAAGTAACGCAGCGCGTCGCTGGGACATACGATATTATGATGTCCTATCAACAATATGCCGAGATACAGTTAAGGAATGTATGGTTTTTGACTCATCGGGAACCGCCCTATTTATGGACGATAACCATTGGACCTTCGAAGGACAAAAGTACTTCGGCTCCACCCTCTCTCCACTGCTTGAAAATGTAAATTAAGGGTACGTTTAAAGTGAAATCCTGACTCTGCCTGCAGGCACCTCGCTGAAATAGTTCTAATTAGAACTTGTTTGCCTTCCCCTTGAAAGCTGAATGGCGCGCGCCAAACTTCCCTTAAGACACTTTGCGATCAAGGACCCAAAATGCCCGACGGCGAGTACAGTTTGCTGATAGAGGTTTGTGCGTCCTTAAAGGAAGTCGACAAGGCTGCCTGGGATGCCTGCGCCGGGGCGGAAAACCCCTTTGTTTCCTATGACTTCCTTTCCAGCCTGGAAGAAAGCGGATCGGTCCGGGCGGAAACCGGTTGGTTGCCCCAGCACCTTCTGCTGCGCGATTCCGCAGGGTGCTTGCTGGCAGCTATGCCGCTGTATCTAAAGGGTCATTCACAGGGGGAATATATATTCGATCATTCCTGGGCGCATGCCTATGAAAGCGCAGGCGGTCAGTATTACCCCAAGCTACTGTCCGCTGTGCCCTTTACCCCCGTGCCAGGGCCGCGCCTGTTGACAGCCGCCGCGCCAGATCCGGCTGCTGCGACCCAATATCTGATCAGTGCCATGGCACAATTGGTAGAGCGGCACAGCGTCTCCAGCCTGCATGTGAATTTCGTCACCGAGCCGCAAGCAGAAGCCCTGGAAGATACCGGTTTCCTGATCCGCCACGGTCACCAGTTCCATTGGCACAATGACGACTATACATCCTTTGAGCACTTTCTGGAGGCGTTTTCGTCCCGTAAACGCAAGGCTGTGCGCAAGGAACGCCGCGCCCTTACCGAAGCAGGCCTGACCGCCAAAGCCCTGACGGGGGATTCGATCACCCCTGAACTATGGGATGCATTTTATGAGTTCTATACCGATACCTATGACCGGAAATGGGGGGGCGCCTATCTGACGCGGGATTTCTTTGATCTGCTGCATGCGCGCATGCGCGACCGCGTGGTCCTGATGCTGGCATTTGATGCCGACGATATCCCGATTGCAGGGGCCCTGAACCTGCTGGGCAGTGATGCGATTTTCGGGCGCAATTGGGGCTGTCTGGAAACCTATAAATTCCTGCATTTCGAGCTGTGTTATTACATGGCCATTGATTATGCGATCACCCATGGGCTGAGGCGCGTCGAAGCAGGCACCCAAGGAGAGCATAAAGTCCAGCGTGGCTATCTGCCCGTCACCACCTATTCCGCTCATCTGCTGCCCAATGAGGGCTTCCGCAGCGCGGTTAATCAATTCCTGAATAAAGAACGCCTGTATGAGGCGCGGTTGCGGGCAGAACTGGCGGAAGGCAGCCCATATAAGAAGGAGGGTTGAGGCCCAACCCATCCCTTTTAACCTTCTGCTGACCGTCGCCTGAAGTGCCATTCTGCAAAAAAGCAAAAAAATAAATTTTTTTCGCAGGCTGTGACACCCATCACAGCCAGACGGGCCCGGACGGCCTATTGTAAGGGTGTAAGGCGGCGGGTCCAAAAGGCGATGCCGCTTCGGAAGTTCCGGAGAACCGAGGCCAAAATCCTGCCCCTCCCATCCGGTTTCGGTTCAACGGTTACGGCGGCGACGAGACTATCTCGTCGCCGTTTCGTATTTCAGGCCTGTTTATCACCAAGCAAACAATCACCAGGAGATAGGCGCAGTCCCCGCAAGAAATCCCCCCCAGAAACCGGGCTTCGGCCCGGCCGTTGAAGATGCAGCAATTTCAGCGCACCTGTACCACAGGCAACAACCGCGTCGGGGTCAAGGATGGTTCCAGCCGGGGCTTGCCTATCCGGAAAAGCCGGTAGCGCTTGCAGCAACTTGATGCGCTCCCCGCCATAGTCGAAGAAACAGCCCGGCCAGGGTGTCAGGGCGCGGACCCGGCGGTCCAGATCCGCTGCATTCTGGGTCCAATCGATAAACCCTTCCGATTTTTGGAGCTTATCAGCATAGGTCACACCGGCATCAGGCTGTGGCTTGGGCGTGATCTGACCACTGGCGCGACTGTCCAGGGCCTCAACGATCAAACGAGCCCCCAGTGCCGCCAGATCATCATGCAAATTCTGGGCAGTGCTGCGATGATAAATCGGCATTGGTTCTTCCAGCAGGACCGGACCGGTATCCAGCCCCTCGTCCATCTGCATGATGGAAATACCGGTTTCGTCGTCTCCGGCCAGGATTGCCCGCTGGATCGGCGCGGCCCCCCGCCAGCGCGGCAGCAAAGAAGCGTGAATGTTCAAACAGCCCAATCGAGGCGCATCCAGAATTGTCTTAGGCAGAATTAACCCATACGCAACGACAATTGCCGCATCCAGGGCAAGATCCTTGAACGCCGCCTGGGCCTCTTGCGTTTTCAAACTGCTGGGATGGCGCACCGGAATGCCCATTTTCAAGGCCGCCTGATGCACAGGGCTGGGCGTTTCCTTCTTCCCCCGATGGGCGGGGCGGGGCGGCTGGGTATACACAGCCTCAATCTCATGTCCGGCCCGTTTTATGGCATCCAGGGCGGGTACAGCGAATCCCGGTGTCCCCATAAAGGCAACGCGCAGCTTCGTCATCTTTGGTTCCTGACAGGGTTCTGGCCTTAATGCGGCGCAGCGCTGGATGGGGCGGAACTACTCCGCCGCGACGTCCGGGCGGGGCTTCCCACGCATCAGTTTTTGCAGCTTGCGCATGATCATGCCCCGTTTCAACGAGGATATATGATCCACAAAGACCACACCATCCAAATGGTCGATTTCATGCTGAATACAGGTCGCCAGCAGGCCGTCTGCGTCAAGCGTCTGTTCCGCGCCCGTTTCATCCAGATATTTTACCGTCACCCGGGCTGGGCGCTTCACATCGGCATATTGTTCCGGAAAACTGAGGCAGCCTTCCTCATAGCTGGCCAAGTCGTCGGATGCCGCAATGATTTCCGGATTGATGATTTTCATCGGCTGCGGCGTTTCCCCACGCCCGGCACAATCCACCACCAGCATCCGTTTGGCTAAACCAATCTGGGGCGCAGCCAGACCAATACCCGGCGCGTCATACATGGTCTCCAGCATATCATCCAGCACACGCCGGATATGCCCGTCCACCGCCTCAACCGGGGTGCACTTTTTCTTCAGCACAGGATGCGGTGCCACCAAGATCGGCAGGATCGCCATGTCTCATTCTTCCATTACATTTCAGCACAAATCTAGAACTTTAGGTAATCTGCAAACCTGCCGGGGTCAAGGGGGTGCCGGGTGGACTGTCTTGGCATTACCCCGCCAGATCAAGGATAACCGGCACATGGTCTGACGGTTTTTCCCAGTCGCGGGCGTCGCTTAGGACCTGCATAGCGGTGACCTGATCGGCCAGCGGGGGTGTGGCCCAGGCGTGGTCCAGGCGGCGGCCTTTATTGGCAGCGCGCCAGTCCTTGGACCGGTAACTCCACCAAGTATATAACTTTTCCTCATCCGGCACGAATTTGCGNATGCAATCGATCCAGCCGAAGGCGGTCTGGGCCGCATTGAATTTTTCGACCTCAATCGGCGTGTGGCTGACGATTTTCAGCAATTGCTTATGGGACCAGACATCATGTTCCAGGGGCGCGATGTTCAGATCGCCCATCACCATGATCTTGTCGGTTGCCTTCCGGTTCTGACCGAACCAAACGGCCATTTCGTCAACAAAATCCAGCTTATGGCCGAATTTATCATTGATCGCCCGATCCGGCTCGTCCCCGCCAGCGGGGACATAGAGGGAATGTACCTCAACCCCGTTGGGCAGGGTCGCATAGATATGGCGACCATCCGCCTTACCGGTCCAGGTGTGGGATCCAATATCCTTCAAGGGGTGTTTGGAGAGGATGCAGACCCCGTTATAGCCCTTGATCCCATTGATCGCGATATGGGGATAGCCCAGTGCCTGAACATCCTTGAACGGGAACTGGTCGTCATGAACCTTGGTTTCCTGCAAGCAGATGACGTCGGGCGAAACCTGTTGGGCCAGCTTTTCCACGATGGGCATGCGCAGGCGGACAGAGTTGATATTCCAGGTCACAATACGCATCGGGTCTCTCTTTCAAACTGTAAGGATATCGGGTGAATTTTATCGGGATTGGGCGCGCTGACGGGCAGCATCGCCAAAGGCCCGGAACATGGCCTTGCTCAACGGCCATTTCAGGGCGGTCGGATGTTCCGGATGCCACTGAACCGCCAACAGGAACCCTTTGGAGCCTGGCAGGCTGACCGATTCAATGATGCCATCATCGCTGACCGCTTCTACAAACAGGCCATCGGCAAGCCGGTCGATCGCCTGAGCATGCAGCGAATTGACCATCACCTGCCCGGTCGCGCCATTCAGCCCCGCCAGCATGCCGCCGGGCTGAACATCAATCGGGTGGGCCACGTCATACTGGTCCTGGACAGGCAGGTCCTTGCGCGCACGATGATCCCGCTTGCCGGGCAATTCATGGACATGCTGGTGCAGGGTTCCCCCCAGGGCGACATTCAATTCCTGCTGACCCCGGCAGACCGCAAACAACGGCAGCCCAGCCTCTATCGCCTTGCGTATCAGCGGCAGGGTCACGCCATCCCGATTGGGGTCGCGCTTGGTGTCGGCCCGAAAGGCCGGGCCTCCATAGTTCTGAGGTTCGACATTCGATGGACTGCCCGACAGGAACAGACCGTCCAGGCGCGCCACCAGAACGTCCAGGTCCAAGGCCCCCGGCAGGGCTGGAATAGCCAGAGGGATCGCCTGTGACGCCGATGCCACCGCATCGAAATATTTATGGCCGACATGATGATACACGCTGCCTGCCTCGTTTTGTGACATACAGGCGGAAACACCAATCAAGGGTACAGACATCAAGAATCCTCATATACAAGAGGGGATGGTACGTTATAGGCGGTAACGCAGGTGTGACTGCGCCGCCATTGGCGTGTCTTGCCCCGGCGGCGTGTTCGACACAGATTATGGCTTATGGAAACCGTGACCGAAACCCTGTTGGCATATAAATCCGTCATTGTGGTAGGGTGGGTTATTCTGTTCTTCATCATGGAACGGCTAAGCCCGGCCGCGATCGTGCCCCTGGATGCGAAGGGAAAGGCCGGGCGGCTGTTCAGCAATGGCGGCCTGTTTGGCACCAATGTTATCCTATCGATATTCATTGTCGTTCCAATCAGCGTCTGGGCGACGACAACAGGACCCGACTGGCGCAGTGCCTACGCCCCCTGGTGGGACGGGATTGGCGGCCTGCTGGCAGATTTGCTGATTCTGGATATGTTGATTTACTTCTGGCACCGCGCGAATCACGAATTCCCGCTGTTGTGGCGCTTTCATGAGGTGCATCACCTGGATGCGACCCTGGACAGCACAACCGCCTTTCGCTTTCATTGGGGTGAAGTGCTGCTGTCGGCCTTAGCCAGGGCCGTGATCGTCATCAGCCTGGATATTCCGCTGGAGAGCGTTCTGGTATTTGAAACTCAGGTTCTACTGGCAGCGATTTTCGCCCATTCCAATGTCAAACTGTCGCCCAGGCTGGAGAAGGCTTTGGGTTGGATTGTGATTACCCCTGCTATTCACTGGATTCATCATCATGCGATCCGACGGGACACGGATTCCAATTATGGCAATCTGTTCAGTTTCTGGGACAGGCTGTTTCGCACCTTTAACAAAACACCCCGCAGTCCGACAATGTCTATTGGCGTCGAGCGGGAGCCGGAAAAACCCTTCCTGCGATTGTTCATGCGCCCCTTTGAATCCAGATCGTAAAACAGCGATCCCAGCATTGAACCAGCGCCGATTCTGGCGCATGATTCAGGTCCCCAATCGCAATCTGTAAGTCTCTGGATTTGACTGATAACACCCCTCAAGATGATGATCCGGCCGGTCCATTATTCAAATATCGGGCCCTGGTTCGGGATGAACAGCTAAAAGCTGATTCCTGCCAGGCCTTGGCGGCGGAAAAACTGCAAGGCCTGTTCAAAGCGCTGACCGACTATCGACCTTCGGACAATGCCGGGGGATGGAAGGCAAAGCTGGGTCTGGCGCGGCGACGGGAAGACCCGCCCCAGGGCTTGTATCTGTATGGCGGGGTCGGGCGCGGCAAATCCATGCTGATGGACCTGTTCTATAAAGAGGCAACGGTCCAGCGCAAACGTCGGGTCCATTTCCATGAATTTATGATTGAGGTCCATGGTGCCATCCATAATTGGCGCGAGGCGCAGAAGACACGCGACACGAAAGAGGATGATCCGCTGCCCAGAATTGCCGCACGCATTGCCGATGAGACCTGGCTGCTATGTTTTGATGAATTCCATGTGACCGACATTGCCGACGCGATGATTTTGGGACGATTGTTTGAATCGCTGTTCCAGCGGGGTGTGGTCGTGGTGGCGACATCCAACTGGCCGCCAGACGAGTTGTATAAAGACGGACTGCAACGCGAACAGTTCATCCCCTTTATCAAGCTGATGCACAAGAAACTGGATATCCTGCATCTGGAATCGCCAACCGATTACCGCTTGATCCGTCTGAAATCCCTGAAAACCTATCATGCCCCGCTGGGTGCCCCCGCGACGAAGGCGTTAAATCAGGCGTTCGACGAATTGACCGAGGGGGCGGCGGCAGAGGCCGATAGCTTTAAGGTCAAAGGCCGCACAATCGCTGTGCCGAAAGCGGCGCGCGGCGTTGCCATGGTGGTGTTTGATGACCTATGCGGAAAACCGCTGGGGGCGGAAGATTATCTGACACTGGCACGAAAGTACCACACGCTGATCCTGAACGGCGTCCCGCGCCTGACAGAGGATCGCCGCAATGAGGCTAAGCGCTTCATGACGCTGATCGATGCGCTGTACGAACATCACGTCAATCTGATCATGGCCGCAGATGCCGCCCCGAACGACTTATATCGGGAAGGCACCCATGCATTTGAATTTGAACGCGCCGTGTCCCGGCTGATGGAAATGCAATCGGGCGACTATCGCGAAATGCCACATCGGTCTGGAAACGGCGATCAGGAGTGAGGGATTTCCCGCCTGCCCTTAACAGGCGAGACGGCAGAACAGAGGCTCAGCCGCAAGATAAGGCACCGGATGAAAGATCGCGTCATTCCCGCGCAAGCGGGAATCCAGGGCGTAACGCTGTGATCTCACTATGCGGCCCTGGACCCCGGATCACGTCCGGGGTGACCGGTTTGTAAGAGGTTGATGGTATGAGCACACCACTGCGCTCATACTAGTGTGGTGCGCGCGCATGAGCTCACACAGGATACTCTAACCACTTGTTTTCTAATCAAATACGTCATCACAAACGATTTCGTCTGTTTGGGATTTGCTCTAAGGAGAAACAGAACACTGTCCAAGAATGGGGATCAACGCACCGTCCTCAGCCGCCGCAGGTAGGACAGTCAGGGTCTTTAGGCACCTTGATTTTACGAAACGTCTGGTCCAACGCGTCAAACAGCAGCAATTGGCCCGACATGCTGGTGCCCAATCCTAACAATTCCTTCAGGACCTCGGTTGCCTGCAGGCTGCCCATGACTCCCGCGACAGCACCGAAGATACCAACGGTATCGCACCGGGGCACCATGTCAGGGTCCGGCGGTTCCGGGAAAAGGCAGCGATAGCAGGGCCCGCCGTCATAGGCTTTGAAGGTCGATAATTGACCTTCGAACCGCACCAGGGCGGCGCTGACCAAGGGTTTCTTTAAGGAATAACAGGTATCGTTGCACAGATACCGGGCAGCGAAGTTATCGCTGCCATCGACGATTAAATCATAGTCTGCAAACAGCTCCGCCGCATTGTTGGCGGTCAACCGGGTGCGGTGTTCGATGATCGTAATATCGGGGTTAATCGTTTCCAGGCGTTCCGCCGCAGAGCGCGTTTTCGGGCGGCCAATATCATCAACGGAATGGATGATCTGGCGCTGCAGATTGGACAGATCGACCACATCATGATCAACAATGCCCAATGTGCCGATACCAGCCGCAGCTAGATACATCAGGACAGGGGCGCCAAGCCCGCCTGCCCCGACGACCAGAACCTTGGAGTCCAGCAGCTTGATCTGGCCTTCCTCACCGACCTCTTCCAGAATGACGTGGCGGGCATAACGCTCTAATTCATCATCTGTCAGATCATCACGCATGGGGATGGATCAGTCCTTTGAAGACCCGCCGGCAGCAACCCTTGACTGTCTGGTTGGGGAGTCATTTTGCTCTTCATTGGTGTCTTCATCATCCTGAGACACCAAATCACGGCGAACCTCTGGACGGCGCAACAACTCATTGATCCGTCCCGCCTCGGCAAAGGTTTCGTCGGCCATGAAGCGCAGGCCGGGCGTATATTTCAACTGAACTTCCCGCGCGACCTGACCCCGCAGGAACGCGCCTGCGCGTTTCAGGGCCGATAGGACTTCATCAATGTTTTGGCCGCCCAAGGGCATGATATAGACAGTGGCCAGCTTCAGATCCGCCGCACAGCGCACTTCCGACACGGTGATCGGAATGCTGGTCAAGACCGGATCCCGAAGCTCACCCCGTGACAGAATACGCGACAGGGCATGACGAATCTGTTCGCCAACCCGCAATTGCCGCTGAGAGGGCTCTCGGTCGCTCATGCTATCGCCTCCTCTCCACTGTCTGCACCCAAATGGACTGGGTTAGAGTTTCCGCTTGATCGACTGAATATCAAAACATTCTACGATATCACCGACCTGCATGCCTTCGAAGTTTTCAAAGGCCATACCGCATTCGTACCCGCTCTTGACCTCTTTAACATCATCCTTGAAGCGTTTGAGCTGTTTCAGCGCGCCTTCATAGATCACGGTATCATCGCGCAACAAGCGCACTTTCGCGCCGCGACGGACTTCACCATCTGTGATCATGCACCCGGCGATCTTACCGGCCTTGGTGATGTTGAAGACTTCGCGGATCTCCGCATAGCCCAGGAATTCTTCGCGTTCTTCCGGTGCCAACATGCCCGACAGAACGGATTTCATATCATCAATCGCATCATAAATGATTGAATAATACCGAATATCAACGCCGTCCCGTTTGGCCAGATCCCGTGCCTGTGGGTTTGCCCGGACATTAAAGCCCAGGATCACACCCCCGGTAGACGCCGCCAACGTAACATCCGATTCCGTGATGCCACCAACGGCACCATGCAGAACGCGGACCTTAACCTCATCGGTTGCAAGACCTTCCAAGGCGGAAACCAAGGCTTCCAGGGACCCCTGCACGTCGGTCTTGACCACGATTGGCAGCTGTTCCGCCTCGCCGGCCTGAACCCGTTCGAACATCTGTTCCAACGTGCCCCGGCCACTGATGGTAAACTGCTGCTCCCGCGCCTTGCGCTGGCGATAGCTGGCAATTTCACGCGCCTTGGACTCATCGGCCAGAACGATAAATTCATCGCCAGCCTGCGGCGTGCCTTGCAGCCCCAGAACCTCAACGGGAACCGATGGACCGGCTTCGGTCAACGCGCGTCCTTTGTCATCCAGCAGGGCGCGCACCCGGCCCCATTCCTGGCCCGCGACAAAGATATCACCAACCCGCAGGGTACCGTTCTGAACAAGAACCGTTGCAACGGAGCCACGACCGATTTCCAATTTGGCCTCGACCACCGCGCCGCGGGCTTCCGCTGCCGGATCGGCAGTCAATTCCATCACTTCGGCTTGCAGAAGAATGGTTTCTTCCAGCACATCCAGATTCAAGCGCTTGGTNGCCGAAACTTCGACGCAGATTACATCCCCGCCCATGTCTTCGGGCACAAGGCTGTGTTCCAAAAGCTGCTGTTTCGCCTTGTTTGGATTCGCGCCTTCTTTGTCGATCTTGTTAATCGCCACGATAATCGGCACTTCCGCCGCTTTCGCGTGATTGATCGCCTCAATCGTCTGGGGGCGAATGCCATCATCGGCTGCGATCACCAGGACCACGATATCCGTCACCTGTGCGCCGCGTTGACGCATGGAGGTGAAGGCGGCGTGGCCAGGCGTATCCAGGAAGGTGATGCTGGCACCAGTCGTCATGGTTACCTGATAGGCCCCGATATGCTGGGTAATCCCACCGGCTTCCCCGGCGGCAACATCGGTTGCGCGCAAGGCATCCAACAGAGATGTTTTACCGTGATCCACATGCCCCATGATCGTGACGACCGGCGCACGCGGCAGGCCTGCTGCATCGCTTTTCTTGGGTTGGATCAGGATGTCTTCGACATCGGATTCCGACACACGCTTGGCGCGGTGCCCGAATTCGGACACGACCAGTTCTGCGGTATCGGCATCCAGAACTTCGTTAACCGTCGCCATAACGCCCATTTTCATAAGCGTCTTGATAACATCTGCTGCGCGCTCTGCCATACGGTTGGCCAGGTCACCAACAGAGATTGCTTCTGGAATGGTGACTTCGCGCAGAACCTTTTCACCCCGTGACAGGCGCTCCCGGTTTTGTTGCTTTTCACGCTCCCGGGCACGGCGCAGGGCCGCCATGGACCGACCGCGATTTTCGCCATCGTCTTCCAGGGCCTGCGTAACGGTCATCTTGCCACTGCGGCGGCGTTGTTCGCCGCTGCGCAGGCGCATTGTGCCCTTATTCTTCTTATCCTTGTCATCCGCAGGGGCTTGCGGTTCCAGTTTAGCGCGCGCACGGGCGGCTGCGTCCGGNTTTTCGGATGGCGGAATAGGCAGATCAACCGCTGGCTCGACCGCAGTGTCTTCCGTTACAGAAGCCGGTGCCGGTTCGTCCGCGCTTTCAGCAGACTTGGCTTCAGCAGCCGCAGCATCGGTCTTTTCTTCTTCCGCCGCTGCAGCTTCTTCCTGCTTCAGGCGCTCTTCTTCCTCGCGGCGGGCGCGGGCTTCCGCTGCCTTACGCTCAATCTCCTCAATTTCCTGCTTACGGCGTTCTTCATCACGCGCAGCGCCTTCCAGCGCCCGAATCCGGGCCTGCCGTTCGGCTTCTGACAAGCCGTCCAGCGGATTTTCCGAGACCAGCTTGTTCTTTTCCTGCGGGACACGCGGTGCCGCAGCGCCCCCCTTCACGACCTTCATGTCGCCGGTGTCATTGCGCTCAAAGGACCGACGGCTCTTGGTTTCGACGATCACAGTCTTGGATCGGCCATGGCTAAAGCTCTGGCGTACCTGACCGCTTTCAACCGTCTTAGAGAGGCTCAGCTTTCCTGGTTTCCCAAGAGAGAGCTTGCCACCGCCTTTAGAAGTCCCATCACTCATTCATCGTCCTTTCCGGCAAGCCGACCCGTGTCGGGTGCCGTTTCTCTGAAACCTTTTAACCGCCCTGCCTCCATTTGGAAGCGACGGCTTAATCCGCCCCCGGATCCACCCTTAAGCAGCGCCGCATGAACAGCCGCGTCGCGCCCGAAGGCTTCTCCCATTTCCACCGCATCAAGCACGGCAAAAACCGGCACATATGCCCGGGCTTCCGTTTCCCGAGCCAGGCCCGCTAATTTAGCGCGCCCATCCGCGGCCCCATCTCGGGCCTGTAACAACGCCGCGCAACGACCTGAATTCAGGGCTGCGCGGGTCTTTTCAAACCCACAGACCGCTTCACCAGCCCGACGCGCAAGAGACAATGTCTCAACACAACGCCGCGCCAACAAGGCCTCTATTTGCACGACCAAATCGACCGATGCAACGACCGGTGCCCGGGCCGCACGGGCAAACAGCTTACGATCCAGTGCTGTCTTAATGCTTTGCGCATCCGCGCTCAACCACAATCCACGTCCTGGCAGTTTCGCCGCCAGGTCCGGAACGACTGTACCGTCCGGACCCAACACGAATCGAATCAGCGCTTCCTTTGGATGCCGTTCACCCGAAACCAAACAGCGCCGGACCGGTTCTTTCCCCGCCCTGACAGATCCATCATCCACCGAAAGGTCCGGTATATCAGGCGCCAGCGCAGCGTTTGCCTGGGCAGATAGGTCTTTCTGGTCCGTCACCATCGGCGCCGTCCTCCGGACCGTCCTTAAGCCTCTTCCTCCGCAGCTTCAGCCGCAGCCTGTTCGGCCAGCATCTGGTCCAGTTCTTCCTGTGTCAGCCAGCCAACCTTCACACGCGCATTCATCACCATGACATTGGCTTCTGCCTCTGTCAGATCATCGCCGCGCAACAGACCATCGACCGGATCGGTCAACTCATCCGCTGCAAGTCCAGCAAAATCTTCAATCGTGCAGATTTTGTCTTCACCCAGCTTGATCAACTGTTTGTTGGTGAAGCCCGTGTAAGCAGCCAGATCATCGGTCACGCCCAGATTGCGACGATTTTCTTCCAGCAGACGATTCTGTTCATCCAGATAGGCGCTGGCACGATCTGACAGGGCTTCTGCGACTTCCTCGTCAAAGCCTTCAATGGTCGCCATTTCGTCAACCGGCACATAGGCTACTTCTTCAACCGAAGTAAAGCCTTCCGTGACCAGTAATTGGGCAATCATGTCATCAACGTCCAGGGCTTCCATGAACAATTCAGAGCGTTCGACGAATTCGCGCTGGCGCTTCTCCGATTCCTGCTCTTCGGTCATGATGTCGATATTCCAGCCCGTCAGCATGGACGCCAGGCGCACATTCTGACCCCGTCTGCCAATTGCCAGCGACAACTGCTCATCAGGCACCACGACTTCAATCGTGTTGGTGTCAGGGTCCATAACAACCTTGGTGACTTCCGCCGGGGCCAGGGCGTTCACGACAAAGGTCGGGTCTTCATCATTCCAGGGAATGATATCGATCTTTTCACCTTGCAATTCCGCTACAACGGCCTGAACGCGACTGCCGCGCATCCCGACACAGGCACCGACCGGGTCGATGGAGCCGTCATTGGACAGAACGGCGATTTTCGCACGACTGCCTGGATCGCGGGCGACCTTCTTGATTTCGATAATGCCGTCATAGATTTCCGGCACTTCCTGGGCAAACAACATCGCCATGAATTCAGGACGGGTCCGCGACAGGAAAATCTGCGGGCCCTTCTGTTCCTTGCGCACATCAAAGATATAGGCCCGCACCCGGTCCCCGCGTTTGAAATGTTCCCGCGGGATGATCTCATCCCGGCGCAGAACACCTTCAGCGCGACCCAGATCGATGGTCACATTGCCATATTCAACACGCTTGACCAGACCATTGACGATTTCGCCATTGCGGTCCTTGTATTCTTCGTACTGGCGATCACGCTCTGCTTCGCGAACCTTCTGCACGATCACCTGTTTGGCGGTCTGTGCGGCGATGCGCCCGAAATCAATCGGGGGCAGGCGATCAATGATGAAATCACCAACAACGGCATCGGGCTTCTTGCGGCGCGCCCGATCAACGGTGGTTTGTTTCACCTCGTCTTCCACGGCATCGGGCTCTACGACCTCGATATAACGGGCCAGCACGATTTCGCCGGTCTTGCGATCAATCGTCGCCCGGATATCGTGTTCCATCCCGTATTTAGAGCGCCCGGCCTTCTGAATTGCCTGTTCCATGGCTTCCAGAACCAGGTCGCGCTCAATCCCTTTTTCCCGGGCAACGGCGTCGGCTACGGCCAACATATCGGTGCGCGTGATCGTGATGCCTTCCATCGTATTCGATCCTCTAAACTTTTGGTCAGTCGTTTAGGATGCGCAGGGGCCCTTACAGGGCGGATCCCTCCGCGGTTCCGGTTGTTCCAGCAGCCGCAGCGCGGCTCGCCTCAATCAGCGCGTCGGTCAGTACTAACTTCGACTCGCGAATTTCTTCAAATGGCACTTCGAACGCGCCTGTGTCCGTCTCAATCTTAACCATCGTGCCGTTCAAGCCCCCCAGGATGCCGCGAAATCGGCGACGCCCATCAATCAGGGACTGTAACTCGACCTTTGCTTCAAACCCGGCATAGCGCTCAAAATCCTTGAGGCGGGTGAGCGGGCGGTCGATACCCGGAGAACTCACTTCCAGACTGTACGCCTGTTCAATGGGATCGTCCACATCCAGCAGCGCAGAAACCGCACGGCTGATATCCGCACAATCATCAACCGTGATCGCGGCCTCGTCCACACGGTCGGCCATGATCTGCAGCGTGATCTGTTTCGTTCCCAAAACGCGCACGCGCACCAGCCCGTATCCCATATCGGTCAGGGCTGGTTCGATCATCGCTGCGATACGGTCTTCGATCACCATTAACAGGTGCCTGTCTCTTCTCCGGCCGATGCCGGTTTTCCAACAAAAAAGGGCGGGCCGCAGCCCACCCCCATCCATCACTCTTGCAGTACAAGGCGATATAATGAAAGTTCAGTCGCAGGGTAATACGCCAATTGGGCCTGTCTATCAAGTCCGCAGTCACCAACCGGCCAGACCGGATCGTATCCTAATCCCGACGCTGAAATTGCAGGTAATGGGGACGTCCGGCCAGTGCCTTGGTTTCATATCGCGTTGGCGGTTGATCCTGGGGGCGATTTAACCAATCGCCGGGCCTTTGCGCGGTCCATATGAAATCCGAACATGCACCAATATGCAGCAGCATCCATTCCAGGTAATCGGGATGATCCGTGGCGCATCGCAGATACCCGCCTGGCCGGATCACACGGGCCAATCGAGGCAGGTTGTCCGGTCCAATAAAGCGGCGCATCCGATGACGCGCCTTGGGCCAGGGGTCCGGGAACAGAACAAACACCTGATCCAGGCACCCATCCGGCAAAACATCCAACACATGACGGGCATCATCCGGGTAGACGCGAACAGTATTGACCTTGGCCTTATCCAGATCGAGAACCAGTTTCACAACACCATTGATGAAAGGTTCACACCCGATATAGCCAACCGTTGGATTGGCCTGGGCCTGGGCCACCAGATGCTCACCAGAGCCAAACCCGATTTCCATCTGCACAGAGTCAACCGAAGGGATGAAAAGCTCTCTTGGATTCTTAGGCATTGCCTCAGGATCCAGCGCATAGACGGGCAGCCGCTGGTCCAGTATCCCCTGTTGCGAAGGTTTCAGGCTGCGCCCCTTTCGGCGGCCGAAAAACTTAAGCCTGGCTTCGTCCGATCGGGGGTCCATCACGTCAGTATCGCGTCACGATGCCTTAGGTCAGCGCCGATGTCAGCGCATCCACGAGGTCCGTGCGTTCCCAGCTGAAATGGCCTTGTTCCGTCGGGATGCGCCCGAAATGCCCATAGGCAGCGCTGGGGGCATAGATCGGATTGGCAAGTTTCAGATGTTCCCGAATACCGCGCGGGGACAGGTTCATCACTTCACTGACGGCCTTGACCAAACGATCTTCCGCAACGGTTCCGGTGCCATGGGTATCGACCAGCAGCGACAGCGGCTTTGAGACGCCAATCGCATAAGCGACCTGGATCGTGCATTTATCTGCCAGGCCAGCGGCAACAATGTTTTTGGCAACATAGCGCGCCGCATAGGCAGCCGAGCGGTCGACCTTCGTCGGGTCCTTGCCGGAAAAGGCCCCGCCGCCATGGGGGGCCGCACCGCCATAGGTATCGACGATGATCTTACGTCCCGTCAGACCGGCATCCCCATCCGGACCGCCAATGACGAAAATTCCCGTGGGATTGACATAGAATTCCGCTTCCGACGGGAACCATCCGGCGGGCAGGACTTTCTCAACATGCTCACGCACCAATTCACGGATCGCATGCTGTTCCATATCAGGGGTATGCTGAGTCGACACAACGACAGAGGAGACACCAACAGGTTTTCCATCTTCGTACTGAAGCGTCACCTGGCTCTTAGAATCGGGACCCAGGCCGCTATTGGGATCACTGTGTCGGAATTCTGCCAGACTTTTCAGAATGTCGTGGGAATATTGGATGGCGGCAGGCATCAGCACATCGGTTTCGCGGCGCGCATGCCCGAACATCAATCCCTGATCGCCGGCACCCTCGTCCTTGTTGCCGGCTGCGTCAACGCCAACAGCGATATCCTTGGACTGACCATGCAGGTAAATCTGCACCTCTGCATGGGCATGGTGAAAGCCCTCCTGCTCATAGCCAATATCCTTTACGGCGGCACGGGCGACTTGCTCAATCTTTTCCTTATTCACCAGACCATCAGGGGAAACGACGCTTTCCGGCCCACGAACTTCGCCTGCGATCACAATCCGGTTGGTGGTCGTTAGGGTTTCACAGGCGACGCGCGCACCGGGATCAGCGGCAAGAAACAAATCCACCACTTCATCAGAAATCCGGTCACAGACCTTATCTGGGTGCCCTTCGGAAACTGATTCGCTGGTGAACAAGAACGAATTGGCCATGCTGAAATCCCCTTCGAATACTCGGCTGTCGTGAGGCGGCGCATCAGAAGACGGTGCGCGGTTCATGATCGTATGTGTCAACCCACAGGCGGCGCATACATTTTCACCGCCTAAACGCGCGGTTTGTTACGAGGGTTTTAAGATAAGGTCAAGAGGGTGCTTGGTCGCTGCCTTGGGCGGAACGGGAAACCTTCAGGATTCTTCGGTCGCATGGGCCATGGCGCGGCACAGATCAAATATCTTTTGGCGGATTTCAGGATCTTTGATTTTGTAATAGGCCCGAATGAGTTCCAGGGTTTCCCGACGCTTCATTGGATCTTCATCGATATAGGGCTCTGATGGCGCTTCCTCCAGACCGGCACGCAGACGGGGGGACTGGCCCGCCGTTTCTGTCGTCATGTCATCATAGAAGAACTGTATCGGCACATTCAAAACCCGCGACAGATCATAAAGTCGGCTGGCCCCAATGCGGTTCGTACCGCGTTCATATTTCTGTACCTGCTGAAAGGTCAGGCCAATCATCTCCCCCAGTCGTTCCTGACTGAGCCCAAGGAGCGTGCGCCGAAGACGGACCCGCCTGCCAACATGAATATCAACCGGATTGGGAACACCGGGACGCCCTGCTGGAATATTACCCATTGAGGATTTCCCCGAAGGCAGATCATCTATTGGAGTCTTCGCCATAAACCAAATTCCTATTCTGATCGGGCTTTCCAGAGACAGCATGCGTTGCGCGACGACTGCCCTGAAACCTATTCTGCCACATATCAACAATCACGATAACGTCGTGCATTCCAAGTCATACACGATCAAGTCGCAGAATTTCTAGGATAAATCAACGTCGGATAGCCATCATTCCAGCAATAGCAGAAATTGTGATCAAGAATAGCGCTATTATATTCCCATATGAAGCAAACAGCGTTTCAGCCAGGGGTGGCGGCAATCGGAAGTCCCGCACGCCGCTTGAATCAAGCCCGATTCGGGCCAGTTCCCGACCATATCCATCATAAGCAACGGACACCCCGGTGCTGGCCGATCGAACCAGTGGCAGACCTTCTTCGATGGCACGCAACCTTGTGTGTTGGACATGCTGATAAGGACCAGTGGAATGGCCATACCAGGCATCATTGGTGATGTTTAAAATCCATTCGGGGCGGTGGTTGCTGTCAATCACTTGGCCCGGGAAAATTATCTCGTAACAAATCAGGGGTGAGAAGGGTGGAAGGCCCGGCAGGGTGAGCGTCCGAGGCCCCGGGCCAGGAGAATAATCTACAGCCCCAATCGTGACTTTTCCAAAGGGAAGGTAGTCGCCCAATGGAACATATTCCCCAAACGGCACCAGATGCGCCTTATCGTATCGCGCCTTGATATCCCCCTGATCGTTCAGGGCCAACAAAGCGTTATATAGGGTCAGCGGATCCTGCACCCGGCGCGGTGCGCCCGTTATCAGATACCCCCCGGTCGGCGCCGCGAAAGCGCCCGCAGCGGTTCTGAGATCCGGTGTTTCCTCAATAAAAAAGGCGGCCGAAGTTTCCGGCCAGATCACGGTGCTTACCCAGTCGGGTCGATCAGCACTGCTGAGCCGCAGAAATGTCTGAAAATTGCGCAGGCGAAAATCCCGGCCCCATTTTTCCGTTTGGGGAATGTTGGCCTGAACCATGCGAAGACCCGGTAGGGCCGGGTCCGCCTGCTGTTGGGTTAAATCGGGCGCAAGGGACAGTCGGATTGTGCCGCCTGCGAAAACCAGGGCCGGAAGTGCGACGACAATGACCAGGCTGAAACGTCGCCTCGCGCGGCCCTGGGCATGCGCATTGTCTGTTCCTTCCGTCGCGATCATTGAAATCAGAAAACCTGACAGCAACACCAAAACACCCATGCCATAGACGCCAATCAGGGAAGCGGCCTGGCTGAGGGCCGGAACGCCGGACCACAGATACCCAAAAGTGTTCCAGGGAAAGCCGGTAAACAGAACACCGCGCAGCATGTCCATGCCTGCGAACCCGACCACCAGTAACAGGCACCGCCCCAGGCGTTGACCCGTGGCGCGACCCGCGACTGAATCAACGATCAGCGTCGCCAGTCCATAGTACACTGCCATCACAAGCGGCAAACCGACCAGGGCGAAGGGAATCATCCACCATAGGTCTGTGGAAAAAACTAAAAGCGCGTTGGATATCCAATACCATCCGGCACAAAAATACCCAAATGCGAACCACCACCCAATACCAAAGGCCTGCCGTCGTCGCGTCACACCTTCCAGCATCCAAACTATGAATGGCAGCGTTAAAAAGGCGACGGGCCAGATATTAAAGGGCGGCAATGCCAGCGTCGTGATTGCCCCCGCCAGAAACAAAATTCCACGGCGACGCCAACCACCCCATGCATTCAACTGGCCCGGAAGAGACGCCAATCCACCCCATGTCATATCATGTTTCCCTAGATTGAATATGGGGGAACATTGGCCGATTCTGCTGTGATCAGCATCCTTATTTGCATATATGTTTTCACACAAAACTCCAGGGGCAACGCATCAGTCAGCGCGCCTTACGCCGTAGGCACGGTTCCGCCATCTATAACATACTCGGTCCCTGTAATTGCTGCCGCTTTCGATGACACCAGAAAGGCGATCAAATCAGCCACTTCATTTGGTTGAGTTGGACGACCAAGGGGAATTCCTCCCAAAGAGTCCATAATAATCTTCTTTCCTCCCTCATAATCCGTGCCGGCTTGCTCCGCCAGCCTTTCAGTCAGCCGAGCCGCAGCCTCGGTCTCAATCCAACCTGGTGATACCCGAACGACACGGATGCCCTTGGGCGTCACTTCTTTTGAAAGGCTCTTGCTGTAGGTTGAAAGCGCGGCTTTAGCCGCAGCATAGGCCGTGGTTGATTCCGGCAATGGCAATTCACGCTGAATCGATGTGACGTGGATGATGACGCCTGATCCCTGTTCGATCATCGATGGCAGCAAGGCGCGATCAAGCCGCACCGCAGACATCAGGTTCTGATTAAGCGCATTCTCCCATTCAATATCAGTCAGGGCTGCGAATCCTCCGCCGGGCGCACTAGACCCCCCGACGACATTTACTATGATGTCGACACCCCCTAATTGCTTAAGCGCCGCATCTGCCGCAGCCTGGCATCCTTCAGCGGTCGCCATATCCGCCGCGACATAAAATACATCATCCTGGGGAAGCTGCGGAAGCGCCCGTGCTGTTGTGACAATTTGCACGCCGGCATGGCGCAATGCTTGGACAACAGCGGCACCGACCCCTTTAGTTCCCCCGCTAACAAGCGCACGACGACCGCTAAGCCCTAGATCGAAACTCATAATGTGATCTCCAGTGATGCGATTTTTTCATCCCGAAGAACGAAGAAATATCGCAGATCCACGGGACTGCCTGGAAAATTACCCACAACATGCGCTGTCACGATGGTCATGCCGTCGGTTTCTTCAATTGAGAACGGTTCCACTGTATAGTTAAACTTGCGGGATGCCCCTGTTTTCCATTCCTGAATCGCTTGGCGACCGGTATAGGTTTTCGCTTCGTCAACGACGACACTGTCTTCGGTGAAGCACTCTGCGAAAGCAGGATTGTTATCCAGGTCAGATTGGTAATATCGGGAAATTGGGTGCGGTAGGTCTATTGGCATGTGCTTTTTCCTTTGTCCGTTTGCATCAACGGCAAAATAAGAATACGTTTTAAAGATGACAAGTACGGACAAAAAAGTTGGGTACTTACCGGAAGGTAAGGTACAATATACGCCAACCTCTGCGGCTGAAGGCGCGGAACAGGCCCTTAAGATGCTGGAAGGGCGCTGGAAACTGGTAATTCTCTTCCATCTTTTCGGCGGAAAGATCATGCGTTTTTCTGATCTTGAGCGTGCCATTCCTGCGATATCGCAAAAAATGTTGATCCAACAACTTCGGCAGATGGAGGCT
Organism: Rhodospirillales bacterium; assembly: GCA_002696645.1. GTDB lineage: Bacteria > Pseudomonadota > Alphaproteobacteria > UBA8366 > Aestuariispiraceae > Pacificispira. Next base: position 30,636 of record NZSA01000056.1, on the reverse strand, counting down.
GATGGCATCGTCCGCCGTATTGTCCACCATCAGGTGCCGCCGAAAGTTGAATATTGTCTAACCGATTGGGGACAATCCTTGTGCCCGGCCCTGGATGCCTTGCTGAAATGGGCAGAGCAACGGCACGGTTAGACAAAAGCAGGCCAAGTATTTATTCACGCAATGAAAGTCGCAAACAGCATGGTCCCGGATTTCATATCAGGGGATCATGTCGAATGCTCCTGTCTTGAATATCCATAGAGTTTTCTAAAGGCCCGCCCCCCATGATCGTTCGCAAGAATCCTACATTCCTGACCCTGTTCCTGATTACAAAAGGGTCAATTGTTCCGAAAATAGCCCCTAAAATCGGGTTCTTCATGGCCCTGTCCGTCATCATCCTGGTGCTGGACCACACCGGGGTTCCGATCATCCATATCAACTTTCAAGCCGCCAGTATTTTCGGCCTGGCGCTGTCCCTGTTTCTGGGGTTTCGCAACAATGCCGCCTATGAGCGTTGGTGGGAGGCACGCATGTTATGGGGCCAGTTAATCGCAGATATCAGAAGCCTGGGGCGGGAAACGATGACTTTTATGGGCGAAACTCAGGATCGCGCGGAACTGTTGAAGCTTGCCTGCGTTTTCCTGCATCTGCACCGCACCAATCTGCGCCGAACAGATCCCCCCGCGCAAGTGCAGGAATTTGCCGATCCGGCATTGATCCAATCCTTTAAAGATATGCGCAACCCGGCCTGCGGTCCTTTGAATGAAATGGCGAAACGGCTGCACCGTATTCATGCAAATGGAGGGATCAGCGACTTCGGCCTTCGCGTTCTGAGCCAACGACTGGGGGCCATTTCATTGGCCCAGGCGGGATGCGAGCGGATTGCTGGCACTCCCATGCCCTATGTCTATGTCCTGCTGATCTACCGCACGATCTTTCTGTATTGTATCCTGGTGCCGTTTGGATTGATTGAATCCGTGGGCTGGATGGCCCCGGTTTTTGCCGGGATTATCGCCTATGTCTTTTATGGGCTGGCTGCGGTGACAGACGAGTTGAAGCATCCCTTCACAAATTCCGTGAACGGTATCCCGCTGGACGCCATGTGCCGCACCGTCGAAATTTCCGTTGCAGAGGCCCTGAACACCCCGCCACCAATGCCCCTGGAGCCCAAGGATCATATCCTGACATGACTGTAAGGGGCTGCGCGAGTTACTCAGCCGCCTTAGCGGTCGTGTCAGCGGCGCGCTTTGCGTCGACACCGGGCGCTACGGCAGCGGGCCGATAGCGCAGGCGAACCCGTTTGATACGACGGGGGTCAGCTTCCAATACTTCGAATTCCAGCCCGGATTCCTCATGCGGGATCAATTCCCCCCGGATCGGTACGCGCCCTGCCAGCGTGAAAACCAACCCGCCCACGGTGTCGATATCTTCCTGACGCTCTTCATCTGTCAGGATCGGGCCCAACCGCTTTTCCAAATCCTCAATATCCAGACGGGCATCGGCGATCCAGGTGCCATCGGGCTTGTGTTCAATCTTGGGACCGCGATCAATATCGTGTTCGTCTTCAATTTCTCCGACGATTTCCTCGACCAGATCCTCAATCGTCACCAATCCGTCGATGCCGCCATATTCATCCACCACCAGGGCCATATGCAGCCGGTTCATGCGCATTTGCAGCAACAGATCCAGCACCCGCATCGATGGCGCGACAAACAGGACCTTGCGCATCACAGCACGGACGGAAAAGTTTTCCTTCGGCTCTGTCGTGGCCGCCAAGACATCCTTGATATGGACCATGCCCAGCACGTCATCCAGACTGTCGCGATGCACCGGATAACGGGAATGGGGCTGGCGCGACATGATCGCGACCAGTTCATCCAGCGACGTGTCCGCTGGGACAGAGACGATATCCGCCCGTGGAATCATCACGTCATAGGCGGTTTCTTCTCCGACATTTAGAATATTGTCGATCAGCGCCCGTTCATCCGAATCTATCGGGGTGGCGCGATCATCGTGCTGTTCCAACAGTTCTTCAAAACTGTCGCGAAGTTGCGATTCTCCGTTTCGGCCGAGAAGCGTGCGCAGAAAACCGCGCAGGCCACTCGGCTTTCTAGAACTGGGTTCGCCAGGGCCCTGATCACCGGTACTGGATGTGCCGGAGGATGAATGGTCTGCCATGATCTTTACCTTTTACGCCCTTACTTTGTTTCTGCGCCTTCGAGATAGGGATTTGCGATGCCAATGTCAGCCAAAATCTTTATCTCAAGCGATTCCATCTCTTCGGCCTCTTCCTCATTCTCATGATCAAAGCCCAATAAATGCAGAACGCCATGAATTGTCAGATGGCTCAGGTGATGGGCGAATTGCTTCCCCTCTTCCCCCGCCTCCCGTGCACAAGTTTCCCGTGCCAGGACAACATCACCCAACATCAGGGGTTCACCTGGAATATCGGCATCGTCCCCAGACTCAAAAGACAGCACATTGGTCGGCTTGTCCTGACCACGATAGTCCCGGTTCAACTTCTGGACCGTTTCATCATCAGCCAGGGCAAGGGACAATTCCAGATCCCGGGTCGGGTTCATGGCGGCAAGCGCCGCCCGTGCGGCCGCCTGGGCTATGGATTCATCGGCTGGCGTCCAATCCCCTGCTAATATGGTGCATTGAATGTCCCAATTGGTAGACGTGGTCACGCCGGGTTGCCTCCTGCCTTGGCCGCATCACGGGCGTCATAGGCCTGAACGATCTTCGAGACCAGGGGATGGCGCACGACATCCGCAGAGGTGAACCGCGTCATGCCGATCCCCTTGATGCCGCTAAGGGTCTGCACCGCTTCGGCCAGTCCGGAAATCTGACCAGGGGGCAAATCAATCTGTGACAAGTCCCCGGTCACCACCATGCGGCTGTTTTCCCCCAGCCGCGTCAGGAACATCTTCATCTGCATCGCGGTGGTATTCTGCGCCTCATCCAACAAGACGAAGGCGTTTTTCAGCGTTCGCCCGCGCATGAAGGCCAAAGGCGCGACCTCAATCTCTCCATTCTCCAATTTCCGCGATACCTGATCGGCTGGCAGCGTATCATACAGCGCGTCATAGATCGGGCGCAGATAGGGATCGACCTTTTCCTTCATATCGCCCGGTAGAAAGCCCAGACGTTCCCCAGCCTCCACAGCAGGGCGCGACAGGATCATCTTTTCGACCTGCCCGGACAGCATCATGGAAACCGCCATACAGACCGCCAGATAAGTCTTCCCGGTTCCCGCAGGGCCAATCCCAAAAACCAGATCATTGCCCCGGATCAGATCGACATATTCTGCCTGCAAGGGCGTGCGCGGTGAAATCTGGCGACGGCGGGTGCGGATGATGGGTTCCTGTTGCCCAAACAGATCCGTCGGCTGGCCCACCATGCGTAAGGCGGCATCAATATCTGCGTCCTCCAGCGATTCGCCGCTGCGCAATCGGCTATAAAGGCGATTTAGGCCTTCTTCCGCCAATGTAACCCCGTCTTTAGAGCCGGTCACCGCCACCTGATTACCGCGATTGATCAGCGTTATTCCCAACTGTGCTTCTATCCGAACCAAATTCTTATCATGCTCTCCAAACAATTCGGGTAGAAGGCGGTTGTCTTCGAATTCAATGACATGGGTGATGGTGCCCATATCTTCTGTCAGGATGGAGTTCAAGCGCAGACCCTTTCTTTGGGATCAATGGGCGGGGATTGCCCAACTTCAGCGGCTCCCGATTGAGATACAAACGAGTGGGATGGCAACATGGCGGGGTCGCCAGAAACCAACGACCCAAACAAACTATAAGCCTTAAGGTCCTGAATGTCGCAGTTTACAATATGACCGATTAGTGACGCGCCCCCAAAGATATGCACGGGTTGCAGATACGGTGATCGCCCGACCAGTTGCCCAGGGTCGCGGGCTGATTTTTCCATCAGCACAGGCATCGTCTTGCCGATACAGCCCCGGTTGAACGCTTCCTGCTGGGCGTCCAGCAATTGCTGTAACGCCGTCAGCCGATCGGTCATGACCGGGTCAGGGACCACATTTCCCATATCCGCCGCCGGCGTTCCGGGACGGGGTGAATATTTAAACGAAAAGTTCGCCGCGAAACCAACATCCGTCACCAGCTTCAGCGTGTCTGCAAAATCCGCATCGCTTTCACCGGGAAAGCCGACAATGAAATCGGAACTGAAGGCCATATCCGGGCGCACATCCCGCAGGCGATCCACAACCGTGCGGAATACATCCACTTTATGCTTGCGGTTCATGGCCGCCAGAATGCGATCCGACCCGCTTTGTACCGGCAGATGCAGGAAGGGCATCAGGGCGGGCACATCCCCATGCGCCGCGATCAGGTCATCATCCATATCCCGGGGGTGGCTGGTAGTATAGCGAATCCGGGCCAGGCCATCGATTTCCGCCAGGGCGCGGATCAATCGGGCCAAACCCCATTCACGCCCATCCGGTCCATCCCCGTGATAGGCATTCACATTCTGGCCCAGCAGCGTGATTTCCCGCACCCCTTTGGCCACCATCTGTTTGGCTTCGTTCAGAATGGCGATCGCAGACCGGGACTGTTCCGACCCACGGGTATAGGGAACAACGCAGAAGGTGCAGAACTTGTCACACCCTTCCTGAATGGTCAGAAAGGCAGAAATACCAGCCGGAATGCGTTCTTCGGGCAGGACATCATATTTATCTTCAATCGGGAAATCCGTATCGACCTGACCCTTGCCCAGATTCTTGTCGGCTTCTGCCAGCATGGCTGGCAGGCGGTGATAGGTCTGGGGCCCGAAAACCATATCGACCTGGGGCGCGCGCCGCAGAATTTCTGCACCTTCGGCCTGTGCGACACAGCCTGCAACCGCCAGCATCATGCGCCCGCCGGTTTCTGCCATTCGGGCCTGTGCTTCGCGCAGGCGGCCCAGTTCCGAATAGACCTTTTCCGATGCCTTTTCGCGAATGTGACAGGTGTTCAGAATGACCAGATCAGCCCCTTCAACATCAGGGCTGACTTCAAATCCCATTGGCGCAAGTGTCTCCAGCATGCGTTCGCTGTCATACACGTTCATCTGACAGCCATAGGTCTTGATGTGGACCTTCCGCAATCGATCTTGCGACTGGCGTTCCGGGGTCTTCATTGAATTAGTGGCACCATGGGTCATCAACACGCTCGCTTCACAGTATGCGGGAAAATACAACAATCCCGCGCCTGATAGGACAGACAATGGGGTGCCGTCAATGCGGCATCACATACGCCAGACGCTGAAAACTGTGCGGTGATTCGGTACCAGGGGGCAGGATTGTTATTGCGGTGGACCGTCATATGCGCCCATCCAACGCCGCGTGCAATCGCGTGTGGAATGCCTGAACCGGAGAGGGCGGACAATTGCTAAGGACCATACTGCGAAATGCTTGCCAATTTCCTAACGTGTCACGGGATGCCTGATGCTCTTGCAGCCTACTGCAAGATTGTTTCAACTTCAAGGATCACGACGCAGCCTGGAAGATTGGGCTGCTGGGCTGTGGCGCATTATGCAGCGCGGTTTGCAGCCCTTGCGTACAGGCCCGTTGCGTCGCCTGCGCCAATTCTTTGCGCCCCCCGACATCGGCCATGCGCAGGGGTTCATGAAACACGACATCCACGCCAACCGTGCCCAGACCCAGCCATCCCATCAGATGGGGCACCAGTTCCATATCGCCAAACCAGGTATATAGCGGGCGCAAGGCGCGCCCCATGGGCATGCCATCCAACCGGTTATACGCGATGGAGACCGTCTGCACCTCGATCTGCCCGGTTTTCGGGAATTCGATGCTGGCGGATTGGAACAGCGCGCTCTTGAAGGGCAAAACACGACTGCCATCCGAACTTGTCCCCTCTGGAAACAGCACCAGACATCCGCCATCTTCGATGCGCTGTTTCATTTCGCTCAGATGCCTGTCCGCCTTACGCGGATCGCGTTCGATGAAAACCGTGCGCTGTTGAACCGCCAGCCAGCCAAATATCGGCCAGTCGCGGACCTCTGACTTCGACACGAAGGAACAGGGCAGCAAGGCACCCAGCACGACGATATCCAGATAGGATGCATGATTAGCAACGAACAGAACGGGGCGGTCCCGAATCGGTGTGCCGGTCACGCGCACGTCAATCGCGGCGATCCGCTGAGTCATCTTGTGCCATTGCATGGTAACAGCGGGTGTAACGCCCCGTTTCGCCAGAATACTGCGCAGGTTCAAAACTGCCAGCCACAGGGTCCACAATGCGATCCCTGTTGCGCGCAACCCCGCCAGAAAACGAGATGTCTTAAAAACACCGGGTTGGGGAATGGCGCGCGGTCGCCGATAGCGGCTGGGATCTGGCTTTTCAGGTCTCGCTTGAACTGCGCTCATCACTGCCACTTTCGCCTGTCTTGCGGACATAGTGTTTGTAGTATCGATCGGTCACCAGATCGGTTTCAACCACGATGCAGACATCAATCGTATCAAATTGTGGATCAATCACGGCACCGTCGCCGATAAAGCCCCCCAGACGCAGATAGCCCTTGATCAGCGGTGGAACAGCGGCCAGGCCCTTGCGCTTTTCATAACTGTCTGCGGGCAGGCGATTCATTTCAACATACCGTTCCGGCAGGGCGACCGGGCGTTTTTCTATCGGGGCCAGATGGTTCTGATACAGATAGCTCAATGGCAGGGCAATGGCGTCCGGATCCACGCCGGAAAAACTGGCACAGCCAAACATCAGCGTAATGTCATAATGGAAGACATAGGCGGCAATGCCCCGCCACAACAGGTCCATGACATAGCGGGTGCGATAATTGATATCAACACAGGATCGGCCCAGTTCCAGAATTTCACCCGGCTGGTTTACAATCGCGCTGATATCATATTCATCAACGCTGTAGAACTGCCCATGGCGCGCCGCTGCCTCTCGCCGGACCAACCGATAGGTGCCAACAACAGATTCCGGACCGTCCCCAAGACTACGATCAACCACCAGCAGATGATCGGCGACGTCATCAAATGTATCCACATCCCGCTTGCTGCGCGCCGTCTCCGGACTGGGATGGGCCGTCATTTCTTCATAGAAGACCCGGTATCGAAGCGCTTGGGAGGCATCAACAAAACCAGGATCCCCATTGGCGAGCCGAATTCCAAGATTGTTGCTCGTCAACTGCGCTAACGACTCATTCAGTGAACTGGTACTTGTCACGATGGGCTCTTCTTCCCTGATCGGCCCAGGCGCACACCAAATAATTCAAGCCGATGATCAACCAGTTGATACCCCAATTCCTTGGCGACGGCTTCTTGCAAACGCTCAATCGCTTCATTGTGGAATTCGATCACTTTTCCCGTCTCAATATCAATCAAATGGTCGTGATGTTCATCGGGAACTTCTTCATAGCGTGCACGACCGTCCCCAAAGTCATGACGGGTCAGGATATCCGCCTCTTCCAAAAGGCGAACGGTGCGATACACGGTTGCGATGCTGATTTTTGAGTCAACTTCGGTTGCGCGTTGATGCAATTGTTCCACATCGGGGTGATCATTGCTTTCAGAAAGCACGCGGGCGATGACCCGGCGTTGCTCCGTCATCTTCAAGCCTTTTTCTGCGCAAAGATTTTCAATGCGAAGAGGGTCCGTCCCATCCATTACAGCGTTCCCTTCTATTCTGACAGTTGGCCGTACCAATTGCTGTTAAACAAACCCTACCTGTGCAGCCCCCAAGGATCAATTCTATATGATGCCAATTCCAGAATGAAACCCACAGCACAGCCCAATCAGCGTGATGATAGTGCATAACCAATCATGCAAAAAGAAACCCGCCCATCATCATTGTGATGATGCAGCGGGAATCGAAAACAGGCCGTTCTGCAAACTTATTTTTTACTGTTGCTGCGGGTTTGCCGTCCAAGGCCGATTTCCTTGGCCAGTTTGGAACGCTGTTTGGCATAGTTCGGGGCGACCATCGGATAATCTGCCGGCAGGCCCCAGCGTTCCCGGTATTCTTCCGGTGACATATCATAGGAGGTTTTCAGATGGCGTTTCAGCATCTTTAATTTTTTGCCATCTTCCAGGCAGACCAGATAATCTGGATGAATTGATTTCTTAACCGAAATTGCCGGAATTGGTTTATCCGCTTCGGGCTCTGGCCCTTTACCGACCTGCTCCAGCGTTCGATAGACCTGCTCAATCAATCCGGAAAGCTCAGAGGAGGGAACAGAGTTATTGGATACATGCGCCGCGACAATATCGGACGTCAATTGTAACAATTCAGAGGACCCAATATCTGTTTCAGAAGTTTCCGCCATGACTTTACCTTTCTTTTAGCAGCCTGATCACCCTGTATCGATCAAACTAATACCGAATCTCAAGTGACATTTACTAATCACACAACCAGCTTCATGCATTGATTATAGAATTATCATTCATCAAGCATGATTTTGGACTTAGCAAAAAAATATTGATTTTTGCAAGAGAAGAATCAAGTGCTTTAACTTTTAATTTATTTGCATGCCAGTATCTGAACCAGAAAAACTAAAACCCCTTTATCTTTATAGCCTTTTTTGCATAACAAGCGCATCGATAAATGTGCCATCACTTCTTCGATAGTATTTTTTCCGCAAGCCAACTTGCTTGAACGCCATATGAGAATACAACGCCAGGGCGGCAGGGTTATCTTTCCCGACCTCCAGAAACACCTGTTTTGCCCCATTCTCTTGCGCCCGGATCAAAGCGATGCTCAGTAACGCCTTACCAATTCCTGCCTTGCGCCATTGCGGTGGCACCCCAATGGATAGTATTTCAGCTTCGTCCATGACAATTCTGGCCAGGATAAAGCCAACAGGATCGTCAGGATGATCCACTTTCGGCGGGACAGATTGCAGCGCGATCAGCCCCCAAGTCCCCGGAACGGACAACAATTCGCGTACAGAGGGTTCAGGCCAGGGATCATCAAAGGCTAGAGCATAAAGCGCCGCGATCACCCTGAAACCCTCTACCCCAATTGGCGTAATCCGAATGCCTTTTCTGGGCATGTCAGGGGGCTGACGGGTCATGGATAACACCTTTGGATGGAACAGAAACAGAAAATGACCCAGGTTCAGGTGAATGGCAAGTCGGCACTTGGCAGGCTTTCCCTGACAGGACCGGTGGGATTTTAGCGGCATTGTCGGTGTGGCACTTTTTAAGATTGTGGCAATCGTGGTGCCATGCTTAGAACATATCGGGGGGCCATGCTGAAAATCAAAGCGGATTGATAACCGCATTTGGCAAGTAAATAGCTGGAGACACGTATGGTCGTTTGGAATTTCATTTGGGGTCGCATCCCCCAGGCTTTGTGCCGATTGATCGGTCTGGTTTTACTTGTAATCCTGGCGGCTTCCGGCCCTGGCATGGTCGGGACCGCATCGGCGCAAGAGACTGTGACTTCTGCTGTTGTCCTGATGTATCACCGGTTTGGTGAGGATGATTATGCCAGCACCAGCGTCACGATGGAACAATTCGAAGCCCATGTCAGGGAACTGACGTCCGGAAAATATACTGTGATGCCGCTCTCTAAGATTGTTGCGGCCCTGAAGGCCGGAACCACGCTGCCCGACCGTGCAATCGCCCTGACAATCGATGATGCCTATGCCTCAGTCTATGACAGGGCCTGGCCAATTCTGAAGCGCGAAGGAATACCCTTTACCCTGTTTGTCGCAACCGAACCCTTAGACCAGGGGTCATCGGATTTCATGACCTGGGACCAACTTGTGGAATTTCAGGAATCCGGCCTTGTCGAAATTGGCAGCCAGGCGGTGACCCACCCCCATATGCCCTTGAAATCCAATGCCAGGAACCGAGAAGAACTGACGCAATCTGCGAACCGCCTGCAGGAAAAAACCGGTGTGCGCCCGACCTTATTCGCCTATCCCTATGGAGAGGCCAGCCGTGATGTTATGACCCTGACACAGGAACAGGGATATAGCGCAGCCTTTGGGCAACATTCCGGGGTCGCCAATAGCACCAGCGATATGTTTTATCTGCCCCGTTTTCCGATCAATGTGAACTATGGCGGGGTTGAGCGTTTTACGCGGTTGGTGAACGCCTTGCCCCTGCCGGTATCCGGTCTGACGCCCAGCAACCCTACCCTGCCCACAGAAGGTTCGGGCAATCCGCCAGCCTTTGGCTTTACGGTGGAAGGCGTCTCAGAGAATTTGACGGACCTGAAATGCTATCACTCTGATGCCAGCCAGATTTCAGACTTCCAGCAATTGGGAAACCGGTTTGAAGTACGATTCGATGGCGCCTTTGCCCCGGGTCGCACCCGCATCAATTGCACCATGCTGGGACATTCCGGACGATGGCGGTGGTTCGGGATGCAGTACTACGTTCCGCCCGAATAAAGCCCGAATATATTAAGCCTGCGGGTTTCTCAGCTTTGCCTTATCCAGCGGGCGCAATTCATTCGCGGAAATGATCCCACGGATCAGTTCAATATATTCATGGCCCTTTTCGGAATAGGATTCCAGACCAGCCGCCAGGGCAACGCCATTCAAAGTGCTTCCCTCACGGCGCATTTTGGCGCGAATGTCGCGTAAACTGCGATAGGCCCGATGCGTATTCAGATTCTTGATATAGGCCGCGACCGCTTCCAGCGGGGTGTCGAAAACCTTAATCTTATGGGTCAGTCCATCCTTGCGCTGTTCCGGCACCAGTCCTTCAGCGCCCTCGCCCCACACCCATTGTCCGAACAAAGCATTGCCTCCACGGGCAAAGCGGGACGTTCCCCAGCCACTTTCCACAGCCGCCTGGGCCAGCGCCAGAGAGGGCGGAACCTCGTCCACGCGACGCAACAGCAAATCCCATTGACCGGCCTCAACCCGATACGACTCAAACTGTGCCGCCATCCATGCCGCATCATCTGCAGCGATGGATTTTCCTGTCATCTCCCGCTCCCGCAACGCCTGCAGGCGCTTGCGATCAACTGCAAGGCGTTCATTGGTGATCAACACCAACGGCAACAGCATTTTGAAGAAAACGGCCTTGCGACGGTCAATTTCCTGAATCTCTTCCAGATCGCCCGGAACAGAGACCGCAATGACCCGGGGCACAGTCATTGTCTGGGCGCGAATATCATCCAGGCGATAATTAAGCGCCGTGAATTCCGATTCCAAGTCGGCGACCGTCATCGCATCCCCAGAAGGCGACAGGCGGCGGTTCGTTGCACGCGGCTGGGTCGTCGCGTCGTCTGTTTGATCCGTTGCGGTATCCAGGGGGGCATTCAAGTCTGTCGGCAACAAAGACAGCGAGACCCGCGCCGTGGGCCGTTCATCCCCTGACAGGCGGTCGCTGCGCAGATATCCCGTCAAAGACCCCTGATCGCTGAGGGTCGACATGGCCAGGATGACGCCAATACCCGCGGCGAATCCCATTGCGAAAAGCGCCGCCCGGTTGTCGGACCTGTTGGATCGCCCGCCCGTATTAGTGTCTATTGTTGTATCCACCATCTCGCATCCTCTGTTTTGCGTTTCCCGCACAACTGCGGACCACAAAAAGCACAAGCCCGATCATAAGCGATACATATCGCCCTTAATCAGGGTGCCAAGGTGTCATCATTGAGACAGTTTCAGGGCAATCCGAAAGGAACCCCGATGCCGTCAGCCAATCCCATCCAAACAGTCGGCGAAACCAATAATCAGGCGGTTGCGCGCACTTCTGTTACTTCGGGGATATAGTGCCGGAGCATATTTTCGATCCCCATCTTCAGGGTTGCGGTCGAGCTGGGGCAGCCCGCACATGCACCCCGCATGGTCAGAAAGACCACGCCCTGCTTAAAGCCGTGGAAGACAATGTCCCCCCCGTCTTGTGCAACGGCAGGACGCACCCGGGTTTCCAGAAGCTCGCGGATTTGACCGACAACGGCCTCATCTTCTGGATCATAGGTGGCTTCAGCCGTTGAGGACGCTGTAGCGGCATCAGCGGGTCCGGCACCTGCTGATAAAACATCCCGCCCAGCGGTAAAGTGTTGCATGATAACGCCCAAGACTGAGGGCTTCATCACGTACCATTCCCGGTCTTCCGTCTTGCTGACCGAAATGAAGTCATTGCCCAAAAAGACCGCCGCGACGCCCTCGATTTCAAACAAAGCGCTGGCCAGAGGGGAAACCCCTTCCGCCGCATCCTTATTGGGAAAGTCCAACGGATCGGCCTTGTCCAGGACCGCACGTCCCGGCAGAAACTTCAGCGTAGCCGGGTTTGGGGTCTGTTCCGTTTGAATAAACATCGCGTCTTTTGCCTCTCTCCGACTGTTGTTTCCAGATTGGAAATCACGCCGGCTAATTCTATCCATCCAGTGCACAGCATAGATGGCTTTTATTGACCTGACGTCAAGCCCTGGAGATCGCACCCCTGATCACGTCAGTTTTGCCACTTCCTCATCAGACAGCGATCCAGGCACGATGGTCAGGGGCACGCGCATGCTGGTTGCGCCCTGTTTCATCATATAATTTATGATCGGGCCAGGCCCTTCCGTATCGGTGCTGGCGGCCAGCACGACAATGGATATTGAGCGATCCTCGTCCAGCAATTTCAGCAATTCTTCACCCCGTTTGCCCTCACGCACGATCAGAATGGGCATGGTGCCGGAAATTTCCTGCGCGCGGCTGGACAGGTCACTCAAGCGGGCTTCTGCCTCTTCACGACGCTCATGCTGAATCAATTCCCCGACACCCAGCCAATGGTGGAACTCAGCGGGTTCCTGAACATAGAGCAGCGCCACGCGACCCCCCGTGTTTTTTGCCCGCAAGCAGGCAAACCGCATGGCGACCTGCATTTCTTCGCTGTCATCGACAACAACCAGAAAGACCCGATGCCGATCATCCGGGAGGTCCTCAGGCGGCCTGGCACTGTCCGTGCTTTCCGTCATTTCATCCCCACTAGCCGTATTAATGCTGTTTCTTATGGCCAAAGCTTATCATTAGATTTGGGGAAGCCCTAAGAATTTTCCACCAGAAGGCGTCCCGCCAGATACAGCGACCCACAGATCAACAGATGGGCCCCTTGCTGGTGTTTTGCCAATCTTTCCGCCGCCTCCAAGGCGCTTCCGGCGGTGGACGGGTCGGGCAATCCCGCTTCTTTTGCCATTGCGCATAGTTCTGTGGCGGAAAAACTGTTTTCCTCCCCCGGGATGGTGACCGCCTGAAAACTGGCAATCAGAGGTGCAAAGGGCCGCAGGAAGTCGACCGCCGCCTTGCTGTTCATCATACCGCAAATCACATGAACCGGGATGGATCGATCCCAACGGGCGATTTCATCGGCCAACGCAAGACCAGCAGCGGCATTGTGGCCGCCATCCAGCGTTACGGTCCAGTCGGGCAAGGCGCGCTTCAACGGGCCCTTTGTCAAGGTTTGCAGCCGGGCGGGCCATTCGATCTGGCGCAATCCCTCGCGAATCGCCTGATCCGGAAGATCGAACCCCTGATCCCGCAGGACCAGGGCGGCGGCGACGGCGGTGGCTGTATTGGCCTGTTGATGGGCACCAGGCAGGTTCGGGCGCGGCAACTGGCCAGACCAGGCCGCGCTGTCAAACCGATAGCCGCCATCCGGGCCTTCGGCGACGGACCATTCCAGCCCATGCCGCAGCAAGGGGGCCCCCACCCGTTGTGCATAATCAGTCAGAACCTGCTGCGCGACCGGGTCCTGGGGACCAATGACCGATGGGGTTCCAGATTTCTGTATCGCCGCCTTTTCCCCCGCAATGGCTGCCAGGCTGTCGCCCAGAAACTGGATATGATCCATAGAGATCGGGGTGATTATTGTGGCGGCCGGGTGGTCGACGACATTGGTAGAATCCAGCCTTCCCCCCAGGCCCGTTTCCAGCAACAACAGATCCCCCGGTGTTTCCGAAAATGCCTTAAAGGCGGCACAGGTCGTGATCTCAAAAAAAGTGATCGGGCGGCCTTCATTGACGGTTTCACAGTCGCTCAGCAAGGCCTGCAATGCCTCTTCATCAATCAATCGCCCTGCAAGGCGTATCCGCTCATGAAACCGCGACAGATGGGGGGATGTATAGACATGCACGCGGTAGCCTGCGGCCTGTGCAATGGCACGCAAGGTCGCGATGGTCGATCCCTTGCCATTGGTGCCCGCCACATGCACGACGGGTGGCAGTCGGTCCTGGGGGCGCCCCAACCGATCCAGTAGGTCCTGGGTACGCCCCAAGGACAAATCAATCACCTTGGGGTGCAACTGCATCAGGCGCGACAATATCTCGTCGCTGCCCTGCGCGCCGACATCAGACAGAGAGGTTTGTTCAGGGGCGATCATGGAGAACGCAACGCCTTTTCAAATGAACGGGTGCGAAACCTGTCAGGTCTTGGCGACAGTCTTTCCAGCCGGGTTTGCTGTTTGATCGGTTGGCTGAGACGCGTCAGGCGTTGGAATATCCAAATCCTGGCCCGTGCCCGACGTCGCTTTATCCGCAGCTTTTCCATTGCCTGTGTCAATGGTGCGCCCCGCCATCAGCAACGTGATCAGCCCATGCAGGGTTTCACGCTGTTTCGACCGCGGCACGACCAGATCGACCATGCCATGATCCAGCAAATATTCCGCCGTTTGGAAGCCTTCGGGCAGGGTTTCCCGCACCGTCTGTTCGATCACGCGCCGCCCTGCGAACCCGATGCGCGCGCCCGGTTCCGCCATGTGGATATCGCCCAGCATCGCGAAACTGGCAGACACGCCGCCCGTCGTCGGGTCGGTCAACATGACGATATAGGGCAATCCCGCCTCTTTCACTTCTTCCACCGCAATGGTCGTGCGGGGAAGCTGCATCAAGGACAGGAACCCTTCCTGCATCCGCGCCCCACCAGAGGAAGGAATCGCAATCAACGGGGCCTTTTGCATCACAGCCAGACGGGCCGCAGCCAGCATGCCCTCACCCACCGCCATGCCCATGGACCCGCCCATGAAATCAAAATTGAACGCGGCAACGACGACCTTCTGACCCAGCAGTTTCCCGTGGGCAACAACGATGGCATCCCCGCCATCGGTTTTCGCCTGGGCATCCTTCAAACGGTCTGTATAGCGCTTTTTATCGCGGAATTTCAGCGGGTCGATCTTCACCCGAGGCAGTTGGATGCGGGTATAGTCCGCATCATCAAACAGATGATCCAGCCGCTTGGTCAGGGGCAAGCGCAGGTGATAGCCGCAATGCTGACAGACATGCAGATGGCTTTCCAAATCCCGATGAAAGATCATCTGTCCGCAGCTTGGACATTTATGCCATAGATTATCTGGCACATCGGATTCACCCACCAGTGCCTTGATCTTCGGTTTCACCCAATTGGTAAGCCAGTTCATGAACCGGTTAGCCCCTCTGATCCTGATTGTGTTGGTCTAACGTTAGCTTCGCACGCCATCGGCCAGTGCGGCAACATAGTCTAGCACGGCCTGGGTGCATCCTGGCAAGGGAGCCCCTTGATCATCCAGATTCGCCTTAACCTGTTCGATAATCGCAGACCCGATGACCGCCGCATCGGCTGCCCGCGAAATTTCACGGGCCTGCTCTGGGCTGCGAATGCCAAAGCCCACGACAATCGGCAGATCCGTGTGCCGTCTGATCCGCGCGACGGCCCCCCGCACCGGATCGGCCTGTATTTCTTTCGTCCCGGTGATCCCCCGGATCGACACGTAATAGACAAAACCAGATGTGTTCTGCAGCACCTTTGGCAGGCGTTTGTCATCGGTCGTGGGCGTCGCCAGTCGGATGAAATTCACCCCGGCCTGCAGGGCTGGAATGCACAATTCAACATCTTCTTCCGGTGGCAGATCGACCACGATCAAACCATCAATCCCCGCAGCGATGGCATCCTGTAGGAACCGATCCACGCCATAGGAATAGATCGGGTTGTAATAGCCCATCAGCACCAGCGGTGTTTCAGGATGTCTGGCCCGGAATGCGGTCGCCATCGCCAGGGTCTTCTTCATCGTCTGACCATTATGCAGGGCGCGCAGGCCCGCTGCCTGAATTGCCGGTCCGTCGGCCATGGGATCAGTGAAGGGCATACCGATTTCAACGATATCCGCCCCTGCATCCGGCAGGCCCAGCAGAATTTCCAACCCGGTTTCGTAATTCGGATCGCCTGCGGTGATATAAGTAACCAGTCCGCCGCGCCCTTCCGCCTTCAGCGCCGCAAATCGCGCCGCAATGCGCCCTGAATCCGGCGCAATCGCCACTGCCGCCTCAGTCACTGCCGCCTCACTCACAGCTTCACCCCTAACAGATTGGCGATGGTGGTGACGTCCTTGTCCCCCCGACCGCATAAATTCATCACGATGATATGATCTTTTGGCAGGTCAGGCGCGATCCGCATGACATGGGCCAGGGCGTGGGACGGCTCCAGCGCGGGGATGATCCCCTCCATCTTGCAACAGAACTGAAACGCCTCAACCGCGTCCATATCAGTCGCCGACGCATAGGTCACACGGCCTGTATCCTTCAACCAGGAATGTTCCGGCCCGATGCCTGGATAATCCAGCCCGGCAGAAATCGAATAAGGTTCGACCACCTGACCATCCTCATCCTGGATCAGATACATGCGGTTGCCATGCAGGACGCCTGGGCGCCCGCCGGTCAAAGAGGCAGCATGCTCTCCTGTCTCTATTCCCTTACCGGCGGCTTCAACACCGATGATATTGACGGATTTGTCGTCCAGGAACGGATGGAACAGGCCCATCGCATTCGACCCGCCGCCGATACAGGCGACCAAAGTGTCGGGTAGACGGCCTTCCGCTTCCATCATCTGTTCTTTGGTTTCATTGCCAATCACGGATTGGAAGTCGCGCACCATGGCGGGATAAGGATGGGGTCCGGCCACCGTCCCGATGATGTAGAACGTATCTTCGACATTCGCGACCCAATCGCGCATCGCTTCGTTCAAGGCATCCTTCAAGGTCTTCGATCCGCTTTCCACCGCCTCGACCTCGGCACCCAGCAGCTTCATGCGAAAGACATTGGGGGATTGGCGGGCCACATCAACAGACCCCATATAAACCTTGCAGGGCATATCAAACAGCGCACAGGCCGTTGCGGTCGCAACACCGTGCTGACCCGCGCCGGTTTCGGCAATGATGCGGGTCTTACCCATGCGGCGCGCCAGCAGGATCTGGCCCATGACATTGTTAATCTTGTGGCTGCCGGTATGGTTCAGCTCATCGCGCTTGAAATAGATTTTCGCGCCGCCCAGATGCTCGGTCATGCGCTTGGCAAAATACAGCGGGCTGGGCCGACCGACATAATGCTTTGCATAATAGTCGATTTCCGCCTGAAAGCTTGGATCCGCCTTGGCATCTTCATAGGCTTGCTGGACCTGAAGGATCAGCGGCATCAAGGTCTCCGCGACGAAGCGCCCGCCATAAAGACCAAAACGCCCGCTTTCATCCGGACCGGTGCGATAGGAATTTAACTGTTGCATGGGTATCAGACCTTAACTGTTCCGTGACCCCCCACGGCCCGCAATCGGGTATTTTGTGCGAGGTCGGTTCTAAACCAGCAGCGGGGGCCTGTCCATACAGTGGATTTCAAGTGAAAGATTTCGATGTTTTCTTAACCCGCCAGCCGTCCATTCTGAAAGTCTTCCACGGCTTGGATCAGTTCATCGCGGGTGTTCATGACAAACGGGCCATAGCGGGCGACGGGTTCGTTGATCGGCGTGCCTTCGCCATAGAACAGGGCGGCACCGTCGGGGCCTGCGGTGACATCCACAGTGCCGCTGCCGCCCAGTTGCGCCAGGGACGGTGCGATGACAGCACTGTCCTTGCCCTGATCAGACGGGCCGGTGACTTGGCCTTCATAGACACAGAAGAAAGCATTCCGGCCCGGTGGCGTGTCAATTGACATCTTTGCGCCCGGTTGAGCATTAATGCGCAACAGGCGGATCGCGGTTGCTGTTTTGGCCGGGCCGGTTACATCTCGATACGTGCCCGCAATGACATGTACGGACAAATCGTCACCTTCCACCGTTGGAATCTTGTCCGCGGTCAGATCCTGATAGCCTGCCGGTGTCATCTTATCGGCAGCAGGCAGATTGACCCATAGTTGAAAGCCGCGCATCCGGCCTTCGATCTGTTCAGGCATTTCTGAATGGATGATACCACGCCCGGCAGTCATCCATTGCACATCGCCCGGGCCGATGATTCCCGCACCGCCTGTTGAATCCTGATGGCGTAAGCGGCCATCCAGCATAACGGTCACAGTTTCGAAGCCACGATGGGGATGATCCGGGAACCCGCCGACATAGGCGTTGGGATCATTATTGTCGAAGCGGTCCAGCATCAAAAAAGGATCGATCATGTCGCATTGCTGTGTCCCGATCATACGGGTCAGGCGCACGCCGTCACCATCGGATGTTTCCAGTCCTTTTAGCACCTTCCCGATATACATCGCGCCACTCCATCGTCGTTGTTTCGTTATCTCTATATAATACTGCGCGACACAGGGTTAATCGGCCTCCTGGGAAACAGTCTGATCGTAATTTTCACCAATGGACAGGGCCAGAATGCGCGACATTTGCACGCCACTGAGGCCGGATTGCTTGCGCCAGATGTTAAATTGCGCCTGAATTTTTGCCAAATCGCCTTTGGATGTCGGCATATCGGCAACATCAATACCCGCCTCCCGGATCGCCGCCACAACATCGCGAGATAACACAAAAGCGTCCCAACCGACCATGCGCAAGAGGTACTGTCCAGTGGCACCCCCCAGGCGGGATCCCCGCTTTGACAGGAACGCCATCAGACCAACCTGATCCTCCTGAGGCCAGGCCGCCAGGAATGCGCCAAAACTGCCATGTTCCGCAGCAATGTCCTGTACAAACAGGGCGTTGGCATGAACCGCCCTGATCTTTTGCGCGTGGCGCACGATGCGGGTGTCACTGGCCAGATCATGCCAGAATTCATCGGGCTGAAAGCATAGAGGACCCGGCTGAAACTCCAAAAACGCCGCTTCAAATCCCGGCCATTTATGATCGATAATCCGCCAGACAAAGCCCGACCGAAAGATACATTTCGCCATCGCGGCCAGGATGCGGTCATCACCCAGCATTTTCAATTCAGACGGATCCGGGGCGCGGGAAACCAAGCGGGCCAGAGCTTCCTCTCCTCCCTTCCGTTCGGCTGCGCGTTTATGAATTTTTGCGAAAGATTTTATCGCCATGGCCCATCATCCGATTTGAGAACAGAGAATACATCCAAAAAGCAAACCCCGAAAAGCACTTGCGGCATGCCCCTTGCTGCATCGCGAAACCGTCATACGCCGGTCACCAGAAGTCCATGGTTTCGTCATGCAACGGAAACAGCACCTTCACCAGATCGTCAAGCATTGCGGGTATGCCAGTTCGCATCGGTCAACCATGCCGGTACGACCGCTCTTTACACATTTCAAAAATGACCGAAAGAAGGAATGACTCTATGTCCGTGACTCGCCGTTCCCTGCTGAAAAGCTCTGCCGCCGCGACCGCCGTGGCGATTGCTGCGCCTGCCATCCTGCGCGCCCATGACGCCCTGGCCTCCTCCGGGCAGGTCGATGTCTATGCCTGGGGTGACTATATCAAAGAAAACATGATCCAGAAATTCGAAGGCGACACCGGTATCAAAGTGAACCTGTCGACCTATGGCTCCAACGACGAAGCCGAAAACAAGCTGCGCGCCGCCGGTGGCAAAGGGTTTGACGTGATCTTCCCGTCCATCACCAACGGCCCGAACTATTATCCAGACAGCCTGTTGGCTCCGCTGGATGAAAGCAAGGTCAAGATGGACAACATCATCCCGTCGATGGTCCGTGACTCCTTCAATCTGGGTGCCACCTATCGCGGCAAGCGCTATCTGCTGCCCTTCGACTGGGGCACGGAAGCCATTACCTTCAATTCCGAAAAGATGCCGATGAGCGATGCCGAAGTTTCCTTCGGCTCCCTGTGGGTTCCTGAAGCAAAAGGTGCATCCGCCTTCCGTCAGAAATCCGTGATCATGGGCGTTGCGATCTATTTGGACGCAACCGGTGAAGTCCCGTCCAACCGCGCCATGGACATCTATAAATCTGAAGAAGATGCCCGCCGCGTTTGGGATGCCTGCACCAAATTCATCCTGGCGCATAAGGAAAACATCGCCGCGTTCTGGAACAATGCCACCGAAGCAACCTCTGCCTTCACCGATTCCGGCGCCTTGATCGGTCAGACCTGGGATACGACCGGCCTGTTGCTGAACCGTGAAGATGCAAAATGGAAATACCGCATGCCGAAAGAAGGCGGCATCACCTGGATGGATTCCATGGGCGTGACCTCCGGCGCAGCCAATACGGACCAGGCCTATGCCTTCATCAACGCCATGCTGGAGCCGGAAATGGCCGGCATGTTCGCCATGAACACCGGGTATAATTCTGCTGTGAAAAGTGCTGCGGACTTTGCCGGTGATGAATACCAGAAGCAATTCAACGAAGTTTACACAGATGCCGCCCTGGCAAATCTGTGGTGGTGGCAGGCTGACACCCCATACTTCGCATCCCTGCGTCAGGAATATGTAGAGAAGATCACCAACTCCTAACGCGTCCTATTCGGGGTCCGGGCGATATTTTAACGCCTGGACCCCACTTTCTTTCGTTACTTTTTCAGAATTGGGGGCTTTTATGCGCGGGAAAGATGTTCGTCTGGAAGATGTTGTGATGCGTTTTGGAAGCTTCACAGCCGTCCAGCAAACCAATTTAACAATCGAAGCCGGTGAGTTTTTTTCTATTCTAGGGCCATCAGGATGTGGGAAGACCACGATCCTGCGCATGGTTTCGGGGTTCATTGATCCCAGCGAAGGCCGGGTGTTGATCGGCGGGGAACAGATGAATGGCCTGGGGCCTGCGAAACGCCCCACAGCCCTGATTTTCCAGAATCTTGCCCTGTTTCCCCTGATGACCAATTGGGAGAATGTTGCCTTTGGTTTGGAAGCCCGGGGTGTTGCAAAGGCCAAGCGTCGCGACCGCGCCTATGAACTGATGGCGCTGGTTGGTCTGCAGGGGCATGAAGAAAAAACCCCCAACGAATTATCTGGCGGCCAGAAGCAACGCGTCGCCATCGCCCGCGCCCTGGCCGTGGAACCCGCCGTTCTGTTGCTGGACGAGCCATTGTCAGCGCTGGATTTGAAACTGCGCCAGTATATGCGCGCCGAATTGAAGGAAATTCAGCGCAAAACCGGCGTTACCTTCATCTTCATTACCCATGATCAAGGCGAAGCCCTAACCATGTCCGACCGGATTGCGGTGATGAAGGCCGGAGTGGTGGAACAGGTTGATACCGTCGATAATCTCTACGCCCATCCCCGGACGCCCTTCGTGGCGACCTTCGTTGGCGAAAACAACGTCCTTGAGGGCAAGATTTCGGACCTCCAAGACGGATATGCCGTCGTTGAAACCCAGCAGGGTGCAATTCGCGGTATCAATCAGGACAAGGCAACTGTTGGCGACAAGGCCATGGTATTCGTCAGGCCAGAGCGCACAAAACTGCTGAACGGAGCGGCCCTGGACAATACCTTCGACGTGGATTTTGAGCGCCGCGATCTGGAAGGTGCCTTCGTCAATCTGTTTTTTAAGACCAACACAGGCTCCATCATCGTCCATGAAGCCAATCTGGGTCAGCACAAAGAGCTGGAAGGCCGCGCGAAGATCGGGTTCAACGCATCGGACGCCATCGTCATGCGATCGGGGGAATTGAGCGATGAATAGCCTGATCCGCAGCTACGGGAAGGGTCTGACCGGCATTTTCATAACCCTAACGGCGTTCTGGCTGTTGCTGCTGATTATCCTGCCGCAGGCCTTCATGCTGGACCAATCGCTGTGGTCGATCGACAAAGACGACCAGTTGGGTATGAAGATCGACCGCGCCTATTCTGATCTGGGTCTGCTGGAATATGATGTCCAACAGGCCACCGGCGATACCAAACCCGCCGTCCAGGCGAAGATTGACGCCCTGAAAGAAGAAATCTCAACGCTGGAGTCTCAGGAAACCGATCCGCCCAGAGAGTATGGGTTGCAAAATTATACCCGCATGTCCTCCCTGCATTTCTCAATCTTCGTGAAAAGCATTGTCTATGCCCTGGCAGTCACAGTTCTGGCCTTTGCGGTCTGTTATCCAGTTGCCTTTACCATCGCCAAGCTGGCGACCCCCCAGCGCGCCGCGCTGTTGATGCTGGGGCTGATTATTCCCTATGCGATCAACGAATTGCTGCGGGTTTATGCCTGGCTGATGATCCTGGATTATCAGGGGGTGATCAACAGCCTGCTGGCCTGGATGGGGGTTGTCAGTTTTGCCGACAAGACCTGGGTCCCATTCCTGGAATATCCAGGCTCTGTCTTTGTCGCCCTGATTTATGCCTATGTCCTGTTTATGATTTTCCCGATCTACAACACCGTCGATACGTTGGATAAAAACCAGTTAGAGGCGGCGCAGGATCTGGGCGGGTCGGTGTTCCTGACCCATTGGCGGGTGGTTCTGCCCCATGCCAAGCCCGGTATCGCCGTAGGGTGCATCATGACCTTCATGCTGTCTGTTGGCTCCTATTCCGTGCCGCAGATCATGACGCGGGGGAAATCGGGCGACTGGTTCTCGCAATTGATCTATCGACAATTCTTCGAAACCCAGAACTGGAATGTGGGCGCAGCCTATGCGTTCAGTCTGGTTCTTGTCTGCCTCGCCTTCATCCTGATCATGATGAAGGTGTTCAAGGTCGGCATTCGCGACATTTCGAAATAGGGGACGATGGGATGAGCACGCAATCCAATGGACCCGGACTGTCGGGCCTGATTTTGAAAATTTATATCGGGGTGTTCTTTGTCTATCTCTTTGCCCCGCTTTTGGTGATGTCACTGGCCGCCTTTAATTCCTATGAATATCCGTCTGTGACGCAATGGCGCGGCTGGACCCTGCACTGGTTCGGAGAATTGGCGCAGGATGATCGCATTCTGCAAGGGATCGTGAATTCTGTGCTGGTCGCCGTGGGCGTTGTGGGGCTGTCCCTGCCGCTGGGCCTGTCAGGGGCGCTGATCCTGACACGCCTGCAAAGCCGCTATACCAATGTGCTGTATGCGGTGTTGGTCTCTCCGCTGCTGATTCCCGGCATTATTCTGGGGATTTCCACCCTGATCTTCTGGGGGCGGGTCGATGTGCCAGGCGGATTGTTCCTGACGGTCCTGGCGCAGACCAGCTTTATCGCCTCCTATTCCATGCTGCTGTTCATGGCCCGGCTGCAACGCCAGGATCGGGTTCTGGAGGAAGCAGCCCTGGATCTGGGCGCATCCAGCTTTTTCATGTTCCGTCGGATCACCGTCCCTTTTCTGGCCCCCACCCTGATTACCGGGGCTGTTATTGGCTTTCTGCAATCGATTGAAAACTATAACACGACCATATTCGCCATTGGCGGAGACTGGACATTGGTAACAGAGATAGGCTCGCGCTTTCGTTTTGGCCTGTCACCGGTTATCAATGTGATCGGGGTTCTTTTCGTGGTCCTGACCGTCATCGCCGCGACGCTCTATACGATCCAGAAAGAACGGGAAAAACAACGCCGCGCCGCCTTGGGATAAACAGACCCGCTGTGAGCATCGACATCACCTTCCGTTGCCCGCCTGAATGGCAGGACGTGCTGCCCCGACCCATTTCAGGGCGGCAGGGGTTGCCCGACTGGCTGAAAACCATGCCATCTGAGGCCCACAGCGCGCTGCTGGGTCAGGACGTGCGGACGGTGAAGCAATGCCCGCCCTTTCTGGATGCGATGGGCGGTGGCTGGATGATGCCCCTGCTGTGTGATGTCACGGTGCAGGACGGGCTCACCTTTTCCTGGGATTGGGACCTGCCGGTCAGCCGCCTGGATCGATTGACCCGTGCGCCGCTCTCCTGGCATCCCTCCGCCCAGTTGGATGGGGTACCCTTTGCTGAGCCGGGGATGGCCGCTCTGAAATTCAACTCTGCCTGGACGGTTGAGGTACCAAAAGGCTGGTCGGTGCTGTTTACGCATCCGGTCAATCGACTGGACCTGCCCTTCCAGACCTTAACCGGATTGGTCGATTGCGACGCCTTCAATACTGGCTTCGTGCATTTCCCGGCCCTGTGGCAGGATCGGGATTGGACCGGGACCCTACCAAAAGGCACCCCTGTCGCCCAGCTTTGGCCCGTGCCCCGCGCTATGACCGCGCATTTCGAAACGCTGGAAGGGCCATATGCCGATCAGGTTGAAGAAACCCTGGATCTGATCGGCCAGGCGCGCGGCGGGTATCGAAAGAACCACCGCGCATCGGACCACTGATCCTAGATAAGACCAAAAAGCATCACACCAGTGCAGAAGATTCGATAAGGCTAAACCGCCCTTTTGAGCGGCGGGTGAGGGCTTTGGATACGTCCGCTCTTAACTCTGCCCGCTCTGCCTTCAGGGCAGCCCCTGCCGCCTCTGCTTCGTCCAGACGCCCCAGTTCTGTCAATGCTCGGATCAGAAGCAAACGATCCTCTGCGCTGGCCTGAACAGCCAGTCCCTGGACCGCCTCTGCAGCCTTCTCCCAATATCCAAGCTTGAACATGGCAACAGAAACGCCGCGCAAGGCATCTGGATCGTCCGGAAAGGCCTGAAGACAATCGCCTGCTTGTTGCAATTGCCCTAGATCGATCAGAGCCAGACCCCGCTCAATTTGCGCATTACGATGATCCGGTGCGGACCTAAGACATCGGTCCAGCCAATAGAGCGCGTCCTTTCCACGCCCTTCTCGGCGCAGGAAAACCGCAAAATTATAGGCTGTTTGGGGCGGTGCGGACGGTGCACTTGCCGCTTTCTTAAACAGCGTTTCCGCGCGCTCCAGATCACCGGCCTGATAGGCCGCAAGGGCATCCTGGGTCAGTGCGGCAATTTTGGTCGCCGCCCCACCCATCAGGCCTTACCGTGGCATTGTTTGTATTTCTTGCCTGATTGACAGGGACAAGGCGCATTGCGCGGAATCTTACCCCATGTGCTGGGATCGCCCGGATGCACATAGCGCCCGGTCGCTTCATGCAGGACATAGCCTTTCGGCGCCGTTTCTGCAGTCAATGGCTTGTCAGACTGGGACGGGCCAGGGTTTGACAGGCTGCGGCTCTTCAACTGCGCAATGTCTTCATCTGCGGCTGGTTTTATGGCCTGCTGGGACTCTGTTTCCCGCTGCTTTTCCATCGCCTCTTCGACATTGGTGCGCAGTTCAACATGCGACAGCACCTGGGTCACCTGGCTGCGCAAACCAACCAAGAGCGATTCAAACAGGGCAAAGGCTTCGCTTTTATATTCATTCAGCGGGTCCCGCTGCGCAAAGGCGCGTAGACCGATCCCCTGGCGCAGATGATCCAACTGCAGCAGATGGTCCTTCCAGGCATTGTCCAACAGTTGCAGCAACAGGCTGCGTTCCGCAATGCGCATCACGTCGGGGCCATATTTTGAGGCCTTTTCGGCCATTTTGCGTTCCACGGCGGATGTGATCCGGTCCCGGAATTCTGTATGACCGACGCCTTCTTCTTTCGCCCATTCCGCAATTGGCAGATCCAGGGCAAACAGGCGGCGGCATTCTTCATGCAGGGATTCCAGTGCCCATTCTTCCGGCAATACCTTTTCCGGCACGCAGCGATTGACAACATCGTCAATGGTTTCGGCCCGCATGTCGCGGATCGTTTCATTGACGTCCTCGTCCCGCATCAGGTCTTTGCGTTGTTCGAAGATCACCTTGCGCTGATCGTTCATCACATCATCGTATTTCAGCAATTGCTTGCGGATTTCAAAGTTGCGCGCCTCAACCTTGGACTGGGCCTTTTCCAGCGCCTTGTTGACCCAGGGATGGACAATCGCCTCTCCCTCTTCCAGACCCAGTTTGCGCAGAACACCATCCATCCGTTCCGACCCGAAGATCCGCATCAGGTCGTCTTCCAGACTGACGAAGAATTTCGATTCCCCTGGATCCCCCTGGCGTCCGGCGCGACCACGCAACTGATTGTCGATGCGGCGGCTTTCATGACGCTCTGTTCCCAGAACGAAAAGACCGCCTGCTGCCAGGACTTCCTTATTCTTGGTCGCGATATCGTCGAGGATTTCCTGTTTCTTCTGGGCGATCAGCGCCTCGTCCTCAATGCCGTCCAATTCGCGCTGGACCCGCAATTCCATATTGCCGCCCAATTGAATATCCGTTCCACGACCGGCCATATTGGTGGCGATGGTCACCGCACCCGGCACACCGGCCTCACCGATAATAAAGGCTTCGCTTTCATGATGACGGGCATTCAGGATCTGATGTTTGATCCCGCGTTTCTTCAACTGACGGGAAAGGTCTTCTGATTTCTCGATTGAAACCGTGCCGACCAGAACCGGCTGCTTTTTCTTATTGCACGCAACGATCTGTTCGATCACCGCCGTGTCGCGCTCCGCAGAGGTGCGATACACCTCGTCATCATTGTCCTTGCGCGCCATGGGCTTATTGGTCGGTACATCCACCACATCCAAGCTGTAAATCTCGGAAAATTCACCCGCTTCTGTCAGGGCTGTCCCGGTCATGCCTGCCAGTTTGGGATACATGCGGAAGTAATTCTGGAATGTGATAGACGCCAGGGTCTGGTTTTCCATCTGGATTGCCACATTTTCCTTGGCCTCCAAGGCCTGGTGCAGCCCTTCGGAATAGCGCCGCCCTTCCATCATCCGACCGGTGAATTCATCAATGATGATCACCTTATTGTCCTTGACGATGTAATCGATATCCTTGGTAAACAGTTTATGGGCGCGCAGGGCCTGATTCACATGATGGACGACGGTGACGTTCTGCACGTCATACAGACCGCCTTCCCCCAACAGGTCCGTCTTTTCCCGCAACAGCGCTTCGATATGTTCCGTCCCCTGATCGGTCAGGGTCACGGCGCGCTGTTTTTCATCCTTTTCGTAATCATCCTGGGTCAGATGCGGGATCAAGGCATCGACCGTCATATACATGGTCGATGAATCATCGGTCGGGCCCGAAATGATCAAGGGGGTGCGGGCCTCATCGATCAGGATCGAGTCGACCTCATCAATGATCGCGAAATTGGGTTCGCGCTGGGCCATCTGCTCCAATCGGAATTTCAGATTGTCGCGCAGATAATCAAAGCCAAGCTCATTATTGGTCGCATGGGTGATGTCACAGCGATAGGCATGCTGGCGCGCGTGTTCGTCGATACCCGGCACCACTACCCCGACTGTCAGGCCCAGAAATTCGTAAATCTTACCCATCCAGACAGAGTCACGACGGGCCAGATAATCATTCACCGTGACGACATGCACACCCTTGCCTGACAGGGCGTTCAGATATACCGGCAGCGTCGCGACCAGGGTCTTGCCTTCACCGGTTTTCATTTCCGCAATCTTGCCCTGGTGCAGGACCATCCCGCCGATCAGCTGCACGTCAAAATGCCGCATGCCCAGAACGCGTCTGGCGGCCTCGCGAACCGTTGCGAAGGCTTCATTCAGAATGTCGTCTTCGGTTTCACCCTCTGCCAGGCGCTTGCGAAACTCTGCCGTTTTGGCCTGCAGGGCAGCATCATCCAGCGCCTTGAACCCCTCTTCCAGGGCCCCGATCGCCTCAGCGCGTTTGCGCAAAATCCGAACAGTCCGGTCATTCGCAGACCCAAATACGCTTTTAAGCAAGCCGCCGAGCATGAAAGACGTCACTTTCAAGTTTTTGCCAGAAGAACCCTGGGCGTGAAGACACAAAGACAATCGGGTTTTCAGGCCCGATGACACTGCGATTGGAGATAAGGGTCCAACGCCGCTCTGTCAACGTACCCTTGCCGCAAGTGTCCGTCAGTTCTGCTTGTGATCCCCGGCTATCCATGGTTTCGTGCGCCCGAAATCAGGTCGCAAAGCCGTCCTGAAACATTGCCCTGCGACACTTTAGATGAGGATACCATGCCGTTTTCTATTAACGCCCTTCGTTCGACACTTTCCATTGCTGTACTGATCGGCGGCCTTACCTGTGCGGCGTCCGCGCCCACATTGGCGCAATCCGATGATAAGACCGTCGCCATCGTGAATGGCACCGAAATCAAGCAATCGGAATTGGTCAATTTCTTTCAGGATTTGCCCAAGGAAGTGCAAGGGGCTGGCATGCAGGGGATCTATCCGTTGCTGCTGGAAGAAGTGATCGGCCGACACGTCATTGCCGACAAGGCCCGTGCCGCCGGGGTGCAGGACGACCCGGAACTTCAGGCGCGCCTGAAGCAGGTCGAAAACGAATTGCTGTATAATTACTATGTCATCAAGGAAGCGGAAAAGCAGGTCGATGATGCCGAAGTTCGCGCCCGCTATGACGCGCTGGTCGCACAACAGGCGCCGGGCCAGGAAGTTGATGTCAGTCACATTCTGGTTGAAACAGAAGACGAAGCGAAAGAGATCATCAAGGAGATCACAGATGGTAAGGATTTCGCTGAACTGGCCAAAGAACGGTCCCAGGATCCTGGCTCTGCCAGCAATGGCGGCAGCTATGGCTGGAGTCGTAAGGGACAGTATGTGAAACCCTTTGAAGATGCAGCCTTTTCGCTGGAACCCAACACATTCACGGCAGAACCGGTAAAGACCCAGTTCGGCTGGCACGTCATCCTGGTCAAAGGCAAACGCGATATCCAACCGCCCAGTTTTGAAGAAGTCGCACCCCGCATTCGGGAACAATTGGCGGAATCCAAAGTTCGGGGTATCATTCAGGAGGCCATTAAAGGGGCCACTGTTGAGCGCTTTGATATGGACGGCAATCCGATGCCGGCCGCCCAATAAAAAACTGACTTCAACCAGCAGAAGGCACCGCCATGGCAACGACCAAATCCCCGTTCGCTCCCAAGAGTTTCACGACCCTTCCGGAAGTAGCGGGGGTTCGCCTGGGGGGCATTGCCGCCGGGGTGAAATACAAAGGTCGCCCGGATTTGTTCATGGCGGAACTGGATCCGGGCACCACAGTAGCAGGGGTGTTGACCACCTCGCTGACCCGGTCTTCTGCGGTTGATTGGTGTGCCCAGGTCCTGAAGAAGGGTGCTGCCCGAGCCATGCTGGTGAATGCTGGCAACGCCAATGCCTTCACCGGCAAGGCGGGCATGGAAGGGACCGAGGCAATGGCGGAAGTCGCCGCCGCCGCCGTCGGGTGCAAAAAGAAAGAGGTCTTGGTTGCCTCAACCGGCGTGATTGGCCAGAAACTGCCCACCGACCGGATTTCAAAGGCTGTACCCAGGCTGCATGCCAATCTGAAACCCACTGGCTGGCCGACTGCTGCGCGCGCCATTATGACGACGGACACATTTCCGAAAGGCGCATCGGCGACCTGTGAGATTGGTGGCGTTGAGGTCACTATTGCAGGCTTTGCCAAAGGGTCCGGCATGATCGCACCGGACATGGCGACCATGCTGGCTTTCGTCTTTACCGATGCAAACATCCCCCACGCCGTACTGCAAAAGCTGTTGCGCAAGGCAACCGACAAGACCTTCAATTGCATCACCGTTGATGGCGATACCTCGACCAGCGATACGCTGTTATTGGCCGCTACTGGTAAAGCTGGAAACACAGCGCCCAAAAAGGCATCGGACAAAGCGCTGAAAGGCTTCCGGGCGGCCTTGCTGGATGTGCTGACACAATTGGCCCATCACGTTGTGAAGGATGGTGAGGGTGCATCGAAATTTGTCACCATCGATGTGACAGGGGCGGCTTCTGACGCGGCAGCCCGAAAGATCGGCCTGTCGATTGCCAATTCTCCGCTGGTAAAGACCGCGATTGCGGGCGAAGACGCCAATTGGGGCCGCATCGTCATGGCCGTTGGCAAGGCAGGAGAGCGCGCCGACCGTGACCGCCTGACGGTCGCCATGGGCGGCACCGTCATTGCGGAACAGGGGGAAGGCGTGCAGGGCTATGATGAAGCCCCCGTCACCGCCCATCTGAAGGGCCGGGAGATTGATATCGAAGTCGATGTTGGTGTCGGACGCGGCAAGGCCCGAGTCTGGACCTGTGACCTGACCCATGGCTATATCGACATCAATGCCGATTACCGAAGCTAGCCAATTCTGATGAGTGGATGTTGGGATGCCAGTGGGGGGCTTGCAGAGGCACAGCGGGATGTGAAAACCCTGCTGGTGGTCGCAGTTGCCCTGCTGGACAAGGACGGTCGCATTCTGCTGTCCAAACGGCCGGAGGGTAAAAAGCTGGCGGGCCTTTGGGAATTTCCGGGTGGCAAGGTTGATCCTGGAGAAACGCCTGAGCGTGCCTTAATCCGGGAATTGCAGGAAGAATTAGGCATTGATACACGGGCTAGCTGCCTGGCCCCAATCGGCTTTGCCAGTCACGCCTATGAAGACTTCCATTTACTGATGCCACTCTATGTCTGTCGCGTCTGGCAGGGCACACCCCAAGGCCGCGAAGGCCAGGAACTGGCATGGGTTCGTCCGCAGCGCCTGGGCGATTATCCCATGCCGCCTGCCGACATCCCCCTGATCGCCCAATTGCGCGATTGGGTTTAGGAACGCGCAGCCGCATAAAAATCGTCACCCCGGACCTGATCCGGGGTCCAGGGCGGCAGGCAGCGATTTAGATGTTCCACCCTTAACAGCCAACACCATTCTCATCCTGAGGAGCGGCAA
>NZSA01000055.1 GCA_002696645.1 Rhodospirillales bacterium | reverse complement strand
CCAATGACGACAAAGGCTCCATCAAGGGCAAAATCAAACGCGCCGGATGGGATGATGCCTTCCTCACAAAGCTCTTCGCTCATATGCGATAGCCCTGCCCTCAAGGGGGGAGGAGTAAAAGATGGGGCTCCCCCCCTCAAGAGAGGCGGGGCAAGCACGGGATTTTGACCGTGCCAGCCCCTGTTTTCTTCATGAAGATGATGGGTCCGCATCATCGCTTAATCCCCTTTAAAATCGGGGCGTTGTTTCGCGACAAAAGCATCATAGGCGCGGCGGAAGTCGCGGGTCTGCATACAGATCGCCTGCGCCTGCGCTTCTGCTTCGATGGCCTGATCCAGGGTCATGGACCATTCCTGGTTCAGCATGGTCTTGGTCATCATATGACCAAAATTTGGCCCAGTCGCGATGGACTGTGCCAGGGCAATGGCATCAGATTCCAGCGCATCAGCGTCCACAAGTCGATTAAAGAATCCCCAGGCCAGACCTTCTTCCCCCGACATGGAACGACCAGTGTACAGCAATTCCGCTGCGCGGCCCTGTCCAATGACACGGGGCAACATGGCACAGGCGCCCATATCACATCCCGCCAATCCAACGCGTGTGAAAAGAAATGCCGTCTTTGATGCATCGGTACCCAGGCGCAGATCAGAAAACAAGGCGACCATCGCACCAGCCCCGACACAGATACCATCAATAGCGGCGATCACAGGCTGGGGACAGGCCTTCATCGCCTTGACCAGATCGCCGGTCATTCGGGTGAATTCCAGCAATCCCTTCATGTCGCGATCCAGCAGCGGACCGATAATATCATGAACATCCCCGCCAGAGGAAAAGTTACCGCCATTGGAGGCGAAAACCACCGCCTTCACATCATCGCAATAGGCAAGGTCGCGAAATGTGTCGCGCAATTCTGCATAGCTTTCAAAGGTCAGCGGGTTTTTGCGCTCTGGTCGGTTCAGGCGGATGACGGCGACATCCCCCTGCATTTCCCACAGGAAGTGTTTTGGTTTCAGATTCTTCATGGCGGTCATTGTCATTGGTCCTTTTTCTTACGCTTGGCCTGGCGGGTCTTTTGCTGTTCCGCCGTCTGCGCGTCGCGCAGGCCTTGCAGCAGTTCCGTCAGATGTTCAATTTCGTCCTGCGGGATCGGTTCCAAAAGCGCGTTGATCCAGGCATGATGCTCATCTGCCATATCAGAAAATGTGGATTGACCATCCGGGGTCAACATCACAATCGCCGTGCGCCGGTCTGTGTCATGGGCGGATCGATTGACCAATCCCTCTTCTACCAGCCGTTCTACAATGCCGGTCACATTGCCATTGGACACCATCAGGCTTTCCGAAAGCCGGGTCATCGTCATGCCGTCAGGATTTCGGAACAGCGCGGCCATTACATCGAACCGGGGCAGGGTGGCTTCGAATTCCGACTTAAATCGTTCCCGTAATGTGTTTTCGATATGCCGCGTGGTGCGCAGCATATTGATCCACAGGCGCAGCCGCATCTTGCGCAGCAATTCTGCTTCGTCCAATCGGGCAGGTTTTGAGCTTTTTATATGCGCAGCGGTTGCGGGGTCTTGTATGGTCATGTTTCTCCCCCGGAAACAGAGATGGCTTGGCCTGTAATGCTGCTGGCCTGGCTTGAACACAGCCACAAGGCCGTTTCGGCAATTTCTTCCGGCTGAATGAAACGGCCCTGCGGGTTGGTTTTCAACAGGCTTGCCCGGGCCGCTTCTTCGTCGCGCCCGGTCTTTTCCATGATATTTGTGATGGAATCTTGCAGCAAAGGGGTTTCGGTGAAGCCGGGGCAGATCGCGTTGACAGTGATGCCTTCCTTGGCAACTTCCAGGGCCAATGCTTTGGTTAAGCCGATGACGCCATGCTTGGCGGCGCAATAGGGCGAGACATAGGCATAGCCTTTCAAGCCCGCTGTACTGGCAACGAAAATGATGCGGCCCTGTTTGGATTGACGCATGGAAGCCAGCGCTTCCCTGGCGGTCAGAAAGGCCCCGGTCAGATTAACGGCCAGGCTGGATTCCCACAGCGCCATATCGGTTTTGCCGATAGGGGCACTTTTCGCTGCCCCAGCATTGGCGACGGCGATTGTTACAGGCCCAAAGGTCTCCGCAGCGGCCGCAAAGAGGGCGGCAACAGACTCCTCGTCAGTAACGTCACATTGTATCGCCTGTGCCTTTGGCAATTGTTTGGCCAGGTCCTGCAAGGGCGCAAGGCGTCGCCCGGCGATCGTTATTGCTGCGCCGGCCTCTGACAGACAGCGAGCAATTGCCGCCCCGACGCCCGTTCCGCCGCCGGTGATGAGTGCATGCTGTCCGTTGAGGTCTGCCATTGTATCCTCTATCGCTAAACTTTGCCGGTCATGACATCCTGTCGTGCGGCAAGGCGTGTCAATTGATCCCGACCGGGCTGATAGGGGGCAGGCCAGTCCTGCATGTCATAGCCCAGATCGGCGGCTGCATGCAGGGTCCAGTAAGGATCCGCCAAATGCGGTCTGGCCAGACAGCACAGGTCTGCGCGCCCCGCCATCAGTATGGAATTCAGGTGGTCTGGCTCATAGATATTGCCAACCGCCATGGTGGCGATCCCCGCCTCGTTGCGGATGCGGTCTGAAAACGGTGTTTGGAACATCCGTCCATAAACCGGCTGCGCCCGCTTGGATGTCTGTCCGGCGGAAACATCTATGATGTCAACGCCTGCCTCTTTCAGCATGCCGGCGATTTCAACCGCATCATCCGGGCCGATCCCTTCGCCTTCAACCCAGTCATTGGCGGAAATCCGGACTGACATTGGCTTGTCATCCGGCCAGACCTTGCGCACCGCATGGAATATTTCCAGCGGGAAACGCATGCGGTTTTCCAGGGTGCCGCCATAGTCATCCTCGCGCTGGTTGGTCAGCGGGGTGATGAAGGCCGACAGCAGATATCCGTGGGCGAAATGCAGTTCCAGCAAATCAAAGCCCGCACGGTTGCCCCGTTCGGCGGCAGCCACGAATTGGTCACGGACCATATCCATATCGACGCGGGTCATTGCCTTGGGCGTTTGGTTCTTTGAGGACCAGGGCTGGGCTGTGGGGGAAAGAATTTCCCAATTCCCATCTTTCAGCGGGGCATCCATTTCTTCCCAACCAACCTGGGTCGACCCTTTAGGGCCGGAATGACCCAATTGCAGGGCAATTTTGGCGGGGCTTTCCTGATGCACGAAATCAACAATCCGCTTCCAGGCGGCTTCCTGATCGTCGGAATAAAGGCCGGGACAGCCAGGCGTGATGCGCCCTTCAGGCGACACGCAGGTCATTTCGGTATAGACCAGACCGGCCCCGCCCAGGGCGCGACTGGTGTAATGGGTGAAATGCCAATCGGTCGGCACCCCGTCGACGGCCTTGTATTGTGCCATGGGGGAGACAACAACGCGGTTCATCAATTCCATGCCGCGCAGCCTGAAGGGGACAAACATGGGCGGGCGGGCCGCTTCGGGAGCCTTTCCAGTGGCGGATTTTTCAAACCATTTTTCGGCTTCTGCCAGCCATTTGGCATCCCGGGCGCGCAGATTTTCATGACTGATCCGCTGTGATCTGGTCAATAAGGAATAGGCAAATTGCGTCGGGTCCAGATGCAGATAGCGCTCCACCTCCTCAAACCATTCCGTGGAATTGCGCGCGGCGGATTGCAGGCGCAGCACTTCCAAGCGACGGTCAGCCTCGTAGCGGGCGAAGGCGTCTTTCAGACTGGGTTCGGAATGCACCATATCTGCCAGGGCAATGGCGCTTTCCAGTGCCAGCTTGGTGCCGGATCCGATGGAGAAATGCGCGGTGGCTGCCGCATCGCCCATCAGGACGATATTCTCATGAGACCAGGTTTCGCACAGGACCCGATTGAAGTTCAGCCAGGCAGAGCCGCGCAGATGTCGCGCGTTGCTCATCAAACTGTGACCATCCAGGTATTTCTCAAAGACCTTCTCGCAGGTTGCGATGGTCTCGTCGGTGGTCATCGTATCGAAGCCGAAATTCTTCCAGGTCTGCTCTGAACATTCCACAATGAAGGTCGCGGTTTCTGAATCGAACTGATAGGCATGGACCCAGATCCAGCCATGCTCCGTTTCTTCAAAGATGAAGGTAAACGCACCGTTAAATTTCTGTTTGGTGCCCAGCCAGATGAACTTGCAGGCCCGGGTATCGATATCGGGCTTGAAGACATCCTCAAAAGTTTTGCGGGTTTTTGAATTGATGCCGTCGCACGCAATAACCAGGTCGTAATCGCGATAAGGCTCAACACTGTCGATTTCGGTTTCGAACTGAACCTCAATGCCCAGGTCTGCTGCACGGTCCTGCAGGATGTTCAGAAGTTTGCGCCGTCCAATACCACAGAAGCCATGCCCGCCGGATCGGATCACCGTGTCGCGATAATGTACCGCGACATCATCCCAATAGGAGAAATTGGCGCGGATATCCGCCGCGCTCTCTGCATCATTGCGCGCAAGATTATCCAGTGTTTCGTCCGACAGGACGACCCCCCAGCCAAATGTGTCATAGGGTCGGTTGCGCTCAATCACGACAATTTCGTGATCGGGATTGCGCACCTTCATTGAGATCGCGAAGTAGAGACCGGCCGGACCGCCCCCAAGACAAGCTACACGCATCACGTTCTCTCCCATACTCACAATTGGTAGGGACTGAGCGTGACGCAGGCAGAAATTTATTTCAAGCTAAAAATATTTAAGCTTAAAACAATTTTGATGATTTTGGAAAATCAGGCCTTGCTGGTATCAACGATTACGCGATTTCCAGAGCTGTCGGTGCGATGATATTTGAAGGGAGTCTCTTTGAAGACAGCAGATTTCATTTCATCGATCATCTGTTGCGCGCGCTGGCCCCCGGTCAGATCGACGACATCAATGATCCAATGGCGATCACCGGATGTCCAATCCTGCGGTCGTATCCTGGTCGATCCCTGAATCAATCTCTCTTCGGCATCCGCATTCAGCTTGGCCCACAGAACCAACCCCATCGGGCGGCCATTTTCGTCGCGATAGATGCGGAACTGTTGTTTCATAACCGGCGTCATGACCAACCATTCCAGATCCGCCATAAAGAAATAGCGATGCGATGGTGTCATGGAGAATAGCCAGCAAATCTCACCCAGAACCGACGCAACGGTCGGAGCCGCCTTGGCGGGGGCGGCTTTGTGCGTCTTTGGTGTCGTTTCCGTCTCCGGTGTTTTCGCCATACGCCGTTGCCCCCGAGTTTATTGAAATTTTTTAAAGAAGTATCGTTCTATACCTAAAATTACCCGTGGCGACATTGCAAAATAAAAATTCCATGCGCCTACCGCCTCAATTTGGTGCTTGGCCGCTGAACACGGCAAAACGCCATGCCTTAAAACTGCAATCCACATTGGAAAATCCAACTTGTGTCAGCCATTGGAGTTGATCGTCTAAAGCAGCGCATTTGTCATGGGACATGCGTTCCAGAGCCGTTTCGATTTCTTCTTCAGAAGCACCAAGTTGCCGAATTTGCTCATGCCATATTTTTGAATAGCGTGCGTCTGAAATGGCTGTCGGGCCGGCGACCTGTTCTGCATTTACGAACAGGCCACCCGGTTTTAAGGCACCGTGGATCCGTCGATACAGGTCCCGTTTATGATCATCAGTCAGATGGTGAATCGCCAATGCTGAGATGATCAAATCCCAGTTGCCGCCAAGGTCAGCCCCTGTCAAATCAACATTGGCCATATCGGCAACATGATACTCGACCTGATCGATCCCCGAAAACCGATTGCGTGCCTGATCCAGCATGGCGAAAGAACCATCCAAAAGGCAGAGTCTGGCAGCGGGGCTTTGTGCCAAAACCATCGCAGAGAACAGGCCTGTTCCCGCCCCGATGTCCAGAACATGGATTTCTGGTGTGGTTTGCCATTCCTGAATCAATTTAAGGGCTGTTCCGTAAAAATCATCGAAGCATGGAACCAGGCGTCGGCGCAGATTATCGTATGTGCCGGCGTCGCGACTGAACAGAATTGAGGCCACCACTTCGTCTTTGGTCATCGTCTGACCCTCGGCAAATCGGTGCTGTGCTGTGTCATTGTGTTGCTTTCGGCATAAGCCTGGGGTTCAGGGTATAGGTTGCAAGGGCGTCACTTTGGGCCAGAATATGACCCTGCATCGCGTTTTCGGCAGTGGGTCCATCAAATGCCCCATGCAAACCCAAAGTGGGAACATCAAGGGCGAATATGCGCACGATATAGCGATGCGGCTGTTCATCATTGACCGGCGGGCACGGTCCATCATAGCCGCCGTACGTTCCGGCCATATCCGGATGTGTGGATAGGAAGGACGTAAAAACATTGAAACCCCGACGGCCGTGATCTGTTTCGCCAATCGGTTTTCCATGCGGCACCAATCCGTCACTTTCGACACCCGATGCCAGGGAGGTGATGGCAGCTGGAATATCAACCAGCACCCAGTGATGCACCGTGATGCGTGGTGATTCCTCAGTGATTATCGTGCCAGCCTTATTGATCTGGCTGAAATCCTTTGGAACATCGATATCGATCATCAACAGCGCATAGGACTGTGTGCCATCGGGACCAGCAGACCATTCAATGGCGGGACTGATATTTTTGACAGTGCTGGAGGGGGGTGGACAAAACGCGGCCTGGTCCGGCAGACGTCCATCAGGCGCCAACCCCCCGATTTTGACATGTAAGTGGCCAGTGTCCGCATGGACTGATGCGCCGCAGATCATTCCATTCAGGATGGTCACAGCAGTTAATATTCTCAGATGCCTCATCATCTCTTCTATCCTCTTGAGTTGAATGCTGCAGAGTATAGAGGGGGATGCAATCCCTTATGGACCGGTTCCGATCAGAATTGCGCCTAAACCGATCAGTCGTTCACGCGCGCATATTTCTGACGGCGTATGGTTGAAGGGGTGAATCCGTAACGCTGCTGAAAATGTCTGGAAAAATGAGAACGCGACCGATAGCCCGTTGCGGCAAGGGCGTCTGCCACATCGGCATTTCGGTCATGGAGAATCATATAGGCAGCCTTCATTCGTTCAACGCGCAACACCTCGCGCAGTGTCTGGCCCTCCGCCCGCAGTCGCCGTCGCAAGGTCGCTTCCGATAGGGAGAGTTCTTTTGCGACTTTTGCCGCAGTCCAGGGCAGATGCAGGCGGTGGCGGATAAGCAAACGAAACGCCTCGATGACCGATCCATCAACATATTTTGGCACCAGGGGCAGGACGCCCTGTTCGGCTAGGATAAGAAGGACTTCAAGAATTCGATGCTCGATGACGCGCGGGGACGCCGACAGGGTGTGCGATAGAACCTGCGCACCATGCAGTATGGCGGAACATAGAGCGGCGCTTACCCGCACCGATTTGATTTGGCCGCCGCGCCCAACGAATTGGGGCCAAAGACGGGCCGCCTTTATGATCAACTCACGAGAGAACTGCACAAAAAGAGCGCGGTAAAAGCCTGATTGTGCATCTGGTTCGTTCACAACATCCAAGCGGGTCCCTGGTGTCACGACAAAAGCGTTTCCGGCCGTGTAGAGGCGATGTTCGCTGCCATCATACACCTCTTTGCGTCCCTCGATGACGATGACAAGCCCTGCTGTCGGTGTGACCAATTCACGAATGTGCTCCTGACGTCTGGTGACGAAGGCTGACAGAATTGGATTGTTGTTATCTTCAAGCAGGGCGCGAGAATCGACTTCGGCAAGCCGGCGAAGCGTGCTTACAAACTCTCTCTGGCTTTGCGTATCGACAGTTCGATCTGCGTGTCTCATCGGATTGGCAAGTTTCAGCGTTCATGGATTGTGTGGTACCGTCACCGCATACTTTTAGCTTCTTTCACAGACGCTATAAAATCACTAAAAATAAAGATAGACCCTGAACGATAAAAGCTGGAGGAACGCGAATGGCTCTGTCCCCCTATTTCATGCCGACCGATGCGGGCGACAATGCCTTTACCGTTGAGGCACCTAAAATCAAGTTTGGTGCCGGGGCTCTGGCGGAGATCGGTCAGGATGCCGCGGCCCTTTGCATGACACGGATCGCCGTATTCACCGACCGGGTGGTGAAAGACCTGCCTGCGCTGGCCACGGTGACAGAGGCCCTGCAAGGAGCGGGATTGAATTTCGAGGTCTATACTGAAACGGAAGTCGAACCGACGGATCGGTCTTTCAAGGCCGCGGCCGAGTTTGCGCGTCAGGGAAAATTTGACGGCTATATCTCCGTCGGGGGTGGATCGGTCATGGATACGGCCAAGGCGGCCAATCTGTATGCGACCTATCCAGACGACTTCCTGGCCTATGTAAATGCCCCTGTCGGGCAGGCAAAACCGGTGCCTGGCCCGCTGAAACCTCACATAGCCTGTCCCACGACTTTTGGCACGGCGTCGGAATGCACGGGGATCGCCATCTTTGATTTTCTGGAGATGGAGGCTAAAACGGGAATTGCAAATGCTCGTTTGCGGCCCAGCCTCGGAATATTAGATCCAACCAACCTTGCCAGCCTTCCCCCCCTGGTCCTGGGGGCCAATGGTTTTGATGTCTTCTCCCATGCGTTTGAGAGCCTCACCGCGCGTCCCTTCACCCATCGTGCAAAGCCTGCTACCTCCTCTGCGCGGCCGTTGAGTCAGGGGGCCAACCCCTATTCGGATCTGGCCTGCCGCGAATCGATCCGCCTGATTGGCGATCATCTGGTATCGGCAGTGAATGACCCGACGGAGGATGATTATGAAGCCCTGATGTTCGCGGGCATGCTGGCAGGGATCGGATTTGGCAATGCGGGCTGTCACATTCCCCATGCCATGTCCTATGCGGTGGCGGGGCTGGTGCGGGACTATCAACCACCCGGCTGGCCATCCAACCATGCAATGGTGCCCCATGGAATTTCTGTCATTGTGAACGCCCCAGCGGTTTTCCGGTTCACAGGTCCGGCCTGTCCGGATCGTCATCGATTGGGCGCGCAGGCGATGGGGGCGTCTGCCGAAGAACTGGCAGACCAGGCACCCGGAGATGCCCTGGCCAACAGAATCGAAGAGATGATGCGGGCGACAGGTATTCCAAATGGCCTGACAGGTGTTGGTTATTCAATGGACGATTTGGACAATCTGGTGTCGAAAGCAGCACCGCAAAGGCGATTGCTGGACAATGCGCCATTGGCGATTGCGGAGTCTGAACTTCGGAAGATTTTCACAGATGCGATGCGGTATTGGTAAATTTCATGTGGTAAACATTGTCGCACTGCTGAAAAAACGACATTTGGACTCGTTTTGATTCCGGCTTAGATTCCAGGGCTTTGCGTAAGACGCACAGCTTTCCCTTCCAGCCATGCGTTATTTTTCTGTCAGATTTGTGAATGTGACAGTGGTTTTTCAAAATTGGCTGGGCTATATAAGGCCTCGATGAATGATCGATCATAATCATATGGATGGAAAAATGAGCGATTCGAGCAAGAACAAAAAACCCGAGTCTGACCGTAAGTACGAAACCAAGACTCGGAAATGCCTGATGTGCCGTTCTGATTTCAAGAGCGCCTGGCCGGGAGAGCGCGTATGCTCTAACTGCAAGCAGACCAGCGCCTGGAACGAACCGTCCATCGCGGCGTAATCTCACTCTCATATATAGAGTGTTCAAATAGTTTGTGCGACCGCCCTCCAAAAGAGGGCGGTTTCGCATTTCTGATCCGATGATTGCGCTTGAAAGCCAGCTTATCTAAGGCAACACTTCGCCGCTCGTCCAGTGGGTGTGACGGGCCTGAACATAGGATCCATGCGTCATGGTGGCACGTCCCGTCCTGGTCATTGGCAATCGTACTTATTCCAGTTGGTCCCTGCGGGGGTGGCTGGTTATGGCCCAGGCAGGCCTGTCGTTTGACGAAGAGATGATCTGGCTTGATATGCCTGATCATAAATCTGCTATGCGGGCCGCAACCGGGGGCGTTGGAACGGTTCCTGCCTTGCGCATCGGGGATATTTGCATCGCCGACAGTCTGGCAATTGCTGAATATGCTGCGGAAAAAGCCCCAGATGCTGGATTATGGCCCAAGGATGCCATGGATCGCGCCCTGGCCCGGTCCCTGACCGCGCGCATGCATTCCGGCTTCACCAATCTGCGCCGGGACTGTCCGATGAATTTGTCCAACCGGTTTCTGGATTTCAAACCGGATGATGGCGTCCTGGCAGATCTTGCGGTTCTGCAGGCAGCCTGGACAGAATGCTTGAACCGCAGTGCCGGGCCATACTTGTTTGGTGCATTCGGGGCGGTGGATGCATTTTTCGCCCCTGTGGCAATTCGGGTTTACGGATTTAACCTGTCGCTGTCGCCTCAATGCATGGACTATGTTAATGCGCTGTTGGATCACCCCCTGGTGCAGCAGTGGATAACCGCGGCACGACTGGAACAGGATGTACAGCGTCCCAGGACGGATCGCCTGACTGCGGGCGGTTTCACACCGGGCGATTGGCCCATCCTGCGAGACCGATAGTGTCGAATTCGCATTGAAGCCTTAATTCAGCTTTGACCTGTCTGGATTTCTCGCTAGGCTTGGATCGTGTAACAGGGCTCAAACTTGACCCTGCGGAACTATCCAGTGGAAGTTTTATGAACGAGGATCTGCTTGGCTATAATGAAATGGTGGAACAGGCCATGCGCTCCGTTGTGCGCAAGGCGCTGGATCGCGCTGCCAAGGGGGGATTGCCCGGCAATCATCATTTCTACATCACCTTTCGCACGGAACATCCAGACGTGATGATCCCGAACCGCCTGAAGGCGCAGTATCCGGAAGAAATGACCATTGTCCTGCAGCACCAGTTCTGGGGCTTGCAGCCGGATGATGAAGGTTTTGATGTGGAACTCAGCTTCAACCGTCAGCACGAACATTTGCGCATACCTTATGCGGCGCTTGTCACCTTCGCCGATCCGTCCGTCAATTTCGGGCTGCAGTTCCATGTGGAAGTGGACGAAGATAATGTGACCGTGGAGCATCCCGAGGCCGCTTCTGATGAAAAGGGGCCCAGCCGCGAAGAAATGAACTCCAATGCCAATATGGGGGACGACGTCGCCGATCATGACGGGGCGGAGGATGACGAGTCCCGCACTGATAACGTCGTGACCCTGGATTTCACTCGAAAAAAATAAACGACCTGCCTTGCTAAACCAGTTGTAAGAGGAACCATTCGATGGTCGATCCCGCCTTTCTTGATATGCTGCCGCTGGGGCCAGACACGACGAGCTATCGCAAATTGAGCAGCGATTTCGTATCAACAACACAGTTTCAGGGCGAAGAGATCATCACGGTTGATCCTGAAGGGTTGCGCCTGTTGTCGGAAGAGGCGTTTCGCGACATTAATCATTTATTGCGTCCGGGCCATCTGGCGCAATTGGCAAAAATTCTGGATGACCCTGAAGCATCGGATAATGATCGTTTCGTCGCCTATGATCTTCTGAAGAATGCCAATATTGCGGCAGGCGGTGTGCTGCCGATGTGTCAGGATACCGGCACTGCCATCGTGATGGGCAAGAAGGGGCGGCGCATCTGGACCAATGGAGAGGATAAATACGCGCTCTCAAAAGGGGTTCTGGACGCCTACAACCATAACAATCTTCGGTACAGTCAGGTTTCCCCGATCTCAATGTTCGAGGAAAAGAACACGCGCAACAATCTGCCGGGCCAGATTGAGCTCTATGCGGAAGGGACTGAGGACGCCTATAAGTTCCTGTTCGTCGCCAAGGGTGGGGGGTCTGCGAACAAGACATTCCTGTTCCAGGGCACGCCGTCGCTGTTGGAACGCGAGCGTCTGATCAAATTCCTGGATGAAAAGATCCGCACCTTGGGAACGGCTGCCTGTCCGCCCTATCACTTGGCGGTTGTGATTGGTGGGACATCGGCGGAATTTAACCTGAAGACTGTGAAGCTGGCCAGTTGCCGTTATCTTGATGGACTGCCCACACAGGGCGGCGAAGAAGGGCATGGCTTCCGCGACCTGGAAATGGAAGCGGTTGTGCACGAATTAAGCCGCAATATGGGGATCGGGGCGCAGTTCGGGGGTAAGTATTTCTGTCATGATGTCCGTGTGATCCGCTTGCCGCGTCATGGTGCCAGCCTGCCCATTGGCATTGGTGTATCCTGTTCCGCAGACCGTCAGGCACTGGGTAAGATAACCAAGGATGGTGTGTTTCTGGAAGCGTTAGAGCGGGATCCCGCGCGGTTCCTGCCGGAAATTTCGGATGACAGTTTCTCCGGGGATGTTGTTGAAATCGATTTATCGATGCCAATGCCGGACATGCTGGCCAAGCTGTCACAATATCCAATCAAAACGCGCCTGTCCCTGACAGGAACCATCATCGTGGCGCGGGATGCCGCCCACAGCAAGCTGCGCGCCAGGCTGGATGCGGGTGAGGCGTTGCCGGACTATTTCAAGAATCACCCGATTTACTATGCCGGACCGGCGAAAACACCCACGGGCTATGCGTCTGGTTCCTTTGGGCCGACCACGGCCGGGCGGATGGACAGTTTTGTCGATCAGTTCCAGGCCGCAGGCGGATCCATGATCATGCTGGCAAAGGGCAACCGGTCCCCAATCGTGCGCAAGGCCTGTGCCGCCCATGGCGGGTTTTATCTGGGGTCCATTGGCGGCCCAGCCGCCCGCCTGGCCCAGGATTGTATTCGCAAAGTGGAAGTTGTTGAATATGAAGAGCTGGGCATGGAGGCGATCTGGCGCATTGAGGTCGAAAATTTCCCGGCCTTTATCGTCATTGACGACAAGGGCAATGATTTCTTCAAGGATATGATGCCGGATTGACCGGCTTGAGATGTCCTATGCCGCCCATCGAACCGCCCCTTTTTCTGGAAGACGGCCCTGCGGATGCTCCCTGGCGATTAATATTGGCTCATGGGGCCGGGGCCCCGATGGA
The DNA here is from genome assembly GCA_002696645.1 of Rhodospirillales bacterium. Lineage (GTDB taxonomy): Bacteria > Pseudomonadota > Alphaproteobacteria > UBA8366 > Aestuariispiraceae > Pacificispira. The sequence continues at coordinate 44,662 of NZSA01000055.1, read as the reverse complement.
CAGCCCCGTNATGACNGCNATTGCCCAGGCNNTGGCNCAACAGGGNATTGCGGTCAGTCGATTTGAATTTCCCTATATGCGGACCCGCCGCCTTGAAGGGGGACGTCGACCGCCGGATCGTGCGCCGAAACTGATTGCGGCCTGGCGAGACGCCTTGACTGCTGTTGCCGCGAACCATCCAGCTCAGCGGCTTGCCATCGGTGGGAAATCCATGGGGGGCCGGATGGCCACCCTGTTGGCGGCGGAACCGGATGCGCCATTGCAGATTGGGGCAATCGTCACGTTAGGGTATCCATTTCATCCGCCCGGCAAGCCTGACAGATTGCGGGTTGATCATTTTCCGGCATTGGACGCGGTTCCAATTTTAATGGTCCAGGGAACGAGGGACCCCTTTGGCGGTGCATCGGAAGTTCCCTCCTATCGCCTGCCGGCGCGCGCCATTCTGCATTGGGTGGAAGACGGCGATCATGATTTGAAACCGCGCAAAATGTCAGGTCGAACGCATATGCAAGCACTTACAGAGCTTGCAAATTCCATCTCAGATTTTTTCAGCGGGCTTTAGACTCTCCGCCTCAAAGACCTCTAGTAGTGCAGGCGTGGTCCTGTATTCCTGTGACATATTTGATATTTGTTAATTAATGTATTCAGAATGTAACCTATCAAAACTGGCATTCGGTAATCATTCCTTAAGAAGTGCTGACTAGCTTAAAGGGGCGTTCAAGACTCTTTGCACCGTATATGCGCTACTTTCGGGATTAATCGAGGTGACTGTAAAATGATGATGAATACTCATAGGGCATTGGCCAGAAGGACACTGGTGCAGGGCACTGAGGATCCAGCCGAAATAAAGAAGCGCTCTGTTGTGATATCTGGTCATCGAACCAGCATTTCATTGGAGAATGTATTCTGGGAATCATTGCGCGATATTGCGTCGTCGCATGGACAGTCGGTCAATCAACTGGTGACGGAAATTGATCGACAGCGCACCGGCAACCTGTCCAGCGCCATTCGAACCTATGTTTTACTGGATGCCGTATCCGACTGAGACATTAGGACGCAAGGGGATATGCCTTTGAAGTAGAAGATGTTTCTTCCATACGCCCGATATTTTATGTTGCACTGCACAATTTTCTCTTGACCTTTGCGGCCCGAACCCTCATTTGTCATGCAATTGTTGCGGTGCAGCAAGACGATATTTCAGTGAGAGCACTGGGCTGACCCACTGCTCTGTTCAAGTTTGGCGACCCGCCAAAGTTTGTCGAGCACATTAGGAGGAACACCCATGTCCAAGTCTCCAAAGTCCGGTTTTGATCCAATGAACAACCCCTTCATGGACCCGAAAACCAATCCTTTTCTGGATCCTGAGAAGAACCCTTTCCTGAAGGGCGATTTCGCCAAGATGTTCCAGGGTTTTGAAGCGCCGAATATGAGCGGTATCACCGACAGTCAGCGCAAGAACATGGAAGCCTTGACCGTTGCCAACAAGACGGCAGCGGAAGGTGTACAGGCCGTGATCAAGCGTCAAAGCGAAATCATGAAAAACACCATGGATGAAGCCAATGCGGCCCTGCAGGAACTGCAGAGCAAAGGCGTCAGCACGCCGGACACGGCTGCGTCAATCGATCAGGTCAAGAATACGATTGAAAATAGCATCACAAATATGCGCGAACTGTCAGAAATGATGGCCAAGTCGCAGGCTGAAGCTTTCGACATCGTCAACAAACGGTTTGTTGAAAGCATGGACGAGCTGAAAGCTACGATGTCCAAGATTTCTAAGTAAGTTCTGCGCCTGTTTGCAGGTTGCTGGTTTTGAACGCCTCGATCCGTAAGGGTCGGGGCGTTCTTTCGTCATGGCTTTATTTTTTATAAGGGTGTCCGTATCCTACTCCCGAATACCGCCTTGAAGCCGAAAAGAGGAAAACGGACGTGACGGACACCGAATTGAGTTTTGAAGATTTTCTGAAGGTCGATATCCGGGTCGGCACCATTCTTCGGGCTGAACCCTATCCGGAGGCCCGCCGTCCCGCAATCAAGCTGTGGGTGGATTTTGGACCAGATATTGGGGAGCGAAAGAGCTCTGCACAAATCACCAGGCATTATGATGTGGACAGTTTGCCAGGCCGACAGGTTCTGGGCGTTGTGAATTTTCCACCCAAGCAAATCGGTAAATTTATGTCCGAAGCCCTTATTCTAGGGGCGCCGGACGAGGCGGGGGAAGTCGTCTTGTTGCAACCCGGCAAGCCTGTTCCAAATGGCGGGCGGATGTATTGAGGGGTCGCATGGAACCTCCCTACCTCAGGATAAAATTCCTATAATATCTCAATTATTTATGCGCTTTCGTTAGGAATGCATTTTCTGCATAGCTGAGTTCTTCTCTGCTCATGTCACACCGTTTGATTTACTCTATGCAGCGACCTGTATAACGGGCATACAGGCACCAATCCCGATCACGACGGCTGCATGACGCAGTCGCAAGAGGGTCGTTCCCTGGAACGGGTCGGGGCGGAACATCTACTGGTAGGAGAGACGCCGATGCCGCGTGACGACATCGCTCTTTCCCGACTGGGGACGGCCGCGGACGTGTTCCAAAGCGAATCCCACGAGGACAAGAGCGTACAGACGAATGCAACCGTAATCCCTTTTCCCTCTCAGGAAGGAAGACTGGATCATTTTATCCAACGCGATGGTATGTGCTTCGCGGGAACCCATCTGATTATCGACGTCTGGGACGCCGCTAATCTGGATGATATCGATCATATCGAAGCCACTTTAAAAGAATGCGTGACCGTGGCCGGGGCGACCCTGCTGCATTGCCATCTGCATCGCTTCAATCCTGAAGGCGTGTCTGGTGTTCTGGTTCTGGCGGAAAGCCATATCTCGATCCATACATGGCCGGAAATGGGCTATGCGGCGCTGGATGTCTTTATGTGCGGCGACAGCCGTCCTCATGAAGCCATCGCCGTGCTCAAACGGGGCTTTGCTACGCAGAATGTCACGGTTCAGGATCTGCATCGCGGTCGGGTTTCTTAAGCCTGCGCCATCTTCTACACTGCATCCAAACGCGGGCCTTGGCGGGTCCGCGTTGGTGCATCTATTTACAAGGGAAGCTCAATGACCGATTGGTTTGACGAGACGCTTCATCCGGAATTTCGCCAGGGCCTGTCCATGGATCGCGTCCTGTACCGGGACACGTCGGATCTGCAGGATCTGGTGATCTTCGACAATGCACGCTTTGGTCGGGTGATGTGCCTGGATGGCGTGGTGCAAACAACGGAAGGCGACGAATTCGTCTATCACGAAATGATGGCCCATGTCCCGATTCTGGCCCATGGCGCGGCTAGGACGGTTTTGATCATTGGCGGCGGCGATGGCGGTATGGCGCGTGAGGTCCTGAAGCATTCCAACATGTTGGTCACGATGGTCGAAATTGATGGGGCCGTCGTGGATTTTTGTAAGGACCATCTGCCCAACCATTCTGCAGGGGCTTTTGATAATCCCCGCCTGGATCTGATCATCGCCGATGGCGCACAATTCGTGAAGGAAACGGAGCGGCGGTTTGATGTCATAATTGTCGATTCCACGGATCCGATCGGTCCCGGTGCCGTCCTGTTCACGGCGGAATTCTATGCCGATTGCAAACGATGCCTGACGCCCGGTGGTGTTGTGGTGACCCAGAATGGGGTGCCATTCGTGCAGCCGGAAGAAATCACTAATTCCTTTCAGCGCCTGGGTAAAAGCTTTGCCGATGTGCATTTCTATCGGGCCGCTGTTCCCACCTATCAGGGCGGCGATATGGCCTTTGGCTGGGCCAGCGACAATGCGCAATTGCGCCAGGTTTCCGTGTCGGAACTGACCCGCCGATATCAGGCTTCCCGGATCGAAACACGCTATGTGACGCCCGAACTCCATGCGGCGTCCTTTGCGCTGCCCAAAACCATTCAGGATTTGATGCGCTAGGCTCACCGCAGACTTGCAAAACGCACAGACTACGGATACAAGGCCCCCGTGTCTGACGGTTCACCCGCCCAGACAAGCCGCCTTAGCTCAGTTGGTAGAGCATCGCATTCGTAATGCGGGGGTCGCGTGTTCGAGTCACGCAGGCGGCACCATTTTTTTCAAAAATGATGCCCTTTGTTTAGATGGTAGGTTCGAACTAAGTTCGAACCGGCGCACCATCTTTTCTTACCGAAAAGTAAGCTTTTTCTAAGATTTGGAAAACCCTGGTTTTTTGCGTGGGATTTTTATGGACAGATCTTAGACAATCAAATCGAATAACATAACTGTTTGCCCACAAATGTGAGAACCGAATCGGTTATTCGAACAATAAGACTGGCCCAGTATGGATTTGACGGGACGGACCTCGATGCACTTACTGAGAATTGTTGGATAAAGGCCGGAATTTGTTGTTTGATGCCGTTGAAGGTCAATAAGAGTGTTTTGTTCGTCTATCTCACAAATCAGTCACTAATTTTATCTTAGTTTATGCTTGGTTAATTGGCGGATCACGCAGCCCTGCGAATAATCTCGATTTGTCCAAACGCATACCGCTCCACCACAGCTAATGTGTCTTTGCATGCTTGGAGAATATCTTCATGGGACGGTACTTCATCGTAAAAAGTACCGTGGCTAAAGCTGTTTATTAAAGTGCTCTTTAGCTCAATGCCATCTTCCGCGGCAACAAATGAGATGAAGTCTGTCAGCTCTGGCTTATCGGGCCGACAGAATCGTCCGACAGCCTCAAGGACTGAGCGAATTGCATTAGCGGTAGTGTGATCAGCGTCTCTCCCTTCTGAAACCGAGATGATATCTCTTAACTGGTCTTGGAAGGGGGCAACATATCGCTTGAAGCTCTTTAGCTGGTGTGTGGCTTCGTGTCTCTGCAACGAAAACGCCGCTTCCGATTTTATGATTCTGTTTGAAAAGCAGATGTTAAAGAAATAACTGCTATGCGTTAGAATTAATAGTCTTGGTCTGGAACGCGTATTCCCATCAATTTTTCCGGCATTCACGGAAATTTCTCCAGATTTCGAGATGCTAAGATTCTTCAGCGTTTGCGCTATTGTGTAGATATAGTCGTAAGACATAGATGTTACCGGATCATCAAATACCAAGAATAGCTTCTGGTACTCTGAGACTGATTTCACCTTCTTGTGGACACATGCAATGAAATAGCAAAACGCTATGGCTGTCTTTTCTCCATCACTGAGTGTGCGGTTTGGGCCACGGACCATTTCGTGATCACCTCGACGTAGAACGAAATTGACTTTGTCAAAAAGGTACCTATCGCCGAAGAAGACCTTGAGCAGCATTTCGAAAGTATCGGCAACACGTTCGCGCCCGTCCGTCTTTGGCGCATCCTTTGCCAGTTCGTCCAATGCTGCTTGGCGCTCCCGTACCGTCTTGCGACGGCCTCGCAAAGCCTCAATATCCGCCCAGTTGTCCCGTGCAAAACCTATTGAGAACGCACCGCAAGCATCGCGTTGCAGCTTCTTTCGCTCATCGTCCGAGCGTCGTATCGCTGTTGAGAGGTCGCTGATCAAAGCGTTGTTCTGCTCGATCACGCGGTTGAGGTCTTCCAAGCTCTTCTTGATGTCTGAGGCTGGGGCCGCTGTATTCTCCGAAAGAGCTTTCGCCTTGCACTCAACAGTCTCCTTCCAATCCGATATGGCTGCGCAGGCGTTCTTTATTTCTTGTTCGCCAAGGGCAAGGTCTGTGTCTTTTTTCGAGGGCAAAAGGCGCTTGAGAGTATCATAACGGGTCTTCTGTGCTGCGAACTTCGGTGAAATTTGCTGAACTTCGCTTTCCGTCTCATGCAGCGCTTTCCAGTATCCTCGAAGTTCCGCTTTGTGCTTTTGCTCCTCGGCCTCAAAATACTGGATATAGGTATCGATCACCGCCTTCGGATCACCTGATGAAACGCCTTGCTTACAGAACGGGCATTTCTCGTCTCCTGATTGCTCAAGAAACTTAACTCCCTTTTCAAAGAACTCGCGATGAGCGTCGATTCGGGATTTTACCGCTTCCGAAACACTTGAGGGTGATGTCTCCTTTTCAAGTGACTCGGTCATAGCGGGGAAGTCTATGTCATCCGCCTTTAGAAGACTCATCACTTCTGGATACAACGGCTCGGCTGGCAGGGACTTGATTGCGTCAAGTCCCTGGATGATCTCAGAAAGTGTGGGGTTTGGAGTGTCCGGCTTTGCCACGCTGTCTGGCAGGTAAAGCGCTACATCGAGGGACTTAAATTCGCCTAGCCTGCGATTGATTCCTGTCTTGTCTACCAACTCCGTATCTTTGGAACTGTTGAACGCATCGTTCAGCTTTTTTGCCGCTTCAGCTTCGTCGCTGACGGCCTTTTTTAAGGCTTCTTCAGCATCCTTCGTCTTTATAATCTCACTATCCAGGGCAATAGTGTTATCGATTTCTCCGCTGGGCGCATAGCCCTTCTGACGTAGTTCTTCGTGAACGAAATCCTCGGAGAAGACATGGAAGACTGTGTCGGAAGCACTCGCGGTTACAGTATTAGAGTGCTGATCGAGACTTAACTCACCAAGCGCTATACCCCCATGGGAAATTGTGAACTTTCCTTTTCCATCTGTAGACTCGTCGGACACCAAGTTCTTTGAAGCGTTCTCAATATTCTCAAGTTGTCCGTTTTGATCGAGATAACGCAAAGCGCGGGAGAGAAAAGATTTACCTGTCCCATTGCGTGCAAATATTAGATTCTGTTCACGATCGGAAAGCTCTTGATCCAATGAAAAAACAGGCCCTAGGTAGCGCGCGGATACTCGCAGTTTCGGTTTGTTAGTCCCACTCATCGCGATGCCTCATTGCGTCAAGTATCAACCTAAACCATTCAATTTTCTTAAAACACACAAAAGTAGAATTGTCATGAGGTATTCACTGTTTTTTGCAACGAAACCTTTATGAACCTCTGGCGTGGTTTTTCCTTATCAACTCTGAGGATACATTCATTGGCTCCAATCTCTTGGTAAACTATATCAAGACATGCTGACTGACGGACCGCCTTATTGATCTATGGTGGCCTTATGATCTATGTCACTTCTCTGCCTGTATCTCGTCCAGCTAAGTATCTAATGATCAGTTATCACCCAAACGGTCGGATCGTGCCGATATCGTGTTGGGTGATGTAATCCGCGACGGCCTGTTTCAGGGCGGTGGCGGCCTGGATGGGGATTTTATAGGCATGGCCGCCCTGAACCAGGCGATTGTCTTGCATGACCCAGAAGCTGGGCGTCTTGCCGCGATTAGAAACATGCACCGCCAGCGGCACGGGGGTGCCGTTGGGATTGGTCAACGACAAACGGGTGCCGTCTTCCTTTGGCGTAAGGTCGATACCAAACTGCCAGCGCTCTTGGCGCAGGACATATCGGATCGCTTCTTCTACCAGTTTGACGGGGTCATCGGCATCAACCCGGGCCAATTGTTGGGCCACCAGAATCTCTAAAGCCTGCGATGCGGTGCTGATATCTTCAGAATCTATCGACAGTGCTGCATTTAAGCAACGCGCCCCAATCGTTGCTAAATCCTCAGGCGCGAGCATTCCAGCAAGGCCCCAGTGTTCCAGATCTTCCGCCGTGGTTTCCCGATTGCGTTCGACCGAAAGGCGAAGCGGTGCAACCTGTGGGACAGTGTTACCCTGAGCGCTATCCTGGTTTTCGTTCGACCCTTCTTTCGATTGGACGGTGGATTTACCGTTATGAACTAAGACGATAGCATTTAGATCGGAAATAAAGCGTATATCAGTCAATTTTTATATAATCTTTCTGCATGATCGTTAAAGACGTATGAAAGTTTCATTCCGGCACTTACTTGGGGTGTTGAATTGTTGATAAAGCAATGTTCACTATAATGCTACTATAGTTGTATATCTGTCATTTTAAAATTACCTCGATACCACAAAAATCGCGTTTTACTAGAACTTTTGAAAATCAATCAAGTTGAATAACGTGAGGGATTCGCTAATTGTGTTGCCGATAATTTGGTCGGTAAAGGAATTACTAGATGGCACATCCAGTTGACGTAGCAGTTGGCAATCGGGTTCGGGAGTTAAGGACGCGTGCGGGACTGTCTCAGACTGATTTGGGGGAAAAGTTGGGCGTCAGCTTTCAACAGGTACAGAAATACGAAAAAGGTGTGAATCGCATGGGGGCCAGTCGCTTGATACAGATTTGCGATGCCTTGAAAGTTTCAATTGCGGATGTTTTCGATGGGGTGGAATCAACCGTGGATGCAGCGCAAAAAACACTGGTGGATCCGGAAGCGATGCGCATCGCCCGCGACATTCAACGCATTGAAAATGAAAATATGCGCATGGCGGTTAAACAATTGGTCCGGACCATGTCGCGGGCATAAGATTGGCGTGAAGATTGAACAGACAGACATGGAAGATTGAACAGACAGACATGTCTGTGATGGTATCTTTTATTGAAAACTAGCTCCACCATTTCCGGGTGTTCCATGCGATCCATCGCTGGGCCCTTGGCCTTGTTACGCCGCCCCTCTATTCTTGCGTCGGATACATGCTCAAAGGATAAGAGAGGCTTGGATGGTTGCGCTTTTTATTGATGCGGATGCCTGTCCTGTGAAAGATGAGGCATTGAAAGTCGCCACCAGGCATGGCCTGAAGACCTATATGGTCAGTGATGGCGGCTTGCGCCCCTCTCGTGATCCGATGGTACAGGATGTCATCGTCGCCAGCGGGGCAGATGCCGCCGATGATTGGATCGCCGAAAACATTCAGCCAGCAGATATTTGTGTGACCAATGATATTCCATTGGCAGCACGCTGCCTGGCACAGCAGGCCTTTGCGCTGAAGCCCAATGGGGATGTCTTCACGCAGGATGGCATAGGAATGGCCCTGGCACAGCGAGAGCTTATGCAGGGCCTCAGAGAAACCGGTGCGATTACGGGAGGACCGCGTCCGTTTAACAAAGCGGATCGTTCTCAATTTCTCAATCGATTGGAAACCACAGTACAGGCGGCCAAACGCCGGTCGTGAATCGGAATCAGGTGAAGGTTTCCTGGGTCTTGCCAAGCCGGGCGGATCGCAAGACAGTCGCGGTTCAAACCTTACGCTATGAAATGCCTGGATATCAAAGCATGCGATTGTGGAAAGAGAGCGTGAAACCATGACTGGTGATACCCCGATGATGCCGCTGGACGGTGTTCGGATTCTGGATCTCAGCCGCATTCTGGCGGGGCCGACAGCGACGCAATATCTGGGCGATCTGGGCGCAGATGTGATAAAGGTTGAAAGGCCGGATGCAGGAGATGACACGCGCAAATGGGGCCCCCCTTATGTAACAGGGGCAGATGGGAAACCCACCCGCGAGAGCGCGTATTATCTGAGCTCTAACCGCAACAAGCGGTCCATCACTGTTAATCTGGCCAGCCCGGAAGGGCAGAAACTGATCCGCCGTCTGGTGGCAAAATGCGATGTTCTGGTCGAAAACTATAAGGTGGGCGGGTTAAAGAAATATGGCCTGTCTTACGAGGATCTGAAGGGTGAATTTCCCGGGCTTGTCTTCTGCTCGATCACTGGGTTTGGCCAGACCGGCCCCTATGCGAAACGCGCCGGCTATGACTTTCTGGCGCAAGGCTTGGGTGGGCTGATGTCCATCACCGGCCCCCGGGAGGGGGAACCGATGAAGGTCGGTGTCGGGATTGCCGATGTCATGTGCGGTATGTATGCGACGACCGCTATTTTGGCAGCGTTAAGGCACCGGGATCGCACCGGCCAGGGTCAACAGATCGATTGCGCCCTGCTGGACACACAGGTCGCCTGGCTGGTGAATGAAGGGGTGAATTATCTGCTGTCGGGTCAGGTTCCCATGCGACAAGGCAATGAACATCCCAATATCGTGCCCTATGCGGTTATGGAATCGTCCGATGGTCATTTTATTCTGGCGGTGGGGAATGACAGTCAGTTCCAGAAATGGTGTGACTTTGCTGGTGCACAGGATCTGGCAGAGGATCCACGCTTTACGACGAATTCACTGCGGGTTGCCAACAGGGTCGCCCTGTATGCCGCAATGCCTGCCTATACCAGGCAGAAGTCCACGGATGTATGGATTGAAGGGCTGGCCGCGCGGGGCGTGCCCTGTGGGCCAGTGAAAAACATCGCCCAGGTGTTTGAGGATGAGCAGGTCGTCGCGCGAAACATGAAAATCGACGTGCCGCACCCCCAGGCGCAATCCGGCACAGTCCCGCTGATCGCCAACCCGGTTAAATTCTCGGAAACGCCGATACAGTATCGCATGGCGCCGCCGACGCTGGGTCAGCATACGGATGAAATACTGCGCGATGTTCTGGGCTGTGATGAGGGGGAGATTGCGGCATTGGCTGAACGTGGCGCGACGACGGCTATCGGGGCCGGTGGCGACAGTTAATCAGTCCAACGGTCAATATCCGGATCCAGCCCCAGCAGGGCCAGACCCTGGGCGACGGAGCCGAATTCATCGCCGCTGACGACCTGATCTGTGCCAAATTTGTCAGTAAAGATTTTCCGCACCGCCGGGATCAGCGAACTGCCCCCGGTCATGAAGACACGGTCAATTTGGGCGGGGGTCATGTCGGCCTGTTGCAGTAACGATTCCACGGTTTGTGAAATCTGGGCCAGGTCCGGGGCGATCCAGTCTTCAAAAGCGGAGCGATCCAGCGTTTCGGTCACCTCAACATTCCCCAGATCAATCGACAGGTCGGCGGTGTCCTGGCTGGACAATGTCGCCTTCGCTTTGGACACGGCCTGGAAACAGGCAAGCCCGCGGTTCATTTCAATCACATCGATCAAGTTCTGGATCTGATCCGGGGCTGTAGAGCTGCGTTTTATATCATCCAATTCCCGTAACGAGACGGGCGTTCGTAAACTGGTCAATAAATGCCATTTGGAAAAGGACGTGTAATATTTGCGCGGCACAGGCAGCGTTTTGCCATTCACAAGGCACTGTGACTCGCTGCCCAGATGCTTCAACAGGACATTCTGGATAATGCGATAGTCAAAACTGTCCCCTGCAATCCCGATCCCGGCATGGGCAATCGGATCGGCCTGAATGGCGTCCGTCGTATGTTCAAATCGTGTGATCAGGAAATCCGACGTCCCGCCACCGAAATCTGCAATCAAAACCGTGACAGATTGCTGAAGCTCCCGGAAGTAAGAAAAAGCGCCTCCAACGGGCTCCAGGGCGATACGGACCTTGCTAAGCCCCAGTCGATCAAATGCTTCCCGATATCGCGTCAGGGCCAGGGCTTCATCTGGAAACGGCCCGTAAAAGGTCACTGGGCGCCCCAGGACGATTTCCTTTTCTCCCTCAGCTGCTGCAATTGCTTTCAATAGAGTCGTGTTCTGGAAGAAGCTGACCATCAGGTCGGAAAAACTGAACCGCTTGGTGAAAATATTGGTGTGTTTGAACGCCGCGCTGGCGACATGGCTTTTGAACGATTGGATATAACGCACGTCGTCGGGATATTCCGCTGCCAGCTCAATTGCCTTATGACCCGTCTCATAGTCAATCTGTGCGCGTCCATCCACTTCAACCGGCTCAAAGGCCAGAACGGATGGGTGGACATCTGTTGCCGTCTCGCCAGATTTCTCCAGCGGCACGGTGGAAACGGTCCCGTCACGGTGCGCCCGGATGACAACAGTGTTGGTCGTGCCGAAATCGACACCAAAGGAAATATCCGCTGTCATGATGCGTTACCGGAATATTAAAGATCAGAAATTGTGTTCCGCGACTTTCCGCAGCAGGAAGTCCCGAAACACGGTGATGCGTTTGGAATGGCGCAATTCTTCCGGATAGACGAAATAGGCCTGTGTCACCGGCCCTTCGATTTCAGGCAGGACCGGCTCCAGCTTCAACTGTTCAGGCTGCATGAATTCCGGTAAGGCGGCCAGCCCCAAACCAGATTGAACCGCGCGATAGATGCCATACACGTTGTTCACCCGCAGGATCGGTCGGCGCGGCGTTTCCGGCCTGGCACCGATATCCAGCAACCAGTTGATGGATTTCGATGGCTGAGGCGCTTCCTCCCCAAACACGATCAGGTCATGATGATCCAGATCCACCGGCGTCTTTGGTCGTTCCCGCCGTTCAAAATATTCAGGACTGCCATAGATCAGGTGCCGCACGCTCATCAGCGGTCGCTGGATCAGATCGGGCTGGCGGGGCGGGGACATGCGGATCGCCACATCGGCCTGACGCATCCCCAGATCCAGCTCTTCGTCCGACAGCAACAGGGTCACTTCGACTTCTGGGAACAGGTCGATGAATTCACGGATATGGGGCGTCAACCAGGTTGAGCCGAAAGCCATGGTCGTGGTGATTTTTAAAGGGCCGGATGGGCGGTCCTTGGTTTCCCCCAGCCGGGCTTCGGCCATGCTGAGCTTGTGAAAGACATCCTTCACCGTGCGATACAGCATTTCTCCCTGCTCGGTCAGCAGCAAGCCACGGGCATGGCGGTGGAACAGGGGCACGCGCACGCTTTCTTCCAGCGCCGAAATCTGACGCGAGATCGCGGATTGGCTGAGATTCAGCTTTTCGCCAGCATGGGTAAAGCTTCCCGCCTCAGCGACCGCATGAAATATGCGCAGTCTGTCCCAATCCATTGGCATTGGTTGTCCCCCGGACCTCTAGATTTGTACTCAATATTCCTTTACCCCACCTCTATGTAGGAGACTTGGGCCAAAAAATCGATGGAAAATGATGCCTGATGGTAAATGGTCTGGCTTTGGATGCGGCGATGACGCCCCGACTGCCCCGAAAGGGGGAAGTCGGGACTTCGCACTATGATCTGGTATATCGCCCTGACTCTTCTATCAGATCAAGGCCCGGCCTTATGGGAGGCCCGCTGTCTATTCTGCAGGTTGGGCGGTGGCCTGATCTTCGAACAACGGGTGTTTCAGGGCCTTCAATATCTCCCGTGGGACGACATGTTTGATGTTATGGCGTGTGATGTCCCAGTCGTGCAACAGGGCGTCTGCCCATTTTGAATGGGTGTTGACGACATGGTCCTGGATCATGGTGCGGCAAACATCCGCCCAATAGTCTGTCTCCAGCGAATAGACATCGACCGATTCAGGGTTCAGATACAGGGACAGGCGGTCATCCGGGTCATAGATGAAGGCCATCCCACCGGTCATGCCGGCTGCGAAATTGTCGCCGACTTCGCCCAGAATACAGACATAGCCTCCGGTCATGTATTCACAGCCATTCGACCCGACGCCTTCCACAACGGTATAAGCACCGGAATTTCGTACCGCGAACCGATCCCCCGCCATGCCGGCCGCAAACAGGCGACCATCGGTTGCCCCATACAAACAGGTATTGCCGATAATCGCGTTCTTGTTGCTTTCCAGCGGGCTGGTGGTGATTGGGCGGATAACAATTTCACCGCCGCTTAATCCCTTGCCGACATAGTCATTGGCATCACCCAGAACTTCCAGCTTCAATCCCTGCACGGCAAATGCCCCCAGGGATTGCCCGGCCGATCCGCGCATGCGTACGGTCAGATGACCCGGGCGCAGGGCTTTCATGCCGAACTGACGGGTGATCTTGGAGGAGATCTTGGTACCGATTGCCCGATAGGTGTTTCGGATATTGTATTGAAGCTGCATTTTCTCCCGGTCGCGGAACAGGTTTTCCGCATCCTGGATCATCAGCGCATCCAATGTTTCTGGCACTGAATTGCGGCCTTCCGCCTCTGTCGGGAAGACACCGCGCACCATGCCCGGTTGGGTCAGGAGGGGGTTCAGGTCCAGATCATCCAGATGATCCGCGCCCCGGCTGACCTGGGCCAGCAATTCCGTGCGCCCGATAATGTCGCTGAGCGATCGCGCGCCCAGGCGGGACAGAATCTCGCGAACCTCTTCTGCAACGAAACTGAACAGGTTCATGACCTTTTCCGGCGATCCACTGAATTTATCAATCAGGCGTTCATCCTGGGTACAGACCCCAACCGGGCAGGTATTGGAATGGCATTGCCGCACCATGATACAGCCCATGGCGACAAGGCTGGCGGTCCCGATACCATACTCTTCTGCGCCTAGAATGGCGGCGATGACCACATCGCGACCGGTGCGAATGCCGCCATCGGTGCGCAGCCGCACGCGGTGGCGCAATCCGTTCAGCGTCAGCACTTGATGTGCCTCTGCCAGACCCATTTCCCACGGCAGGCCCGCATATTTGATGGAGGTCTGGGGCGAGGCACCGGTTCCGCCGGAATGACCGGAAATCAGGATCGTATCGGCATGGGCCTTGGCGACCCCTGCGGCAACCGTGCCGATCCCGGCCTTTGCGACCAATTTCACGCAGACCCGTGCTTCAGGATTGATCTGCTTTAAGTCATAGATCAGCTGCGCCAAATCCTCGATGGAATAGATATCATGATGTGGCGGCGGGCTGATCAGGGTTACGCCCTCGGTCGAATGGCGCAGCCGTGCGATGATGCCTGAGACCTTGAATCCCGGCAACTGGCCCCCTTCGCCAGGCTTTGCGCCCTGGGCCATCTTGATTTCGATCTCGCGGCAATTGTTCAAATATTCCGCCGTGACGCCAAACCGGCCAGAGGCCACCTGTTTGATCGCGGAAGAGGCATTGTCGCCATTTTCCTTGGGCTTATAGCGCGCAGGATCTTCGCCCCCCTCTCCGCTGTCGGATTTTGCGCCAATCCGGTTCATGGCAATCGACAGGGTTTCATGGGCGATGGGCGACAGGGCCCCCAGGGAAATGCCAGGGGCGACCAGACGCTTGCGGATTTCCGTGATGGATTCCACCTCGTCAATCGGCGCGGCAGGACCATCATATTTGAAATCCATCAAATCGCGCAGGTTGATGGGGGGCAGCTTAGCGACCTGTTCGGTATAGCGTCGATAGACGGCATAGGAATCCGATGCTACGGCTGTTTGCAGCGTATGGATCAGGTTCCCTTCCCAGGCATGAGCCTCGCCCCCCCGGCGATAGCGATAGAATCCCCCGACGGGCAGGGCAATCACCGTCTCGTCAAAGGCGGTTTCATGGCGCTGTCTGACATTGGCGTGCAGACCCGTCAAACCAACGCCGGAAATGCGGCTGGGCAGGCCGGGGAAGAATTCTGCAACCAGGGACCGGCTAAGACCAATGGCTTCAAAGTTATAGCCGCCCCGATACGAACTGACGATGGAGATTCCCATTTTCGACATGATCTTCAAAAGACCGTCTTCGATGGATTTCTTGAAGTTCTGCAACGCCGTGTCCAGCGTCAGATCCCCCAACAGCTTGCGCCGATACCGGTCTGCAATCGCCTCCTGCGCCAGATAGGGCACGATGGCGGTTGTGCCGACCCCGATCATGACGGCGAAGGAATGGGTGTCTATCGCTTCGGAGGTGCGGGCGATCAGGCTGGAAAATGTCCGCAAGCTGGCCCGAACCAGATGGGTGTGGACGGCACCAACCGCCAGGATCATCGGGATCGCAGCGCGTGTTTCGGAAATCCCGGAATCGTCCAGAATCAAATGTTGCGCCCCTCCGCGCACCGCATCTTCGGCCTGTGCCTGAACCTGATGCACGGCATCGGCCAGGGCATTTGAATTGCTGTCAATCGGGAAGGTGCAATCAATTTCGACGGCGGCTTCGCCCAGATAGGTTCTCAGCGCGCGATAGTCACCATCCAACAGGATGGGCGAGGGTAACTGGACGATCTGCAATTGCCGGGCATCTTCTTCCAGAATATTGCCCAGATTGCCCAGCCGCGTTGCCAAGGACATCACATTGCGTTCCCGCAGGCTGTC
This sequence comes from Rhodospirillales bacterium, assembly GCA_002696645.1. GTDB lineage: Bacteria > Pseudomonadota > Alphaproteobacteria > UBA8366 > Aestuariispiraceae > Pacificispira. The sequence continues at coordinate 28,878 of NZSA01000055.1, read as the reverse complement.
GATGGGCGGATTGGTCACCTGGCTGAAATTCTGTCGGAAATAATGGTGCATGCCGCGATAGCTGTCTGATAGCACCGCAATAGGCGTGTCATCCCCCATCGAGCCGGTGGCTTCCTTGCCGGTTTCTGCCATGGGCTGCAGGATCAGTTCCAGATCCTCCATCGACCAGCCACAGGTAATCATGCGGCGGCGTAACTCTTCCTTGGACATGTCGCCGCATTTTCCTGCGCCCTGTCCACCCAATTCCGATAATTTGGTAATGCTCTTAACCCATTCCCCAAATGGGCTCAGCCCCGCAACATGGTCTTTCAATTCCATGTCATGGCACAAGCGTCCTTCGTTCAGGTCAACCGCGATCATCTGACCCGGACCCAGGCGACCTTTCTCCAGGACAGTGGTTTCCTGAACTTTGACCATGCCGGTTTCTGACCCAACGACCAACAGGCCATCGCCGGTCACAACATAGCGCAGCGGGCGCAGACCATTGCGATCCATCCCGGCCAAAGCCCAGCGTCCGCCATAGGCACAAATCGCCGCCGGGCCGTCCCAGGGCTCCATTACACCATTTGCGTATTCGTAAAAATCACGGTGAGCCTGTTTCAGGGTTTTGGATTTTTCCCAGGCTTCCGGGATCAACAGGGATTTGACTTCCGGAAGTTCGCGATGGGTGCGCACCAACACTTCAAATACCCCGTCCAGGGACGCGGAATCCGAACTGCCGGGCTGAACGATGGGTTTGATGTCATCGACATAGGGCCCCAATTGCGGGTCATCCAGCTTGGTTTCGTGGCTTTTCATCCAGTTAATGTTGCCGTTGATCGTATTGATCTCGCCGTTATGGGCCAGAACACGGAACGGCTGGGCCAAGGACCAACTGGGGAAGGTATTGGTCGAATAGCGCTGGTGGTAGATCGCAAAATTCGACGTGAATCGCTCGTCATTCAAATCCGGATAAAAGGAGGTCAACTGCTCAGCCAGGAACAGCCCCTTATAGATCACCGAACGACAGCTTAGGGAGCAGATGTAAGCCTCTGTCAGGTTTTCCAGCAGGAACAGCTTTTCAATCCGGCGGCGGATGACATACAGGTCCGCTTCAAACTGTGACACTTTCACATCGCGCGCATTTTCCACCATGATCTGTTCGATCTCGGGGCGGGTGGCATTCGCCTTTTCCCCGATAATGGAAATATCCACTGGCACCTGGCGCCAGCCATAGATGCGATGCCCCATGCGCAGGATTTCACTCTCCACGATTTGACGTACGCGCTCCTGGCGGTTCAAATCTGTGCGCGGCAGAAACACCATGCCAACGGCCAGTCGCCCCTTGCCCAGATTGTGTCCGGTGCGCTGAACATGTTCTTTGAAGAAATCCTGCGGGATCTGCACATGAATGCCCGCCCCATCGCCGGTCTTGCCATCGGCATCCACCGCCCCGCGATGCCACAGCACCTTCAGGGCTTCAATTGCGCGCAGCACAACATCGCGCCGGGGCTTGCCATCAATCGCAGCCACCATGCCAACGCCGCAATTGGCGGTCTCCGTCTCCGGCAGATACATGCCGTTCTGCGCCAGATGATCGGCGTTCGCGCGATACTGCGAAACCCAGTCATTCATATCCGTCGTGTTGGTCATGACGATTCTTCCTTATTCTGCAGCGACCGGCGCGACGGCGCGGGCTTGGATATAGTCGTGGATGGAGGCTGCGGCATCGCGGCCATCGCGAATGGCCCAGACGACCAGGCTGGCACCGCGCACGATGTCGCCGGCGGCAAAAACACCCTCCAGCGCGGTCATCTTTGTCTTGTGATCGATCTTCACGGTGCCCCAACGGGTAACGGGCAGGTCGGATTCCCCCCACAGGGTCGGCAGGTCTTCCGGATCAAAGCCCAGCGCCAGGATTGCGATATCGGCGTCATGGGTCATGACCGCCCCTTCAATCGCTTGTGGTGCGCGGCGACCGGTTGCATCGGGCTGACCCAGGCGCATCTGCTGTGCCCGAACGCCGGTCACGGCATCGTCGCCGGTAAAGGCTTCTGGCTGGGACAGCCAGACGAATTCAACCCCTTCTTCTTCCGCATTCGCTACTTCCCGCTGAGAGCCCGGCATATTGGCGCGGTCGCGGCGATACAGGCATTTCACGGATTTCGCGCCCTGGCGAATGGCGGTACGGACACAGTCCATGGCGGTATCGCCCCCCCCAATAACAACGATATTCTTGCCCGCCGCGTTCAGTGTGCCATCCTCGAATTCAGCGACAGTATCGCCCAGGCCATTGCGGTTTGACGCGGTCAGGAAATCCATTGCCGGAATAATGTTCTTCTGGCCCACGCCCGGTGCCTTAAGATCGCGCGCCTTGTAAACGCCGGTCGCGACCAGGACGGCATCATGCTTTGCCCGTAAATCGGCGAAGCTGATGTCGCGGCCAATCTCAACATTCAGGGTAAAGCGGACGCCGGACTCTTCCAGCCATTTCGTGCGGCGCTGTACAATGTCCTTTTCCAGCTTGAAATTCGGAATGCCATAAATCATCAGGCCACCAACCCGATCATAACGGTCATAGATCGTGACCTGATATCCGCGCCGCCGCAATTGTTCCGCCGCCGCCAGCCCGCCAGGACCGGACCCGATGATCCCAACACTTTCCGTGCGTTCCTGTCGGGGGGAAATAGGCGTCACCCAGCCTTTTTCCCAGGCAGTATCAGTGATGTATTTCTCAATGGACCCGATGGTCACCGTGCCATGGCCGGATTGTTCAATCACACAATTGCCCTCGCACAGGCGGTCTTGCGGGCAAATGCGGCCACAGACTTCCGGGAAGGTATTTGTCGCGCTGGAAACTTCATAGGCTTCCTGCAGGCGGCCTTCCGCGGTCAGCATCAACCAGTCGGGAATGTTGTTATGCAATGGGCAGTGGATCTGACAAAAGGGCACGCCGCATTGGCTGCAGCGCCCGGATTGGTCGGCCGCCGCATCATCGCTATATCCTTGATAAATCTCATCAAAATCTACACGGCGCTGGTCAATCGCGCGTTTGTCGGGATTGGCCTGAGCGCGATCCACAAATTGAAGCATCCGGCCGGTGGTCATGGGTATGTCCTCACACTCTCGCAACACCTTTCGCTGACGTACTAACCGATACGGGGTCAACTCAGATGCTAATGGTTAAAATTTCGAAATTCGGGCCCGGCATTTTGGCCTTGTTCCCTGTCGTCGCGACGGGGTCGCGGATTAAAGTCTGACAGGCCTGACCCTCATATGCCTCTAATCTATATCGCTTGTTGCGTGGAAAGACCAGAAGTTTTTCAAAAATTAGTCAATAAAATTGACCTATTTTAAATTTTGATCGTCTGAAAACATCCAAATCAGGGTGATGAGTAACGAGGCATTAAAAATTTAGTACCATTTCGGTATTAATTTTGCGATAGGTTAAGGATGCAAGCGAATGCGACCAATGATATAAGCATTTTAATCAATCCTGTGGGGGTTTCCCGTGCTTCTTCACCATATTTTGGTTCTCGCCGCTGTTCAGGGAATTACCGAATTCCTGCCAATCAGTTCCTCAGGACATCTTATTCTGACGGGCCATGTGCTGGGATGGCCGGATCAGGGGTTGGAAATAGATGTCGCGGTGCATATTGGCAGTCTGGCGGCTGTGTGTCTGTATTTCTGGCGTGATGTCTGGCAGATGTTTGTCGGTGTCGGGCGGGTGGCAACAGGTCGCGGGGGGGCGCCTGCGAAATTGGTACTGAATGTCATTGTCGCGACGATACCCATCATTATCGCAGGATTTCTGCTGAAGGACTACGTGGAAACAGTGTTCCGCTCCGTAGAGCTCATCGGGTGGACGACACTGGGTTTTGGCATTTTATTGTTCATTGCAGATCGGGTCGGCATGACGATTCGCCGGGTGGAGCATTTATCCTGGGTCACGTCCCTGGTGATCGGCCTGTCGCAGATTCTGGCTTTGTTGCCGGGAACCAGCCGGTCGGGTATCACCATGACCACGGCCCGTTTTCTGGGTGTGGAGCGGGAAGACGCCGCCCGCTTTTCAATGTTGATTTCCATCCCAACTATCCTTGGGGCCGGGCTGCTTGCAGGTCTGGATGTCTATGAATCGGGCAGTTTTGCGCTCACCGGCGATATTGTGATTGCCGTCGTATTCTCCTTCATCACCGCACTGCTATCGATTTACGCAATGATGGCGTGGCTGCGCCGGTCAGGCTTTGCGCCCTTCGTGATCTACCGCATCATCATGGGCGTTGGTTTGTTGTATTGGGTCTACAGCGGCGCGGCGTAATCCGGTTCAGACCGGTTGTGCGGGATTATAGCGCCCGCCCTTGCGATAAATGTCCAGATAAGATGGCAGGATCACCTCTGCCGCTGTTGGGGCGATGCCCAAATCCTTGAGACCCGGCAGGTTGCCCGTTGCGATATTGTCGCTGCGCAGCAGTTCCACCTGATCGCGGGTCAGCGGCGGCACGGGCAGCAATTCCAGGAAAAACGCCTTGATCCTGGCCAGTTCAAACGGTACCGGGACCAGGCCGACATGGCGTCCCGTTTCAGACATGACCAGTTCCATCAATTCCTTGAAGCTATAGACCGTCGGCCCGCACAGTTCATAGGTCCGCCCCGCCGCACTGCTGTCGGTCAGGGCCTTGACGATGGCGTCGGCGACATCCCCAACATAAACCGGCTGGAATTTCTGTTCACCCCCACCGATTAAGGGCAGCAAGGGTGTGATGCGCATGATCGATGCAAATCGGTTAAAGAAGGAATCTTCCGGGCCGAAAATGACGCTGGGGCGCACGACGATGGCCTCCGGAATCTCTGCCCTGACAGCCGCTTCTCCCGCCGCCTTGCTGCGCGCATACTGCGCAGGCGAATCCGGTGCCACGCCCAGGGCAGACATCTGAATGAAATTGGAAATCCCTGCCGCCTTGGCGACCCTTGCAATGCGGGCGGCGCCTTGATGATGGACGGCATCAAAGGTCTGGGTGCCGCTTTCGTACAAGATACCCACCAGATTGATAACGCTATCCGCGCCATCCAGCGCCCTGGCCACCGATGACTCCTGACGGATATTGCAGGCGATGGGGATGATTTGCCCGACATCCCCCATGGGTTTCAAGTCACTGGCGGTGTCTGGAAAGCGCACAGCAACGCGAACGCGACAGCCAATCCGCGCCAGTTCGCGCACCACCTGTCGCCCGACAAAGCCGGAACCGCCGAAAACCGTCACAACCTTGGCCACCATGCGAAGATACTCCCCTTACGAAATCACCAAACCAGAGTCAGCAGTGTTATAGCGAATGCCTGCGCCAGTTCCAAGCGCTCCGAAAGCGCTGTGTCGGGACCCCGTGTCGCACACAAATTCAGGCCAAGTCATATTTTTGCAATCCGCCGCTTGGCGAAGGACAACCCCTGATCCCTGGAAACCCATGTTTTCCGCGGATTGTAGAGATAAATTTACCCCCGAAAATCATCCGCTTGACAAGCCTCACGCAAATGGACATGTTCCGGCCCCGCACCATCGGAAATGCCCAGGTGGCGGAATTGGTAGACGCGCAGGTTTCAGGTACCTGTGTCCGAAAGGACGTGGAAGTTCGAGTCTTCTCCTGGGCACCATTTCTTAAAAATAGAGATATTGGCCGGATCATTTTGTGATCTGGGCGGTCTCTATTTTTGCCCTATCGGTATGAACCTTGGGTCATTTGGTCCCAACATGCCAAAACGCTGTACGTAACACTGCGATTCTTGTTAGAATCCGGCGTTTTGCGCAGATTGATCCTGATTGGGCGTGGTTTTTCGATGGCCAGTCGGGACTTGATCTTTTGGGGGTGCCGCTTTAGAGGCCCAAGACATTGGCCCGGGGCAATGATTTAAGGAGTGTATCGGGTGAGCATTCATTTGCATCAAGGGGATTTGCCCGCGGATCTTGATTTTGGGTCCTCTGTGGCGATTGATACGGAAACTCAGGGGTTAAATCCGTTGCGGGACCGGCTCTGTGTCGCCCAGCTTTCGGGCGGCGATGGGGTCAGCCATCTGGTGCAATTCGCACCCGGCGCGTATGATGCCCCTAATTTGAAGCGCTTGCTGGCCGACCGGTCGGTCCTGAAGATTCTTCATTTCGCCCGATTCGATGTGGCAATCTGTCAGCAATGGCTGGGTGTCACGATGGGGCCGATCTATTGCACCAAGATTGCGTCGAAACTGGTGCGGACTTATACGGACCGTCATTCCCTCTCCACCCTTGCGAAAGAGCTGTTGGGTATCGATATGTCCAAGCAGCAGCAAAGTTCGGACTGGGCTGCGCCGGATCTCAGTGATGCACAATTGGCCTATGCCGCATCGGATGTGCTGTATCTGCACCAGATCAAAGAGGTGCTGGATGGCATGATCGTTCGTGAAGGGCGCAGTGAACTGGCGCAGGCCTGCTTTGATTTTCTGCCCGTGCGGGCCAAATTAGACCTGATGGGTTGGGCCGAAACAGATATTTTCGCGCATTCCTGACCGCGCGAGCCCAAATTATGGCTGGCTTGAGGCAATGAGGCCTACTAAGGGTCAGCATAGGAAGAGTGACGTGTAATCATGACAGCCGGTGTAACCCCGATGCAAAACGCTATACAGGCCCTAAGGTCGGATGCCCAGGCGAGCCCGGATCAGGCGGCCTCTGATCTGGCGACGGGTCGCGCGGTCTTGCGTGCCGAAGCCGCCGCCTTGAGCGATATGGCCGAGGAGTTGAACGGCGCCTTTATTTCGGCGCTGGATATATTGATGGGGGTGACCGCTGTTGGCGACCGCGCCGGGCGCATCATTGTCAGCGGCATGGGAAAAAGTGGCCATATCGGGCGCAAGATTGCCGCTACCTTCGCGTCGACCGGAACGCCAGCGCAGTTCGTGCATCCGGGCGAGGCCAGCCATGGCGATTTGGGCATGATCACAGAGCGGGATGCGGTTATCGCCATCAGCAATTCCGGCGAAACCCACGAGTTGAGCGATCTGATCGGCCATGTGAAACGATTCCAGATCCCCATGATCGGCATCACCGGTCGCGCTGGTTCCACACTTGCGGAGGCAGCAAATGTCGCCCTGATTCTGCCCCAGCATCCCGAAGCAGGAGAGATCGGGCTGGCCCCGACCACATCGACCACGATGACCCTGGCGATGGGCGATGCCCTGGCGGTATCCTTGATGGCGCGCAAGGGCTTTACCGCCAATGATTTTCGCGTATTGCACCCCGGTGGCAAATTGGGCCGGCAATTGCTGAAGGTCGCAGACCTTATGCATCGCGGCGAGAATATTCCCCTGGTCCAACAACAGGCCCGCATGGATGAGGTCGTCCTGACCATCACGTCAAAACATTTTGGCTGCACCGGTGTTGTGGACGATGCAGGGGGGTTGATCGGCATCGTGACCGATGGCGATTTGCGCCGCCACATGTCGAACAATCTGGCAGAGCAGTTGGTGACGAAGGTGATGACGGCGGGGCCAATCATGATCACATCAACGATGATCGCCGCTGAGGCGCTGAATATCATGAATGATCGCAAAATCACCGCGATGTTCGTGGTGGACGAGGCGCAAAAGCCGGTTGGGATCGTGCATATTCACGACTTTTTGCGCGCCGGTGTCGCCTGACCCCGACCCTGCAGGACTGATCGAATTGGAAAAGGATGCGAGCGCTATGGCGAGCGCTGACAGCAATGCCGGGACAACCCCACCGCCCAGTACGCCGCCGGTTCGCGGGGCCAGTATTCCTGTTTCGATTGGTCGCCGCACGCTGAACCAGTCTTATGGCCGTATGGTTGGCTGGCTGAAAGTGTTGCTGCCAACGGTGGCGGTGGCCTTGATTGCCCTGGTTGTCGCCTGGCCCTATCTGAAGCAGGAAGGCCATCGCATCACCGATTCCCTGACTGGTGCCGGTCAGTTGATTACCGAGCATATGGAAGTTAGTCAGGCCCGCTATGCCGGGATCAGTGAGGATGGACAGCGCTATACGGTGACGGCGAAATCGGTACAACAGGCCAATGTGGACGCCATCATGGTTGATTTCACAGAGCCGCGCGCCGACATCAATCTGAGCGATGGCAGTTGGGCCCTGGTGACGGCAGAAACCGGGACGCTGAACCGTGAGACGCAGGTGCTGGAATTATTCAGCAAGGTCAATTTGTTTCATGATCTGGGATACGAGTTTCATTCTGAGAGTGCCACCTTTGATCTGCTGCAGGGCAATGCGTTTGGTTTTGATCCTGTTCAGGGACAAGGCCCTTTCGGATATCTGGAAGCGGAAGGCTTTCAGTTGATGAACCGTGGCGAACAGGTTCAACTGACCGGCAAGGCCCGCGTGATAATCTATGATACCGATTAATATACGATGAACCCGACGAAGACAGGCGACCTGATGGCAATCCGCACAACCCCAATTTTTTACGCCCTGTTGCTGGCGGCAGGCATTCTGCTTTTTTCACCGGGCTTTGGTTGGGCGCAAGAGGGGCTGATTTCGGGCAGTCAGGACGGCGCGATTGAGATCGAGGCGGATAACGGCATCGAATGGCTGCGCGATCTTCAACAATATCGGGCCTATGGCAATGCGACGGCAAAGCGGGGCACGGTTACCGTCATTGCCGACACGCTGGTTGCCTATTATCGGGAAGAGGACGGTCGCCAGGTTATTTTCCGTCTGGATGCGGAAGGGAATGTGATTATCAAGTCGGATGGATCAGAAGCATTCGGCGATAAGGCGGTTTATCACCTGGATAAAAAGGTTGCGGTTCTGGTCGGCAAGGATCTGCAGGTCGTCACCGATCGCGGCACGATCACCGCGGAGGAAAGCATGGAATATTGGGAGGAAAAGCGGATTATCGTGGCCCGCGGCAATGCTTTGGCTATCCAGAACGAGCGGCGCTTGAAGGCCGGTGTGTTGACCGCCTTTATCGAACCGGGGGAGGAGGGGCAGTCCTCCCGCGTGACCCGAATTGACGCCACCAGTGGCGTTCATATCTCTACCCCGACCGATATCGTGACCGGGAAGGAAGGCGTGTATAATGTGCCAGAGGAAAAGGCGACAATTTGTGGAAAAGTCAAAATAACCCGTGGATCGAACCAATTGAATGGCGAATGCGCGGTGGTAAACATGCTGACCGGGCGCAGCACATTGCAGGGTAAATCTGCAGGAGATAAGGTTAAAGGATTGATTTTGCAGACTCAATAGGGCGTATCCGCACCCATTAAACGGTCTGTGCCAATCGCTTCATGGCAGTAATTATGCAATTCCAGTGCCAAATTCGTTGTCATGACTTGGCGAATCGCAAGAATGCGTTTAGACTCCTTCAATAGCGCTCAGAATGCGCGAAATAGGGCGGAACAGAAAGGCGCGGGATTTCCGTATGGCCGATCGCGAAGATGATGAAAACACAGCCGGCGAGGGTGAAGGCTCAACGCAGCGCGAGGGTGATCGTAAAGACCGGTTTCCCAGATTTGCGCCGCATGTGAGTTCCAGTCAGGTGCGGGACCCTGGCGAGCATCGCCCGGAACCGCAATTGCGTCAGCCGCGTTTGGGTCCAGCAGACGGATCGGATCTGTCGGCCACGCGTCCTGGCGTTGGCGCAAATTTTGGTCGCCAGCCACCGCCGCTTCGCCGCCCGACATCTGTGCCGCCTCTGCGCCCGACTGAGCCGCCTCCTTTGCCGTCACGGGAAGATGTGCCGCACCGCGTGCTGAGCTCCGCGCCCGCAAAGACCCCGGATGCAAAAGCCCCCCCGGCACAGACGCCGGCTCGGGAACAGGCTCCCTCGGATTCTGCAAGACCCCAGGAGGTAAGACCCCAGGAGGTAAGACCCCAGGAGGTAAGACCCCAGGCGATCTCACTCAAATCACCGGAGCCCCCGGTTATTCGGGTTCAGGCAACCCCTGTTTTGCGCCGCCCGGTTTCCTCAGATACCTCTGTGCCGCCGCAAAGGACATCGCCTGCGGAAGGGAAAGAGACATCCGTTCCGCCCGTTCAGCAAAAGCAGGTCGACGCATCGGCTTCCTCAAAGCCGGACGCATCTATCAGGCCGGATTCGAAGACAGAAGGCCGCAAGCCGATCGATTTCAGCGACCTGCCGGAGCCGCCCCGCCCCCGTCTTAGGGAGGATCCGGCAGCAGGACGCACGGAAACGCCTAAACCAGCAGAGCGTCGCCTGGATACGGACCGGCGCGATACTGTTCCCCCGGTTCAGGCTCGGGTGGATGGGGACGCCCCTAAATCTGCCGTAGTGTCGCTGGAGCGTGAGGCCGCCCGGCCCCGGCCCACGAAACCGGTACTGATCACGAAGAATGAAGGGCTGGTCGTCACATCCTTGGGCAAACAGTTCAAGAAACGCCCGGTTTTGCGGGATGTCTCCCTGCGGGTGCAGCGGGGGGAGGCGGTCGGTCTGTTGGGACCCAATGGCGCGGGGAAGACAACGTGCTTTTACATCGTCACTGGGCTGATCGCCGCTGATTATGGGCAGATCATGCTGGATGGCGCGGATATCACTGAATTGCCGATGTATCGCCGGTCACGATTGGGAATCGGGTATCTGCCACAGGAATCTTCGATTTTTCGCGGATTGACGGTGGAACAGAATATCATGGCGGTATTGGAACTGATCGAAAAGAATCGCGAAAAACGCGATGCGACATTGGATGCGCTGATGGCGGAATTTTCGATCAGCCACTTGCGGCGGACACCGGCGATTGCCTTGTCCGGGGGGGAGCGCCGCCGGTTGGAAATCGCCCGCGCGCTGGCCAGTCAGCCGAATTTCGTTCTGTTGGATGAACCGCTGGCCGGGATTGATCCGATTGCCGTGCGCGACATCCGACAATTGGTCAGTCATTTGAAGGATCGGGGGATCGGGGTTCTGATCACCGATCACAATGTCCGTGAAACGCTGGATATCGTGGACCGCGCATACATTCTGCACGATGGCAGTGTCTTGATGGAGGGGACCCCCGATGAAATCGTCGCAAATCAGGAGGTGCGGCGGGTTTACCTCGGGGACCGCTTCTCCTTGTAGCGGGGCTGTGGGGGCGGGGAATGTCGATAACCCAACGTTTGGACCTGCGGCAGAGCCAAAGTCTGGTGATGACGCCGCAATTGCAACAGGCGATCAAGCTGTTGCAGCTTTCCAGCATGGATCTGGCTGCCTATGTCGAGACCGAGTTGGAACAAAACCCGATGCTGGAGCGCGACGAAGGGCTTTCCGCCGGGCGTGAAGAAGGCGGGCCGCAGGAGGATGTCGCGCAGGGCGATGTGTCGCGCACGGATAGCGCCGATCTGCTATCCCCCGACGCGATGCCTGGCGCTGGGGCTGAAAGCCCGCTGGATACAGATTATTCCAACAATTATGATGGCGAGATCGCGGGGCCTGGTGTTGAGCCAGGCGGGGCCTATACCGCATCCAGTGGCGGCACTGATTTTTCCAGACGGGGGGCAGATGAAGACCTGCCTGACCTGGAAGCGACGCTCAGCCGCGGTCGTACCCTGACGGAGCATTTGGAAGAGCAGATCCAGGTTGATCTTGGATCCCCACGGGAACGCCTGATCGGGCGATATCTTGTTGATTCACTGGATGAAAATGGGCGATTCACAGATGATTTGGAAGATGTCGCCCAGCGCCTGGGATGTGATGCCACAGAAGTCGAAGCGGTTCTGCTGCAAATGCAGCGCTTTGATCCGCCCGGCATTTTCGCGCGGGATCTAAAGGAATGTCTGCGGCTGCAATTGGAAGATCAGAACCGCTATGATCCTGCCATGGCGGCGCTGTTGGACAATCTGGACCTTCTGGCACGGCAGGAAGTATCGAAACTGTTGAAAATCTGTGGCGTCGATTCAGAAGATCTGACCGATATGGTTGCGGAAATTCGGTCCCTGAACCCGCGACCGGCGGCAGAATATGGTTTTGAGCCATCGCAGACGGTGATCCCTGATGTCATCGTCAAGGTCGCGCCCGATGGGGATTGGACGATAGAGCTTAACCAGGATTCCCTGCCGAAAGTCCTGGTCAACGAGCGTTATTATGCCCGTGTCGCGAAGGGGACCCGCGACAAGGAAGCCCGTGATTTTGTTGCCGAGCGATTCCACACGGCCAATTGGTTGGTAAAAAGCCTGCAACAGCGCGCCACCACGATCCTTAAAGTTTCAACGGAAATAGTCCGTCAGCAATCCGCCTTTCTGCATCATGGCGTGGGCCATTTGAAGCCCCTGATTCTGCGCGATATTGCAGAAGCCATTGAGATGCACGAATCAACGGTCAGTCGGGTTACCTCCAACAAGTATATGTCGACCCCACGTGGCTTGTTTGAGCTGAAATATTTCTTTACCACCGCGATTGCGGGCACGACAGGTGATACGCATTCTGCGGAAACCGTGCGGCACCGGATACGGACTTTGATCGATGCAGAGCTACCAAACGCCGTTTTATCAGATGATCGGCTGGTGGAACTGCTGAATGCTGATGGAATTGATATTGCCCGAAGAACGGTAGCAAAATACCGTGAGGCGATGAAAATTGCATCTTCAGTACAACGTAGACGACAGAAGCGTGCCAGTTTGTAAGTTAAAATTTATTGAATTAAATCAATAGATTGATCTGTTTTTGGCTCCGCAATAGGGGCCTTAACATAAAAATTCAATTTTCTGATTTCTCGTTATTGGATGCCCGTTGTAAAGCGGCACCTGCCAAACCAAATGCATAATATGAAAAAAATAAGATGCAGGGCGATGTGATTTCGCAGTAGCATTCTCAATCAAAGGATGGCCCAGTCAGTATCGGGTCTCTTCGATACGCGGGCCGTCAAAATCAGTCGCCGGTTATACGGCGCGATCAGAACCGTGAAAGGGTAACGGACCCACTATGCAACTCTCCATCAAAGGTAAACAGGTTGATATTGGCGATGCGCTGCGCACGCATATCGACACCACGCTGCCCGATGCGATTGGGAAGTATTTTGACAACACGACGGATGCGACCGTCACCATTTCCAAGGATGGCGGACGGTTTGCCGCCGATATCCAGGTCCATGTGTCCAAGCGCGTTTTGGTGCATGCCCATGGTGCCGGAAATGACGCATATGGGGCATTGGAAGAAGCAACCGAACACGTAACCAAACGATTGCGCCGGTACAAACGTCGTTTGCGCGATCACAAAGGGCGCCTCAGCACGGCAGATGCCTTGCCCGCGCTGCAATATGTGTTGCAGGCAGAACCAGAGCCGAAAGAGGATGAATCGAACGAGCAGGATGAACCAATCATCGTTGCGGAAATGCCAACAGAGGTCGAAAGTATGACCGTTGGGGAAGCAACAATGCGGATGGATTTGGCCAGCCATTCAGCGTATATGTTTCGAAATACGAAGAATGGGCGGATCAATATGGTCTATGTCCGGCCGGATGGGAATATTGGCTGGGTCGATCCCCAGTCGGGTGCGTAGCCAGTCCGGCGCATGGCCAGGCTGGTGCATGGCAAGGCTGGTGACAAGTTTGTCTGGAGAATAACCCGCTTGGCGTGTAGTCAGTTTGGTGTGTAATCAGTCTGGTGCTTGTTTTGGGTACGTGAATCCTGCTGTCTGGCGCCGGTTGGGTGGCAAATTGAACAGGTTCTGACGTAAAAGGGCTTTTAATTGGCAAGTTGGGTGCTTAAAACCCCTGGCAATCATGGACCCACATGGCGGGTGCGCTATTTTGTGCAGTTGGTCGTGTGGTCAAACAAACGAAACAGAGCGAACTGTCATGGAATTGTGTGATCTTTTGTCTGCCGATGCAGTGATTGAAAAACTGAACGTCACGTCAAAGAAACAAGCCTTACAAGAAATTGCGCGCCGGGCGGCTTCCATAACGGGCCTGGATGAGCGGGCGATTTTTGACACCCTCCTGGAGCGGGAGCGTTTGGGCACGACAGGCGTAGGGCATGGAATTGCCATCCCGCACGGCAAGTTGCAGGGGATCGAACATCCGGTCGGGATCTTTGCGCGCCTGGCGAAATCCATTGATTTCGATGCAATTGATGACCAGCCGGTTGATATCATCTTTGCCCTGCTGGCCCCGATTGAAGCGGGTGCGGATCACCTGAAGGCGCTGGCCCGGGTGTCGCGTTTGCTGCGGGATCGGGACATTTGTGAAAAACTGCGGGGTTCGGACCGGTCCGATGCGCTGTATGGACTGTTAACAGAACCATCGGCCACCAGCCACGCGGCGTAATCATCTGTAACAGATTTGGTCTTCAGTTTGACCCCCGGATGAGCCTGATAGGGTTGTTCGGGGGTTTTGCTATAATAGGCTACCGATCTTTGATTATCTGATCCTTGGGGATCTTGCAGATTCTCTGATAGGCTTTCGCTATGGATGAGAAAAACAGTATAGCGCGCAACACAGCCGCAAAAGATCGAAAAAGCGCGGGTGGAAAACAATCCGGCCCAAAACCGGTTACGCCGGAACGCCTGGGAAAAATCGCCTTACATTATCTGGAACGCTATGCGTCCAGTGCGGAGAATCTTCGTCGGGTGCTGATGCGCCGTGTTCTTCGATCTGCGCAATTGCATGGCACTGACAGTCAGGCCTTGGCGGATTCGGTGGATGATTTGATCCAGCGCTATCAATCGTCCGGTCTGCTGGATGATACGGCTTATGCCCTGGGACGATCCGCCAGTTTGCATCGGCAGGGTAAATCCACCAGGGCAATCCAACAGACCCTGTCGGTAAAAGGCGTGGACGGGGATACCGTTGGGGTCGCCCTGGAGGCCTTGCGGGAAGAGGTCGGTCCTGATCTGGATCTGCGCGCGGCGGTTCAATATGCCAGACGGCGCCGGCTTGGACCCTGGCGGCGGGATGGCCGGGAAGAAGCCCGCGAAAAAGATCTTGCCGCCTTGGGGCGTCAGGGCTTTGGATATGATATTGCGCGCCATGTCATAGGGGCGGAAACACCACAGCAGCTTGAGGATGAGCTGGATACCAGCGTTGAGGAGCCCCAAAACTGACCCCAGATCTGCGAATTTCGTGCCGCGGCAATCAAGAATTCAGCCTGCCAGCCGGTCGTACCGCGCTTCTGGTGATCGATATGCAGCGGGATTTTATCGATCCGGACGGTATGTGTGCGGCGTTAGGCGATGATCCGGCGTTGTTGCGCGCCATCGTACCGCGTATCCGCAGGCTGAGTGACTGGGCCAGGGCACAAGGCCTGTGCCTGATACATACACGGGAAGGCTATGCGCCCGACCTGTCTGATATGCACCCGGCGAAACGCGTCCGGTATGGGATGAAGAGCCCGGGGGCAATTTCAGATGGACCACTGGGGCGGTTTCTGATCCGGGGTCAGCCGGGTCATGATTTCATTGCCGATCTTCAGCCTGAACCGACAGAAACCGTCATCGATAAGCCGGGATTCAGCGCCTTTTATAGCACCGATCTGCACGCCTATCTGAACAGTCAGGGGATCACCCATCTGATACTGTGTGGCGTTACCACGTCCTGTTGCGTGCAATCGACCCTGCGGGCGGCAGTGGATTTGGGGTATGAATGCCTGACCGTCGCGGATTGCTGTGCGGCGCTGGAAATGGACGATCATGATCGCGCCCTGGATCTGATCGCCAGCGAGGGTGATTTGTTCGGCAATGTCTGTGATTTGAAGGACCTGGCGGGGCCCTTGCCCCATCGCCCCTTTGCCGGGAAAATTCGCCCAATGGAAGACGCAGATGGAGCAAAGGTGCTGGATTTATACGCCCAGGGCATCGCGACAGGCCACGCGACATTTCAGGACCATCCTGGGGATTGGGCGGGGTTCTCTGCTGGGAAACTGCCGCATCCTCGGCTGGTGGCGCAGTCTGGCGATGGTGACATTCAGGGGTTTGCCGTGCTTTCCCCCACCTCTGTCCGGCCGATTTATCGGGGCATTTGCGAAGTATCGATCTATATCGCGGAAAAGGCCCGTGGGCAGGGGGTTGGTCATGCGCTGATGGCGGCCCTGGTGTCTGCCAGCGACGCGGCGGGGCTGTGGAGTCTGACCGCTGGTATTTTCCCGGAAAACAAGGCAAGCCTGATCCTGCATGCCGCCCATGGGTTTCGGTGTATGGGGCGCCAAAGAGGGGCAGGTATCATGCCTTATGGACCAATGGCCGGACAATGGCGGGATGTTTTGAAATTGGAGCGTCGGACACGCCAGAGCACTTGCCGATAGGCTGTTGCGGGGCTATGGAGACGCTATGCCAATATACAAAACGATTTTGATCCTGCCCGATGAGGCTTCGGTTTTCCCCTTTCAGGAAGCGGTGGAAGACTATGCCTTGGGAACCGCCGCCTTTGAATGGGAAGGCGGCCCCAAGTGGTCGCTGGAATTCTATACCGATGGCCTGCCGCCCATGGCAGATTTGGAGCCCCGACTGATTTCGGCAGCGCAACAGGCTGGTATTACAAATCCAGATCCCATTGTTGCGCCCTTACCCGATATCGATTGGGTTGCCGAAAATCAAAAAAGCTTCCAGCCGATCCGTGCCGGGCGGTTTTTTGTGCATCAGGAATTTCATGAAGACCCCATTCCTGCCGGGTCGGTTCCCCTGGTCGTGAATGCCGGGACCGCCTTTGGCACAGGAACCCATGCCACAACATGGGGCTGTCTGGTGATGATTGATTACCTGCTGCGCATGGGAATCCGCCCCGGTCGCGCCCTGGATTTGGGCTGTGGAACGGCGATTCTGGCGATGGCGTTGTGTAAAACGCTTCATCAGGCCCGCGTCGTCGGCAGTGACATTGATCCAGAAGCGGTGCGTGTGGCGCGGGAAAACGGTCAGATCAATGGTATCCTGCCGCCCCATTTGCGCCTGACCACGGCCAATGGTCTAGGGCATCCGGTCATCCGCCAGGGCGGCCCCTATGACCTGATTGTCGCCAATATTCTGGCGCGCCCCCTGATGTTGCTGTCGCGCGACATCATCCGCGCGACAGCACCGGGTGGACTGATCATTCTGTCAGGCCTGCTGGTTCAGCAGGAAGCGATGGTCCTGGGCGCGTATCGTATGCAAGGCTTCAGCCTGCGCGCCAAACAGCGGCGGGACGGCTGGTCCGCCTTATTGCTGGGCCGGTAAGCCCAAGCTCCAACCTTTAACGACTGGCTTTGGCGGACAGGGCATTGTCAATGTGCAGAACATGCATCAGGCTTTTAAAGCCCCGTACGATCATGTCCCGAAGGGCGATGCTTTGCAGTCGGCGGCCTTCGTGGGCCATGCGCATTACTTCGTCATAATCAATCGGTTCGTAGTCTAAGTCAGGGTTTGGCGTGCTCATAATTTGGTGCTCCTCAGAGAGTTGCGGTTTGTATTGCAATGCACAATTTTCATATTGCACTGCACAATAAGATGGTACAAAGAAAGCACCTTGTGAAGTTGGGTATGCCTCAAATCCCTTGTGCATTGTAGGAACAAATAGATGGATATCGCCCCGCAGATGTTGTTATTCGCTAAAGTCGTCGAAGATGGCGGGTTTTCTGCGACCGCACGTCGTCAGGGCCTGACCCCCTCTGCCATCAGCAAACAGATCAGCCAGTTGGAAGACCGCCTGGGGGTGCGCCTGCTGAACCGATCCACGCGGCGCATGTCTTTGACTGAAGAAGGAAAAGTCTTTTACGACCGCTGTGTCGAGATATCGACCAAAGTTGCCGATGCAGAAGCGGCTATCGTGTCCCTGGGCAGCCATCCGCAGGGGACATTACGGGTCGCATCCACGGTGGCATTCGGCAAAATGCAGCTACTCCCTTTGCTGCCGCTCTTTCTGGAAAAAAACCCGGATGTGCGGGTGGCGCTGGAACTGTCTGACCGCCCGATTGATTTTGTCGCAGAGCAGGTCGACGTTGCCATTCGATTTACGGAACAGATTGACGATGACACGCTGGTGGTGCGCAAGCTGGCCCCCAATCGCCGGGTTTTCTGTGCTGCGCCAGACTATATCGCCGCGCATGGCATTCCTGAAACTCCCGATGATCTGGCCGCGCATAATTGTCTGACCCTGTCGACGGTCGCGCGATGGAATGACTGGCAGTTCACCACACCTACGGGCCCGAAGATCTATCGGGTGAAGGGAAATTTCGAAGCAAACAGCGCCGATGCCGTCTATCACGCGACCCTGGCCGGGATTGGCATTTCGCGTCTTTCAACCTATCTGATCGGACCGGATCTGCGCGCTGGACGGCTGGTGCGGGTGTTACCGGATCACGCCGATGAAGGATCTGATATTCTGGCGGTTTACTCGGATCGGCGGAATCTGTCGCCAAAAGTCCGGGCCTTTGTCGATCACATGGCGGAAAGCTATGGCGATCCGCCGCCCTGGGAATGGGATGGGGCAGAGTCCTTTGGTGCCGTTGCAAAGCCGGATTAGCCCCCGAAATCTATTTCAGGGGGGCGTATCTGCAATTTCTGGCGGTTGCAGCACCGGGTCGGTGTCCCTATATACCCCCTTGAAGTCTTAACCACGGCGTCACAATTAAAGGCGATCCGATCACATTTCTGAAGGGGCATCTAGGAAGCGCTGGAATCAGGCTTGGTGATGTCCGCTTAACACTGGAGGTAAACAATGGGTAAAGTAATTGGTATTGACTTGGGCACCACAAATTCCTGCGTCGCAGTGATGGAAGGGTCCAATGCAAAGGTTATTGAAAATGCCGAAGGCGCGCGCACGACGCCGTCTATGGTCGCGTTCACCGAAGACGGCGAACGTCTGGTCGGCCCGGCTGCTAAGCGCCAGGCTGTGACCAACCCGGAAAGCACGCTGTATGCGATCAAACGTCTGATCGGGCGCCGCTTCAGCGATGCAGAAGTCAAAAAAGACATCAAGAACGCCCCCTTCAAGATCATCAAAGCCGATGGCGGCGATGCCTGGGTTGAAGTGCGTGGCGAAAAATACGCTCCGTCCCAAATCTCTGCGATGATTTTGCAGAAAATGAAGGAAACCGCCGAAAGCTATTTGGGCGAAACCGTTGATCAGGCGGTGATTACCGTCCCGGCTTACTTTAATGACAGCCAGCGCCAGGCGACCAAGGATGCGGGTAAGATCGCAGGCCTTGACGTGCTGCGCATCATCAACGAGCCGACTGCCGCTGCCCTGGCCTATGGCCTGGAAAAGAAGGGTTCTGGCACGATCGCTGTCTATGACTTGGGCGGTGGGACGTTTGACGTGTCGGTTCTGGAAATCGGCGATGGCGTGTTCGAAGTGAAATCCACCAACGGGGATACGTTCCTGGGCGGGGAAGACTTTGACCAATCCATCATCGACTATCTGGCGGATGAGTTCAAAAAAGAGCAAGGCATCGACCTGCGCACCGACAAGCTGGCGCTGCAGCGTTTGAAGGAAGCCGCTGAAAAAGCGAAGATTGAATTGTCTTCGTCCACACAGACCGATGTGAACCTGCCCTTTATCACGGCGGACGCTTCTGGTCCGAAGCACCTGAACATCAAGATCAGCCGCTCCAAGCTGGAAAGCCTGGTTGGCGACCTGGTCAAGCGCACCGTTGGCCCATGTAAGGCCGCGTTGAAAGATGCCGGGCTGAAAGCCTCTGAGATCGATGAAGTCATCCTGGTTGGCGGTATGACCCGCATGCCCAAGGTGATCGAAACGGTTAAGGAAATCTTCGGCAAAGACCCGCATCGCGGCGTGAACCCCGATGAAGTGGTTGCCATCGGCGCGGCCATTCAGGCAGGCGTTCTGCAGGGCGACGTGAAAGACGTGCTGTTGCTGGACGTGACCCCGCTGTCGCTGGGTATCGAAACCCTGGGCGGTGTGTTTACCCGTTTGATCGACCGCAACACGACGATCCCGACCAAGAAATCGCAGGTCTTCTCCACGGCGGAAGACAATCAGTCTGCCGTGACGATCCGCGTCTTCCAGGGTGAACGGGAAATGGCGGCGGATAACAAGCTGTTGGGTCAGTTCGACCTGGTCGGTATTCCGCCCTCACCGCGTGGCATGCCCCAGATTGAAGTCACGTTTGATATCGACGCCAACGGCATCGTCAACGTGTCTGCGAAAGACAAGGGCACGGGCAAGGAACAGCAGATCCGCATCCAGGCCTCTGGCGGTCTCTCAGATGATGAGATCGAGCAGATGGTGAAGGATGCCGAAACCAACGCTGACAGTGACAAGCAACGCCGCGCCCTGGTTGAAGTGCGCAATGCCGCAGACAGCGCAATTCACACCACGGAAAAGGCTCTGGCCGATCATGGCGACGCCCTGTCCGGGGATGAAAAGCAGGCGATCGAAGATGCGATTGCGGCCTTGAAGGAAGCCAAGGACGGCGATGATGTCGAAGACATCAAGGCCAAGACTGACGCCGTTGCACAGGCATCCATGAAGCTGGGCGAAGCCATGTATAAGGCGGCCCAGGCTGAAGGCGGCGACGGGGATATGGGCTCTGATGGGCCTTCTGCCGGTAGCCAGGAAGAAACTGTCGTTGACGCCGACTTCGAAGAAGTCGACGACGACAAGAAAGACAAATCCTAACCATCACACGGGAAAAGGCCCCGTCGCTTGATCGCGGCGGGGCCTCACCCTATACGGGGAGAGGGTTATGTCTAAGGCTGATTTTTATCAAACGCTTGGGGTCCAGAAAGGCGCGTCCGCGGACGAGCTGAAAAAGGCCTATCGCAAGCTCGCCATGCAGTATCACCCGGATCGCAATCCCGGTGATGCAGCAGCGGAAGCGAAGTTCAAGGAAGTCGGAGAGGCCTATGAGGTCCTCAAAGACGAACAAAAGCGCGCGGCCTATGATCGCTTTGGCCATGAAGCCTTTGAACAGGGCGGAATGGGCGGTCGCGGTGGTCAGGCTGGGGCTGGCTTTGGCGGTTTTACCGACATATTCGAAGAAATGTTTGGCGATTTCATGGGCGGTGGCGGTGGTCGCGGTCGTGGCGGCCAGCGCGCGTCGCGCGGTGCGGATCAGCGCTTTAACCTGGAAATTGCTCTGGAAGATGCCTTCAAGGGCCGCACGGTTGAAATCAAGGTTCCAACGGCTGTCACCTGTGATGTCTGCGACGGAAATGGCGCAGAAGATGGGGCCAAGCCTGTCACGTGTGGTACCTGTGGCGGCGATGGCAAGGTGCGCGCCAGCCAGGGCTTCTTTACCATCGAACGCACCTGCCCGACCTGTCAGGGGCAAGGCCAGGTTATTGATAAGCCCTGCAAGAAATGCTCCGGCTCCGGGCGCATGCACAAGGACAAGTCGCTTAGCGTCAACATCCCGAAAGGGGTTGAGGAAGGCACCCGCATTCGCCTGACCGGCGAAGGGGAGGCGGGCCTGCGCGGCGCGCCACCGGGGGATTTGTACATCTTCCTGTCAATCAAACCCCATAAATTGTTTCAGCGGGAAGGTGAGAACCTGTTCTGCCGTGTGCCGATCAGCATGGCCGACGCTGCCCTGGGCGGGGAAATTGAAGTCCCCACCATCGAAGGGGGCCGCGCCAAGGTGAAGGTGCCGGAAGGCACACAAACCGCCCAGCGCTTCCGCCTGCGCGGCAAGGGCATGCCGGTCCTGCACACCCAGAATCGCGGCGATATGTATATCGAACTGGCGGTCGAAACCCCGATGAACCTGACCCGACGGCAGAAAGAACTGCTGAAAGAATTCCGCGACGAGGGCAAAGGCAAAAACACCAGCCCTGAAACCGACGGATTCTTCACCAAGGTCAAAGAATTCTGGGATGATCTGACGGAGTAATACCAACTGCGTGCGCCCTTGACCAATCGGCTGGATTTCCGTCTAAAGGGAGCCGGTTTTATTGGGAATGGGAGGTTCTGGAATGTCTGACGGGATTCTGAACATTGCGATCATGGGGGCCGGGGGTCGCATGGGGCAGATGCTGGTGCGCGAAGTGACCGCGACCGAGGGCTGTCATGTCATTGGGGCGACGGACCGTGAAGGCTCCCCCCATATCGGTGAAGACGCTGGCAGTCTTGCCGGGATCAAGGCCTTGGGCGTTGTGATCGAGGATGATCCTGCCCCGGTGATCGCCCGCGCCCATGCCGTGATTGATTTCACGACGCCCGCTGCGACGGTAGAGCATACCCGCCTCTGCGCCCAGGCCAATGCCGCCCATATTGTCGGCACGACCGGGCTTTCAAAGGAAGATGAAGCGGCTTTGGAATTGGCGTCGCGCCATTCTGCGGTGGTCTATGCCCCCAATATGTCTGTTGGGGTGACCTTGCTGATGGCATTGACGGAAAAGGTCGCCGCTGTTCTGGGCCCCGATTATGATATCGAGGTTCTGGAAATGCACCATCGCCACAAGGTGGATGCGCCCTCCGGGACCGCGCTGGGCCTGGGGAAGGCCGCTGCCAAAGGGCGTGGCGTGGATCATGATGCCGCCGCCATTTATGCCCGCCAGGGTCATACCGGCGCGCGCAAAGAAGGGACGATTGGCTATGCCACCTTGCGCGGTGGCGATGTTGTCGGTGACCATACAGTGATGTTTGCTGGAGAGGGTGAGCGTATCGAGATCGGCCACAAAGCCTCCAGCCGTCAGGTCTTCGCCGCCGGTGCCCTGCGCGCCGCCCGCTGGGCCCACAGCCAGCCCTATGGTTTGTATTCCATGCGGGATGTCCTGGGGTTGGATTGATCTAAATTTGTAATGTCTGTTTCGCAGTCCCCCTTGAGGGGAGAGGACGCCTTTGTTTGCTCCCTCCCCCTTTAGGGGGGAGGGNTGGGGTGGGGGNGACAAGGCCGCAAGGCCTTCGCCTGCATCAGACTGGATTGCGGAGGAGAGAGCACCCCCCTCCCAACCTCCCCCCCTCAAGGGGGGAGGGGTAAAATATGGGGCTCCCCCCTCAAGGGAGGAGGAGAAAAATATGCGGCTCCCCCCACCTCAAAGGGGAGAGGAGGAATTGACTATGTCTGTTGGGCAGGTCGTTCAGGGTCCCTAGATTTTCAGAAAATCTATAATCTTCTGTGCCACCATGTCGGGTTTTTCCAGACAGGGGAGATGGCCTGCCTGATTAATTACTTCATAGCGGGCATTGGGCATCAGGTCCGCCAGGGCGTTGACCAGTTCCGGTGGGGTTGCCAGATCGGCACTGCCGCACAGGCATAGGGTTTTCGCCTCTATCTGTGCAGTTGATTCCGTCAGGTCCGCATCGCGAATGGCGGCGCACAGGTCCATATAGCCCCGTGCCGGGATACGGGTCAGCATCGCCCAGGCGCCGTCATAGATCTCCGGGCTTGCCGCCTTGAAATTGGGGTCAAACCATCGCAGCAGCACAGCTTCAGCAATGGCAGACATGCCATCCTTCTGGACAGCGGCGATGCGGGGATTCCAGACATCCGGGCTGCCGATCTTATGGGCCGTATCACACAGGACAAGATTTGCTATGCGGTTCGGGGCCTTCGCAGCAACGCTTTGGGCGACCATGCCCCCGACGGAAAGACCAACCATATGGACGGTCGAAATGTCCAGCGCATCCAACAGGGCAATGAAATCATCTGCCAGTGCCTCAATGCTGACCGGACCATCCGACAGGGCCGTCAAACCGTGACCGCGCATGTCATAGCACAAGGTCCGCACGGTCTGGGGCAGGCGGTCAGTGACACCGTCCCAGATCCTGAAATCCGTTCCCAATGAGTTTGCAAAGGCGACAACCGGAGCATCCTCCCCGGCCGTTTCCGGCACAGTCAGGCGATAATGATGGGTGCACCCATTCACGGTTAAAAACTGCATTCTGAAACTCCTTTGCAAAAACATTTTAAGCTTGAAATATTTTCTCTCAAGCCCGACACTCTGCGCAACAGAAAAGAGGATACCGATGCCAGCTTTTGAGACAACGCGCAAAATTCTGTTTGAACATTGCGACCCGGCGGGCATTGTTTTTTATCCCCGCTATTTTGAAATGTTGAACAATGTTGTTGAGGAATGGTTCGAGGATTTCCTGGGGGTTTCTTTCGCCCAATTGCATGGGGAGCGCCACAGCGGCATTCCAACAGTTTCCCTGCAGGCGGACTTCAAGAAACCCAGCCGCCTGGGCGATGTTGTGACCTTTCGATATGGCATTGAAAAACTGGGTGGGTCCAGCCTGACGGCGCGGTTTGAAATTCATGGACCCGATGGGTTGCGCCTGTCGGGACAACAGGTCCTGGTGCATGTCGACATCAATGTGATGAAGCCAACCCCATTTCCGGATGATTTACGCGCAGGCCTGGAACGCACCAGAATAGACGTCAGCAATTAGGGTAAGGAAACCGATCATGCATCAGAAATTACATCCCAGCACCTGGAAGAAAGCCTCTGGTTATGCCAATGGCATCGAAGCACCAGCAGGGCGTACCCTGTTCCTGGGCGGTCAGATCGGTTGGACCGGCGATCAGGTCTTTGAAAGTGATGATTTCATTGAACAGGTCCGCCAGACCTTGAAGAACATCGTTGCGATCCTGGCGGAAGCCGGCGCGGGACCGGAACATCTGGTGCGTCTGACATGGTTTGTGACGGACAAACGCGAATATCTTGCCCGTTTGAAAGAAGTGGGCGAGGCCTATCGTGAGACTTTAGGGAAAAATTTCCCAGCCATGACCATGGTCCAGGTTGTTGCCTTGGTTGAAGACCGGGCAAAGGTCGAAATTGAAGCAACGGCGGTTCTGCCCGCATAAACTTTCACATCCCACTGCTTCGCACTTGACCCGAAGCCTTGTTCCGGGGAAAGGTCATAGCCCCTGACGAATTCAGTCACCAGGGGCCATCGGAGCATTCATCCATGTTAGGAATTCTTTCAGTCGGGCTGTTGATCGGCATGCAGCACGCGCTTGAGGCCGATCACGTCGCTGCGGTGTCCTGTATCGCCACGCGGGAGCGTTCCGTTGGGCGCATCGTGCGACACGGGGTTATCTGGGGCTTTGGTCACTGTCTGACCCTGATCGTCATCGCAGGCGGTGCGATCCTGTTCGGCGCGGCCCTGCCAGACCGGTTTTCCACCCTTTTGGAGGTTCTGGTCGGGGGAATGCTGGTTATGTTGGGGGGGCAGGTGATTTATCGGCTTGCGCGCGATCGGCTGCATTTTCATCGCCACCGTCACCAGGACGGCACCGTTCACCTACACGCCCATTCCCATGCGAAGGATGCCCTTCCGGTTCAGGACACACATCCCCAGGAAGTACATGCCCCGAAACATGATCACGGCCACCCGGCGGGATTGCCCTGGCGCACCTTGTTGATCGGCATGACCCATGGCATGGCGGGATCTGCGGCTCTGTTGGTCGTGACCGCGGCTGGGATGCAATCCAGTGCGCTTAGCTTCGCCTATATTGCTTTGTTTGGCGTTGGCTCTCTTGTGGGAATGGCCTTGCTGTCCTCCCTTATGGCCGTGCCTCTGGCCTGGTCGGCCCGCGCGATGACCTGGACACATCGGGGCCTGCAATCGGTCACCGGAACAGCGACAGCAGCGCTAGGCCTGTGGATCGCCGTAGAGGCTGTCAGCAAGCTTTAGTGTGGTTTCCGCGCCCGGAAATGATGCGGGCAATGTTCGCCAGAGTCCAAAACAACCAGCATCGCCTCCCAGGTATTGATCATACCCTGTAGGTCCTCTGCGCCAAGGGTCGCCTCAAACTTTTGGCGTTCGGGACCGACCAGACGCGCCAGTTCCTCTTTGGCGACATCCCGATACCAGGGATTCCGATTGGTCAATTGAATGTCGACGAATCCAGCCGCAGCCAGGGCGTCCCGATAGCGGGAGGGAGAGGCCATGCCGAACCCCAAATCTTCCTGTGCGATATAGGCGGCCATTTCCGGGCTGGGGTCGCCGTCATGGGATATCAACCAGTCCGAGGCGGCGAACCAGCCGCCAGAGCGCAGCACGCGAAAGGCATCCTGTGCTAAGGCGTGCTTGTCGGGAATGTGGACGATGGAATCCTTGCTGAAAACGATATCAACAGAGGCATCGGGCAGGGGAAAAGGGCCCGGTGTGACCTGGCGGATTTCGACGCGCTCCGTCAATCCCGCATCGGCAACACGACGTCTGGCATGGGCACAGACGGGTTCTTCCACATCCAGCCCGATGACTTTGCCCGCCTGATATTGCCCGGCCAGGGCAATTGTAATGCCGCCTGCGCCGCTGCCGACATCCACAATGGTCTTACCGGTAAGATCCAGCCCGGCCAGAATGCGCGCCACTTCTTCCGGTCCGCCAGGGCTCAGGAATCCCTCACCCCACAAAGCCTCCAGAAAGGCGATGTGGCGATCATCATAGTTTAAATCGTCATCCAGCATTGTCCTCTCCCAAAAGACTATGGGCGCAAAGGGTATGATCCCTTCGCGCCCACAGCAATTTCAATTTAACCACACAAACCAGGAATGGATTAGAACCCAGCCTTGATCTGTTCAAATTCAGCAATCATCTTTTCGCGCAATTCGGCCGGAACCGGGGCTTGCCACAAGGTCTTATCCCGGAAGGAATCGACATTGTCATAGCCCATGCTGGCCAATGTTGCCTGATCCATTGCATTCATAGCCGTTTGGTTGGAATGACCATAGCCCCAGGCATTGACCAGATAATCTGCAGTCTGTGAAGACAGCCAAGCATTCAGGAATGCATAGGCCTTGTCCTCACTGCCGCCGCCATTCTCCATCATGGAATACCCGCAGACCCAGGTGGAAAGTCCTTCATCCGTATCCCGTTTCATCGCAGCCGGATGCCCTTCAGCCTGCAGACGAACCGGCGTTTCATTCCACGCCCAGGCCAGGGAAACCTCACCCGAAGCCATGGCTTGCGCCAGGGTTGCACCATCCTGCCAATAGAAGCGGACATTTTTGTGCACTTCGCGCAGGAAGTCAGAGGCGGCTTTAAACTGCTCGTCAGTGGCCTTGGTCCAATCCGTCACGCCGGTCGCAAGAAAGGCCAGCGCATAGGCGTCATCCACATTGTCACCGATAGAGACCTTGCCCTGAAACTTCGGATTGGCGAAGGCCTTCAGGGATTGAACTTCGGATTCTTTGATCAGGTCGGTGCGATAGGTCAGCGCGGTGTTCCCCCAATCGATCGGCAGCATCCAAACTTTATCGCCTTCGACAAAGCCGGGCATGTCGCGCAGACCAGGATTCAGGTCCGCGAAATTATCGATACGCTTGGCATCCATTGGCTTGATCAAACCGGCATCTTTCCAGCGCGATACGCTTTGAGAGCACGGATGGGCCAAATCAGCCTGGAAACCAGCGCGCAGTTTCTGGAAGGCTTCTTCCTCATCGCCAAAAAAGGCAAAAGTCGGGGCTGCTCCATTTGCTTCTGTGAAACCCTTATAGAATTCCGGGTCTTCATAACCGGACCAGTCGAACACGACCAGTTCCGGATCAGCTGCCTGCGCAGATCCCCCTAGAATCCATGCGGCAGTCGCGGCGGCCAACGCCACTTTGATGGTGGTAAATCGCATTTTTAGTCTCCCTGTTCTTGTCATTCCCTAAATTGATTCCCTTCGACCGAATGCCGACAGGAACCGGTGGTCGCGCTTAAAACTCGGTCGCGACCAGACGTATCGCCTCCGACAGGATAGCGAACATATCGTCTATTTGTCCCTCAGTAATAACCAAAGGGGGCGAGAAAACGCACATATGGCCCAAGGGACGCACGATCAGGCCCAGTTCTTCACATTTCTGATCGACCTTGTTGCCAAATGCCTGCAAACGCTCAGCGCGGGTTTGATCGTCACTTGGGTCTACGGCGGCTTCGACACAGCCAACAAGACCCATTCCCCGTGTATCCCCGATATTGGGCAGATCGCGCAGGGCATTCAGCTTTTCCATGAACCGGGGGGAAATCGCCCGCACATGTTCCAGAATTTTCTCGTTCTCGATTATTTCGATATTCTTCAGGGCAGCGGCGCAGGAAACGGGATGCCCTGAATAGGTATAGCCGTTGTTGAAGAATGTGTTCTCATGACCTTCACCGCTGATCGGTTCCAGCAACCGGTCGGATATCAGGCAGGCACCAAGCGGCAGGTAGCCTGACGTGATGCCTTTGGCGCAGGTGATCATATCCGGTTGAATATCAAACACATCTTTCGACGCGAACCAATGCCCCAAGCGCCCAAAGGCCGTCACAACCTCGTCAGAGATATAGAGAATATCGTATTTATGGCACAGTTCCAGCGTCCGCTTGTGATAGCCGGGCGGGGGAATGATCACGCCACCGGATGCCAGGATCGGTTCGGCAATGAAGGCACCGATCTTGTCTGGACCGGTTTCCAGGATAAGCGCTTCCATCTCCGCCAGTTTGGCATCGCACCAATCGTCCAGGGATGTGCCCTTGGGGCGCAGATTGGGATTCACGTCGGATAACAGGCGCACGCGGTCTTTTTCGATATCCAGGTTGTTGCTGCCCTGATCGCGCCCGGTGACGGAAGCCGACAAATAGGTCGATCCATGATAGGCGCGTACCCGCGACAGGACGATCTTCTTGTCGCGACGACCCAGGCGATTGTTATAGAAATGCATAAAGCGGATGGCGGTATCGACGGCTGTTGAACCCCCGGTGGTGAAGAACACGGTGTTCAGGTCGCCCGGTGCCAGATCCGCCAGCTTTTTGGCCAGCAAGGCCGGTGGCGCGCTGGCCGTGTTCCATGGCGAATTATAGGACAGCTTCATGACCTGATCTGCAATCGCATCGGCCATATCCTGCCTGGCATATCCGATCTGGGAACACCACATGCCGCCGGGCCCGTCGATCAGTTTCCGCCCGTTCTGGTCATAGACATAGATGCCTTCCGCAGAGGCAGAGATGGTGCGATCCGCGCTGCCAAACTCCGCCATTCCTTCCCAGGGGTGCATGAAATGGGTGTTGTCATAATCGCGGATGGTTGCGGCTGAATTGCTAAGCGACTTCATAACGGGTGTCTCCAAAATATTGAACTTAATA
>NZSA01000054.1 GCA_002696645.1 Rhodospirillales bacterium | reverse complement strand
GCTCCATCAAGGGCAAAATCAAACGCGCCGGATGGGATGATGCCTTCCTCACAAAGCTCTTCGCTCATATGCGATAGCCCTGCCTCAAGGGGGAGGGAGTAGATAAAACCGTCCTCCCCCCTCAAGGGGGAGGGAGTAAACAGAGCCGTCCTCCGCCCAGAGGGGAGAGAATGGACGCCCCATCAAGAGGGATAAAACAAAGCTTACTGCCATAGAATTCACTAATACTATCGCTGTGCGGTTTCCCAATCGGGGTTTTGCCAGACTTCGCGGTCTTCGCGCGGCAATGGGGGATGGCCCAAGATCGCATCGCTCATTTTCTCTGCGATCATCAAGGTTGGGCAATTGGTGTTGCCATTCACAACGATTGGCATCAGGGACGCATCTACGACTCTTAAATTTTCCACACCAAGCACACGCCCCTGGGAATCGCAGACTGCCATTATATCCTGGGCAGAGCCCATCTTGCAGGTACCGGACAGATGCCATTGGGTATCCACCGCCTTGGTCAACATCTCATCAAGCTCTGCATCGGTGACATAGGCTGGGCCGGGGAAAATCTCGTCACCTGCCAAGTCCTGAAAGGCCGATTGGTCGATCAATTCACGCACCAGACGAATGCCCTTGCGCAATATGTCACGGTCGCGGGGGTCTTTTAGATAGTTCACCAGGATACCCGCCTGACCATTGGGGTCGGCATTCTTTAAGAATACCCGCCCCCGGCTATGGGCCCGCATCAAACCGATATGGATTTGGAAGGAATGCACTGTCATCGGGTCAACCGACCCTTCCTTCACGGCAATGGGGATGATGGTCAATTGGATATCCGGATAATCGACCCCGGCGCTGGACCGAATGCAGGCGACAGCATCAAATTGATTGGACGCCGCTACACCAGTTCGCGACAGAAACCATTGCAGACCGATCTTTATCTTCCCCAGGCCCCGCGTATGGGGAAGCAGGGAAATCGGCTGACGACACAGATACTTCATTACGAAATCAGGGTGTTCGTTCAGGTTCTCCCCCACACCTGGGCGGTCTGCGACAACATCGATGCCATGATCGCGCAGATGCGCCGCCGGACCGATCCCAGACAGCATCAGCAAATGGGGCGACGCGACGGCACCTGAAGACAGAACAACCTCTTTACCCGCCCGGTACTGCCGCAAGGTTCCAGGTTTTTCCTGAACTTCGATGCCAATGGCGGTCTTGTTCTCAAATAATATTCGCTGCGTGCGCGTGTCAGTCAGGATGGTTAGATTTCTGCGGGACCGGATCGGGTCCAGAAAGGCCCGTACCGCGCTCCAGCGCTGGCCCCCATGCACCGTGCTGTCCAACAGGCCAAACCCTTCCTGAACACGCCCGCAGATATCCCTGGTGCGGGGATAACCCGCCTGTTCTCCCGCATCCAGAAAGGCCTGAAAGATCGGATTTTTTGCAGGTGAGCGGGTGACTTTCAACGGCCCATCCGTACCGCGATAATCATCATCGCCCCCGGCATAGCTTTCCAGCCGCTTGAAATAGGGCAGCACATCGGCATAGCCCCAGCCATCACAGCCCATCTGTCGCCAGGTGTCATAATCTCTGGCATGGCCGCGAATACACACCATACCGTTGATGGAGGATGATCCCCCCAGCACCTTGCCACGGTCATGCTTTAAGACGCGGTTGTTCAGGCCCGGTTCCGGTTCCCCCTGATAGGCCCAATTGTGCTTTGTCCGGCCCAGCGCGATGGTCAGAGCCGACGGCATCTTCAGGGTCCAATCATTGTCATCAGGCCCGGCTTCCACCACCAGCACAGAATTCCTAGGATCGGCACTCAGGCGATTGGCCAGCACACAGCCCGCTGATCCGGCCCCGATGATAATATAATCTGAAATAGTTTCCACCTTTGTCATTCCGCAGCGGCTTTGCGCGGGAAGGACTGACCCCCGGTCAGCGCATCATAGACCAGCTTGTGGAAATGATGCACCAGATGCTCGCTATTGGGGCCGCGCTCTGGGTCAATCAGATAGCGCCCCTGATCAAAGCCAAAGGAATGAACGCCCCGCTGGACCAGCAGATTAAGCCAGATATCTTCCGGTCCCAATTGGGTATTGAACCAATCCATCGCCGCACGGCTCAGCGCGCTTTGGGGGCGGGATTTCGGACAGTAATGCCCAAACCGCAGCAGCGTCTTTTCCGGCCCCAGCGGTATCGAATTGAATGTGCCAATCACATCGGCATAGGGAAAGGCATACAGCGTCGTCATCGGCCACAGCTGGATATTATAGAACCAGTCCGTCTGATATTTCTCCCCCGTAATGGGATGACCAAAGGCTGTCTTCACCTTCTTTGGCGGGCCTTTAAAGTCCCACCAATGTCCATGCGCCTGAAGGTCATATCCCTTGAAATCAATCAACGCTGCCAGTTCCTTATGGACCGGACCGGACAGTTTGAAATGATAGCCCTCAATTGCGTTATCTGTGATGATTTTCCAGTTCGCATCGACGACATAGTCCACCTCTTCCACAAAGGTGATATCGTCCAGATCCGGGAAATACGGGCGCATCGCATCCAGGGCGCCCTTCATTTCCTCAGCAATCGGCGTCGCGTTGCGGTCCATATTGATATACCAGAAGCCACCATAATTCTCGGCTCTCACTTCCTTTAAGCCATAGTCCGCGGCGTTGAACCCTTCCAGCGCATTGGTCCGTGGTGCGATCTTCAAATCGCCGTCAAAGGCATAGGTCCAGGCATGATACGGACAGGTGATTGCCTGTTTGAACCGCCCGCGACGGTCTTCCACCAATTGCGTGCCGCGATGCTGACAGACATTGTGAAAGGCACGCACCTGACCATCATCGCCGCGCACGACAATCACGCTTTGGGTCAGCAGATCAAATTTCACATAGTCCCCTGGTTCCGGGACTTCTGTGTCGTGACAGACGCAATGCCAGGACGGGTAAAAGATCGTCTCCGCCTCTCGCTGGAAGATATCCGCATCGTAATAATAACGCGCGGGCAGGGTCAGATCGGTCTCAGGCCGATTTGTTTCCCAGAGAGTTTTCTTGTCGGCAAACATCAAGTCGCACTCCTGCTGTAGGATAAGTGTCCCCGAAGCTATCTGGATTTAGGGCACAGTACAGACAAAGATCGACAGACAAGTGTCGAATAGTGTTAAGTGATTATATGACGAAACACTGCTGCTTCATCCTGCATGACGGGTTCAGCCTGATCACCTTGGCTGCGATTACAGATGCCTTCTTTGTGGCAAATTGGCAGGCGGGAAAATCGCTTTATGCCTGGGATACAGTCTCTGCCAATGGGGGTAAGGTTCTGGCCTTTGGCAACCATGCGATCAACACCGATCCGCTGGAAACAGTATCCGCACGCAAGATGGATATCGTTTTCGCCGTGGCCAGCTTTGACCCCCACGGGCTTGCAAATGCGCCGGGCGTAGGGGGCTTTTTAAGAGCAGCCCATCGGTTTGGCGCGCGTGTGGTAGGGTTGGAAACGGGCGGCGTGGCAATGGCGCGGGCCGGCCTGCTGACCGGACGAGAAGCCGCGATCCATTGGGCCAATCGCGATGGATTTGAAGAAGACTTCCCCGATATCCGCCTCAGCGAAGCGTCCGTCAATCGAGCAGGCCGATGCCTGACCTGTGCCGGGGGCGCCAGCGCCATTGACCTGGCCCTGCAGTTGATTGAGGAAGATGCGGGCGCAGCCCTGGCCCGAACGGTCCAGATCCATCTGTTGTATCAGCAAGGACATCCCGAAACAGCGGACAGTCTGAAGCCGGGAGAAAGCGCCCTGGTCACCCAGGCAATCGCCCTCATGACCCGCCATATCAATGACCCCATTGCCCTTCCCGATCTGGCAGAACTGCTTGGAACCAGCCAACGAACGCTGGAGCGTCATTTTCAGAAAGGGACCGGACACAGCCCCCAGGCCCATTACCTGGCCCTGCGCCTAACCCGTGCGCAGAACCTGTTGCAGCAAACCACATTAAGCATCGGCGAAATCGCGGTCGAAACCGGATTCGACAGCCTCCCCGCTTTCTCCCGCGCCTATCGCAGGCAATTCCAGGTCTCTCCCAGCCAGGACCGAAAACAGACCACCACCGCCAGCGTCCCGCGGCTGTATGTGTGAGGGCAGGCAATGATTGGACGAAGAGCTTTGAGCATAATCCTTTAAACAGATTTCAATCGTAAAATTATAATTAAGGTAGTATGATATCAATCATACAATTAATAGATAGGATAGTCAGAATGAAACTTACCCTTTTATCTTTAGTCGTCTCAGGACTGGTTTTTTTTGCCACACAGTCCATAACGCATGCGACGGCCCTGCCCACGGTCACACAGAATGAGAGTATCGCCCATGGCGGCGGATGCCGGAAAAGCTCGCCTCCCGGTCAGTGCTGCCATATGGATAATAAGGCTGGGTCTGTTCACTGTCATTAAACCGAGAAGCAGACCTCCCCAGACACTATGACACCCCTACATATTCGGGTAAGTCGGCCCCTCGCCGCCCTGCGGGACGACCCAGTTGATGTTTTGGGTGGGGTCCTTGATATCGCAGGTTTTGCAGTGGACGCAGTTCTGATGGTTGATCTGCAGGCGCGGATTGCCACCGTCTGATTCCCGTACAATCTCGTAGACACCGGCCGGGCAATATCGCTGCGCGGGTTCGTCATAGAGCGCCAGATTGATATCGACCGGGACCGAAGCATCCTTCAACTGCAGGTGAACCGGCTGGTCTTCCTCATGATTCGTGCCGGAAAAGGCAACATTGGTCAGGCGATCAAAGCTGATCACGCCATCGGGTTTCGGATAATCGATTTTCCGACAGTCCTTTGCCGCTTTCAGTGATTTATGGTCCGGCCCGTGATGGTGCAGGGTCCAGGGGGCCTTGCCCCGGAACAGGAAGGTATCCAGACCGGAATAGACAAGTGCTGCCCAGAAGCCCCATTTGAAGGACGGGCGGATGTTGCGCACGGCATACAACTCGTCCCAGACCCAACTTTTCTTCAACGCCTCTTCATAGGCGGTAATTTCGCGCGGCGCTTCGCCGTCGCCGGTCAGCGCGGCAAAGATCGCTTCCGCAGCAGTCATGCCAGATTTCATCGCGGTATGGGTGCCCTTGATCTTGGGCACGTTCAGGAACCCGGCCTCGCAACCGACCATGACACCGCCAGGGAAGGTCAGTTTCGGGATCGACTGATACCCGCCCTCGTTCAGGGCACGGGCGCCATAGGAAATGCGCTTGCCACCCTCCAGGATTTTCTTGATTTCCGGGTGATGCTTAAAGCGCTGGAATTCCATATAGGGGAACAGATTTGGATTCTCATAATCCAGGCCAACCACATAGCCGATTGCAACCTGATTGCCATTCAGATGATACAGGAACGACCCGCCATAAGTCTTGGAATCCATCGGCCAGCCGGTGGTATGGATGATCTTCCCTGGCTCTGACTTCGCCGGATCAATCTCCCACAATTCCTTCATGCCCAGGCCATAGGTCTGTGGTTCTGCATCCTTGCGCAGGTCGAACTTTTCCATCAGCACTTTACCCAGGCTGCCACGACAGCCTTCGGAAAAGACGGTCTGCTTGGCCCATAATTCCATACCGGGCTGGAACATCGGCCCTTCGCTGCCATCTTTCAGGCGGCCCATATCGCCGGTCGCGACGCCTTTCACACTGCCATCTTCGTGGTACAGGATTTCAGCAGCGGCAAAACCTGGATAAATCTCAACCCCCATCGCCTCAGCCTGTTCCGCCAGCCAGCGGCAGAAGTTCCCCAGCGAGATGATATAGTTGCCGTGATTGTTCATCTGCGGCGGCGTTGGCATCTTGAATGCCTTAGTCTCGGTCAAAAACAGGAAATGATCGTCCTTCGCCGGCGTATCCAACGGCGCACCCTTATCCTGCCAATCGGGGATCAACTCGTTCAAGGCGCGTGGTTCCAGAACCGCACCAGACAGGATATGCGCGCCAACCTCTGCGCCCTTTTCGATGACGCAAACGGCGATTTCCTTACCGGTTTCCTGTTCCAACTGTTTCAAGCGGATGGCGGTGGACAGACCGGAGGGGCCAGCCCCCACAATCACCACATCATATTCCATGCTTTCACGAACCACAGCGTCGGACATATTGATCGATCCTTATCTTCTTCATCAGGCGACTTGGCGGAATGGGTTTCGGCGGGCACAATAGCCCAGAAGCCCGAAATAGCAATCATGGTTGGCGACGGTAACGTGTTGGATGGCGACGTAAAAGCCCTGATATCAGCGCTGGAATGGCAAACAGCCATGGGCGCGGATGAGGCATTGGCAGATCAGCCCTGTGATCGTTATGCCGAGGCAGAGGCACGCCTGGCCGCCAGACGGGCCGCGGCTGAAAGCGCGCTTTCGCAGGCAAAGGCATCCACCGCACCACCAGCGACAAACCGCGCCAAACCAAGCGCCGACGCCCCATTGGGCGCAGCTGAAGCGGTGGAACAGGCCAAGACGGCTGCACACGCCTGCACGACCCTGGAAGAGCTGTCCGCTGCGTTGGAGCGTTTTGAAGGCTGCGAATTGCGATTTCATGCGAAGAACATGGTTTTTGGCACAGGATCGGTGGGCGCGCCCTTAATGCTGATTGGCGATGCGCCCGATACGGAAGAAGATCGAGCCGGAGCCCCCTTTGTGGCGCAAACCGGGACGCTGCTGGATAAGATGCTGCAAGCGATTGGCTTGTCGCGGGGGGATGTTTATCTCTCAAGCCCCGTCTTTTGGCGACCGGCGGGTAATCGATCCCCCACGGATGGGGAAATGGCTATCTGTCGACCGTTTCTGGAAAAACAGATCTCATTGGTCGGCCCGAAGCTGTTGCTTCTGGCAGGCGGTCAGGCGGTCAATAGTCTGATCACGTCGGTTGGTCCGAAACAGGGAATCACCCGCAGCAGGGGTACCTGGTTCGATATTCAGGTCGGGGAAACCTCCCTCCCCGCACTTGCGACCTTTCACCCGGCCTATCTGCTGAAAACACCATCTGCGAAGCGTCAGGCCTGGCAGGACCTGCTTGCCCTTCAGCGCCGCATGGCGGAAATGGGCCTTGCCTGAAACGAAGAAGGGCGCTGAAGATTTCTCCTCAGCGCCCCTTTCCAAGTCACAGTGCAATAGACTTACTTACGTGGTTCCGCCAGCAAGCCGCGGAAAATGGCATAGCACATCACCAACAACACCACGGTGAACGGCAGACCCGTTGAAATCACCATGGATTGCAGGGAAGACAAGCCCCCCACGGACAACAGCAGGACGATGGCAACCGCGCCTTCAAAGANGCACCAGAAAACACGCTGGGGCACCGGGGCATCCACTTTACCGCCCGCCGTGATCGTATCGATCACCAGCGATCCGCTATCAGACGATGTCACGAAGAACACGATCACCAGAACAATCCCGATCACCGACGTGATGGTCGACAGGGGCAAGGCATCCAGCATCTTGAACAGTTTCAGTTCAAGGGGTGCATTCTGGGCCAATGTATAGCCGTCCTGAATGACCTGCTGGATGGCAACGCCACCGAATACAGTCATCCACAACACGCAGACCAGAGACGGGATCAACAGCACACAGACCAGAAATTCACGGACCGTGCGCCCCCGGCTGACGCGCGCAATGAACATGCCCACGAAAGGCGACCAGGAAATCCACCAGGCCCAATAGAAGGATGTCCAGCCCTGGCTGAAATTCACATCCTCCCGACCGAATGGATTGGCCAGGGCAGGAAGATATTCCAGATAGCTGCCCAGATTGGAGACAAAGCCCGTCAGAATTGCGACCGTGGGGCCGACAAACAACACGAACAACAACAGCAAGGCCGCAAGTCCCATGTTGATTTCTGACAGGACCTTCACGCCGCCTTCAAGCCCGCGCAGAACCGAAATCAACGCAATGGCGGTAATGCCCGAAATCAACAACACTTCAGTCGTATCACTGACCGGCACGCCAAACAGTTCATTCAGACCGGCATTGGCCTGCGTTGCCCCAAACCCAAGGGATGTGGCCAGACCAAACAGTGTTGCAAACACAGCCAGGATATCGATGACATGACCGGTCCAACCCCAGACGCGATCCCCAAAGATCGGATAGAAGGCAGAGCGGATCGTCAGCGGCAGCCCTTTGTTATAGCTGAACAAGGCCAGCGCCAAGGCCACCACGGCATAGANTGCCCAGGGATGCAGCCCCCAATGGTAAATCGTCGCCGCCATACCCAAACGCAATGATTCCGCCTCATTACCTGCGGCTGCGCCCAATGGGGCCCAATCAGTACGGACCCCGTTTTCTACGCTGGTGCCGCCCATTGAACTGGCAAAGTGGCTCATCGGTTCAGACACGCCATAGAACATCAGCCCGATGCCCATGCCCGCAGCGAACAACATCGCAAACCAGCCGATATAGCTGAAATCCGGTGTTGCTTCCTTGCCGCCAAGCCGCACTTTTCCAAGGGGGCTGACAATCAGCGCCAGACAGAAGACAACAAAGATATCGCCCGCCAGCAGGAAGAACCAGTCAAAGCCCTTCGTTACGCTGGAAAACAAGAAGCTGAAAAGCGCGCCTGACTGTTCTGGCAAAGCCAGCGCGTAAAATACGAAAGCGATAATCGACAATCCGGAAATCATGAAAACCGGATTATGAATGTCGAACCCAAACCGCCATAGCTCTCCTTCGATATTGTGTTGGCCGATTTCGTAATCCGTGTCGATCCGTTCGACCGCTCCTTCAGGTTCAGGTATTCCCTGATTACCCTCTTGGTCAGACATAATGTCCCCCTCTTTTTGGTGAGTGTTTTTCATAAGTCAGCGGCCGTGACGCACCCCGCGTACTCCGTCCACTTGTCTGTCAAAATCCATTCCAGAAATGGATACGCAATAGTGTTAGCTTTTTTCTGGGGAATGCGCCCGACGCAGGATCTGATGGCCTAAACGCCGACCTGAATCACGCATACCCGATGAATGCCACAGCATTGGCGAATCCCCTCCTTCTAACCGCGGTGGGCTTTTTATTTTGGTACAGCACCACACATTATTTTTCATTTTGCGAATTTCATTTGATACGATTCGCTTAGTAATTGAGAAGCATATCCATATCATAAATTGTCAAAAGGTCAAAAAGCGCACATTTTCTTTATAATACGCGCCATTTATGCCATACAGAAAGCACATATCTTAATACATTTATGATGTATTTCAGGCTTTGATTTCTAATATATTGCAGGAAAATCCTTATTGTTTATTTAATCTGAGAAACACATCTAATTAACATTATGTGTTGCATTATAATAACATGAAAAGGCGCAGAAAACTGGTTATCAATGGTGATCGGCCTATCGCTGACCCGAGTATATGGTCAAGCGTACCGACCGACCCCCATTGTAGTTGAAACCTTCAATTTGGGCGACGGCATGCGGGGCAACACCCGATGCCTCGACCCGTTGCTGAAAATCTGGCGCAGACGCTTCCGGGATGGCCACAATGGCGCAGGTTGGGTCAGCCAGGTAGGATGCCGCCGCCCCTTCTATCGACGTGAAATAAGTTGCTGTTCCTGCCAGGAAGACAAGGCTGGGCTCAGAATATCCAACAATAGAAAAGGGTGCATCCGGACAGGTTTGCCGCCGCTGCGACACCACGTCCGCAACAGATTTCGAAATCCAGAAATCCTGTGCGGCAGGAAGGACTCCCTGAAAAATCGATCCAATCAGGCATACACCCGCCAGAAAGATTGGCAGGATACCCCGTTCCAAGCGCGCGCCATCGTGCAATGGACCCCACAGAAATCCCAACATCGCTATTCCCGCCAGAAGCGCCGGAATAAGCCAGAATGATAAGGGGTTACCATACAGCACCAGGACCGCNCCGACGGCCACCATCAACACCACCGTTATCAGCGCCGTCATACCAAGCCCGAACACTTTCAAAATTTGAAACAGTCGATCCCGCGGCATTTCCTGTACCAGCGCCGCCGCGCATAACATCGCCAGCGCAGGGTACAGCGGTAATACATAATGCGGCAGTTTGGTTGCGATCAGTTCAAAGATGATCCAGTTGGGGGCCAGCCATGCCAACACAAACCGGGCGCCTAAAGATGAAAAATTACGCGCGCCCCATAACAGGCCCAGCCCGGCAAACAGTCCAAATGGCCAGAATGCCAACCACAAGCTCAACAGATAATATCCGGGCGGCGCGCCATGAGATTCCTGCCCCGATAGAATTTTGCCCGCCAGATCCTGACCAACCGCCTCCTGAAAGAACGCCCCCCCGGTCGCAATCCCGATGGCAATGAACCAAGGGGCGACGATCAGGCAGGTCAGCCCCACTCCCGATAAAGGTTTCAGGGCGGTGAACCAATCCACCCGACGGTCCACGGCGATCAGACCAACAATCGTGACCCCTGTTATCAAAAGGATGATCGGCCCCTTGATCAAAATCCCAATGCCCAGCACAAACCAAAAGCAATAGGCAGTCTTGCGCCCGATCAGCGCCTCCCGGGATCGCGCCGTATAGGCCATTG
This sequence comes from Rhodospirillales bacterium, assembly GCA_002696645.1. Classification (GTDB taxonomy): domain Bacteria; phylum Pseudomonadota; class Alphaproteobacteria; order UBA8366; family Aestuariispiraceae; genus Pacificispira. Next base: position 48,633 of record NZSA01000054.1, on the reverse strand, counting down.
CCAGACACAATTGCGCCGCCAGGATGCAGGCTAACAGGACGGCATCGGTCTTGGCCTGTCGCGCCTCAAACCCCAACAACACGCTGCCCATCAGGAACAGGGCTGCCAGAAACGCAACGCGTCTGCCAAACAGGACCCGACCCAATCCCCATGTCAGCAGCACCGACACAATTGCCCCGACCAAGGAAGGCACCCGGTAGGCCCATATCTTCGGCGCATCAGGGGTATCAAATAGAAGTGCCGATGCCGCTTGCAGCCAGTAAATGCCAATCGGTTTCTTATGACGGGGTGTCTCTTGAAAGCGAATGTCCAGAAAATCGCCGCTTTCCACCATCTGTCGGGACGCCTGGGCAAAGCGGGACTCATCGCGATCCATGGCCGGAAGACTGAAAAACCCCGGCAAAAAGACCAACAGGCTCAACAGCGCAAGCACTGGAAGAGCGACGGGACCCGGAAGGGCAAAACGGGCGAAAGCGCTGCGTATCATATCAAAAAATCAATCCGATCAACCGACATATTTTTGGTCACCCTAGCCCGTGCTTGTGACCGATCTGTGATGGTCTTTGTGATTTTCCTTAAAAAACAGTCTCCATCCCCGCCCCTGCCATAAATATGCCGCACGGCCTTCATGCAGATGACACCCATCATTCACATCAAAACTGTAGAAAGAAAAGGATGCCCGCTGGCGACTCACTGTCCCTGTGATTGGAACAATCAAATGCCGTCGAAGGATGTCACGCTCGCAACCAATTCCCGTCAGTCTTTTGCCGTCGCGGGGGGAACCGTAATTGCGGCAACAGGGCTTTTGGCCCTGGCAATGCTGATTTGGATCATCGCCTTCCTGACCGGGTTCCTGTTCCTGGGCCTAACGATTCTGGCGGTAATCACAATTGCCGCGGTGCTGTTGCAACAACGATTTCACGCCACAATCGACCCAGACCATCAGGCAACCTGGATTGCAGGCCTGCAGGCGGCGACGACATCCCTTCCTCTGTTCATCATATTGCTGGATGCGCCGCTTGCCCGGGCTTTGGCCCAGATCAACCCCTCGGAAAGACTGATGTTTCATCAGTTGGGGGATTTTGGGGATTCCGCCTATTATCTCTATCCCCTTGGCATAGTGGGATTAGTCCTGACCGGGCTTGGCCTGTGGGATAAAACACGATCCATGCGGCCGCTGTGCAAACAAGTCGGGGTCTATATCGGCTTTGCCTTCAGCGCCATCGCGCTCAGCGGCATTGCGGCAATACTGTTTAAAATGCTGATCGGACGTGCCAGACCAAGGGTCTTGATGGCTGAAGACTGGTATGGCATCGACCCTATCGGTTTCACGTCCTCTTACCAATCCTTCCCGTCTGGCCACGCCACAACCGCCTTCACGGTTGCCTTTGTCATCGCCTTTCTGTGGCCGCGCCTGATCTATCCAGCCATGGTTATCGCCGCCNGTGTCGCCCTGTGCCGGGTCGTGGTGAATGCCCATTTCCTCAGCGACGTGATCGCAGGCGGCATTCTGGCAGCGGTTGTAACATCCCTGCTGCGGGCTGAATTCGCCAGGCGGGGGTGGCTGTTCAAATCAAATGCAATCACACCCCGCCGCCCGACCCAGATCGGCAATCGGACATTAGAGATTTTCCCAAAGTCGTGATATCGAGTCTCGTCACGGCAACGTGAGATGATGTGTATCGCAAAACGGGGCGCTCTATCGCCACCTTGTTTCACATCAACTCGAACGCCTTTGCGGGGAACAGACTATGACGGGCACGATCAAGACCGATATCTGCATCATCGGCGCAGGCTCTGGCGGGTTAAGCGTCGCGGCCGGTGCCGCCCAGATGGGTGCCCGCGTGGTTCTGATCGAAAAGGGACTGATGGGCGGCGATTGCCTGAATTTTGGCTGTGTTCCATCCAAGGCATTGCTGGCCGCCGGTCATGCCGCCCATGTCCAGCGCCATTCTGACATTTTTGGGATCGAGCCCGTCCCCCCCAAGGTCGACTGGAAAAAAGTCCGCGCGCATGTCAACGGCGTGATCGCCGCAATCGAACCCAATGATTCCGTTGAGCGCTTCGAAAGCCTAGGCGTCACCGTGATCCAGCAACATGGCCGCTTCACCAGTCCGGCGGAAGTTCAGGCAGGCGATACAAAAATCCAGGCGAAATACTTTGTCATCGCCACCGGCTCCACCCCCTTTGTTCCCCCAATCGACGGGCTGGACAAGACGCCTTATTGGACCAATGAAACCGTCTTCGACAATGACCAGCCCATTGACCACCTGCTGGTCATCGGCGGCGGGCCCATCGGGATGGAGATGGCCCAGGCCCATCGCCGCCTGGGCTGTAAGGTCACCGTCATCGAAATGGCAAAGGCCCTGGCCAAGGATGATCCCGAAGCCACCGCCCTGGTTTTGGACCGCCTGCGCGCCGAAGGCCTGGACATCCGCGAGGAAACCGCCCTGAAAAGCGTCGCGCCCACCGATACAGGCATTTCCGCCACGGTGGAAAAAGACGGCAAGCAGGAGGTTATTACCGGCAGTCATCTGCTGGTCGCCGTAGGACGCCGCGCCAATATCGCCGGTCTGGACCTGGACAAGGCAGGCGTTAAGACAGAGCGCGGTGCGGTCACCGTCGATGACCATCTGAAAACCAGCAACCGCCGCATCTTTGCGATTGGCGACGTGACGGGCGGCCTGCAATTTACCCATATGGCGGGCTATGACGCGGGCATCGTCATCCGCCAGATGCTGTTTAAGATGTTCTGGACCAAGGTTGACCATCGGGCCGTCCCCTGGGTCACCTATACCGACCCCGAACTCGCCCAGATCGGCCTGACCGAAGCGCAGGCGGAGAAGGAATTGGGGGCCGGAAACTATCAGGTCCTGCGCTGGCATTTCGACGAAAACGACCGCGCACAGGCCGAACGCCGCACCGACGGGCTGATGAAAGCAATCGTTGACAAAAAAGGCCGCGCCCTGGGCTGCACAATCGTCGGCGCCCATGCAGGCGACCTGCTCCTCCCCTGGATCATGGCCGTGCAAAACCGCCAGAAAATGAGCACCCTCGCCAGCTTGATCGCCCCCTATCCCACCCTATCCGAAGTCACCAAACGCACAGCCGGCAGCTATTTCACACCCAGCCTGTTTTCGGAGCGCACGCGGAAAGTGGTACGGTTTTTGATGAAATTAATATAACACGCGAAATGTTACTTTTTATATCATATTAGCGCTATAAAACGCGATATTTTGCGTGTTATATTTTTTAGTATTGTATAACCTTATTATACGCTATAATTCGCGTGTTATCTCTTAATACGTCTATAAAGCGCGAAAAATGACGCAAAAAATTGACTTTAAAATCGCCTCAAGTGCAGAGATTGAAACCTATCTCTGCGCCCGACTGGAAGCGGTTCGGCTCAGCCAGAATATGAACCAATCCGAACTGGCGAAACGGGCCAGTATTTCCTTGCGCACCCTAACCCGCCTTGCAACAGGCGAAGGCGGGGTTTCCTTCGATACCATCATTCGCGTGATGTTAGCCCTGAATCTTCACCATCATTTAGAGAACTTCATTCCTGATCCGACAGTGCGCCCAATCGAAAGAGTCCAATTCAAGGGGAAACAGCGCCAGCGGGCGCGCCGAAAGCCAACCGAGGCTGAGCCCTGGACCTGGGCTGATGACGGGTCGACAAAATGACCGACGCACGGGTTTTACTATGGGGATCAGAGATCGGCGCTGTCTCCTGGTTGGAGGATCGTCAGATCGGCGTTTTCCAATATACAGGAGCTTTTGCCAAAAGTGGGATTGAGGTCGCGCCCCTGACCATGCCCTTGCGCGACGCCCCCTATGAGTTCCCCAACCTGAACCAACAAACCTTCAAAGGCCTGCCTGGATTGCTGGCGGACAGCTTGCCGGATAAATTCGGGAACGCCCTGATCGATGCCTGGCTGGCGCGCGAGAACCGAACTGCCGCCAGTTTCAATCCCGTTGATCGCTTGTGCTACACCGGGTCCAGAGGCATGGGCGCGTTAGAGTTTCAGCCAAGCCGAGGCTCCGTCGCGAACACCAGCAGAACAGTCCAAATCGAAGCACTGGTTGAGTTGGCCAATCAGGCCCTAGACACGCGCCGAACCCTGAACGGCCGATTCGACGGCATTGATGACCAATCCGCGATTGAAGACATCCTGCGTGTCGGCACGTCCGCAGGCGGAGCCCGGGCGAAAGCAATACTTGCCTGGAATGAAAAGACTGGTGAATTCCGATCGGGTCAGATCCCCAACGATCCGGAATTCGGTTACTGGATTATGAAATTCGACGGTATCGACGGCAATCGTGATAAGGAAATCGCGGATCCGCAAGGTTTTGGGCGTATTGAATATGCCTATTTCCTGATGGCCCGGCAGGCAGGAATCAAAATGACGCCATGCCGCCTGCATGAGGAAGGTGGGCGGGCGCATTTCATGACCAAACGATTTGACCGAACCACATCAGGTGAAAAAATTCACATGCAGAGCCTATGCGCCCTGCAACATTTCGATTTCAATATGGCCGGTGCCTACTCTTACGAACAAGCAATCCAAACTCTAAAATTACTCAGTATTCCGATGCCCAGCATTGAAGAGCAATATCGCCGCGCCCTCTTTAACGTCATCACCCGAAACCAAGACGATCACGTCAAGAACATCGCCTTCCTGATGGATCGCGCGGGGACATGGCGCCTAGCGCCCGCCTTTGACATCGCTTATTCCTATAACCCGGATGGCGCGTGGACCAGCCAACATCAGATGAGCCTGAATGGGAAACGCGATGATTTCACACCGGAAGACTTTCTGGCATTCGCAAAAATGGCCGGAATAAAAATAACAAAAATAAAAAGAATCCTGGCAGAAATTGCCGCTGCGGTCAGCGCATGGCCCCAACATGCAAAAATTGCGGGCGTGCCTTCAGGGGATGCATCCAGGCTGCAAAATACTTTCAGAACTCAATTGATCAGCTTGGAATAATTTTACTGCTATTTTTGCTGACAGCGCGACCGCGCCCAGGCCGAACGTCGCACCGACGGGCTGGTCAAAGCAATCGTCGACACGAAGGGCCGGGCGCTGGGCTGCACCCTCGTCGGACCCCATGCCGGGGACCTGTTGCTCCCCTGGATCATGGCCGTACAAAACCGCCAGAAAATGAGCACCCTCGCCAGCCTGATCGCCCCCTACCCCACCCTATCCGAAGTCACCAAACGCACCGCCGGCAGCTATTTCACACCCAACCTGTTTTCGGATCGGTCGCGGAAGGTGGTGCGGTTTTTGATGCGGTGAAAAACGCCTGGATGAGATAGTTTTCACCCCTATTAAAAATTAATCTTTAGAACTTCTTTTCGAATAATCTCGGGATGAAAATCGTATTGAGAAATGTGAATATAGTCCGTTGTGGATACAAAAAATCCCTGAAAAATCTGGATCAGAATCTCCTCGAAACACATATCTTTCAAATGAACCCTTTCTAGTACCCACAGCGCCAGCCTTATACAAAAAGTACAATATATCAGCTGATTTGTATCTTCTACTTAAACGCTCAGTAGATGTATCAATTAAAGCTCTTTGGAAAAGAATCTCAGAAAACTCCTCCTGTGTGAATTCTTTTTGTATTCCTGTTAGCACCTTATCAACACCCTCTAAAGAGAAGGGATCAATGGAAATTGTTAGATGCTCACTAATCTCACTCCAGCTTAGATTCGAATAGCGCTTTCGTGCTCTTGAAATTAATCCCTCAGATATTTCTCTGGAATTACCAGAAATATCCCTACAAGTTGAAAGTAATCTAACAATATCACGCGGTCTATGCCAAGACATATCTAATATAAATTTTGGATTTAATTGATAATATTTAGATTTTCTAAAATATCTTGGCCAAATATATGTCTCAATATTTCCAATTTCTGCAGTCAATACACCGCAATTTTTTTCAGAATAAGAAATTTTTTTGCAGATCATTTTAACAAGTGGATGATGGATATCTATTTTTCCATGATCGCCCCAGTTCATACAAAGACCAAATTGCTCCAATGACTTTTGTATTTCTTTACCGAGATACTTAACTTTTTCTAATACTTCTGATCGAATTGCGGCCAAAAAATATACGCTTCTAGATTGAATTGAATGCACCCTATTCAATCGTTTTATTGCAACAATAAGATCTCTAATAAGTATACAATCTATCTCAAAAAGAACTCCAGCACCTGTACGCGGATCAATTTCATCAAAGCAAAGATAAAATTTACTTTCTGATACAGGTGTCAACTTAGAAAATAATTCCTCAAGATTTTTTGAATATTTATGGAAACTTATTAAGTTATTTTCATGATCATCAAATTCAAACTTTAAATCTATTTTAGGATTGTAACTAAGGCGCACCGACCCATCTTTTATTTTAGGTAAAAACCTAAATATATTACTAGATTCTTCTTTTTGCGTAATTGATTGTGCATATTTTAAAAATTCAGAAAGGTGTTTATCATCTACATATAATTTGTTTTTTGGATCTTTTATTATAGTCGAAATTCTTTTTAGTATTATGTAAATCCAGACATCTTCATAATCCAAATCTCTGTATATGGATGATCGATCCTCAGATTTTATCTCCTTACCATTGAGAAAGGCCTTTCGAACGTCATCATAGATTTCTCGTGGGAAATCTGATCTAAAACGAAAAAGCTCCGGTTCAATATTTGATTCATTTTGTCTTAGGACATATTCCTGAATATATCTTAAAAACGAAGTTTTTCCTGTTCCTTTTAATCCATAAATAAAATATTTATTTCCATTTATAAAATCTTCAATATTTACACCCTCGGGCATAAAAAATGTCTCAAAAAATCTATTCCTAATATCTTTGCTATTCGCATCTAGCTCATCTGTTGCATCAATAGATCCGAAATACATTTCAGAAATTTGAATCCGATTCTCCGGCAGATGCACAGCTTGTCTATTTCTTTTGGGAAATTTAAAATTCTTTTGTTTTCGTGGCATTATGAAACCCTTTAAGTCTTTTTATGACATCACCTTTAATGGCTTTTTATAATAAATAAAATCTAAAATATACATATTTTTAGCTTAAGGTTTCAATATACGGATTCCGTGCAAAGAGCTTCATGCTGGTTTTCCTGACAGCGACCCCTCAAATATCACATTTGCGACTCCCTTTTCATCCCTGAAAAACCGATGCAGAGTGCGGCGGATTTTGAATTTCTGACGCTGTTGCAAAGGGTGGTTTTCCATGAAATCGCATGTCCGGGTTGTCGTTATTGGTGGGGGTGTTGTTGGGTGTTCGGTGCTGTATCACTTAACCAAGCTGGGCTGGACGGACCTGTTGCTGATTGAGCGGTCTGAACTGACTTCCGGGTCGACCTGGCATGCGGCGGGCGGGTTTCATACACTGAATGCCGATACCAATATGGCCGCCCTGCAGGGATATACGATCCGCCTGTATAAGGAATTGGAAGAGATCACGGGCATGTCCTGTGGCCTGCACCATGTCGGCGGGGTCACGATTGCCACGACCCGCGACCGGCTGGATTACCTGAAGGCGGAGCGTGCCAAGCATCGCTATATGGGTCTGGACACCGAAATCGTCGGGCCGGAGGAAATCCAAAAACTGTCGCCGATTACCAATGTCGAGGGCGTGTTGGGCGGGCTGTATGATCCGCTGGACGGACATCTGGACCCGTCGGGCACGACCCATGCCTATGCCAAGGCCGCCCGCATGGCCGGCGCAGAAATCGTGCTGCGCAACCGCGTGCTGGAAACCAATCCCCGCGCCGATGGCGGCTGGGATGTGGTCACTGAACAGGGCACGGTCACCTGCGAACACCTGATCAACGCAGCGGGCCTGTGGGCGCGCGAGGTCGGGCAGATGGCGGGCGTCTTCCTGCCGCTGCACCCGATGGAACACCAATATCTGGTCACCGACGACATTCCCGAAGTCTATAACCACCCGACCGAATTGCCCCATGTCATGGACCCGGCGGGGGAGACCTATCTGCGCCAGGAAGGCCGCGGGCTGGTGATCGGGATTTATGAGCAGGACTGTGACCCCTGGGCCGTCAATGGCACACCGTGGGATTTCGGCCATGAATTGCTGAACAACAATCTGGACCGCATTTCAGAGCCACTGGACGCGGCGTTCAAGCGCTATCCCGTGCTGGGCACGGCGGGGATCAAGACTGTGATCAATGGTCCCTTCACCTTCGCGCCAGACGGCAACCCACTGGTCGGTCCAGTGCCGGGCCTGCGCAATTACTGGTCCGCTTGTGCCGTGATGGCAGGCTTCAGCCAGGGCGGCGGCGTCGGCCTGACGCTGGCGGAATGGATGGTAGAGGGCGAGCCCAGCCGCAACGTCTATGCCATGGATGTCGCGCGCTTTGGCGATTACTGCACCCGGCCCTATACCCGCATGAAAGTGACGGAAAATTATCAGCGGCGCTTCTCCATCTCCTACCCCAATGAAGAACTGCCGGTCGGTCGCCCGCTACAAACCACACCCGCCTATGGCCTGTGGAAGGCAGAACGCGCGGTCTTCGGCTCTGGCTATGGCATGGAGCATGTGAACTATTTCGCACCCGAAGGCGAACCGCTGTTTGAAACGCCAAGCTTCCGCCGTTCCAGTGCCTTTGACGCCATCGGGGCCGAATGCCGCGCCGTGCGGGAAGCGGTGGGCATCAATGAGATCCACAATTTCGGGAAGTATCTGGTCACTGGCACGGGTGCCGTGGCCTGGCTGAACCATATCATGACCAACCGCGTGCCTGCCGTCGGCAAAATCGCGCTGACCGCGATGCTGTCGACCAAGGGCAAGATCATCGGGGATTTCACCATGGCGCGCCTGGGGGAAGAAGAGGTGCAATTGACCGCCTCCTTCTCTGCCCAGTCCTTCCATATGCGCTGGTTCCAACAGCACCTGCCCGAAGACGGATCGGTCAGCCTGCGCAATGTGTCGCTGGAGCGGATCGGCTTTCAGATTGCCGGGCCGAACGCCCGCGACTTGCTGTCCCGCGTCACCGACAGCGACACGTCCAATACCGCCATGCCCTTCCTGAGCTGCACAGCCATCGAGATCGGACCGATCCCGGCCCTGGTCAACCGCGTCACCTATACCGGTGATCTGGGCTATGAAATCTATGTCCATCGCGATCATCAGGTTGCGCTGTATGAAGCCTTAAAGAGTGCCGGGGCCGATCTGGGCCTGAAACCCTTTGGCATGCGGGCCATGATGTCGCTGCGGCTGGAAAAGAGTTTCGGTTCCTGGCTGCGGGAATTCCGCCCGGACTTCACCCCGGCAGAAACCGGCTTGGACCGTTTCTGCAATTTCAAGAAGAATGACTTCATTGGTCGGGATGTTGCCGTTGCAGAGCGCGAAAATCCACCTGCCAACCATCTGGCAACCTTCGTCGTGGATGTGCCAGACAGCCCGGAATCTGCTGATTGTGTCGCAGACGAGCCGATCTGGCAGGACGGCAAGGTCATCGGCTATGTCACATCAGGCGGCTACGCCCATTGGGCCCGCAAGTCCGTCGCGATTGGCATGATCCCCAAGGAACGCATTATCGAGGGCGGCAAGTTCGAGATCGAAATCTTAGGGGTGCCCCATACGGCCACCCTGATCACCGAAGCCCTGTTCGACCCGAAGGCAGAGCGGATGCGGGGGTAACCCCGCCCGCCCGCCTTAAGGATTGCGCGGTGCGACTTTGGCGGCCAGCAGGCGACGTTTGCGCTCGCGGTAGAAGGAATAGACGCCGGTGCCAACGATGATGGCGGCACCGATCAGGGTCCATTGGCTGGGGTAATCGTTGAAGACGAAGATCCCCAGCAGGATGGCCCAGATCATGATCGTATAGCGGAACGGGGCCACGAAGGCGATTTCGCCAACGCGCATGGCCTTCACACTGAAGATATAGCCGAAAATCACACAGACGGCCGCCGTGCCCAACAAGGCAAGCGCGTGCCCGCTTAAGGGGCGCCATTCCATCGTCGGGGCCATGACCGCCGCCAGAACCGTGACCGCGACGGAGGTCAGCAGGGAAACGAAGATTGAGGGTATCTGGGCGTTCAGCCGCCGGGTCGAAATATCCCGCAGCACGACAAAGGCAACCGCAACCAGCGCCAATATGGAAAAGCTGTTGAACCCGTCAGACCCCGGCCGCACGATCATCAGAACACCACAGAATCCAACCGCAATCGCCGACCAGCGCCGCCAGCCCAGGGGCTCCTTCAGGAACACGGCGGCGGCCAGAGTCACGGCCAGCGGCATGGTCTGCATGATGGCTGTCAGATTGGCCAACGGCATATGCAACAGGGCCGTCAGAAAGGCGGTGGTGGACCCGACCTCCCCCAGAACACGCAGGGCCAGAATGCCGCGCTCCCGCTTTGGAACGGAGACTTTCAACTCGCGTCGCCAGGCTGCAATCACCACGATCATTGCGGTCGCGGCCAATCCCCGGAGCAACATCGCCTGATACATGGAAACGAAATCATAGGCGAGTTTCATCAATGTATCATTGACGATAAACGCCGCCATGCTGGCCGCCATCAAGGACGCGCCTTTTATATTATCGGACAAAACCATCTGCGGCTTATCAACCAATCCCTGCGAAAGGTCCAGCACGATTTCATCAAAATGGCCCTATCAAAGTGCTGTGAACATCCTATATCTAAAGCCAATTAAGCAAAGTTCGGGATTTCTGGTATGAAACGCGTTGAAACAAAACTGTCTGTGAACCTGAACAAGGTGGCCCTGCTGCGCAACCAGCGTCATGTCGGCTATCCCGATCCCATTGAGGCGGGCCGTACCGTGCTGCGGGCGGGTGCCCATGGCCTGACCGTGCATCCGCGCCCGGATGAGCGTCATATCCGAAAGAGCGATGTGATGAACATCGCCGCGATGATCCGCGATGAAGGATGGGCCGCGCGCGGGGTGGAATTTAATGTGGAAGGCAATCCCTTCGATGATTTCCTGGCCATCATCAACAAGGTCCGCCCGGATCAGGCAACGCTGGTCCCGGACTCCCCCGATGCTGCCACGTCTGACAGTGGCTGGGATGTGTTTGGCGAGGCTGACCGGCTGAAGCAGACAATCGCCACCTTAAAAGGCCTTGGCTGTCGTGTCGCGCTGTTCATGGATGCGACCGACGATCCGGCCCCGGCCATGCAAAAAGCCGCCGCCCTGGGGGCCGACCGCGTCGAACTCTATACCGGCCCCTATGCTGATGCCTTTGGCACGGCGGACGAGGCCGCGTTATTGGCCCGCTATGCCAGATCGGCCCAGGCGGCGCTGGATGCCGGCATGTTGATCAATGCCGGACATGACCTGACAACAGAGAATCTGCCGAACCTGATCCGCGCCCTGCCCCGGCTGGACGAAGTTTCCATCGGTCATGCCTTCACAGCAGATGCGTTGTGGATGGGCTTCGATGCCACCGTGAAGGCTTATTTGACGGCCTTGCAGTTTAAGGGCGACCAGAAGACGGCAGCAGCCTAGACTCTCCCGATGAAAGCACGCGGCATTGCCGTCCCTCACAGGAGGGTGGTGATATCTGCAAACAATGCCGTCGCTCCCGCGCAGGCGACAGCCCAGGGCCACCCACGCCCATCGTGCCTGCCGCCCTGGACCCCGGATCAAGTCCGGGGTGACGACGACATAGGCACCCTCTCCCTGAGAAGCGTTTCGTCTTGAAGGGCGGGCCCGCTGTAAATATCGCTCAGCGCAGCAGTTTCTTTGCTTCCTCCAGCGCCTTTAAAAGCCCGCGATCATTATTGTCCTTCATCGCGGCATCGGCGATGGCGTATTGGCGCAGGGCGGCATCTTTTTTCATACCCGACGGGGCACGGTCCAATTCCGCCTTAAATGTCTTCAATTGCGCAACGGCCGTGGGCTTACCCGAAGGCACGCGAGGGGCGGCCGTCAGGGGAGTATTTGAAACAACCGTCTGCGTTTTCTTAGGTTTTGCTTTTGCCATGCGACTCTCCGAGTAAAGCGGGGGTAGGCCCCAAACGGGGTCCCGCGCAAATGGCGACACAGTATCGCCCATTCATGAAGGGGAGGGCCGGGGGTCCGGTCCATTCAGCGCAGTATAGCCTATATCCAACGCTTAAGCATCCGCTGATAATTGACGGCGGGTTCAGCGGCTCAGACTACGGTTTTGGGAAACCGTCGCGCCAGATAATAGGCGAAAATGGTGGCTCCGACGAAGATCACCGCGCCAATGATAAAAGGGGAGTCCGGCCCAAAGGCGCTGAAAACCGCCGCCCCCCAGGCAGGCCCTAAGATTCGCGCGAAGGACTGGGCGCTTTGGGCATTGCCCAATGTGCCGCCACGCATTGCCTTGGGGGCAATCTGGCTCAACAGGCTTTGCATGGCCGGATTGTGCAACCCCATCCCGATCGCCAGCAGGCCCATGGGCAGCAGGATCATTATTGGGGCGTCCACGATCAGGATCGCCAGCATCGTTGCAGTCAGTGTTCCAGCCGCAAAGATGATCACCCGCGCCTCCCCGAATATGGGCACAACACGGCGCACCAATCCCCCCTGAACCAGCACGGTGATCAATCCGGAAAAGGCCAGATAATACCCAACATCCCGCGCGCCCAGCCCAAATTCTGCGGCCGCCCAAATGGCAAATACCCCTTCCATCGCAGTGAAGACCAGATGGATTGTGAAATGCAGCACCAATAACAGGGAGATATTGTTGTTGCGCAGCACATTGGTGGCAAAGCGAACGATTTGGTCGTCACTGTGTCGCGCGGGGTCTTTAACGAACAGCACCGCGATCAACAGGCCCAGCGCCGCACAGCCTGCCGCCGCATAGGCGGGCAGCGCATAATTTGGCGCATCGCCCCCGACCGCCCAGGCACCCAGGCCTGGCCCGATGCAAAAGCCGACCCCGAAAGCAGCCCCCAGCATCCCCATACCCTTTGCCCGGTCTGCATCCGATGTCACATCCGACACATAGGCCGCCGCCGCTGTGAACCATCCCGCCGCCAGCCCCGCCATGACCCGGCTGGCATAAACTTCAGCCAGTCCCTCAACATTCGCCAGCCAAAGATAAGACAGCACCGTCGCCAAAGCAGAGGCAAGCAGCACCGGCTTGCGCCCGATCCGGTCAGACAGCCAGCCCCAAACCGGTGCGCTGATCACAGCAGCCATGGAGAATGCAGAAAAAATCAGCGGCGCCGCGCCCGACTCACCGCCCAGCGCCGTCACCTGAAAGGGCAGCACCGGCACGATGATGCCAAGGCCGATGATACTGAACACAGTGGCCAGAATAAGCGGCAGGATGGGGCGGAGACTGGACATCACAACTCAAAGAGAAGAAGGGGCGGGATTATCTGTTGACGTGCGAAAGTCATACTGGACCCGCCGCGTCAGGAAAAGGCATTTGGCCCCGATGCCTAGAAAGAAGAGCCTGGCTGGGTCAGAAAGTCGCGCTCTGCATCGGTGCTGATCCGACCAAGCGCCGCATTGCGATGGGGAAAGCGCCCGAACCGAACGATAATGTCGCGATGCTGCCTGGCATATTCGTCATAGGTTTCATCCCCCATACTGGCGATCAGCGCACAGGACCAGTCCTGGTCTGCCAGGGATTCACTGTGTTCAAATGGCAGATAGAAGAAGAGCTCCGACAGGGTAGGCAGACCGGGATCGGTATGAAATCCGCGCGCAATGACATAGCGGGCAATGTCCCGGGCCAATGGATCCATCGCGAAGGCCTTTGCCGAGTCGCGATACAAATTGCGGGAAAACTGATCCAGCACGATCACCACCGCCAGCGCGCCCAGCGGCGTATCCGACACCGCCCAGGCCGCCTCGCTGCTATCGCAAAATGACTGATGCAGATCAGAAAATTGCTGATGGATCGCCGCATCCAACGCGTCGGACCGCGCAAACCAATCCTTGGGTCCATGCTGCGTGCACCAAAAATCCAGAACATCCGTAATCACTGAAGAAACACCCTCTTGCTGTCTATTTCCGCAAGCCTATCGCACTCCCGCCGGTTTTGAAAATTCCAGGACCCGATGCAATCCACATCTTGCACCGCCTGAGCCGGAGCGCTATAAGCCGTTCCGCTTTATGGTGATGGTTCGCCATCATCCGATCGCACCCTATCGGAGTGTAGCGCAGCCTGGTAGCGCACCTGCTTCGGGAGCAGGGGGTCGCAGGTTCGAATCCTGCCTCTCCGACCAATTCAAAAATATCATGCAGTTTGAGGGCGCACAATTTGCGCCCTCTGCTGTATGCATTAGTCGTTTGCAAACAGGCTGATGATTTCCGCCTGGGCGGCTTTCAGGACGGGGCGGATTTGGGTTTGGGGCATATAGGCCAGCAGGATCCGCTGTTCCGCCAGATCATCGGCGATGGGGATGGAACAGATGGGGCGGCCATCATAGGTGACGGCGGTTTTGGGATGAGTGTGGGTAACAGCAATGCCAAACCCATTGGCGACCAGTGACCGCAGCAGTTCAAAGCCACGGACCTGTGCCGTGATGATGGGATCAACCTTGCTGGCCCTCAAAAGCCCCAGGACATATTGGGCGCTTAACGGTTGATCCAACAGGACCAGTTTCTGATTATGCAATTCAGACAGAAACACACTCTTTCTGTCGGCAAATTCATGATCGACCGGACAGATCACATGGGGCTGTAAGCTATAGATCGTCTGGGTCAGCATATCGCTTTCCAGACCCAAATCATAGGTGATGGCCAGATCCGCCGCGCCCCGTTTCAGGGTGTTGGCCACCCCTTCCATATCCGCCTCCGTATAGCGGACGATGACGTCGGGCAGCTTTTCCCGAAGGCGCATTAGCAGCCGGGGCAGGATGTAAGGCGCAATCGCCTCGTAACAGCACAGGCCGATTTCACCGCTTAATCCTGCATTGGGGCCTGCCAGTGCGGCAACTGTTTGCGCCTGATCGCATAACAGGTGGGCCTCCGCCATGACCTTCACACCAAACCGTGTCAGCGAGACGCCGTGGGCCGGATGCCGCGTGAACAGCTTCAGACCATAATGCTGTTCCAAGGCCGCAATGGCGGTAGAAATCGATGGCTGTGACACATGCAGATTATGCGCCGCCGCCGTCACGCTGCCCGCATCCGCAGCCGCCAGCGCATAAATGATTTGTTTCAGAGTTATCGATTTGATTTTTTGATATTGAGTATACATTAATATTATTATCTTTGATGACTAATGTTTTGTAAAGATGCCCTCAGCCCTTTCAACGCGCGGAGTAGACATGACACAGCATCTTGATGAACGGACCGTTTCAGAGTTCCGCAACAATGGCGTGACTGTAATGCGGGGTGTGTTTAAGGACTGGGTTGAAACGCTGCGCGACGGCGTTGCCCTGAACATGCGTGAACCAGATCCGACGGCCCGTATCTATACCGGGGAGAATGGCGGTGGCCGCTTCTTCGTCGACTATTGCAATTGGCAGCGTATCCCCCAGTACAAGGACTTTATCTTTAACTCTCCCGCCGCAGAAATCGGGGCAGAGTTAATGGACAGCAAGATGGTGCAGTTGTTTCACGAACATGTATTGGTCAAAGAGGCTCAGGCTGGGGTGCCAACGCCCTGGCACCAGGATATGCCCTATTACTGTGTGGATGGCCCCAAGACGGCCAGCCTTTGGATTCCCCTGGATGAGGTCCCGCGTGAACGGGGCGTCGAATTCATCGCAGGGTCCCACCTATGGGGCAAATTCTATCGCCCGCAGCGGTTTAACGGTCAGCCGTTGAACGAAAATGATATCCTGGAAGATATCCCCAATGTGAATGAGAACCGGGGCGACTATGACATTGTCTCCTGGGACGTATCCCCGGGCGATGCCATTGCCTTTGATTATCGGACCATCCATGGGGCACCGGCAAACAACAGCCCCAGCGAACAGCGCCGCGCCTTTTCCCTGCGCCTGGTCGGCGATGGGGTACGGTTCGCCCGGCGCGAGGGTATTGTCACCTCCCCGCCCTTCACTCAGGTCCAGTTAAAAGACGGAGATCCGCTGCAGGCGGATGAATTTCCGGTCCTTATCCCCGCTTGATAAGAGCGACGTTAAAGGACGACCTGTTGCAATACGATAACCATCAGACAAAGGCCCAAACCAGAACCCCTCCGCCTAAGACCGCTATCGCCCCTGCGGTAGCAACACGTTTGATCGGGCCATCGCCTTCCATATCATGGCCATGACCGTCATGTTTGTGTTTGGAGGCTAAGAAGAGAAGACTGGCTGTCACGGCCATAAAGGCCAGGTTCAGCCAGAATGTGTAGTCAATCTGGAACTGAACGATATCAGTGACCGTGCGCGCACTTTCCGGGGAAATTCCCAGCAGGGCAAAGCTGCCGGACAGGATCAGCGCGGTGGCGACGATACTGATATACATGATACCAGCGATATACAGGGCGACGCGATAACCATAGTATTTTGCATTCACGGCAACCAGCGGAGGCACCATCAGATCGGAATAGATGAAACCCATCAAACCGGCAAACATCACCCCATTGGAGGCGAGCACTGTTGCCAGTGGGATGTTACCCATTGATCCGATGAAGGTGGCTGCCGCAACGAAGGGTGCGACCAGCGCATTTTCAACAGCGATCACCCAAGCTGGCAGTGTCGATGTCATATCGATCAAGAATATCTGGCCCCAGACTGCTGGTGGAACGAGGACAGAGACAAAGCCCGCAACGACAAAGCCAATCAGCACCTCTTTCCAGACCATCAGCCAATCCATCACGAAGGTATGGCCGACCATTTGCCAGCCTTCCCGGCTAACCAACCGCTGGCGCCAATCGAAATCGTCCGTGCCGGATTCGGCTTCTCCTTCCACCTTCTCGCGGGCGCGCTGCATCCAAGATTTGGGATAGGTCAGGCGGATTAAAACGCTGCTGATCGCAATAAGGATCAAGCCACCGATAATCTCGGCGGCCAAATACTGCCAGCCCAGAAAGATATAAATCAGAATTCCCAGCTCGATAACCAAATTGGTTGAGGCAAACATAAACGCGACCGCCGCAATGAAATGCGCTCCCTTGCTGAGCAGAGCCCTAGCGGCTGCCAAGGCAGCGAAGGAGCAAGAGGAAGATACGGCGCCAAAGCCTGTTGCAAAAAGGATAGATTGAGGCGAAGCCTTGCCCATAACACGGGTTAAATTCCGTTTGGGCACGAAGGTCTGAATCATTGCACTGATAAAATACCCCAGGACAAAAGCCCACCCGGCCTTCCAGAAAAAGCCAAGAGCGGTCTTTGTCGCCTCCGCATAAATATTCCAAAATTCAGAACTAAACATAGCGTGTACGGCAACCGATCATGGCGAAGAAGCAGGTTAAACAGCCCAATCCGTGCCCATTTGTTATTAAAAGACTGGTTTTCACGTAAGTTAAGCAACCAGTATTTCAATCACAAAAGCCGCTACTTCAGATCAATTGCAGAGCGTTCCAGTTTCTTGATCGTATCCAGGCCAGGTAGGATTTCACCATTCAAAAACTCTAAACGAGCCTGGGGTCCACCCGGGTTTTTGTTTGGAAACCGGGTCTTCCAGGAATCCATTTTCATGGTCAGACCACACAGGACGCCGCCAACAGAGGTATGGTGGCTGGTAATATATTGCCGAACGGCCTTGAAATGCTCCGCAGAGGCATTATCCCAGAAATCATGGGTTTTGCGGTCGAATGTGTCGAAACGCAAATTGATAAGGCGGACAATTTCCTTCATATCCGCTTCGACCTGATCGATCATTCGCTCTTTGGGTCGATCATTGCGAATGGTCCAGGCCCCCTTCATTTCCTGAAGCCAGACAATGAATCGCTCTACGGTCGGCGCAATCTTATCCAGGCAGTCCCGGAAATAGGCCAGCGACAGGAAGATATCCCCATAATCTTCAACGAACCGGGGAATATCCATCACCTTCACATCAAGCTCTCGCGCTAATTTCGCAAGATTAGAGCGTGTATCCTCCTGATGCGGGTTACGCAACATCGCGATCAGATCGATGCTTTCATCCAGCCCGTCCACATCCGTGCCAAAAACCTGCGCGATCAATGGTCTGGTGAATTCCCGCATTCGATCCGCCAGGATCGCCTGACGCTCCGAAGAGAGCTTGAGGTATTCTTCATCATTCACGGCGATGCCCAGCGCGCGCAAGGAGATCCGACAGGAATAAACGTCGAAGCTGGGCATCTTGTCCAAGCCCCGGATTTTTACCATATCGTCGGGCAGACTTTCAGCGTCCGTTTCTTCAAAAAAATCCGGCAGGTCCTGCACATACAGCTGACCGCTGACCCCCGCCTTGTCCCTGAACAATTCAACGGCTGTTTCCAGCCGGCTGTTTTTGACCAGGCAGGCGCGGCGCAAAGCCGGTGTTTTTATCGGAATCATACATAATGGCAGGATATGCAGGCTATCCTGTTGCTCGGTTGTCGGCTTCAGCGCCTCATCCACTGTTCACTGTCCTTTGTCCGCGCCCATCGCCCCATCCAGCGCACGACATTATTTGCCCGAGATATTTCGCATATTAGCGCAATTTTGCAATGCCTCGTATTAAATAAGGTTAACAAAATTTATTACGAAACAATTCTCGCCTGAAACAGCTGTCTCGGGTGCAGGATATCATCCTGGGCATCCAACAACGCCAATTCCCGCGTCCCAGCCGCCTGGGTTGCGCCAAAAACTGCGTGCACGGCCGCGGCGGTTCGCGCCAAAGCCGCATCCGCCTGTCGATTTTCCAAATAAAATGCCAGGAACAGGGCCGCCGTTAAATCCCCCGCTCCATTCGGCGCAGGATTCAGATCCAGCTTGGGTGTGGAAACCAGCCACGCGGCCTGCTGTGTCACAACCAGCATTTCTATATGCCCCTGTGGGGTCTGATCCCCCTCTAAACTGGTCAGCAATATCAACTTGGGGCCGAGCGCCAGAAGGGCCCGACACCCAGCCAGAGCGGATGCGATATCCGTTACCGCGATACCGGTCAGCAGGGTCAATTCAAACACATTCGGGGTCGCAATATCAGCGGCGGGTATTGCACGTTCTTTCATAAAGGCTGGAATGTTATCGCGCACATAAATGCCAGGCGCAACATCCCCCATAACAGGGTCACAACAATATAGAGCCGACGGGTTAGCTTGCTTGACTGTTGCCACAGCATCCAGAACAGCCGCACCCAAATCCGCATCTCCCAAATAGCCGCTGAGGATTGCCTTGCATCGGGGAAGCACCTGCATCTGCTCCAGCCCGGAAACAACATCCCGTATGGTTTGCGCAGAAAACACCGGTCCCATTGGGGGACCATAGCCGGCATGGGCCGCAAACATGACAGTGTGAACCGCCCAGACTTCGCGCCCCAAACGTTGCAACGGAAAGGTTATCGCGGCATTTCCCACATGACCGTAAGCAACATGCGATTGGATGGATAAAATGGCCATGGTACCTCGTGCGCCTAACATTGTGCGGGATATCAGCGATGCGCTTGTTTAAAGGGTTACTCCCGACATTGCCAATCGGGAAACCCATTCCTATCATTGCGCTGCAATCCTATCCTCTGTTCTAGAGAGTGTTCCTTTCGGTGCCAAGCCAGTCCTATATCTTCAAAGCGCCCGCCCCCAACAATGTGCAGGGCGCCGCCTATATCGTTATGTGTTGCGTCCTGGTGGCGATGACAACATTGATCGCGCGGGCCTTAGGGCCGCAAATTGCGGGAGAAGCAGCCCTGCATCCGGTTCAGGTTTCCTGGGCCCGGTTCTTTTTCGCGGCCTGCACGATCCTACCCATCGCAATGATGCGAGGCGTCACGCTGAACGATACACCCTGGCTATTGCATCTGGGGCGAATTCTCTTGGGGCTTGGCGGGGTGATCGGAATGTTCGCCGCCGCCGGGTTGATGGTTTTGACCGATGCGACGGCTATCAGCTTTCTAAGCCCGCTGTTCAGCATGATTTTTGCCATCTTTTTCTTGCGGGAAACCATCGGCCCCTGGCGTTGGCTGGCCGCAGGCATTGCCTTTTTGGGTGCCATGGTCCTGACCAGACCAGGTTTGGATACGTTCCAACCCGCTGCATTGATCGCGCTGTCCGCAGCCGCCTTTTTGGGGGTCGAACTGATTTTCATCAAACTGCTGAGCGGGCGCGAAAGACCGTTGAAGATTCTGGCAATCAATAATGGCGTCGCGGCCCTGATTATCAGCATTGCCGTGATTTTCTTCTGGAAACCACCAACTCCCATACAATGGGTCATGCTGGTCGCCTTGGGCGTCATCATGGTATCTGCACAGTCCCTATTCCTGAAAGGCATCGCCATGGCAGAAGCGAATGTCGCCGCCCCGTTCTTCTATACAACACTGATTTTTGCCAGCGTTTACGGCTGGATCGTATTCAATGAAATACCGGGTCTATACAGCCTGGTGGGGGCAGGTCTGATTGTATGCGGCGCATTATTGCTGACCTGGCGAGAGAATCTGGCACGGAAGAAAATGCCCGGCGACACACCAGCGACACAGTAAAACTGTGCAGACGCGAGAAAAGAATTTAACCCCCTAAAAAAATGAAATACATTCCAACTAGTGGAAAATCCCTTACAGGAGACTGTGAATGCCTGCATCTGCCCGCCCCCGTCGCTCCGTTCTTTATATGCCAGGATCCAATCCCCGCGCCTTGGAGAAAGGTCGCACTCTGTCGGCAGACGTGCTGATTCTGGATCTGGAAGACGCCGTTGCACCGGATGCCAAGGCCGCTGCCCGTACCAACATCGCTGCGGCTTTAGCGGAGGGCGGATATGGAAAACGCGAGATTCTGGTGCGCGTAAACGCGTTGGACGCCCCCTGGGGGCGTGAGGATTTGTCCGACCTGGCATCTTGCGGCGCGGATGGAATTTTGCTGCCAAAGGTCGAAAGCGCGGATGCGGTGCGCAAGGCGCTGTCGATCCTGGATGCGGCGGGCGGTCCCGCCGATCTGGCCATCTGGTGCATGATTGAAACGCCCATGGGTGTGCTACACGCCGAAGAAATCGCCGCCGCGTCACCGCGCATGGCTGGTTTCGTGATGGGGACGTCCGATTTGGCGAAAGAACTGCATTGCCTGCATACACCCCAGCGCTTGCCGTTCATGACCAGCCTGAACCACGTTGTTCTGGTTGCCCGCGCCTATGGATTGGCGGCATTAGATGGCGTGCATCTGGACCTGTCTGATGATCAGGGATTCACGGAAAGTTGTCAGCAAGGGCTGGAATTGGGGTTTGACGGTAAAACACTGATCCATCCAAAAACCATCGATCAGGCCAATCAGACCTTTGGACCCAACGCGCAGGAAGTGGAAAGCAGCAAAGAGATTATTGCGGCCTTTGAGGAAGCCCAGTCTGCCGGAAAAGGGGTCGTGGTGCTGAATGGAAAACTTGTTGAAAATTTGCACGTTGAGAACGCACGGCGCATCCTGACCCTGGCGCAAATGATTGAAGACCTCTCAACGGAAAAGGAGTAAATATAGTCGAACCGGATGATGAGTACCTAGGTAATGGCAGGTCCATATGTCTGATTTCACAGGATTATACCCTGTATAGTCTTTTCGCCGCTTCTCTCATCCGTTCAGGAGAATGCTCAAATGTCACCTTTGGCTTCCTCTCAAGGCCCCATTGGCACAAAGGGATCCAAATCCTCCAATGGGCGGTTTTTTGAAGATTTCACACTTGATGAAGTTATCATCCATGGTGCCCCCAGGACGATTTCCGATGGCGATGTAGCCCTGTATCATGCCCTGACCGGCAATCGTTTCACGCTTCAGACGTCTAATCAGTTTGCGCGGGATGTCGGCTACAGCACGGCACCCATTGATGATATTTTCCTGTTCAATGCGGTATTTGGCCTATCGGTCACTGATATCTCCCGCAACGCTAAAGCCAATCTGGGCTATGCCGGATGCGATTTTCTGGCGCAGGTTTTTACAGGTGAAACGCTTTCCGCCCGGTCAAAGGTTATTGGCCTGCGCGAAACTTCATCCGGGGACAGTGGTATTGTCTATGTTCTAACCGAAGGATTGGACCATCGTGACGTCCCTATACTTCGATTCATCCGCTGGGTTCTGATCCCCAAACGAGACCCAAACAGCCCCCCGCGAGACTCTCATGTTCCGGATCTACCTGACCATGTCTACCCGATTACCGTCCCGCCGCACAGGTTGAACCGCAACTGGAATGACCTGCGCACAGGATCCCCCTATCGATGGGAAGATTTTCAGGCCGGTGAAAAAATCGATCATATTGATGGCGTCACGGTAGAAGGCGCAGAACATATGACCGCAACCAGGCTGTACCGAAATGCGGCGCGCGTTCATTTCGACGGTTTGAAGATGAAGAACAGTGCCGACGGCCAACGCCTGGTTTACGGCGGGCATGTCATTGCCCTTGCCCGGGCGCTATCTTATAACGGTTTAGCAAATGCATGCATTCTGTCCGCCATCAATGCAGGACGTCACTCAGCACCCGTTTATGCCGGTGACACGCTTTATGCCTGGACCGAGGTCAAGGAATGTATCGCCCTGCAAAACCGGTCTGACATTGGAGCCTTACGAGTGGTAACAAGGGCAATCAAAAACGAGCCTTGCACAGAGTTCCAGGAGTCGGGGGATAACCTTGTCCTGTCTTTAGATTACACCGTAATCCTGCCCAGACGGTAACATTTGGGAGATTTCAATGAAGTACATCGTGTGTTTTCTCTCTGTCATCATGCTCTTCAACCTGATGTCCCTGCAGCGACTTCATGCCGACACCCCCTTGTCAAAACCCAAGGGCAAAATCATCCTGACCATAGAAGGAAAGATCACCAATAAGAACCATGGTGAAAGGGCCGTATTCGATCACGCCATGTTGGCGAACCTGGACACGTTCACTATAACGACATCCACCCCCTGGGATGTGGGTGTTTCAGAATTCACCGGATGCCGGCTATCGAAACTGATGGAGGCAACCGGTGCCGATGGGACAATCATGTTTGTAACAGCCCTGGATGGGTATGAGGTGACAGTGCCCACCAGTGATATCAAAGAATTTGATCCAATCCTAGCCTGGGCACGAAATGGTAAGGTTATGACGATCCGGGAAAAAGGCCCATTGTGGCTGATCTATCCATTTGATAGTGCCTCTGAACTCAGAGGAATGGAGTATTCCGCCCGTTCTGTCTGGCAGATTGAACGGATTGCATTTCAATGAGCCAAACCCCAACGGGCCGGATCGTCTCCACACGGACTTTTGTAATCGCAATGGCGATCTGTGTTTTTTTTCTGTTAGGTCTGTTCATAATCCTAATTTCCCAACGCATCTTCCTTCAACAAATCAATTATGAAAGTGCGCCAATCGCAGCCTATCAGCTGCGCACCCATTATACGAAAATTCGATTGGGCCTGACTGAACTGGCACATTCTGACGCCGATGCGAATGTTGAAGAAACCATCCTGTCTTATGATATTCTTTATGAACGAATCAGCAGTCTGCCCATGCGCCCGCCCTATCGTGGGCATGTTGATGGAGAATTTGCTGAAAAACTGTCCCTGATTCAGGACGCGACCCGAAACGCGGACCCAATCATTAACAAGCTGAGGAACGCGCAGCCCGAGGACGTGCCTGCCCTGGCGTCACAAGCACTAAGATATCTGAATGGATATGACGCCGTATTTGCGTCCTTCGCATCGCGCATCAATCAGGACATGGCGGAACGGCGACAAGACTCCCAGAATCGTATTCTGATTGGTCTTCGGTTCCTGATACTTCTGGTGGTCGCGGTCTTGGTCGCGTCTGGATTTATCGTATGGAGACATATGCGCCAGCTGGATAAGTTGGCAGAGGCGAATGTATCCTTGTTGGACACTTCCAAAAAACTCCTCCAGGCGCGCGTTGCCGCAGAGCGGGCCAGTCAGGCAAAATCAAACTTCCTGGCGGGGATGAGCCACGAGTTGCGAACACCTTTGAACGCCATAATCGGCTTTTCGGATATGATCCGACTGAATTATGCGGGCGACGTCAGCGATCGTGCCAAGAATTATGCTGAAGATATTTATATGAGCGGCATGCATCTTTTATCGCTGGTGAATTCGATCCTGGATACGTCCCGAATTGAACTGGGAGAATCCGAGTTGCGTGAAAGTGAGTTTCCGATTGGGCCGATATTGGATGAAGTGTCGGACATGATGTCGCTGGGTCTGCCCCAGAAGCATCTTAAATTGCTGCAGCCTGACAGGGATGCCCCCTTGCGGGATGCAGTCCTGTTCGCAGATCGGAACGCCACCAAGCAGATGATGATCAATCTGGTCACCAATGCCATTAAGTTCACCCAACGCGGCGGATTTATCGAGCTGCAATTGACGGAAGGTCCTCAGGGCAGTTTGGATGTTATCGTACGCGACACTGGCATTGGCATTCCCAAAGAGGATCTGCCCCGCATTCAGAACGCCTTCGAACGCGGCAGCAATCATGGCAGCATGGGCAGTGATGGGGGCGTCATTGATGGTGTCGGCCTGGGCCTGTCGATCACAAAGGCCCTGATGGATCACCATGATGGAACAATCCTGATTGAAAGCACCGTTGGTGAAGGCACAACGGTTACACTAAGTTTCCCCGCCGCACGCCGCCGCGACACGCCGTCTAAGGCCACCCCCGAATAGTTACTATTTGCGCTCAAGAAAGGCGCGAACCGGGGGCAGTGTTAATGCTGGTGCTTCTTCCTGCGGCACATGGCCCAACCCTTCAAGCCGAACCAGGGTGCTGTCGTGTAGTACCCGCTGATAGTCTGCTGCATTGGATATCGGGATCATCGCATCCTTTTCGCCCCATACCAGCAGAACGGGCACCTGTATTGTGGCCAACAGAGGATCCGGGTCGACCAGCACCGTTTGTTCCATGCGATGGATCAAGGCCTGTCGCGATCCAGGGGCCAGCATCAAATCATAATACCGATCAACCGTGTCTGTGTCCAAACGACTGGGATCGCCATAGGCCGGCAGCAGGCTCATTTTCAACAGGAATTTCGGCAGGAAATACCGCATCAGAGTGATCGATATCGGAACATCCGGGGCCTTACCATAGTCAAATCCATGACTGGCATATCCATCCGGGGAGACAAGAACCAGCTTCGTAACCCGTTCCGGAAATTTGGCCGCCATTTGCCAGGCCAATCGCCCCCCAATGGAATTGCCGATCATTGCTGCTTTTTCGATGCCCAACTGATCCATTAAGATGTTTAGAATGTCCAATGTCCGGGCATCAGAATAGTCTCCTGTCGGGTCCGGCATGGACAATCCACTGCCAGGCAGATCAAAGCGAATGACGCGAAAGCGGTCTGCCAATTCATCTGCCCATCCGTCCCATGTATGCAAACTGGACCCAAATCCATGCATCATAATAAGGACGGGCCCGTCGCGCGGGCCGCGGTCTCTTACATGCAGGGATATCCCCAACACGTCGACAAGGTCGGACGGCCGTTCCAGATACCGCGCCTGTAATTCAGTGCGCGGCTTGTCCGATGTCCAAAACCAAACGCCTACAACAAACAGAATAATCCCCAGACCAATAATCCCGATCAACAAGATTTTCATACACCCCCCGGTTCAAAGAAAAATAGCGATGAAATATCTCCTCAGGACGCCCTACTAGGTAATCTATTCTGGACGAAATATTAGCATACTACATACAATGCCTTAACATGGTTCAGCACACTATTCCATGGGTAGTATTGAAAACATTTACACAACGATTTTTTAAATAATATATCCAAGTAATGGTCGTTTTGATTGGGTTTTTTCTTGATTTTTACACAGAGCGGTTGCCCCGGTCACGAATTCGTGAAATTGTAATAAAAATTCGGATTACCCGGGGGGGAATTCCTGATGACGGATGAGCATATCCAGATTGGGCCGATATCGGTGCCAATTTGGCCAAAGGGTGTTCGCATCCAAAACATGGACCCGATGGTCTATTTCGCGGTTTTTCCAGACAATGATTTGATCCGGTCTGTCGCCGGGCCAAAACTGCTGGCGGGCGAAGAAGCCTTTCGGAAAGCGGAAGGGGATCGCTGGGTCGGTGCCGGAGGTGCTAAGGTCCGCGATATCGGGTCCTGGCCCTGTCCTGCGATGAGACTGCTGCATGAACGGGCAAAACTGGCCTTTAAGATGATTACCCAGGCAAAAACAGCAGAGATCGATGATTGTTGGGCCAGCGTATATCGTAAAGGCGAATTCATTGGTCCCCATGCGCATCGTCGCACGGAAATGAGCCTTGTCTATCATCTGGAGCCGCCTGATCCTAAGGACCGCGCGGAATTCAATGGAGCGTTGGGAATAACAGACCCGCGCGTGGCAAAATGCTGCCCGACATCGCCTGGATGCGTCACATCACAAATCTATCCACCGCTGGATCCTGGCACTTTGGTGATGTTCCCAAGTTTTGTTGTGCATTACGTCACGCCCTATCTGGGCGATGGGCATCGCATCAGCATCGCCTGGAACATTGCCCGCGAGAAGCTGGCAGGCAAGGTCGCCGATCAGCCCTTGCTCTAAAGTGCTTTTGACAGCTCATTGGCCAGGGCGCGCAGTTCTTTTGCAGCAACCGACGACGCCTTTGTTTCCAAGGCAGTTCGGCCAGAAACCATGGCATCGGCAAAGGCGACACGATTCCCGATCGTCGATTTGGCGACAGTAACCTTGTACCCGCCCAGTTTGGTGATCATCTGGGCCGTCAGATTAGCCCGCGGCGGTACCCTGTTGAGCACCAGCAGCACCGCTGACTTTTCCTTCACTGCCATTTCCAAAGTGGGTAATGTGGCCCAGACATCCAACGGGCTGGGCTGTACCGGGACCAGCACAAGATCCGCCGCCCGAACCGCGACACGCGCGTCGGTGTCAGCATGGGGGGGACTGTCGATCAGAACATAGTCATGGGTTTTCGCCAATTTCTCAACGACGCCAGCGGCACGCCAACCGGTTGCGGATGCAAAGGTGATTTGGGTCTGATCCGCACCCAAAGTGATTTCCCGTTGGTCGTACCATGCCGCCAGACTTTGCTGGGGATCGATATCAACCAGGGCGACGGATTTCCTTTTCAGGGCCCAGGCCAGGGCTAAATGAGCCGCCAGTGTTGACTTACCGGCACCGCCCTTCTGCTGGGCAATAGTCAGTATTTTTCCAGTCATAGCACGGCTCTCCTCCAATCAGGACAGGGCATCTTGCTTAAATTCGCATGCCTGCCCGATACCCGCAATGCTATTTCGCATATGCAAAATAATCGCGACGGAAAACACAATACCCAGCGTCCTTGAGACATGACAGCGGGACAACCCCTCTGAGACGTAACAGTAAATGAAGGATCGCAACATGGCACTATCGAACAAAAAACTTGCCCTTTTGATTGGCGCTGGTCTGATTGGCGCAGCATTGGGTGGCACCACGGTCATGGCGAATGGATGGCAGGGCGGCCCGCACAAAATGGCGGGGCCCCATATGGAACGCATGATCGCTGAAATGGACACCAATGGCGACGGATCCGTTACCAAAGCGGAAGCCCAGGCCTTTCGGGACGCAAAATTCGCCGATGCAGACACCAATGGCGATGGCGCCATCACACCAAAAGAAATGGCGACGGCAGCCCGATTGATGAAATTCAAGATGCTGGACAAAAATGGCGATGGCACCGTCACACAGGAAGAATTCCTGACGTCTGACATGGGCCCTCATCGCGGTGGCAAGCGCTTCTGGCGTATGGACAAGGATGGCAGTGGCCGTATTGAAGCCGCCGAAATGGCTGAAATGTCAGATCATATGTTCGAACATATGGATCGCGACAATGACGACACCATCAGTGTGGAAGAGTTGCAACCCATGCATGATCAGCCTAAGGATTAAGCACGGACATGAGACGTGTTGGGCGGCGCAGGATGGCGGTTTTGCTTTCAGAAGCCACCGTTACTGGCGCCGCCCCCTCTTGTCTGCAACCGCGACCAGCAAAACCATCAGCACTAGGATACGGTATGACAGCCCCGCCATCGGGCGCAAACCAGAACCAGGCTCCCTCTTATGGCCAATCAGGGGATGGCGACCTGTTATCCGCAGCCGCAAAAGGCGACGGAACGGCATTTCGGCACTTGCTGGACCGCTATATGACACGGGTGTTCGCCAATTGTTACCGCGTCCTGGGTGAATCCAGTGAGGCCGAAGACGCTACGCAGGAAAGTTTTTCCAGGCTGTGGAAAGCATTAAGCAACAATACCGGCGCACAGGCCCCAGACCGCGATGCTGGCGGATGGCTGATGCGCACATCCCGCAATCTTTGCATCGACAAGCTGCGACGGCGCAAACGCTGGATTACCGATGACGAAACGATGAACGCGCAACCAGACGATACGCCCAATGCTGAGGCGCTACATCAGACACAAGACATCAGCATTCGGGTTCAAGCTGCCTTGGCAGGTCTGCCAGATCGACAACGCGCAGCCCTGGCGCTGGTTCATTTTGAAGGCATTTCACAGAGCGAGGCCGCGACTTCGATGGGAATCTCTGTTGATGCTCTCGAATCACTTTTAGCCCGCGGGCGACGCACTTTGCGCAGCCAGTTGTTGGACGAAAAGCAGGATTTGCTATGATGATGGGAAGAAAGGGTTCGGACATGCTCTCTGAAATATCAGAAGACCGATTGCTTGTGCTGATCGCCGCCTATGGCGCGGATCCGCTGCACTGGCCGGAATCGGAGCGCACGGCAGCGCAACAAAGGGCCGCGACGGATACACCGGCAATCCGCCAGGCGCTGGCGCAGGCGCGAATACTGGACCAGATGCTGGCAACGGCAGCAGTCCCCGCCCTTTCGGAATCAGCGATTACCGCGATGCAGGCGAAGGCCCAGCCTGGCCTGATGATACGGCTGCGTGCTCTGTTTGATTGGTGGGGTCCTGTCTGGCAACCCACTGGCGCATTGGCTGCGGCCTTGTTGCTGGGGGTTATGCTGGGCCTTGCCAATCCGGATACATCAGCCGCATTGGCCGACATGACCGGACAATATGTCTCAACAGATACTACGGATACGTCATCGCCCTTTGATGCATTCCTGCTGGGATCGGAGGATTCATTATGATCACCCCTGCAGTGACAACGCGGCGTTGGGTGTTGATTGGGTCACTGGCGCTCAATCTGTTCCTGATTGGCTTTTTGGCGATAGGGTTTTTCCGGCATCATGAAGACCATGACCGACCGCCCCGTCCGTTTTACGAAATGATGCGGTTCATGCAGACCGATGCGCCGGGTGAAGAGGGGCGGTCCGCACATTTCCTCAAGCACATGCCTGATCAGGATCGTGACGCCCTGATCACGTTGAGGGAGAAACACGGCCCTGCCCTGTCCCGGGCAAAAGCGGAAACATGGGCGACACGCGCCCGCCTGCGGGATTTGATGCAGAATGGCGTTCGGGACCCGGAACAGTTGACCGCAGCGCTGCGACAGACGCGCGATGCCCAGACGCGTTACTTTGATGAGACCAATGCCCTGCTATTGGATATTGCAGGCAGTCTATCGGACGAAGGATACAAGATGCTGGCTGAGAAACGGCGCCCCGAGCCGAAATAGGGGGCACATCGGTCCGATTAAGCCAGCTTTTGCTTAACAATGGGGGAAGCCTTGGCAAAGTCCATCTGGCCCGCATAGCGATCCCGCAACTCCCCCATCACGGCACCCATCTGCTTCAGACCGGAAGCATTCATCTCTTCAATCAAATCCTGCACGGCCTGTTCAATTTCGTCTTCCGTCATCTGCTTTGGCAGATACCGCTGAATGACATCGATTTCCTGTTGCTCGCGTTCAGCAAGTTCCAGACGCCCGCCCTGTTCGTACATCGCAATCGAATCCCGCCGCTGTTTGACCATGCTTTGCAGCATTTGCAGGACTTCATCATCCGTAATGCCCGTCGTGTTCCCTTTGGAACGCGCCGCAATATCCCGGTCCTTCAAAGCCGCCAGGATCAGGCGCAACGTGGATACCGCGCGCTCATCCTTCGCGCGCATGGATTCCTTAAGCGCCTGGGTTAAAGCATCGCGCATTGGGTCTCTCCCATCCCGGTTTCACAATAGTGCAAGAACGCTCTTGCTGTAAGTGGCGGACATTAACCGATCAACCCGCCGCCCGCAACTCAGACGAAAAACACTAAGCTATTGAAAAACATATGTTTTACGAATCAAATCTGGGTTGACCTTTTCGTGTGGGTCGCGTATCCATCCGCTGGTCTTCAGCAGGCATCCCGCAGAAGCCCAGTCTTTGAAACCGTCAGGTTCGACTTAACCCTCTGACAGACTGGAAGAATGACACCATGCCCACCGACAGCGCGCCAACCAACAACACGGTCTCAAGCAGCCCTGGTCCGACTTTTCCGCCTCAGCCCGAGGGGGCAACGGCTGTCCTGGTTCTGGCAGATGGCACCGTATTGTGGGGACGCGGCGCAGGCGCGGAAGTTACTAGGGTTGGCGAGGTCTGTTTCAACACGGCAATGACCGGCTATCAGGAAATCATGACTGACCCATCCTATGCCGGACAGATGGTGACTTTCACCTTCCCTCATATCGGCAATGTCGGCGCAAATCTGGAAGACCTGGAAACAACAACCCCCTCTGCCTGCGGCTGCATTCTGCGCGCGGACATCACCGAACCATCAAATTTTCGCGCAGTCAGCCATTTAGACGGCTGGTTGAAGGCACAGGGCCTGCCAGCCCTGACTGGGGTGGATACGCGCCAGTTGAGCCGCCGCATTCGCAATGCTGGTGCACCTAATGCCGTCCTGTCCCATCGCGCCGATGGTCAATTCGACCTGCACGCCCTGTGGGAACAGGCCCGCGACTGGCCCGGACTGGAAGGCATGGACCTGGCGAAAGATGTATCCTGCACCCAGGCCTATGATTGGTCCCAGTCGGACTGGAGCCTGAAGGACGGATACGGCACCCTGAAAGATCCGAAATACAAGGTTGTCGCCATTGATTTCGGGATCAAAAGAAACATTCTGCGCCGGTTGGCGACACTGGGCTGTGAAATCACGGTCCTGCCAGCGACCGCTACGGCCGACGAAGTCCTGGCCCATAAGCCAGATGGTATCTTTCTGTCCAATGGTCCGGGCGACCCGGCGGCGACCGGCACCTATGCGGTGCCAATGATCCAAGGCATCCTGAAGACCGACACGCCGGTTTTCGGAATTTGCCTGGGCCACCAGATGCTGGCTTTAGCGCTGGGCGCCAAGACCGCAAAGATGCATTTGGGCCATCATGGTGCCAATCACCCCATCAAGGACCTGACCACCAATAAGGTTGAAATCACCAGCCAGAACCACGGTTTCGTGGTCGACAAGGACAGCCTGCCAGATGGCGTTGAGGGCACCCACTTTTCCCTGTTCGACGGGTCATTGGCGGGCCTGCAAGTCACCGGGCGCCCCGTGTTTTCGGTGCAATACCACCCGGAAGCCTCCCCCGGACCGCAGGACAGTCATTATCTGTTCAATCGCTTTGTCGATTTGATGGCGGCGCGTCTATAGACTTGCCCTGAATCCTGCGATCACCCGGTCGATTCCATCATCATTGATATCGCGGTGAACGACCAGGCGCATATTTTTCCCTGAGCCGCTGGCGATTACCCCTTGTGCCTTTAAGGCAACGACCAGCGACGCCGCATCAACATCGCGTGTTTGCAGCAGAACCATATTGGTTTGCAGCGGCGACAGATCGACAGAAAGGCCAGGAATCTCACTTAAGGCGAGCCGCAGTTTTTCTGCGCGCTGGTGATCCTGCGCCAGATTCGGGGCATGGTGTTCCAACGCATACAGCCCCGCTGCGGCCAGAATCCCGACTTGACGCATGCCACCACCCAACATTTTGCGATATCGGTGTGCCTTCTGGATAAGAGATTTGGAACCACACAGGACCGACCCGGCCGGTGTTCCCAGTCCTTTTGACAAGCACACCGAAACGGAATCCGCACAGCGCGCCAATGTTTTGGGATCAATGCCCAGGGCAATCGCAGCATTAAAGGCCCGCGCACCATCCAGATGCACAGACAGGCCGACATCGCGCGCAGCTGCCGCCGCCGCCTCCTGCCGCGTCAGGGGAACGGCCTTGCCGCTGACCGTATTTTCCAGGGACAAAAGGCGCGTGATGGGCAAATGCGGGTCATTGCCCTTGACTGCCTTCGCGACAGTTTCAGGTTCCAGCCCGTTATCTGCCGCAACATCCAATGGCTCCAGCCCTATACCGCCCAAAACAGAGGCCCCTTTGGCTTCATAGGAATAGACGTGATAGGCCCGCCCCACCAAGACTTCCTCCCCGCGCCCGCAATGGGCCAATAGGGCGCAGAAATTGCTCTGGGTTCCGGTGGGCAGGAACAGCCCGGCCTCTTTGCCAAAGGTTTCCGCTACTTTCTGTTCCAAGGCAATGGCGGTTGGATCATCGCCATAGACATCATCCCCAACCTCAGCCCCCGCCATGGCAGCCAGCATGCCAGGTGTCGGACGCGTCACGGTATCGCTGCGCAAATCAACAAAGTCTGCGTGATTGTGCCCCACAGCAGCGCCAGAAGCCCCGGCATAAACATTGGTCATTCTAAATCCTCCTTGAAAAGGGACTATTCCTGAAGCCCCATAAGCTCAAAGATCATGGCAATCCCCCATTTCGAAATACCATGATGGGCGTGACTTTCGTCGATGCGTATCTGGAACTGACCGCCCAGGTCCAGTTCCTTCAGGCGATCAGAAATCACCGGTTCGTACAACAACCCTTTCACATTCCGAAAGCAACATCGGTCATATCGGTTGAAAAGATGCGTTTGCACCCGTCCTTCTCCCGATGCCCCCAGGATATACAGATCCATCAAACTCATCGCATCCCGCAAGGGGGCATAATCCGCAACCCCAATCGGGGCGTCCTGCCCTTCACGCAGGTAATAGGGCAAGGTTCCCGCCACCGCGATGGATGTTCGTATTCTTTCATCCAAAGCAGCGGTCAGAACGATTGTTCCTGACCCTGCGGAGAAGCCCACTACGGTCACATCGCTGATACCCCGCTGGTTCAAAAGATCAATTGCGACACGTACGGGTTCAACATGGATCGCCAGGGGGGTCTTCAATTTGGTCAGATCAAATTGCAAATTTGCGTGGCAAGTACCATCAGCGGGAAAATCACAGGGGGCCTGCCCGACATTCTCCCCATAGGCCAATTGGTCCATGACGATAACCGTCAGCCCCTTTTTCAGGGCGGCCTCAATCAAATCCTGGCGCTGGGGAAAACTGCCTGCAAAGCCATGATGATAGATCAATCCACGCTGCGGCATCGGGCGCGCTGGGACCATAAGATAAATATAGGAATAAAGGCCGGGTCGGACCTCCAATGCAAAACGATGTGCCTCCGCAACCCCTGAAAACTGTCGGACGACGTTCAGAATTGAACTGTCTTCATCGGCCGGGATCGGGATTTCTGCCCGGCGTAGACCATCCGCGCCATAGACCAAGTGCGTCAACGTATCGCGATACGCCATAACATCCGCAGGTGTCTTGATTGATAAAAAAGTAGCGGGATCCTGTGTCACAAGACTGGGCCGGACCTCTTCATAGACATACTGATCTTTCGCCTTAAGGCGTTTGTACACTGTAAAGGCCGCATCATTGGTGCGGACGAACGCTACCAGCAGCCCCAGTGCTGCAATAGTGGCGAGGATCGCCCAAATCCATCTAAATCTTGCCATAAAATCTGCCAATTGCGCTGCTGATATCGGCGTGCTAAACGCTTTGTGTCATAGAACTAATAGACTTTTTCTTACAAACCAAGCGTTTAGAAACCGTTGCCAGAAATCCCTCTGGCCGGTCACTGAGGGCGTGAACGTGGCCACCGTACTTAATCCCCAGCAGTTCACCTACAGTCGTGGATATGCCTGGGCTTTGGGGTTACTGATCGGTATAGCCGTACCTGTCACATATATGGGTAATCTGGCCCTTGCCATCGCCTTTGGCTTTGCGGCGCTTCTGGCGGCTGTCGCCATGGCAAACCCATCCGCGAGGCAACAGGCCAAGGCGCTGGCCAAAACCCGGGTTGGAACGGCTGCGTTGCTGACATTGCTGTGGTGGGTCGGCGTTGCCATCACCTCTATTGATCCTGTCAGTTCGATACAGGTTGTCAGCCGCATGGCGGTTTACATCATGGCCTTCATCTGGGTGATCGTTGCTTTGGCGGAACGTCCAAAGGCCCGCCAGATCGCTGAATCCAGCATTATGATTGGCTCTGCCGTTCTGGGTACCCTGGCCGTTATTGCAGTTATTGTCGAACCCTCCCTGTTGCATGTTTTCAAGCCGTTGCATGAAGGCCCAATTATGGCTGAGAACATGTTTAAATCCTTACAATCTGTTCTGGCCCTGACCGTACCGGTTCTGCTGTATCTGGCGTGGCAACGGCGCGGTGTCTGGATCGGCGTGGTCTCCGTTGCCCTGATTTGTGATATCGCGCTGT
Organism: Rhodospirillales bacterium; assembly: GCA_002696645.1. Taxonomy (GTDB): domain Bacteria; phylum Pseudomonadota; class Alphaproteobacteria; order UBA8366; family Aestuariispiraceae; genus Pacificispira. The sequence continues at coordinate 14,127 of NZSA01000054.1, read as the reverse complement.
TCGCAGGCATCACGGGTCAGACTGCGGAATCGGCGATTGGTGGCATGATGGGGGCCAGCCTGATCCTGTTTTTACTGTTTGTCGCGCGCCATTTGTCCCGACCTGGCCGTGTCCTTTTGATTATCGCCACTCTTGGCCTTTGTGTGGCACTTGGTGTCTCTGTCTTTCAGGTGTTGCCCCATCCCCCGACCACGGAAAACGATGTATCGTCCCCCCCGCTACCCGTTATCGATTTTCACCGGCAAGCAATCTGGGGCTTCGTTTATCAGAAGGCACTGGATGCGCCTGTGACGGGGTATGGCATCAACACGATCAATAAAACCAAAGGCGCCCTTGAAATGGTTCCCGGTCTTCAGCATGCGGAATATGTGCCAGGGCATCCACATAACTGGATTCTGGAAATCTGGTCGGAAACCGGCATCGTGGGGCTGGTTCTATTTTGCATCACGCAATTGCTGTTGGTGATCGCGGTCGCCCGTAAAGCATTGCGCGGAAATGGCAGTGCCTGGATTGCCTGCGCCGTGATGGCGTCGTTCTGGACCAGTTCCCTGGCCAATTTCTCTATCTGGGCGTCCTGGTGGCAGGTTTCCTTCCTGTGCGTCCTGGCGCTTCCTGTCTCTCAACTATTGGCAGACAGGCACAAGACACAGTGACACAACGGACGGAAATTCTGACACACTAAGTGCTGGAATTATCTTCCGTCTTTTGCATGTCACCGCCTTGCAGCATGACAAATTTGATCATTTCAATAGCCTCTGGACTGTCCCATTCCGCAGCACCCGCAAGGCCGCCAACCAAATGCCCCTGCTGATCGATCAAATAAGTACTGGGCAGGCCGCGCAGACCCAGTTCCCGACCCAGCTTCAATTTGGGGTCATAGAACAGCTCCAGATCTGACAGTCCCAACCGATCGCGCAGAAAGGGCTCTGCGACGGCCTTACCACCCCGATCCTGGCTGATCGTCAACAGGCGAAAATTCGGCCCGGCCAAGACATCGTTCAAACGGGCCAGGCTGGGCATTTCCTTGATACAGGGAGCACACCACGTCGCCCAGAAATTGACCAGCAACACTTTCCCGGTAAAATCAGTGAAATGATGTTCAACGCCATCACCATCAAAAAATGGTGTAACGGGGGCAGGCGCGCGTTCCTTTAACAGAACGAATTCTTGCATCTCCCCATTTGTCGGAGGATAGTCCGCCGCCGCCTGAACCGGGCGTGTATGCAGTATGGATGGCGCAAGGGCAGTCAGGCCAATCGCGCAGGCACCAAGGCCAAAGTCGCGGCGTGTCGGCGCCAAAGGGGATGTTTTCACGGGATTGGTCACGGGCTGAACCTCCAATTCATCATAGAGTAACGATAACAAGGGTGAGACAGTATGTCTAAGAACGATATGTGGGGCGGTCGGTTCTCTGGCGGTCCGGCGGAAATCATGGAAAAGATCAACGCCTCCATCGGTTTCGACAAAAACCTCTATAAACAGGACATCCAGGGGTCCCTGGCACATTCTGACATGCTGGCCGCCCAGGGCATCATCACGAACGAAGACCGCGATGCGATCCATCAGGGCCTTGCTGAGATACAACATGAAATCGAGGCGGGAACCTTCGATTTCAAGACTGAATTGGAAGATATCCACATGAATGTGGAAGCCCGGCTGCGCGAAAAGATCGGCGATCCCGGTGCGCGCCTGCATACCGGACGCAGCCGCAACGACCAGGTTATCACCGATGTGCGCCTGTGGACTCGTGACGCCCTGGACGGTCTGGACGCGCTGATGGCAGATCTTCAGCGCGCCCTGATCGACAAGGCCGAAGCCCATGCCGATGTCCTTATGCCAGGCTATACCCATTTGCAAAGCGCCCAGCCGGTGACGTTCGGTCACCACCTTATGGCCTATGTCGAAATGGTCGGACGGGACCGCGGACGATTGGCGGATTGCCGTCGGCGCTTGAATGAGTGCCCGCTGGGCGCAGCCGCGCTGGCCGGTACTTCCTTCCCCATTGATCGCCAGATGACCGCCAAGGCCCTGGGTTTTGACCGACCCACCGCCAATTCCATGGACAGCGTTGGCAGCCGTGATTTCATTCTGGAATTCCTGGCTGCGGGGTCCATTCATGCGATCCATCTCAGCCGTCTGGCCGAAGAAATCGTGATGTGGATGTCGGACCGTTTCGCATTCATCACGCTCAGCGATGCCTTCACCACCGGGTCGTCCATCATGCCGCAGAAGAAAAACCCCGATGCCGCAGAATTGGTGCGCGCAAAACCCGGGCGGTTGCTGGGTGCCTTTATCAGCGTATCGACGATGATGAAGGGGCTGCCCATGACCTTCTGTAAGGATATGCAGGAAGATAAGGAACCTTTGTTTGATGCTGTAGAATCCCTGACCCTGGCCGTCGCAGCGACCGCTGGCATGGTCGATGATATGCAGCCCCGCCCTGACCGTATGCTGGCCGGGCTGGAAAAGGGTTTCCCCACTGCAACCGATCTGGCCGACTGGTGCGTGCGGGTCCTCAATCTGCCCTTCCGCGATGCCCATCATGTGACCGGCGCACTGGTTGCAAAGGCAGAAGCGCGCGGCGTTGATCTGGCGGAACTGTCCCTGGAAGAGATGCAATCGGTGGAAAAGCGCATTACATCTGATATATATTCTGTGCTAAGTCCTGCGGCATCAGTCGCCAGCCGGACCAGTTTTGGCGGAACTGCGCCCAGCCGCGTGCGGGAAGCAGCGGCGGCAGCCAGAAAGCAGTATCTGTAAGTATTTGGCAGGGAGTAACTGGATATGGAAGAAACGACACGTCGCGCACTATTGCGCCGGGCCGGAACAGCCTTGCTGTTAACCGTTGTGGTCAGTCTTCCCCTGGCGGCTTGTGGCAAAAAATCGCAACCCGAGCCACCCTCAGGCGAGGAAGCGCCCTATCCGCGGACCTATCCGTCCGGGGCGGCCCCTTCCTGACATCGTGATTTTGTAATTGCATCCATATAGATTGGCACCTGTGAAATGAACCATTTTGAGTATCACAATGGGGTTTTATGCGCTGAAAATGTGCCCCTGACGCAGATCGCGCAAGAGGTCGGAACCCCCGTCTATGTCTATTCCCGGGCAACATTGACCCGCCACTATACGGTCTTTGCCGACGCATTTCGCGCCGCTGGTCTAGATGCCAAGATATGTTATGCCGTCAAGGCGAACAGCAATCTGGCGGTAATAGCCTTATTGGGTCAATTGGGTGCGGGGGCGGATGTCGTATCCGAAGGGGAATTGCGCCGTGCCCTGGCTGCTGGAATCCCCCCGGACCGCATCGTCTTTTCCGGCGTTGGCAAAAGCGAAAGTGAGCTTCGGTTTGCCCTGGAAACCGGAATTCATGAAATAAATGTGGAATCCGAAAGTGAAATCAGGCTGTTATCGCGGATCGCCGCCAGCATGAATGTGACGGCGGAAATCGCTGTTCGGGTCAATCCGGACGTTGACGCCAAAACCCATGAGAAGATTTCGACCGGCCGAAAGGAAAATAAATTCGGCATTGATATTGACCGTGCCGAGGAAATTTATGCACTGGCTGCTTCTCTTCCAGGCCTTGCCCCAGTCACGGTTGCTGTCCATATCGGCAGCCAGTTGACCGATCTGGATCCCTATCGTCAGGCGTTTCGCCGGGTCGCTCAATTGGTTGAGCGGCTGCGAAGCCTGGGGCACAAAATCACCCGCGTTGATCTGGGCGGTGGCCTGGGCATCCCTTACGACGCGGAAAACCCGCCCCTGCCGGATGCCTATGCGAAAATGGCCGCAGAAGAAATCGCGCATTTGAACTGTCAGGTGATGCTGGAACCGGGACGCATGATCGTCGGTAATGCCGGGATATTGCTGTCGCGGGCCTTGGTCGTGAAGCCCGGCGAGGCGAAGCGCTTCCTGATCCTGGATGCGGCCATGAATGACCTGATCCGCCCTGCCCTGTACAATGGTCACCATGGTTTGCGCCCCGTCAAACAACCAGGTGCGGATGCGCCGCTGATGCCGGTTGACGTTGTAGGACCAGTTTGCGAATCCGGCGATACCTTTGCCAAAGACCGCATGCTGCCCTTGATAGAAGAAGGGGATCTGGTCGCATTCGGGACGGCAGGGGCCTATGGCGCCGTGATGGCATCGACCTATAATACAAGGTTGCTGGTCCCAGAGGTTTTGATCGATGGCGATCACTATGCTGTGATCCGGCCTCGGCAGACCTATGAAGAGTTGATCGGCATGGACAGAATTCCAGATTGGTTACAGACTGGTTCAAAGGATCACGCCGCTTAAAGGATTGGAGCGACAGGATGACAGATCACTCGGCTCGGGGGGGCCAAAAAGACGCGACGGGTATGGAAATGCCCATCGGTCTCTCCCGCGCGGTTTTGATCTGGGAGGCGCTGGAAGTTGCCTTCTGGAAACCTGTCAGCGTCCTGATCCTGTTTCTTGCCATCGCAATCACCGGACTTCTGCCAGACCTTGCTCCCTGGCTGCATGCGACCGTCCTGGCAGTATCGGCCATCCTTTTCGCTGGCCTGATGGTTCAGGGCTATCGACGGTTTCACCTGCCCCGGTATGAAGCCGCGCGTCGTCGGGTCGAACGGGTCAACAAACTGGATCACCGCCCACTGGAAAGTCTGGCGGATCGTCCCAGCAGCGATAATCCAATTCAACTGGCCCTGTGGCAGGCGCATCAGGCGCGCCTGCGTCAACGAATCGGCAGCTTGTCGGTGGGCGCCCCGGATCCCCAATTGGCACGGCGCGATCCCCGCGCCCTGCGCCTGATTGCGCCATTCTTCCTGATCATCGCGCTGATCGCTGCGGGCGGGGAGAGTATTCAGCGCCTGCGGACTGCACTGGTCCCCAATATCGGCACCAGCGGACCGACCTTGACGGTTGGCATTGATGCCTGGCTGACGCCGCCGGACTATACCGGTCTGCCCCCGCTTTTTATGTCCAGCAGCAAGAAACAATCGCCTGACACGACCGATACGATCCCAACAGCAATGCAGGGCGATGAACACAGCACCCCGGTCGGGTCCCGCCTGGTGGTTCAGGTCAGCGGCGTCCCGGACGGGGCGACCCTGATAACGCCGCAGGGTCCAAAACCAATGGCGCAATTTGCCCAGAATGCCGTGGCGCTGGAGCATGAAATTCTAAAGTCCGGCACATTTTCCATTCAGTCTGAGGGTGAAACCGTTGCCTCCTGGGAAATTCGCGCCGTGCCGGATGCGCCCCCCGTTGTCACCCTGCCAGAACCCCCGATTGCCAGTGTTCAGCGCGCCCTGACCATCACCCATACGGTCAGCGATGACTTTGGCGTTCTCTCCTTAAGGGCGGAGATAGAGCGCGCGGACAGGCTTGCGGGCTCTGCGCAAAGCAGTGCTCAGGGGAATGAGGAAATGAAGATCATCACCCAACTGCCCGTCCCGGACCCCAGCAAATACGGCACCAAACGCCGCGCCTACCGGGACTATACCGCCCATCCCTGGGCCGGCGGAGAAGTGCGCCTGACCCTGGTGGCAACCGACGCCCTGGGCCAGGAGGGTCGATCCGAGCCCGTGACCTTGATCCTGCCCGCGCGGGAGTTCAACCACCCAGTGGCTAAGATCATTATCGACTTGCGGCGTGAACTGGCCTGGAATCCGATACAAAATTATCGGGCCGTTTCAGACGCGCTGGATGCCTTGTCGTGGGAACATAACACATTTGATGACAAGGTTACGGTTTTCATGGCGCTGCGTCAGGCAGTGCGCGCCCTGACGCCCCATCGCCGCACCGGTGCCGCCCCTGAGCCACAGGCCATTGCGTCTGTGATCGAATTATTATGGAAAACGGCGCTGTATCTGGAAGATGGTGGCGTATCCCTGGCCCTGCAGCGCTTGCGTGAGGCACAACAGGCCCTGATGGACGCCCTCCAGAATGGCGCCGATGCGGCCGAACTGGACCAATTGATGGATGAACTGCAGCAGGCCATGCAGGATTACATGCAGGCCATGGCAGACCAGATGCGCCAGAACCTTGCCGAGGGTGAACAGCCCCCCGAAATGGCCCCCGGCGAAAATGTCATTTCTCAGCGCGACCTTGAAGACATGATGCAGCAATTGCGCGACATGATGCAGAATGGCATGACCGAAAGCGCCCAGCAGATGCTGGAACAGCTGCGTAATATGATGGAAAACATGCAAGCAGGGATGCAGCAGCAAATGTCCCCGCAGAATCAGCAAGCCATGGAAATGCTGAATTCCATGAAAGATATCATGGAAAGCCAGCGCGAATTGATGGACAGAACCCATCGCCGCGACCTGGAACGCCGGGGCGAAAGCAACCCGGAACAGGGGCAGGCCGGACAGCAAAACCAGGCCCAGCGCAATCAGCAAAGCCAGGGCCAGGCTGAACAGGGCCAGCGGGGAGAATCCGGCGACCAACAGCGTGCGCAGGATAGTGCAGATGCCGTCCTGCAGGATGCCCTGCGCCGACAATTGGGTGAAGTGATGCGCAAATTTGGCGAAATGATGGGGCAGATTCCAGAACCCTTTGGCCGCGCGGATGAAGGCATGGGCGAGGCAACTGAGCAATTGGGCGATGGCAGGCCCGGCGAAGCCGTTGAGTCACAAGGCAAGGCACTGGATGCGATGCAGGAGGCCGCCGATGCAGCGCGAAATGCCTTTATTGAACGGTTTGAACAACAAATGGGAATGGGTCAGCAAGTGCCCGGCCAGTCTGGCGAACAGACAATGGACCCCTTTGGACGCGAAGCCAGTGATACATTCCGGGGCAGCATGCAGGGTCAGGTGAAAGTTCCTGATAAAGGCGGCCTGGAAAAAGCCCGGGAAATTCGTGATGAATTACGCCGTCGCGCGGGAGAGCGCGCCCGTCCGCCTGAGGAATTGGACTATATCGACCGGCTGCTGGATCAATTCTAGAGCAATATCAGGTCATTCATGGTCGCTCTGACCGAGATGTTTTAAGGCTGGATTAGGAGCAGCTTGCTGCGCGTAGCGGGGCTACGGGCAAGAGCTGCGACGCAGGCCAGCCTTAAAACATCCGGCCGGAACGGTGACTTTCGGCGGACCGCTGCTGCGTTACCCGCCTTGCGCGATGCCCCGCATCGCTCTGCGGCGGGTGCCTCGCATCGTCCTCGCCGAAAGACATCAGAGTGACCATGAATGACCTGATATTGCTCTAGTGTGTTTTTTGATCATTTGAGACTCTAGGGCGGAACCGCAGTTTTGACTGCATCAGCGCATCCCGGTCCAACAAAGGTAAACCCCGTGCCTCTGTCGGGGTCAGGCCATAGGCCTTGCGAAACAAAGTCGCAAAGTGGGACTGACCGTTAAATCCACATTCCAGTGTAATATCCAGAATGGATCGGTCCGTTGTCAGGACCAGCCACAGGCCATGATCCAGCCGCAATGCCCGGGAAAAGTTCCCAAAGCTCATGCCCAGTTCTTCGCGAAAACCGCGTTCCAACTGTCGCCTGGAAATACCGATTGTGTGCGCCAATTGATCAATGCGCGGTGGATCGGACAGCTTTTCCTCCAAAAGCAGAATTGCGCGCGCAACGCGGGGGTCGCGCACCGACTGGGCCACCGGGGGCTGGGGTTGCGGCGTTGCCGTCGCACGGCTGTTTTCCACCATCATGATACTCAGGGCCTTTTGCGCCAGATCCCGCCCCAGATGCCGTTCGATCATCCAGGCAGCCAAACGCGCCGCGCCGACACCGCCTGCACAGGTGATACGCTTGCCATCCGCGACGAACAGGCGGCTGGCATCGGGTTCCACCGTATCAAAGCGGTCGATCATATCCTGATAATGCAACCAACTGACACAGGCCTTGCGCCCATCCAGTAATCCCGCCCGCGCCATCGCAAAAACACCGGTACAGATTCCCACCAATGCGACACCCTGGCTGGCGGCCTGGCGCAAATAGTCCAGGACAGGATCTTCCTTATCCTCGTCATGGCCCAGCAATCCACCAATCACAACCACATAGTCAAAGCGTTCCGGGGACAGAAATGTGCCGGTCGCGGTAATGCTGACACCACAGCTTGCCGGGATCATGCGCCCATCATGGGACATCACCTCCCAGCGGCATCGGATCGGGCGCGATCGGTCCCGCTCATCAGCGGCTAATCTTAGGGCATCAATAAAGGACGCAAAGGCGTTCAGCGTGAAATTAGGTAAGGGCACAATGCCAACATTTAAGGCCGCTGGCACAGTTCCGCCTGTGGCCATACCTGATCCCTTGCCCGACATACGATCATCCCTGTTCATGGCTTTTAGTCTATTCGGATGTCACCGGCGTTGAAAGCATCCACAATAGAGCGTATCTCCTCCCCTGGGCCAGACGGTTGGACGGTCGCGCCCAGGCAATGGGGAAACCCGTCTGGGTGAGGAAAGTCCGGGCTCCACGGAAACACGGTGCCGGTTAACGACCGGCGGGGGCGACCCTAGGGAAAGTGCCACAGAAAGCAAACCGCCTCGATTTCAATCGGGGTAAGGGTGAAAGGGTGCGGTAAGAGCGCACCGCTCGTCTGGCAACGGAAGAGGCATGGTAAACCCCACCGGGAGCAAAACCGAGTAGGGATGGTAGCCGCACTGGGGTTGATCTTTCACGAGATATCGCCCCTGGAAGACGGCAGGCGGGTTTCCGCGCCCCATCCGGGTAGGTTGCGAGAGGCACCCGGCAACGGGTGTCCCAGAGGAATGGCCGTCCATCGCCCCAATGATCCTTGGGTCAGCGGGGGGAGGACAGAACCCGGCTTACAGACCGTCTGGCCCATTTTGATTATTGATCACTAAATCATATTACGATTTCACGTTTGACAGGTTCAATCCAATACGCGTCATTTGATGAAATCTTATCTTTGTGTCCTTCGATATTGTGGCCGGAAGCACCGTCGCAATATCTTTATGAGAAAAAATGAAACTTTGATTCACATTTGTCTTCAGTCCGATAACGCCAATTCGATACAAGTCCGATATGATTTGCTTTGACATATCTTCATAAGGTATTTCATTTCCATGAGTTAGACTTGACCTAGACAACTTACTTACCGGATCACGAGGCTCATAATTTTCTTGGGCTACGGAAAGAACAATTTCGTCAATAAACGTATGGTCAAAAAAGTCACTTTCTTGAAATGCATTTCCACGAGATCTAATTGCACTGAAAACAAACTGCAAATAAGGTAGTGCAGTATTCCATTCCTCTACTAAAGCCTGGAGTCTAATTCGAGAATACTCCTCTTCAGCCTTCCGAATAACGGTTTGGGAAACCTTGCTTTTCCCTTCACACAATTTTAAGCATATATTTAGGTAAGATATTATATCTCTAGGCCTATATAACGTTCGATCCAATATATAAGAGAAAGAATCAACACTCCCAACCTTTGGATCAAATATATCACTATAATATACATTTTCTGAAGAGTATTTCTTCCTAAAAAGAAAATTTATTCTTTTATTTACCAGATCAAACATTTGATCTTTATTCCATTTTACTCTTAAGAAATAATCATCATACTTCTCTCTTTGAGCACCGGAGAAATCTGTCTCTTGAATTACTCTCTCAAGAACATCCGCTCTTATAGCCACAATAATTTTTAGATTTTGTATCTTCCTAAAAGACCTCAAACTTTCAATTAATGCTCTAATGAGCTTGTACCTTATCGTTTCATCAACCCATTTTTCATCAATGCCGTCAATTAATATATAGTGGTTCTGTTTCTTATACTTTTCTTCTTTATCAAATGTAGAAAGCAGGTCCATAACTTTTCCCAGATCCGCTAAAAGATCCGAATCGACAATTTTCTTGGCGCGCGCGACAAGGGCTGATTTCTTTTCCTGGCTCAACGACCTTGCGTATCCTGCTTTTGATTTAAATTTTTCCAGATCAACTGAAAGATTTGTATCGACTTGTTTTTCTATTTTTTGTGTAACCTCCTTAATATTTTCATCCATTGTGATGAAGAATTTGTTTTCCCATTCAGCCAAGTACTTTAGAGCCGATTTTCGCCTGTCATCACTTTCAAATGTATCCAAAATTCTGCGAAAAAGACTGCGTGACTTATTTGCATCCGTGACAGAAAACCTTGATCTAATGTATTCAATACAGAATATGTGTTTCCAAAGAACCTGGAAAAATAAATCTAAATCAACACCAATCGAACTAAGAAACTGTATAATATCAGAATTTGCGACATAGCTAAGTGATAACTCCAGTAAATCAACCTCACTTACATTTGTGTTATTCTTAGATATCATTCTCAATATCGCAGTCTTTCCTGCACCAGTTCTTGCCGATACAAAGTGCTTTGATGAAGTAATATCCGCAACTACAGAAAGAGCTGGATGATCTACAAAGCACGAAAATAAAAACTCATCATCATTCTCTGCGGAGTTGTTTCCGATGTTTTCTCCGGGCCGTAGTTCAATCTTATTTGCTAAATGATTCTGTGTTTTTCCTTTTCTGGACATATTTCCCCCAAAATTTTCGAATATAGTGTATGATTTCCCAAATTGTATTTCTAATCATATTATTCTTAAGGTAGCCTTGATAACAATTTATGGCACGAAAAAAGATTCTAATTCATACTCTTAAATCGGCAGGCCAAAACTAAATTCAATTAAATTTGATATCCAAACCGGACATAAGCAAATTTGAACCTGATAATGAAAAAAACAGGACACAGAGGATGAAGCACTTAACGATATTCACATGCATGTTCAGTCTCTTAGGTCTATGTAATTTTTCCCATCTTAATGCATCCGATGACGACTGCAGGCCCGCGGACCAGATACACTATGTTCAGGGTGGGGATGAATGTCTGGCGATCCAGACCTACCTGCCCGGCACGCCTGCCCAATCCAAGACGCTGGTTGTGGTTCTGCATGGCGATCTCAGCAGCGGCGGTCCCGCCGACTATATCTTCCCCGTTGCCGAAACAGCCTCTGAATTGGGAGCCGTCGGCGTCGCAATGATGCGCATCGGGTATAGCGGCGGTGGTCGGTCCTCCACCGGGCGGGCCAGTCGATCTGAAAACCGGTCAGAAATCTATACACCCGACGAGATGGACGCCATCGCCGACGCCACCACGCGCCTGAAAGCCCATCATGGGGCCGATACCGTTGTGATGATCGGCCACAGCGGCGGCGCCGTGATGACCGGCGTGATTTTGGGGCGTCATCCTGGCCTGGTGCAGCGTGCGATGTTGTTAAGCTGCCCCTGCGATGTGCCAACCTGGCGACAGATCAACAACCGCAAGCCCTTGTCGCGCGCGGAAAACCCGCTTGATTATATCGACCGCATTCCGGCTGGAACCATGATCCGGCTGGTGACGGGGTCGCGGGACACCAATACCTGGTCACGGCTGTCGCGCGACTATGCGGCGGACGCATCAGCCAAAGGCATTGATGCCACCTTTGCCGAAGTTTCTGGGTCCCCGCATAACCTGACGGCAGACATGGCAGACAGCGCCGAATTCAAGGACGCTGTCCGCCAGGTCGTCACCGGGCAGTGATTAGGCCACAGCCGCCTTTGGGCCTTTAGGGCGACGGATATACAGCAGCCAGAAGGCAATCGACATGTTCAGCAGGTTAAATGCGATGCCATTCAGGAAGGCCGCCTGATAGCTGCCGGTCAGATCATAGATTTCACCCGACATCCATCCGCCCAATGCCATGCCCAGAACCGTTGCCATCAGGACGATCCCGACCCGGGACCCCGCCTGACGGGCCGGGAAATATTCCCGCACGATCAAGGCATAGCTGGGCACGATCCCCCCCTGTGACAGGCCAAACAAGGCAGAGACCAGATATAGGGAGACCAATCCATCAAAGGGCAGATAAAAGAGCAGGGCCAGGCATTGCAGGGTCGAGCCCAGGATCAACGTACCGACGCCCCCGATCTTATCTGCAATTACCCCTGATGCCAGCCGACTGACCACGCCCAACCCCAGCATAAGGGACAGCATCTCCGCCCCCACCGCCGGGCCGTATCCCAGATCCCCGCAATAGGCGACGATATGGACCTGGGGCATGGACATCGCCACACAGCATCCAACCCCGGCAACGACCAAAAGCATCAGAACGACATTTGGCGATACTGGCGCGGATGCGGTCGCAGCCTTTGCCGCCACGGGGACAGAGCCCTGATCAATATCAGGGCGGCGCCGCAACAACAGGGCCAGGGGAATCATGGTGCAGAAGCAAAACACACCCACCCAGAAATAGGCACCCCGCCAACCAATCGATACAATCGCTTCCTGCAGGATCGGTGGCCAAATCGCCCCGGCCAAATAATTGCCACTGGCGACAATCGCAATAGCAAGGCCCCGGCGCTTCAGAAACCAATGAGATACATCAGCCACCATGGGCCCGAAGGTCGCGGAACTGCCCAACATCCCAATCAGCACGGCCTGACAGGCCAGGAAAGTCCAGAAATTCGGGGCAAAGGAAGACAGGACATAGCCCGCGCAGATCATCGTAGCCGCCATGATAACCGGTATGGCGATCCCAAAGCGATCCACCAACCGACCCATCAGCACGCCCCCCAGGGCAAAGCCAATCATCGTTGCGGTATAGGGAAACGACGCCCCGCCACGATCCAGACCAAATTCCAGCTCAATGGACGGCAGAACGACCACGGAAGACCACAACCCAACACCACCGATCGTGCTCAAGATCAGACATACCCCCAGCCTAAACCAGGAATAGGGACTGTCAGTTGCATCGGGATGGTCAGCAGAAACCTGTGACATAGAAAAATCCAACTTCAAAAGACGCGCGGTACGATATCCGTATCCCAGCTTTTAAAGGGGGGCAAATACAGAGTGTAGTAGATCAAGTGTTTTGCCTGTCAGGCATGCAACAATTGCAAGACCGCCTGAAAACCATCAGATTGTCAGTGGTACAGGATGTTCGGGTCAGCTATATTGAATTGTAAATCGTATCATTCATTAATCATTTGATAATCCATGCAAGATGCACATCAAGCACCGCCGTCCTATACACGGCTTTCCATCGACACGCGCGACTTTCGCTCGGCAAGCGCTGCGGCGCTGTTTCAAGGACTTGGCGTACTGCATGTTCAAAACGCAATCCCACTGGAAACGCTTGCGGCCATCAAGGCGGAGATATTAGACGGGCTTGCCTGGCTGGAAAATCAGGTCGGCGAGCGCGTGCCCTACATCACCGTCATGCGCAGTGAATTTGATCCCGCCATGCGCACCACCTATGAACGACTGGTGATGCTGCTCAACGAGGTATTGTCACCACAATTCCCCTATCGTGACAGCATCGCCGCCGCAGCCGGGTGCAGTGAAATACAATATATCATGGCCTATGCCAGAGAGGCGCGGAATGACGGCGGTGCGTCCGCTCATGTCGGCTTTCATCAAGATTATCCGACTTTTAACAAGGTTTCTAACATTCAGGACCACTTCAAACCCAAGCGGACGGTGACATGTTGGATTCCACTGGACGATATTGACGATGAAACGCCGTCTATCGAATATCTGCCCGCCTGGCTTAACCAGGAATTGCCGTCCAATGCTCAAGGCACGCTTGATCTGGAAGTATTTGGCGAAACGTTGGATCGCTTGCCCCATTGGGTGCCGCCAGTGCAATTGGGCGATTTTATAATTCATGATCAATTCACGCTGCACCGCAGTCATGTCACCCCTAAGCGGACGAAACAGCGGCGCAGCTTCGAATTACGGTTTGTGATGCGCTGAAACAGCGGGGTCACGCAAGCGCCTGATCCAGGTCCTCGATCAGATCATCGACATCTTCCAGACCGATGGAAAGGCGGATTGTGCCATCATCGATGCCAAGGGCCTGTCGTTCCTCGGGCTTCAGTTTCTGGTGGGTCGTGGTTGCGGGATGGGTTGCCAGGCTTTTTGCATCTCCCAGATTGTTGGATATATCAAACAGCCGCATGCCGTTCAGGAATTTGAACGCCTGAGCCTTCCCGCCGGGCAGCGCAAAGGTGACCAGGGTGCCAAAACCCGTCATCTGGCGCTTGGCCAGGTTATGCTGGGGATGGCTTTCCAAACCAGGATACCGCACCAATATCACGGCGGAATGGGCTTCCAGGAACCGGGCGACCTTGTCGGC
>NZSA01000053.1 GCA_002696645.1 Rhodospirillales bacterium | reverse complement strand
CTTCCGCTTGCGATGCCCCGCATCGCTTCGCGAAACGCTCCTAACCGGAGCACCGCAAACAGCGTCCTGGTCGATCCCAAATAACCGCGCACCACACTAAAAGATCTCAAAAACCTGTCCAGTCTGCAGTCCTTCAACACTTTTGGCATAGCCCAAGGCAGCGCGGGCTGCCGGGACTGGATTGTGTCCCCGGAAGTACGGTCCATAACCTTCCATCGATTCCACGATCACGCCGGGACTGACAGAGTTGATCCGCTGTTTGGCTGGCATTTCAATGGCGGCTGCCCGAACAAAGGCATCCACCGCCCCATTCACCATAGACGCGGAACTGCCATAGCGGATTGGGTCTTTGCTTAATATCCCTGTGGTCAAGGTGAAGGAGGCTGTGTCGCTGACATAATGCCTGCCGATCAGCACCAGATTGACCTGGCCTATCAGCTTGTTGTCGATGCCGATGCGATATTTCTCCTCATCCATGTCAGCCAAATCACCGAAATGGACATTACCCACAGCAGAGACAACAGCATCGACTGTGCCCAGTTTTTTATAGGCAGCCTGAATACTGGCCGCATCCCCAATGTCGATGGCGATATCCAACCCGCTGCGCGACGCACGAATGATATCGTGACGGGCTCCCAACTCCTCAGCAGCAGCCTTACCCAAAGTGCCAGAGGCACCAACGATTAAGATCTTCATAATGTCTGTATCCTTACAATGCGTGTTTGATGAGGAATATATGGGCATGCAATGCTTGGACTGATAAGATGGTATATTCAGAACTTATTGTTTAATGGTGTAAACAATGACGCAATATGTCATGGAAATGTTAAGTTTTGCCGCTGTTGCAGAACAGGGCGGATTTACGGCAGCCGCCCGAAAGCTGACTCTGTCGAAAGGCCTGATCAGCCAGCATGTGAAACGGCTGGAGGAAGCTTTGGGGGCGCAATTGCTGTTTCGCTCTACCCGGCGTATTGAATTGACTGAGGCAGGGGCACAATTCCTGCCCTATTGCCAACGCATCATTGGTACGGTGCAAACGGCATTTGAAGATGTCTCCGCCCTTTACACGCGGCCTGAAGGTCTGGTGCGCATGACCGTTCCCATCTCTTTCGGGGAGGTCTTCCTGCATGAAATATTAACCCAGTTCCAGACCATCCATCCTGGCATCACCATTGAATTGGAGATGGAAAACAAGTTTCAGGACATGAAGTCTGCCAAACTGGATATCGCAATCCGGAAGGGCCTGACAGAAGACCCAGATCAAGTCGCACTGCCAATTGGCCAGTTCTCGGAACATATCTGCGCGGCGCCACACTATTGGGAAACCTGCTCTAAACCCCGCACACCATTAGATCTGGCAGACCATCCCTGTATCGTGAATTTTCATCTGCACAAACTGGGGGAATGGATTTTTTATGCCGATGCGGACCCCATCGCGGTGAAGGTCACCGGTCCGATCCGCCTGAACCATTATCCCCTGATCCGCGATGCGGCGATATCTGGTTTGGGCGTCGCCTTGCTGCCCCGTTATATTCTGGAGCCTGAATTGCAAAAGGGACGGCTGGAACTGGCCCTGACGAGCTATAGAACGCCCACCAGCCCGATCTATATCGTCTATCCCTATCAGGGTCATCTGCCCCTAAAGAACCGGCTGCTGATCGACTTCATTCGGGACTGGTTTCAATCCCGCCCCGCATTGTTGGCACCAATAGACACAGGCAATTAGACATTGAAGCGGAAGTGGAAGACGTCGCCGTCCTGGACCAGATAGTCGCGGCCTTCCAGGCGCAATTTGCCGGTTTCTTTTGCGCCCTGTTCGCCACCCACAGCGATGTAATCGTCATAAGCGATGGTTTCGGCCGCAATGAATCCCCGCTCAAAATCCGTATGGATGGCACCGGCGGCCTGGGGTCCTTTAGCGCCCCGGAACACCGTCCAGGCGCGCGCCTCTTTCGGGCCAATGGTGAAGAATGTGATCTGATCCAACAGCGCATATCCGGCACGAATGACCTGGGTCAGACCGGTTTCTTCCAGGCCCAGAGAATCCAGGAATTCCTTGCGTTCTTCATCGGTTTCCAGCTGCGCGACCTCTGCTTCAATGGCGGCAGAAATCACCACAGCCTGGGCCTTTTCCGCGGCTGCCTTCTCAAAGACCTTTGCGGAATGGGCGTTACCCGTCGCGGCATTGTCTTCTTCAACATTGCAGATATAGACGACAGGCTTGGACGTGATCAGGTTCAGACGTTTGAACGGGGTAACCTCATCCTTGCTTAATTCCACCAGTCGCGCGGGCTTGCCATCGCGCAGCAGGTCCAGGGCTTTGGACATCAGGTCAACATCTGCCTTGGCATCCTTGTCACCGGATTTTGCCTTTTTTTCCAGCGGGACAATGCGGCGTTCCAGGCTTTCCATATCCGACAGCATCAGTTCCGTCTCCACGATTTCCGCATCACGGATCGGATCGACAGAGCCTTCCACATGGGTGATATCGCCGCTGTCGAAACAGCGCAGAACGTGACAAATCGCGTCCACTTCGCGGATCGTGCCCAGGAATTTGTTCCCCAGCCCTTCGCCTTTGGACGCCCCCTTAACAAGGCCTGCAATATCAACGAATTCCAACTGAGTCGGGATGATTTTGGCAGACTTGGCGATCACGGCCAGCTTCTCCAGGCGCGGATCAGGCACCGCAACACGGCCCACATTGGGTTCAATCGTGCAAAAGGGGAAGTTTGCCGCCTGCGCCGCCTGAGTCTGGGTCAAGGCGTTGAACAAGGTGGAT
Organism: Rhodospirillales bacterium; assembly: GCA_002696645.1. Classification (GTDB taxonomy): domain Bacteria; phylum Pseudomonadota; class Alphaproteobacteria; order UBA8366; family Aestuariispiraceae; genus Pacificispira. The sequence goes on along the minus strand of NZSA01000053.1, from coordinate 101,642 downwards.
TTCCCAACATTCGGAAGCCCGACGATACCGCAATTAAAACCCATGACAGGGACGCTCCTTCAGAAAATAAAAACAGTCAGTTTTTCTTCGCATCGCCGGATAACCAGCGCTTCATTTGGGCCGCAAGACCGCCCTGTTGTTCCGACGTCGGTTCCGCCTTCACTGCGGGAGGGGTTACGACAGGCGGGTCAGTCTTGACCGGCTTCTTTTCTGCTGCGGCAGGCTTAAGGTCCATTGCCAGTTTGGACATAAAGTCCGACGCCTTGCCAGCCGCCAGCAGATCAAATCGATCCGAAATTCCTTCCAACAGGCGCTGAAATTCTGGCTGTTCCACCTTGGCAAAATCAGACAGAACATGACCGATCACCCTGGACTTGTCGCCTGGATGACCAATGCCGATGCGCAGCCGCCAATAGTCCACACCAATATGGGCATCAATGGATTTCAGCCCGTTATGGCCGCCATTACCGCCGCCCTGTTTCATTTTGACCTTGGTCGGGGCCAGATCCAATTCGTCGTAGATAACGGTGACATCCGCAGGCTGCAGTTTAAAGAACCGCATCGCTTCGCCCACTGCACGACCGCTTTCATTCATAAAAGTGGCGGGCTTGAGGATCAGTACCTTTTCGCCCGCGCAGTCACCTTCAGAGACAAGACCCTGAAACCGACTGCGCCAGGCGCTAAAGGAATGGCGGCGGACAATCTCGTCCACCGCCATAAATCCAACATTGTGGCGGTTCCCCTCGTATTTCGGTCCGGGATTGCCGAGCCCTACAACGAGACGCATGGGACGCCACCTTTCTGCTTAAAGGGCAGGAGGATTACTCTTCCGATTCTTCTTCAGAATCGCCTTCACCCTCTTCCTCTTCGCCGTCAACTGCGTCTTCGTCTTCTTCGTCCTCGTCCACGGCTTCAGAGATCACCGGATCAGCGATGGACGCGACAACGAAGTCACGGTCCTGGATAACAGGTTCGGTGCCTTCCGGCAGTTGAACCATGGAAATGCGGATCGTCGCACCGATTTCATAACCGGTCAGATCGCAGATCACTTCGTGCGGAATGTCTTCCACCGGGCACAGCAATTCGACTTCGTCGCGCTGAACTGTCAGAACACCACCCTCGTCGATACCCGGGCATTTGTCTTCATTGATGAAGTGGACCGGAATGTTGACGTTGATCTTCGAGCCCTTCTTCAGGCGCATGAAGTCAATGTGCAATGGCGCATCAGAAACCGGATGGAACTGCACATCACGGGGCAGCGCCTTTTCCTTTTTCCCACCTTCAACATCGATCGTATAAATCGTGTTGAACAGCGCGCCGATCTGAAGCTGCTTCATGATCAAGCGTGGGTCGATGCTGATTGTTTGAGGGTCTTTGCCGTCGCCATAAATGACGCCGGGCACCAGTCCTTCACGACGGACTGCGCGGGCTGCCCCCTTACCTGCCCGATCCCGCATTTTCGCGGGGAAGATCGCTTCTTCAGCCATCTTGTTTCTCCTTACAATTGGTACTCTCCACCGAAACGCCCTCGTCCCGGCGACCGACCTCCAGGGGTGTCGGCTGGGGTCCCAGCAGGACCAAAGATTTCGACGCCGACACCCAAAATTGCGGGGTCGACCTCGAAAAGCGGCGTCTTGTACACTTAATCGAACAGACTGGAAACCGATTTTTCTTCGTAAATCCGCTTAATCGCCTCCGCCAACAGGGGCGCAATGGTAACCTGGCGCACATTATGGCTGACCCGGACCGCTTCTGTTGCCTGGATCGAATCGGTAATCACCAACTGTTCCATGGGAGAGGCCGCAACCCGCGCCACTGCCCCACCAGACAGAACACCATGGGTCACAACGCCATGAACAGACGTCGCCCCGGCATCCATCAGCGCCTGGGCCGCATTGCACAGGGTGCCTGCGGAATCGACGATATCATCGATCAGGATACAGGTCCGCCCGCGTGGTTCCCCGATGATATTCATCACTTCGGAAACACCGGCCTTTTCGCGGCGCTTATCAATGATCGCCAGATCGCATTCCAGACGCTTTGCCAGCGCGCGCGCCCGAACCACACCGCCAACATCGGGCGATACGACCATCAATTCGCCCTTACCCTTCAGGGTTTCCGTCAAATCCTTATGCAGGACCGGCAGCGCGAAGAGATTATCGGTGGGCACTTCAAAGAAACCCTGGATCTGACCGGCGTGCAAATCAAGCGTTAAGACCCGGTTGGCACCCGCCGTTTCAATCAGGTTGGCGACCAGCTTCGCCGAAATCGGCGTGCGAGGGCCGGTCTTTCGATCCTGTCTGGCATATCCATAGTAAGGAATGACCGCTGTCACCCGCCGCGCCGAACCACGCCTTAGCGCGTCGATCATCACCAATAATTCCATCAGGTTGTCATTGGTGGGATAATTCGTCGACTGAATGACGAAAACGTCTTCCCCCCGAACATTCTCCAAAATCTCCACGAAGATTTCCATATCGGAAAACCGTCGGATAGAAGCTTTGGTTAAGGGGACGTTCAGATAGGCTGTGATCGCCTCGGCAAGCGGCTTGTTTGAATTGCCGGCGAGAATCTTCATGAGATAGCATTTCCCTGGCGCGCTAAGAGGGGCTTTGTCTCGCTGGACTAGGCCTTCCCCCACTCTCAAAAATGAATTACCGAACGCGAATTCCCCTGTCTCTCTTAAAAGTCACCCCATATCGAAAGACATTATCGGACGTCACATTCGGTTACGCGAGATGGGTATACCAAGGGGTACCGGACCTGTAAATGACCTCGACACAGTTTAGCGCGCCCTGGGATGCGCCTTTGCGTATTCGGCCATTAATCGGGCGGTATCAACCTGTGTATAGCGCTGTGTGGTGCTCAACGATGCATGGCCCAGAAGTTCCTGTATGGCCCGCAAATCGCCCCCTGCGGACAAAAGATGGGTGGCGAAACTGTGCCGCAAGGCATGCGGTGTGGCCGTATCCGGCAGGCCCAGCGCAACACGCAGCAACCGAATAGGCTTTCGCGCGGAATCCTGATTTAACACACCACCCCGAACACCCCTGAACAAGGGCCCATCCGGATCACCCGCATAGGGGCTGATTGCCAGATAATCCGCAATCGCCTCCCGAACTACGGGAAGTACCGGGACGAAGCGTTCCTTGTTCCCTTTTCCCAACACTTTCATGGATTCGGTTGTGGGGGCATCCCGTTCCCGCAGGGACAGGGCTTCTGCAATCCGCAAGCCACAGCCATACAGCAGGGTCAGCAAGGCGATGTTCCGTTTCGCCAACCAGGGCTGGCTTTCGTGATCCCCCGCCGATTCCAGCAATAATTGCGCATCTGGCACAGTCAGCGGTTTTGGAATGGAATGGGGCAGTTTCGGCGACTTGATCAGGCTGATGCGGTCATTTTCAGCCAGCTTGCGCTTACGCAGATAGTGAAAGAAGCTGCGCAGGGCCGACAGCTTGCGCGCCCGCGACACGTCCTTAATATCTGCCCGCGCCAAAGATGTCAGCCAGGCGCGGAAATCCAGCAATTGCAGATTTGACAGATCGTCCAGCGTCGGCGGTTCGCCCAAATGATCCGACAGGAACATCAGAAAATCAGATAAATCCCGCTGATAGGCGATAACCGTTTTCGGGCTATAGCGCTTTTCATCCGCCAACCAGCCCAGAAACGCGCGGAAAGCACTTGCCACCGCACCATCGCCAGCAATGGGATGGTTAGACAGGTCAAATCGATCTTCTGGCATGACCCCACCAAATATATCGGTCGGACCAGTCTGGTCCCACCTATTCCGGTAAGTCTAGCCAGATTCGAACCAACTGCGCCAGAACCGCAGACAGGAAGCAAATCAGCTCCGTCGCCTGACCGGGATGGAATTTCTCTGGATCCCGATGCCCGAACGCCAACAGCGCCGCTGGGGAGGCCGATGAAATGTGCAGCCGCACCAAAGCATCGCTTTGCACCAGCGTTGCAGCCCCATCAAACAGATCCGGGTCGCCGGAAATATGCGCCCGCAACAACATTTCCTTATCCGGGCCCATCAGGCGATTGACGAAGCCCGGCGGCACCAGCGTGACACTGCGCACCGGGAAATCTTCCGCATTTTCGGATTCCACGGCCAGCGCAACGACATCCATATCCAGCACGACCGCAACATCGGTTTGGANCAGATTGATCAATTGTTCGAAGGAATTCGCCGCCAGCAGACGCAGGACACATTCATGGACCCGCGCCTGGCTGTTCAGATTTTCACGGCTGGTATCGATCAATTCCCGTGCGACATCCGTGGTTTCTTCAATCCGGTCCCGCAAGCGACGGATCATGGCATTCTGAAAATCTGAAACCCCCTTCCCCACTGAGCGTGTGGGCGGGTCCAGTTCGGACATCAGATCAGGATGTTCGTTCAAAAAACCCGGATTGTCGCGCAGGAAGGAGACGACATCCTTTGCTTCAATCGACGCCGGGACGGGCTGACTGCCGGGAGACGCTTTCATAGTCTTAGACCTCCTTCGACAAACGGCCCCAAACGATCAGGGCCAGGATGAAACCTACAGAATGCTCTGGCCGGTGGCTGCCCAGTCTTTCATAAAGCCATCCAGACCTTTATCGGTCAGCGGGTGGCCAAACAATTGACGCAGTACTTTCGGTGGCAAGGTTGCAACGCCAGCCCCCATCTTTGCGGCCTGAACCACATGCACGGGATGGCGAATGGAGGCGACCAGGACTTCGGTGGCGAAATCGTAATTTTCATAAATCGTGACGACATCGGCGATCAGGTCCATACCGTCCTGACCGATATCATCCAACCGGCCAACGAAGGGGGAGATGAATGTCGCCCCGGCCTTTGCCGCCAGCAGCGCCTGAGCAGCGGAGAAACACAGCGTGACATTGACCATNATNCCNTCATCACTNAGCGCCTTGCAGGTCTTCAATCCAGCTTCCGTTAAGGGCACCTTGACCGCGATGTTATCGGCGATCTTGGACAGCTTGCGGCCTTCCTTCAGCATGGTTTCGAAATCCAGCGCGACACATTCCGCAGAAACGGGACCATCGACGACGTCACAGATTTCCGCTACCACTTCCAGGAAATTGCGCCCACTTTTGGCGATCAGGGACGGGTTGGTTGTCACCCCATCCACCAAGCCTGTTGAGGCCAAATCGCGAATCTCTTCAATGTCTGCCGTATCGATGAAAAATTTCATGTTCGCCTCGCTCCGACCCCACCGCCTGCTGCCCGCTCTGTCGGGGCGGCGATGGAGCCCTATATCTGTGGGGATGATGCCCCGATTCGCGGATGTAAACCGCTTTCCTAAGCGTCTTGGATCAAACACCCGTCGATTAGAGGACAGGGGAGTATGAGCCGAAACACGCTGCCTGAAACCCAGTCTTTGTTCCCTCCCGCCCGTCGGGTCAAGGTCCTATTGCCGCTGCCGCTGGCGGGGGGCTATGACTATGGCGTTCCAGACGGGATGTCCGTGGACTTTGGCGATTTTGTCGAGGTCCCCTTGGGGGGGCGTCGCATCATCGGGATTGTCTGGGATGACCCGCCCGATCCAGACGGTGTGCCCGAATCGAAGCTGCGCCAGATTGAGGCCGTGCTGCCCGTCCCGCCCCTGCCCGATGCGTCGCGCCAGTTTGTGGAACGCATCGCAGCCTATACCCTGGCCCCGCCCGGCAGCGTGCTGCGCATGGCGATGAGTTCCCCAAAATCTCTGGAGCCACCCCCCGTGCGCACGGTCTATACCGCCGCAGACCCCGTGCCGGGGGATTTGCGCCTGACCGGTGCCAGGCGCCGCGTCATGCAGGTTGCCCAGAACAGCCCGGCTTTGTCTGCCAGCGACCTGGCGCGGGAAGCCGGCGTCACCCCCGGTGTCATTCGCGGCCTGGCCGATGCCGGCGGCCTGCTGCCCTTGCGCCTGCCGGATCGGGAAGCCTTCGATGTCCCAGATCCTGCAAAGCAGGGGCCGGACTTATCACCTGATCAGGCGAAGGCCGCCGTTGCCCTGTGTCAGGCGGTAAAGGCCGATACATTCTCTGTGACCTTGCTGGACGGCATTACCGGGTCCGGCAAGACGGAAGTTTATTTTGAAGCCATCGCGACCGCCCTCGCAGCAGATCAGACCGTACTGGTTCTGCTGCCCGAAATCGCCCTGTCCGCACAATGGCTTGAGCGATTTCAAGAGCGGTTCGGCGTCCGCCCAGCCGAATGGCATTCAGACCTGTCGCCCGGCACCCGCCGCCGCACCTGGCGCGCCGTGGCAGAAGATCGCGTCCGGATCATGGTCGGGGCCCGATCCGCCCTGCATCTGCCCTTTCGCGATCTGGGCCTGATCGTCGTCGATGAGGAGCATGACGGGTCCTTCAAGCAGGAAGAAGGCGTGATCTATCACGCCCGGGATATGGCCGTCCTGCGGGCGCAGATCTTTGAATGTCCCATCGTACTTGCCTCTGCAACACCCAGCCTGGAGACTTTGGCGAATGTGGAGGCAGGCCGATATCAAAGCCTGCATCTGACGGACCGCCATGGCACTGCCAGCCTGCCCGACATAGAAATCATCGACCTGCGCAAGACACCGCCGCCGCGCCAGAGATGGATATCGCCCCCGCTGCAGGATGCGCTGGAAGAAACCCTGGCGCGGGGGGAGCAGGCCTTGCTGTTCCTGAACCGTCGGGGCTATGCACCGCTGACTTTGTGTCGCACCTGCGGGCACAGGATAGAATGCCCGATGTGCGATGCCTGGCTGGTCGAACATCGCTTTGGCCGTCGGCTGGAATGTCATCATTGCGGCTATATGATGAAGACCCCGGAAATCTGCCCCTCCTGTGAAGATACCGGCAGCCTGGTTGCTTGCGGCCCCGGTGTCGAACGCTTGTTTGAAGAGGCCAGCGCCCTGCTGCCAGAGGCCCGAATTGAGATTGTCACGTCCGACACGCTGCAAGGCCCCTTGGCCGCCGCTGCCTTTGTGGATCGCATCACCAGTGGCGAGATCAACCTGATCATCGGAACCCAGATCGTTGCCAAGGGCTATCACTTTCCCCTGCTGACCCTGGTTGGTGTGGTGGATGCGGATCTGGGGCTGGCAGGCGGTGATCTGCGTGCGGCTGAGCGCACCTTTCAGATGCTAAGTCAGGTCGCCGGACGGGCGGGCCGTGCCGGTCATGCCGGACGGGTCCTGCTGCAGACCGCCAATCCCACAGCCTCCGTATTGCAAGCGATTGCGCATAATGACCGGAATGGATTCTATGCCGCAGAGGCAGACATGCGTCGCCAACAGACCTGGCCCCCCTATGGCAGGCTGGCCGCGTTAATCGTGTCAGGAGAGGATGAGGGCCAGGTGGAGCGGGTCGCCGCCGATCTGGCACGCACCGCACCACAGGCAGAAGGCCTGCGCGTCCTGGGTCCTGCCGCGCCACCTTTGGCCCTGTTGCGGGGTCGCTATCGCCGTCGCCTGCTGATGAAAACCGACCGCAAAATCAGCATCCAGAAGGCCGTCAGTGATTGGTTGGGCCGGGTAAAGCCCCCCACCAGTGTGCGCATCCAGGTCGACATAGATCCATACAGTTTTATGTAAGTGGTTGAATGCTGGATGCTTATGATTGCGCGACAGTCCCCGGAAGGGTAGTAAGTCTTACTTGCTATTTCCGGGAAGGACCCGCCGGTTCCATGCTGTTCAACCTGCCCAATTTATTGACCCTGTTTCGCATCGTCGCCATCGTTCCGATTGCAGCATTTATTTATGTCGATGCCTATTGGGCGCATTGGACGGCCTTTGGTCTGTTTTCCGCAGCGGGCATCACGGATTTCTTTGATGGATATCTTGCACGCTCTACGGGTCAGGTGTCCAAGCTGGGGCGGTTTCTGGACCCGATTGCCGACAAATTGCTGATCGCCGCCGTGATCTTCATGCTGGTCGCATCGGGTGGCTTGTCCGGCTGGGCGATCCTGCCGGGGCTGATCATTCTTATCCGCGAAATCACGGTATCAGGCCTGCGGGAATTTCTGGCGGAGCTGCGGGTCGGCATGCCGGTCTCAAGCCTGGCGAAATGGAAGACAACCATTCAAATTTTCGCCCTGGGATTCCTGATTGTCGGCACTGCCAGCCCGGCGATAATCCCAAGCGTCCTGATTGGTGAAATTCTGATCTGGCTCGCAGCCGGGCTGACGGTTGTCACCGGCTTTGACTATCTTCGGGCCGGTCTGAAACACATGACAGACTGACCAGCAGGGGGATGCACAAACATGCGCCTTCTGGGCATCGCGGGCTATAGCGGCTCTGGCAAGACAACCCTGGTGACCAAATTGATTCCGGCGCTGACCGCACGGGGATTGCGCGTTTCAACCATCAAACACGCGCACCACAATTTTGATGTCGATACGCCGGGCAAAGATTCCTATCAGCACCGCCATGCTGGTGCGACGGAGGTCCTGATCTCCTCTGCCAATCGCTGGGCGTTGATGCATGAACACCGCGGCGACGTAGAGCCCAGCCTGGACGATCTGGTTGGCAAATTGAGCGATGTCGATCTGGTCCTGGTGGAAGGGTGGAAATTTGGCACCCATCCAAAACTGGAAGTCCACCGCACCGCCACGGAAAAGCCGCTGTTGGCGAACAGTGATGACAATGTCATCGCAATTGCGACGGATACCGACACTTTAATGGGCGTGAAACAGCCGATCCTGCCTATTGATGACATCCCCGCGATTACTGATTTTGTGATCGGGTTTATGCGCACCGGCACAACATAAGTGAATCCCTCTTCCTGATTATCAGGAAACAGGCCAAGATGCTGAAATTAGGGAGGAGATTTGGTGTGCTGAAAGCCAATTCAATCGGGACTAAAATATACTCAATCGCCCTTGGCCTCGTGCTGTTGATGATCATCGTGTCATCCGCCTCAGTATATATGGTCAGCCGAGTCCGAACCGAATTGGAACTGCAATCAACGATCTTCCTGCCATTGAGCAACCATATCGCAGACATCGAATCCCAGGTGCTGGAGGGGGAGGTTCTGATTGAACGTCTGCGCACAGCCCTGGAGGATGAGCGTGTTCATCTGATCTCGAAAGATGTTCATAAGACAATTCGTGATGCGGGTATTGGTGTCCATGATCAGTTCAAAGGGGCCTGGTCCATTCTGGACGCGATCAATATGGATGACCTGACGAAGGCCACCGCCGTATCCACCACAAAAGTCTCTGCAGCCCTGAAATCAGTTGAGCAGCAATACCGTGATTATGAAGCGGATGTGAACCGCCTGTTGGAAGCCCATGACGCAGGCAATTTCGCCAGCATGCCCCTGCTGGATCAGATGCTGACGCAATCTGAGGCCCGGATCTACGAACAGTTGGATGCGTTGCGCCGCGAGATGGGAGATCATGTTGTTGAGGCTGTCGATCAAGTCGTCAGGCTGGACGATATTCTGGATGTTCTGATGGCGGTTCTGACCGCAATCGCCGCCTTGTTGGGCTTGATCTTCGCTGCCATGGTCACAAGCCGGATTGTCACCCCGATGAAGAGTCTGGTCGAAGGATTGAAGCGGGTTGGCGCAGGTGATCTGGAAACCACCCTGGCCGTCACAACGCGGGATGAAACAGCAACCCTGGCCATTGGCTTTAATGAAATGGTTGAAGGCCTGCGCGCCAAGGAACGTATCACCGACACATTCGGTAAATATGTCGACTCCCGCGTTGTGGACGCCCTGATCAGCAATCCGGCTATGACCAAGCCCGGTGGCGACCGGCGCTATATGACGGTCCTGTTTGCCGATATGCGGGGCTTTACCAGCCTGTCTGAGCGCCTGTCGCCGGATGCGCTGGTCACTTTGTTGAATGTATATCTGGAGGATATGTCCGTCCCGATCCAGGAAACAGACGGCGTCATCGACAAATTCATCGGTGACGCGATCATGGCGTATTGGGGCCCTCCCTTTGTGGATGCCACCCATCAGGCCCAAAATGCCTGTACAGCGGCCCTGCGCCAGTTGAACCTGATCGCAGCCTTCCAAAAGAAAGTGCCGGAAATTCTGGGGGTCAGAATTGATGGTGATCCCATCGACATCCACTCAGGCATTGCCAGCGGGCCCGCCCTGGTTGGAACCGTCGGATCCGCCCACCATCGTAATTATACGATCATGGGCGACACGGTGAATTTGGCTGCCCGGATCGAAGGGGCCTGCAAGATTTATGGCGTGCGCCTGTTGGTGGACGAAGCGACACGGAAAGACACAAAAGGCATTTTGTTCCGGGAAATTGACGCCTTGCGGGTAAAGGGGCGCAGCGAACCTGTGAAGGTCTTCGAAGCCATGGTATTCGACCCCGCACCAGAGCCCAAACAACGCCTGGCGCGATGCTTTGACACCGGTCTGTCTGCCTATCGCAGGGGCAGTATTGACGAAGCTGTCAGCGCATTTCAGAAATGCCTGGAAATCGAGCCACAGGACGGCCCGTCCAAAGTCTTTCTCAATCGGCTGGATCATCTCAAAAACTCACCGCCCCCCAGTGACTGGGATGGCGTTTTTGATATGCTAAGCAAGTAACCTGGAAATATCCCCCCACGACGGCTTACCAACAGCCCAACGATGTGGTGGAAAAGGAGGGATACGCCGAATGGCGCAACTGACCGATGATTGTTTTGCCTTTGACGGCCCGCTTATCACAGCTGCCGCCGCACTGGACCATATCCTGACAAAGCTGGTTTGTGTGGCAGAACCGGAACCCTGCCCGGTATCCAAGGCTTTGGGCCGGATTTTGGCGCAAGATGTCATCGCTCCAATGCCGATTCCGCCCTATGCCAATTCCGCCGTTGATGGATTTGCTGTTTACCATGCCGATTTATCCTCCGACAGTGACACGATCCTGCCTATTGGCGGGCGCGTTGCCGCAGGCAGACCCCTGCCACGCCCCCAGAAACGCGCCGAAGCTGTGCAAATATTCACCGGCGCCCCGATGCCACTGGGAGACGGGGTGAAAGGTCCAGATACCGTCATGATGGTTGAAGACTGTATCATTTCAGAAGATCGCCAACAGGTGACCCTTAAACCCGGAATCAAACAGGGTGCAAATTGCCGCCCGGCAGGGGATGACGTCGCAGCAGGCACCAGGATACTGACCAAAGGAACCCGTCTGCGCCCGCAGGAAGTGGGGATGATCGCCGCCTGTGGCCTGGCGGAGGTTCAAGTATTTGCCCCCCTGTCCGTCGCCTTGTTTTCGACGGGCGATGAAGTCCGGCAACCGGGAAATCCCATCCCCAATGGAACGCTGTACGATTCCAATCGCTATACAATTGGGGCCGCCTTGCAAGCCTTGGGTTGTGCGGTCGAAGATCTGGGCATCTTACCAGACGATGCGGCCGTGATCCGCCGCACATTGTCCCAGGCCGCAACGCGCCATGCCGCCATTGTCACCACGGGCGGCATGTCGATGGGGGAGGAAGATCACGTCCGCGCCGCCGTCGAAGCCTTGGGCAGTCTGAATTTCTGGCGTGTCGCAATCAAGCCCGGGCGCCCGATCGGGATGGGCCTGATCCGCCAGGAAGACGCCCCCCCTTGCGCGGTGATCGGCCTGCCGGGAAATCCGGTCGCGGCGTTGACGACATTTGCCGCATTGGCCCGGCCTGTCCTGATGACCCTGGCGGGCTTGCACGTCACCGCCCTTCCCCGGTTCCGGGTCTGTGCGGATTTTGACTATAAGAAAAAAGCCGGACGGCGGGAATTCGTCCGGGTACGTCTGGACGGGATTGACCCGAACACTGGCCTTCCCCGGGCCATTAAACATGGTCGCAGCGGGGCTGGCGTTCTATCGTCCCTGGTCGGGGCAGATGGATTTGTGGAATTGCCCGAAGATGATACCTATCTAGAGTCTGGGACGGCCGTTGATTTCCTGTCCTTCGCGGAGGTGTTTTGAATGAGAATCCTATATTTCGCCTGGCTGCGCCAGAAGATCGGCACCGGAGAGGAACAGATTGATCCCCCGGAAACGGTGGCAACCGCCGGCCAATTAATTGATTGGTTAGCGACCCGTGGCCCTGGCTATGCGACAGCGTTCAAGGATGCCCGTGCGGTTAAGATTGCTGTGAACCAGACATTCGGGGATCGCGAAACACCGATTGCCGCGAATGATGAGGTTGCCTTCTTCCCCCCTGTGACGGGCGGCTGAGACATGACGGTTCGGGTGCAATCGGAAGATTTCGATTTGGGACATGAACTGGATGCCATGACCAGGGGCAATACCGGCATTGGTGGGTTATGCAGCTTTGTCGGATTGGTTCGGGATATGAATGACGGGGCGGGTGTTGGCGGCATGGTCCTGGAACATTATCCCGGCATGACCGAAAAGATGCTGGAAGAAATTGAAGCACAGGCCCATGAACGCTGGCCATTGCAGGCCAGCCTGATTATACACCGCTATGGTCCCTTGCAGCCGGGCGATCGGATTGTTCTGGTCGCAGCCGCCAGCCCCCATCGCGACGCAGCGTTTCAGGCCTGCAATTTCCTGATCGATTGGCTGAAGACAAAAGCCCCCTTCTGGAAAGCGGAACAATTGGACAGTGGCGAAACCCGATGGGTCGAGGCCCGCGAGGGCGATGAAAAAGCAGCATCAAAATGGTAGTGGACGAGGTGGAGCGAATGGAAACAGGACCCCTGGAAATCGTGCGGGCCGGAGAGAATGATGCCGATCTGGTCGCAATCATGGTCCATCGCCTGTTACATGAAATCGGTGCCTGGCACGGTGCGCCGGATGATGAGCGTATTCACGCCGTCTGCCGCCAACTGCTGGAAGAAGACAATCAGTTCAGCGCCCTGTTAGCCTTTGATATGGAGCGACGCCCGGTTGGCGTCATGACGCTGACCGAAGCCGTCGCGATTTATGCGGAAGGGCGTTTGGGAATCATCATGGAATTGTATGTTGTCCCCGATGCGCGGTCAGCCGGGATCGGCGACCGCCTGATTCAGGAAGCCCGGCAGATTGGAAAAAGCCGCGGGTGGAAGCTGTTGGAGGTCAACAGCCCCGATGGTGAAGAATGGACCCGAACCCGAGCCTTCTATGAACGGCAGGGCTTTCGCCATGTTGGCCCGTTCATGAAGCTCGAATTATAGATAGGCAAACGCCTTTTCTTTTGACATGTCCTTCGACAGCTTCTTGGCAACGCGCGCCAATAACTTTGTGCCCACCTTTGAAATTGCCAATTGATCCGGAAAGGGTGGCCCCTTGCTTACCCGATCCACCAGACCATATTGGGCCATCAGGATCAGCAGGCGACGGATCGTTTCTCTGGAAACGCCAATGTTTCCGAAGATTTCAAACAGGGCAGACTGGCTTAGATTCGGAAAAATCCGGATGTTTCCTAGCGTGTCAACTTCATGTCGGGCCAGTAGTGCGGCGAACTGCTTTTCAGTTAAATCAGATGACGCATAATCCTCCAGAAACAAGAGGATCGTATAGCTCTGAATGCTGGAAAGCTGAACCGCATCCTGTCTTGCAAGCGGCGTTCCTATCCCGTTTAGCAGTTTCTCAACTTCCTTCTCAAACACACGCAAAGCTAAGGCTGGCGCACGCAGGGTCGGGTCGATTGGAACTACTGTTTTTTCTTTAGGCATATAGGTTCCTTTTCCCACCAATTAAACCAACGCATCCTTGGGCTTTTAACTGAGCCCAGACTGCGATAAAACCCTCCCATCAGAATCAGTATATCCCATTCTGACAAACAAAGCATTCCTCAGATACAACATAACCTGTTAGGTCAATGACTACCAACACTTCAATGACGAAACCAGTAATACTTTGCATTCTGGACGGGTGGGGCGAGCGCGCCTCAAGCGATGACAACGCTATCGTCGCGGCTCAGACCCCGGTCATGGACCGATTAAAAAAATCGAATCCATTCGCGGTTTTAGAAGCTTCTGAAACTTTTGTTGGCCTTCCCAGCGGGCAAATGGGCAATTCTGAGGTGGGTCATATGAATTTGGGGGCGGGGCGTGTCGTCTTGCAGGATTTGCCCCGAATTGATCAGGCAATCGCCGATGGCACCCTGGGACAATCGCCCAAACTGAAGGATTTTACACAGCGCTTGAAGAAGACCGGCGGCACAGCACATCTGCTGGGCCTGATTTCACCGGGCGGCGTGCACAGCCATCAGGATCACATGGTTACCCTGGCAGAACATCTGCGCGCCGAAGGTGTACCTGTCGCCATTCATGGCTTTCTGGACGGACGCGATACGCCCCCGCGCAGCGCACTTGATTATGTGAAAAAATTCCAAGCCGCCGCCCCGAATGTTCCGATTTCAACTTTATGCGGCCGATATTGGGCAATGGATCGCGACAATCGGTGGGATCGTATCCGCAAGGCATTTGACGTTATCGTTCAGGGTAAAGGCAGCGCTGCCCCAGATCCGATTGCAGCCATCGAAGCCTCGTACAACAATGACGTTTCAGATGAATTCCTGGAACCGGTCGCACTGAATGGATATCAAGGTGTTAAGGATGGCGATGGCCTTTTGATGACCGCCTTCCGGGCCGACCGCGCGCGGGAAATTCTGACTGCGCTTCTGGATCCTGAATTCAATGCTATTCCAGGATTGGCGCAACCAAACTTTGCCGCCGCTCTGGGGATGGTGGAATATTCGGACGCCCATAATGCCTTTATGGAAACCCTGTTCCCGGCAGAGGCGCTGAGCGATGTCCTGGGCGATGTCATAGCCCAGGCAGGCGGAAAACAACTGCGCATCGCCGAAACGGAAAAATATGCCCATGTTACATTCTTTTTGAATGGTGGGCGTGAAACGGTGTTTGAAGGCGAAGATCGAATCCTGATCCCCTCCCCCGATGTTGCCACTTATGACCTGAAACCCGAAATGTCTGCTGCGGAAGTGACCGACAATTTGGTGGAAGCGATTGAAAGCGGTCGCTACGATCTGATCGTCGTGAACTATGCCAATACGGATATGGTTGGCCATACCGGGGTCTTTGACGCTGCGGTCCAGGCTGTTGAAACCGTTGATCGATGCCTTGGTCGCCTGGAGGCCGCAATTCTGAAACAGGGCGGGCGGATGTTGATCACCGCAGACCACGGAAACGCGGATATGATGGTGAACCCCGATACCGGCATCGCCCATACGTCCCACACGCTCAGCCAAGTACCCTTAATTCTGGTCGGGGCCCCGGCGGAAGAAGTGTCGGGGCTGAATAACGGTCGGCTGGCCGATGTCGCCCCGACCGTATTGGACTTGTTGCGCCTGCCACAGCCAAAGGCGATGACTGGACATACCCTGCTGCAGCGCGCAGCCCGCCATGCAGCCGAATAGGCGCCTCACCCTGCCTCTTTTCCGCCCCGTCGGGCTTGCCCTGGCGATCCTTATCGGCATTGGTCTTCCCGGTCATCATGTTCTGGCCCAGACAACAACCCCGTCCGATGAGGCCCAGCGGGTTGAGACGGAGTTAAAGGCCGAACAGGAACGCAGCCGTGCCCTGGAAACCAAGGCCAGACAGCTTTCGCAAGAGTTGGAAGCGTTGCGGGTGCAACTGGTCACAGTGGCCAAAGACACTCAGTCTCGCGAGGCGCTGATTTCCAATCTGGAACTGCAAATCGAAGAACTGCGCGCCGAAACCGATCAGCGGCGATCTGTCCTGGCGGAGCGGCATCGGCAATTGACCGGCACATTAAGCGCCCTGACAGGATTATCCGAAGATGCGCCCCGTGCCTTCTTTCTGTATCCAGGCGATCCTTTGGAGGCGGTTCGGGGATCCATTCTGTTGCGCGCAGCGATACCCGTCATCGGGGAAAGAGCCTCAGTGTTGAGAGAGGATCTGGCGGCCCTGAGCGCCGTGCAGAAGGATTTGAACGGCAAACTTCAACGCCTGAACCAGGAAGATCAGTCCCTGATGCAGGACCGTGCCAAAATCGAATCCCTGCTGGAAAAAAAGCGCGCGCTGTATGATGAAACATCCCAGGCATCGCGCAAAACCAATGAGCGCCTGCGGACGCTAACAGAAAAATCGGCATCGCTGAAAGAACTGATGGCCGCTCTTGAATCGGAACGCAAGGCCCGCGAAGCACAGGAAGCCGCCCAGATACAGGCGGAAGAAGACGCCCGAAAACAGGCCCAAAACCAACCGTCTGTGACATTGCCGACGCCCAATGCGCCCCCCCCGGAACCAATTGCAAAAAACGGGGAAGCCGCCCAATTGGCGGCCCTGGCGCGCCTGCCGACGCGCAAACCCGACGGCATTCGTCCCTTCCCGGACGAGGGCGTGGTGACCGCGCCTGCCGTTGGTTCCCTGATCGTTCAGTATGGGCAGGAAACAACATTTGGCCAGATATCCAAGGGAATCGTGGTAGCAACCCGACCAGGAGCAAGCGTTCTATCACCCTTTGATGGAAAAATTGCCTTTGCGGGTCCATTTCGGGACCTTGGGCAAGTCTTGATCATTGAACATGACGGCGGATACCATACAGTACTTGCAGGCTTTCAGCGAATTGATGTCGCAACAGGTAATTGGGTTCTAGCAGGTGAACCGATTGGCATCATGCCACAGGAATACAGTACGGTCTCTGAGAGCGCCGTGGGCACAAAAACTAGTGGCGGAAACCGTCCGCAACTCTATATGGAATTACGGCGCGGCGGCCACCCGGTCAATCCGCTCCGTTGGATCACAGCTGGCAGTATTAGGATGAACGGATGATCGTGCGCGAACAAAAATCTCCCCTCTCCTCCAAACAGGGCGAGGCTGGCTCCGGGGCACGGTCCCTGCGGCATCTTGTGTTAACAGGTGCCATGCTGGGCGGCTTGTGCATGGCCTTTATGGCAAGCCCGCCGAGCATTGCCCAAGCGCAAGAGACCACGAATGCTGATGCGCCAGACACGTTCGAACTGCTGGACCTGTTTGGAGAAGTCTTCAATCGCGCCCGTGAAGATTATGTCGAAGAAGTCAGTGACAAAGAGCTGATCGAAGCGGCCATTGAAGGCATGATGAGCAGCCTGGACCCCCATTCGACCTACATGAATTCAGAATCCTTCGAAGCCCTGCAGACCCATACAAAAGGGGAATTCGGCGGCCTGGGGATTGAGGTCAATATGGATGAAAGCGGGCTGGTCAAAGTGGTCAGTCCGATTGATGATACGCCTGCGGCCCGCGCCGGCATTGAAGCAGGCGACCTGATATCCAAGCTGGATGGCGAGAATGTCAAAGGCAAGACGCTGAACGAGGCCGTGGAGATAATGCGCGGTCCTGTTGGTGCGGAAATTGTGCTGACGATCATTCGTGAAGGTGTCGCCGAACCGTTCGAAGTAACCCTCATTCGCGACAAAATTCAGGTTCAATCTGTCCGCAGCCGGGTGGAAAACAATATCGGCTATATTCGGATCACCAGCTTTTCCGGTCAGACACAATCCGGCCTGGAAAAAGCTATTGAGTCCATTCAGGACGAGGCGGGCGACGCCTTGCTAGGCTATGTTCTGGATCTGCGCAACAATCCAGGCGGATTGCTCAACCAGGGTGTCTCCGTTTCTGACAGCTTCCTGGAAAAGGGGGAAATCGTCTCCACCCGTGGCCGCACGCCTGAAAATATTCAGCGCTTTCAGGCGACGCCCGGGGATCTGACCAATGGCATGCCCATTGTCGTGCTGATTAACGGGGGATCGGCCAGTGCGGCTGAAATCGTTGCGGGGGCCCTGCAAGACCAGCATCGTGCCATTCTGTTGGGCACACAGACCTTTGGCAAAGGCTCGGTCCAGACCATTACGCCGTTAAGCCGAAATGGCTCCGCTATCAAGCTGACAACCCAACGGTTCTATACACCCAGCGGCAAATCGATCCAGCAATTGGGGATCACGCCGGACATCACCGTAGAACGCGCCCGTGTCGAAGTGATCGAGGCGACACCGCAACGCAGCGAAAAGGACCTGGCCGGATCCCTGAAAAATGAAGTCGAAGGGGCTGTCGCCACGGAAAATGTCGCCACCGATACCGCAATAGAAGACTATCAATTGGCCCGCGCACTGGATTTGATCCGTGGGATTGGCCTGTATCGCAGTCAGGCGGCAAATTAACGTCGGCACTGATTCTGTTTATGCGTATGGAACCGAGGCCAAATTCCGAATTTGGCCTCGGTTTTTTTGTGATCCCACGCCAAATCGCCCAGATACCGGGGCCGCTTGAATCACGGTGCAAATCAAGGCACATTCAAAAGGCTGATTTAGTCGGTAAGGTCGCGAAATCAGAAAGTTAGAATTAACTCTGACGGGGGAGTGATGCGGGTGCCTGCTGCGCGGCGATAAACAGCCTCGCGCACGAACCTGCCAAAGGCGCTATGAAGCTTGCGATGCCAAAGCTCAATTTTTCCGGCCTGATGGGCAAGGTCAAAGGCCTTGGCCCGGCGGTGAAGTCGATGCTTCCTGGCAAGCTGGGGGGCAGCAAGGGCGGCACCGCAACTGCCGCGCCAGAACCCGATTACGATGATATTCCCGAACATCTGCGCCCAACCTTTTTTCAGCGCAAGGCGCATGTCCTGCCCGTTTTCGCCGCCTATGGCCTTTTCCTGATGACTGGTATCGGAATTGCCGCCTATCTGCTGATCAAAGGTCCCGCGATCGAGGCGGAAATGGAAGCGAGTATCCCCCGTGCGGAGATTTCGGAGTTCCAATTCGTCGATGAAAGAGGCGAGATGGGACAGGATAGCGGCACGGCGACTACCGCTGAACCGGTTGATGCACCAGGCGAAGATACTGCCGATGCGTCCCCATCCAATGCCCCGATCGAGGCACACAGCGAACCTGCAATACCCGATCAAATGGAACAGCCCACAGATACGGCAATGACCCAAGCCGCATCCGATGCAGATGAGCCGCCCCTGGCAAATGACGGCCCAGACCCCTATGCTGGCAATCTTGCCGCCTATCCCGATCCAGGACTGATTGAAGACATTGCATCGGTTGGCGAAGTCCCAACCGCGGGAGCAGATGGACGGGTGCCGTGGAAAGTATACGCCCGCCCGTCCAGCAGCCTGGAGACCCGTCCCCGGATCGCCATCGTCGTGATTAATCTGGGGCTTTCCGTACAAGCGACGGAGGCTGCAATCGATCTGCCCGGCGCGGTCACCTTATCCTTTTCGCCCTATGCGCCGAATTTGAAGGACTGGATCGCCCAGGCACGCAATGCCGGACATGAAGTCATGGTAGGCCTTCCGATGGAGCCCCGCGATTTCCCCCGCAGCGATGCCGGCCTATTATCTCTTATGACAGGCGTTGAACCAGCCCAGAACATTCTGAACCTGCAACGCGTCATGAGCGAGGGAAGCGGATATATCGGACTGGTGAACTATCAGGGATCTGGATTTACCGCCAACCGGGCGGCACTGGAGCCTGTGATGGAAGACCTCTCCAAACGGGGGCTGGTCTATTTCGATACGCTGGACAATGCCACCAGCATCGCACCGGAAGTCGCCCAGTCCGTTGGAATGCCGCATGCTACCGCCGATATGATGATCGACGCCACCCAATCGCGGGGCAGCGTTCTGGAACATCTGACCCAATTGGAATTGTTGGCTAAAACTCAGAAGACAGCAATTGTCAGCATCAAGCCTTTTCCAATGATTTTACAACGGGTTAAGCGCTGGAGCAGAGAATTAAGTGGCAAGGGCATGGTACTAACGCCACTTTCCGGTATCATTACCGCCCGCCTTCGCGAAGGCTGACACGTTTTCGTCGGAATCGGGATGGCTGGGGCCAGCCAGACCTTGCCAAACATATAATAACGACCCCAGAAAAGGGGTCGACCAGTTGGGAGTGGAAATGACTGACACAGATGATGGGGATGTGCCAACCCGCACGGGGCCAGTGGCCATTACGGATTCCGTTGATCCGTTCAGGGATGATCCACGCCCCTATCGGCCCTGCGTCGGGCTGATGCTGTTCAACAGCAAAGGAGAAGTGTTTGTCGGCAATCGGATCGATGTGCCCGGCGATCACTGGCAGATGCCTCAGGGCGGCATTGATGACGGAGAAACGCCTTTGGATGCTGCCTTGCGGGAATTACAGGAAGAGATTGGAACCAATAAGGCCAAGGTCCTGGCAGAAAGCGCGACCTGGTACCCCTATGATTTGCCTGCGGGCCTGTCGCGCCGGATTTGGAAGGGAAAATATCGCGGTCAAACCCAACGATGGTTTGCGCTGCGGTTTCTGGGCACGGATGACGATATCGATCTGACCTGTCACAAGCCGGAATTCGGGGAGTGGCGCTGGGTGGATATCCAAACCCTTCCAGACCTGATCGTACCCTTCAAACGCCCGATCTATGAGCGGGTGCTGGCGGAGTTTTCAGATTTAGCGCATCCCTGAACCGGTCGCTTTACTCAGGCTGCGTTTATTCAGGCCGCCTGCCCCCCATACCGGTGAATGCCGCATTCCGTCTTACCCATTCCGGCCCAGCGTCCAGCCCGCGCATCTTCCCCGGGTTTAGGGGTCGATGTGCAGGGACCGCATCCGATGGATCGATAGCCGTTCAACCACAGGGGATGGCGCGGCAGGGCATAATTGTCAAAATAGGCATCGATCTGGTCAGGTGTCCAATCGGCCAATGGGTTCAGCTTCACCCGGCCCGGTCCATCCGGTTCCGCTGTTGGCAACACGGCGCGCGATCCGCCCTGGAACCTTTTGCGTCCCGTGACCCAGCAGTCAAACTGGCTTAGAGCCTGATCCAAAGGGCGCACTTTCCGGATATCACAGCACGCATCCGCATCTGATTTGTGCAGATCGCCGGTTGGATCCCCGATCGTCCGATCCGTCGCCGGGCCAATGGATCGGACATCGGTCAATCGAAAGCGATCAATCAACAAATCCCGGTAATCCAGTGTTTCCTGAAAATGCTTTCCCGTATCTATGAACAGGATCGGCGTGTGGCGATTTACCCGCGCGACAAGATCCAAGACCAGCGCAGACTCCGCCCCGAACGCAGAAACCACACAGGCGCGGCCAACAAACACTTCCTCCAACGCCTTGCTCAACAAGGGTAAGTCTGAAAGGCCGATTAAGGTATCTATCGCAGATTGATGCGAATGGGTTGGCGAACTATGGTTCATTTTCATACGGTTTCTCCATGTTAATTATAAATATATACATGTAATTTATGTGATTCAATATATTTAACACTGAAGTATGATTTTTTAGGAAATTCATGGCTATGGCATTTTTTCAAAAATACCGATATCCTTAATTTGGAACGGGGCAGAAGCTTCCAGGAACCCGCCAATTTTCAGCAAGAAATGCGTAAATTGGACGACATCGGACCCAACAGGGACCGCCTTTCAAAGCGACGATCAGCACACAATGCTCACGCGCAGAAAGGCTGCCTTCTAACGTCTGTCGATACTGGTTATGCAGATACAGTCCGTCAGCGCCGCGATTGTCGCCACACAACAAAGCCCTGCCGTAACCTCGGTACAGGCTCAGGGTTCCGTTGCGCCCCTATCGGCCCAGACCCAACCCATTCGCGAGGATCAGCGCGCAACTGGCTTTGTCTCTGGTCAAACACCTTTGAGTCAGGAAGCCGTCAGTGTTTTGCAGGCAAATGCCGCAAATGCGCCCCAAAACACCGCCAATGACCCAACGGCTCTGGCCAATGCCAACGCGCTGCCACCCCTCTTTGCGCCACCCCCGCCTTCCGCCCCAGAACAGACGGAAGAGGCCACGCCAGCACAGGATGAAGCCGAAGATGCCGCCGCCCAGGATGAGGAAGGCTCTGACGGTCTGACACCGCAAGAGGAAGAGGAAGTTGCAGACCTGAAGCGACGCGATGCAGAAGTGCGCCGCCATGAACAGGCCCACGCTGCCGTCGGGGGGCAATATGCGGGCTCCCCCCGATATCAGTACGAGACCGGTCCAGATGGTGTTCAGTATGTTGTGGACGGAGAGGTCAGCATCGCCGCAAGCCCGATCCCTGGTGACCCTGAAGCGACAATAGAGAAGGCAAAACAAGTCCGCCGCGCCGCATTGGCACCGGAAAGCCCCTCTGCCCAGGATCAGCAGGTCGCCGCCCTGGCACAGCAACAGATCAATCAGGCCCGCGCTGAATTGGCCCGCCAGGAACGGGAAGACCCCTTGGCTTCTATCGATAACGAACAAGGCCAGGCCCCAGATCCAACCGCACGGCCGGACCCAACGGCTACCGAAGATGACAGGGCATCACGCAGCCTTTTCGCGGCACAGGCTTTCCAACAAAGCCAGCAATTGGGTTCACTGCAGCGCCCATCACAGATTAGTGGCTGATACCTAACTGGAATTGAATGATACCAGCGCAGGGAATGGTGAAAAATGGGCCGGTGTTTCGGAATGCGATAAGACCGACTTGTCCAGCATAGCCGCAGAAAGCGTTCTCTCGCCTTACAGTTTTTGTAAAAGGCACTGAAATACTCTTTGCTCTTCTTGATTAAGGGGAGAAAGAATTTCCTCCAGGATCTCTGATAATGAACGGCGAAAAGCCCGGACTACCCCTTGCCCCTTTTCTGTTAAAGCAATCATGCGAACCCGGGCATCTTCCGGACATTGTTGACGCTTTATCAACCCATTAGCCTCCAGCACCTTGATGGACCGCGTAATCTGCGACTTGTCGCGCTGCATCTGCTGCACAACCTCGTGAATCCGCGCCGGCTGTATGTCAG
Source organism: Rhodospirillales bacterium (assembly GCA_002696645.1). Taxonomy (GTDB): domain Bacteria; phylum Pseudomonadota; class Alphaproteobacteria; order UBA8366; family Aestuariispiraceae; genus Pacificispira. Next base: position 78,994 of record NZSA01000053.1, on the reverse strand, counting down.
CCAAAGTCAATAATAACAAGCAACCGATCTGACCGATCATTTCCGTATCGAATTCATGAGACTGGGAATGCACAGACGCGTGGAGCCGCCGCATAAAGCGATCGACCTGATGAACAATATCGGTACTGAGGGCGGAATGCATGATTGTTGACATAGTCCACATTGTGCGCATAATTGGATTTAGTTGATTATATCAACGAAATTCCAGATATAACACCATAATCTCAGGTCCATATAATTTTGCCAAACGACATCTCGCCTTGCCTGATCCCACGCCAGATGCGGCTATCTGTAAAACAGGGTCCCACGGAATGAGAAATCTGCTTATCCTGCATAAATGCCTTATTGTTGAGGGCGGGGTCATGCGCTGTATCGCGACGGTGCTTATTACATTGGCGATGCTATCTGGATGTGACGATCCTGTCGCTTACGCCCCAAAGGAACCATTGCGCGTTGGTGTCGTAAAAGCGGAAAAACTACCGATCATTGGCACCGCCACCCTGACCGGGGAAATCAAAGCACGAATCCAAAGCGACCTTTCCTTTCGGATAAGTGGACGTGTCGCATCAATTTCCGCCGATGTGGGAGATCATGTGGAAGCTGGCGGCGTCCTTGCGACCTTGGATACGACGCAACTGGAATCAAATTTGAAGGTTGCAAAGGCCAGCCTGCACTCTGCCCAAGCGACATTGAACCAATCAACGATCGAATTGGACCGCAAAAAATCGCTACTGGATCGGGGCTTCACAACGCGTGAATTGTATGACGACGCCAAACAGGAATATCTGGCGGCGAAAGCGGATATGTCAAATGCCAGAGCCGATCTGTCTTCAGTCCAGAATGACATCGACAATGCTGTTTTGCGGGCACCCCGAGCGGGCGTCGTGACCGCACGAAATGCGGAAGTCGGTCAAGTCATGGCTGCAGCTATGCCGGTCATTACCTTCGCAAATGATGGCGACCGCGACGCTGTTTTCGATGTGCCAGAAGCGCTGATAGCAGCAGGCCCCCCAAACGGCACCATCACAATCCACCTTTTGTCACAGCCAAATATAAGCGCCATTGGCGTACCACGCGAGCTATCGCAGGTCGTTGATCCCGCAACAGGATCCATTCAGGTAAAGATCGGCATTGAAAACACCCCACCAGAAATGACTTTGGGCGCAGCCGTAGCTGGTCTGGGACAATTCAACCAACACGCCCTGATCCGGGTTCGGTGGACAGCCTTTTTTACAAAAAGGGGCGAACCAGCAGTCTGGACCATCAATCCCGACACGAATGTCGCATCCCTAACGCCAATTGTTATCGATAGCTATCAGACCAAGGATATCCTCATAAAGGAAGGCATCAACCCCGGTGACCTGGTTGTTGTGGCGGGTGCCCAGCTTTTGCGACCCGGCCAAGTCGTGGCGCCTATCCTCATGAATCAATCAACGGGGGGAGCAACACAGAAATGAGACGGAATCTCATTCTCTTTCTGATACTGACAGGTCTTCTTGCACTCACGGCGTGTTATTACACCACAGATCAATCGGAAGAAAAGCCGATTATACGTCCGGTCCTGACATTAGAAGTGCGCCCCGAAATCATGCGATCCACCACGTTCGCAGGCACAATTGATGCGCGCTACAAGTCCGTTCGAGCATTTCAGCTTCTGGGGCGCATCACTCAGTTCAACGTCACTATTGGTGACATCGTCACGATTGGCGAAATGCTGGCGCAATTGGACCCAACAACTTTTGATCTTGCGATTCGGTCAAGCGAAGCAGAGCTGGACAAGGCGCAATCCGCGTTACGCAACGCACAGAACAGCGAAGCGCGTACCCAGGGGCTTGTTTCTAAAGGTGTGTCGTCCCAGGCGGTGCTGGATTCTGCAATTGTCGAAAGAAAAGTCGCCCAAGCCGCTGTAGACCAGGCAAAGGCCCGCCTCGCGTCAGCCCATGAAGATCGCAGCTACGCCAATCTGGTTTCGGATATCAACGGCGTCGTCACAAAAAAGACCGCAGAGTTAGGACAAACCGTCAACGCCGGAGAGACGGTGATTGAAATTGCCCAAACAGACCCGCTTGAAGCGATAATTGATGTACCGGAAGAGACGGCCAGGGCCCTGAAGCCAGGCATGCCCTTCACGGTTACGCTGGATGCTGACAACACCGTTAGCGCCCAGGCCCACACGCGCGAAATCGCACCGGAAGCGGATGCCAAGACCCGGACAAGACGCGTCCGGATGACCCTGAATGACGCTAACTACGCCTTCCGAATCGGCGCCACAATTTTTGCCACGCCGCACACAGAGGTCAAAGATGGCGCGTTGCGAATCCCTGCCACGGCGATCCTACGGCGCGGAGAAAAGACCTTTGTCTGGATCGTGAATGAAACCACACAAACCGTGACATCCATGATCGTATCACTTGCCCCATCGAATGATCCTGACTCCGTCGTCGTAACCGCAGGGTTATCGATTGGAGATCGTGTTGTCATTGCCGGTGTTCATAGCCTCTCGGAAAACCAGACCATTCGTCTGGAAGAAAGCGTAGAGTAATGACGTCAAAGTTCAATCTTTCGGAATGGGCACTGCGCCACCGTTCCATGATCTGGTACTTCATGATTGTGGGTATGGTCGCTGGCGCATTGTCTTTCTACAATCTGGGGCGCGCTGAGGATCCAGATTTCACGATCAAGACAATGCTGATATCGGCGAGTTGGCCGGGGGCCACCACTGAGGAAACCATCAATGAGGTTACCGATCGGATAGAAAAGAAGCTCGAAGATATAGAGGATTTCGATTACACGAAAAGCATCACGACGCCAGGACATACCACTGTCTATTTGAATCTGAAGGCCACGACGGATCCAAAAACTTTGACGGCCAAATGGAAGCGCGTTCGCAACCTGATCTCCGACATAAAAAGTGACCTTCCTGCCGGTGTTGTAGGGCCCACATTCAATGACGATTTTGGCGATGTCTTTGGCATGATCTACGCCTTCACATCTGATGGGTTGAGCAAAAGAAAGTTGCGCGATTATGTCGAATATGCGCGCACCCGATTACTGGCCGTTCCGGGCGCCGGAAAAATCAATATTGTCAGCGCGCAGGATGAGGTGATCTATCTGGAATTCTCAACCCGCAGGCTCGCCGCCCTTGGCCTGACGGAACAACAGGTCGTGGAACGTCTTCAGGCCCAGAATGAAATAACTCCCTCCGGCACGATTGAAGGGGATGGGGAGCGGGTCAGCATTCGCGTCAGCGGTTCATTCACCTCTGAAGACAGTCTTCGCGCGATCAATCTGAACATCAACAACCGCTTCTTCCGCCTGGATGATGTCGCGACAATCACCCGCGGATATGTGGATCCACCGACAACCCTGTTCCGTTTCAATGGACAGCCTGCAATCGGTCTGTCCGTTGGTATGGCAAAAGGGGGCAATATCACAGAATTTGGCACCGCCCTGGAAGCAGAGATGGACAAGGTGGTCGCCGAACTGCCCATTGGTGTTGGTGTTCATATGGTGTCCAATCAGGCCGATCTGGTTGTCGATGCCGTAGGGGGCTTTATCAAAGCCCTGATCGAAGCCGTCGTCATTGTACTGATTGTCAGTTTTATCAGCCTGGGTGTGCGTCCCGGCCTTGTCGTTGCCATCACAATACCGCTTGTCTTAGCCCTAACCTTTGTTGTGATGGACGTCTATGGCGTCGGATTACAGAGAATCTCACTCGGGGCCCTGATCATTGCTCTGGGTTTGCTGGTTGATGATGCGATGATCGCCATAGAGATGATGGTTTCCAGACTCGAACTCGGCGACTCTCTGCATAAAGCGGCCACGTATGTTTATACCTCGACAGCCTGGCCGATGCTGTCTGGGACGCTTGTCACGATCGCCAGCTTTATGCCCGTGGCCTTCAACTCCAGCAGCGCCGGCGAGTTTACCTTCACTCTGTTCGTTGTAATCGCCGCCGCCCTGATCATTTCTTGGGTTGTGGCGGTTCTTTTTGCCCCCTTGCTTGGTGTGGCATTGCTGCCCAAGACAATAAAATCCCATCATGAAGGGCCCGGCCGCTTTGGACGGATGTTCGGCACCATCCTGCTTTTCTGCATGCAATGGAAATGGGTCACAATCATTGTCACCCTGATTCTGTTTGTATCCGCCGTTGGCGGCATGCGATTTGTGGAACAGCAATTCTTTCCGGCGTCAGATCGCGATGAATTGCTGGTTGATTGGACCGTTCGACAGAATGCGTCAATTTACGAAACGCTGGAGCAGATCAAGCGATTTGAGGAGACGGCCCTGAAAGGGGACGATGACATCGATCATTGGTCTACCTATATCGGGCGTGGCACCGAACGCTTCCTCTTATCGGTTGATGTGCAACCCGCCTCCGCGAATTTCGGTCAGATCATAATTGTCGCCAAGGACATTGAGGCCCGAAATCGCCTTCGCACGAAATTAACAGCCATCGTCACGAAAGATTTTGTTGGCACCGATGCCTATGTTCACTTACTGGAAATTGGACCACCGATCGGGCGCCCCGTATTGTACCGGATCAGTGGTCCTGATATCCAGGCCGTAAGACGACTGGCGCAGAAAGTCGCTGGTATCATTGGATCGGACCCTGAAACCGGCGAACCCGTCTACGACTGGAACGAGCCAAGCCGAGTTCTGAGGGTTAATGTGCGCCAAGATAAGGCGGCAAAGCTAGGGGTAACATCGGAATCAATTGCAGTTGCTCTGAACAGTGTTGTTGGCGGTGCCGTCGCAACACAGGTGCGAGACGACATCTACCTGATTAATGTCGTATGGCGCGCCGATGATGCGGATCGCGCCTCTATCGAAACGCTCCAGAATCTTCAATTATCCAACAGCAACGGTGCACCAATTCCTTTGTCGGCGGTGGCAGACATCAGTTACGAATCCGAAGCGCCCACCATCTGGCGGCGTAACCGCCTGCCAACAATAACCGTGAAAGCAAGCATCATTGGCTCAACACAACCAGCCACCATTGTTTCCCGCTTAGCCCCAGAGATTACAAAGTTGAACGACTCCCTGCCCTCTGGATTCCATATAGAAACCGGAGGAGCCGTTGAGGAAAGTGCGAAAGGCCAGGGCCCGATTATCGCGGTTGTCCCAATGATGCTGATGGCCATCGCAACGATTATCATGATCCAGATGCAGAGCTTCCAACGGGCATTTCTGGTCGTACTTGTCGCGCCGTTGGGTCTTATCGGAGTTGTCACTGCTTTGGTTTCAAGCGGTGCTCCGCTTGGTTTCGTTGCGATTCTGGGGATTCTGGCCTTGATTGGCATCCTGATACGAAATTCCCTGATCCTTGTGGTGCAAATTGAAGATTTGCGGAAGTCTGGAATGGATCCCTGGAACGCCGTGATCGAGGCCACAGAACATCGTATGCGACCCATCATGCTGACAGCCGCCGCCGCCAGCCTGGCTCTTATTCCAATCGCGCGGGAAATTTTCTGGGGGCCTATGGCCTATGCCATGATGGGGGGGATCATTGTCGGGACGGTTCTGACGCTGCTCTTCCTGCCAGCACTCTACATCGCCTGGTTCAAGATAAAGCCGCCTGCAACGAATAACACAGCATAACAGTCCAGGCGCATGGACATAGTCTCGATTGAGATCAGAAAAACGGGGGGTTCTGTTGCTAGGCCCCCCAGGCCCCACCTAGCAGAGGATAAGTCCATTAGGAATTACGACTTTGTTACCGAGACTGCTTACGCAGCGACAGCAACTGGGTGGGCTGCAGCGCCCATCACAGATCAGTGGCTGATACCCGCCTGTGGTTACGAAAAACCGTCGCCTTGAAATGCTATAGCGTGGACATATCTAACATCGCAGCGGGAATTGTCATTGTTGCAATTGTCCCTTTCCCCGGTGCGCTGTCGATAGAGATTCGCGCGCCAATCGCCTCAGCAGATCGACTTGTAAGATATAATCCCATTCCAAAACCGGTCTTGTTGGTCGCATAGGCGTCTCGTGAATTAGACCGCAAAAGAGCTTCAAGCTTTTCAGGATCAATTCCGGGCCCATCATCAATCACACTGACATTCAGGTCAGAGCCCATTTGCCAATCCACATCGACCTTAATATGCCCGCCTTCTTCGATATGCTTCGTGGCATTGCCAATCAGGTTCATTAGAATTTGCTTAACCAATGTCTTTTCCGCCCGAATTCGGGGGGCGCGAATGTTCGTGGGCACCAACAAATCGATACCGCGCCGCTGGGCAATTGGGGATGCGACGCGATGACAGCTATCCAGACAGTCTGACAAATCCGCCAGAAGGTCCTTCGTCCGGTCCAGAATATCCGTGTCTTCGGTCATCGACAGAGCAGAATTCACCTGTTCCAGCAGAATTTCGCCACTGAGCTTAATGTCATTAACATAGTCATTGTAGCGTGGATTCATCTTTCCAAAAGGTTCAGACAGGATGAATTCAGACATCCCGAGCACCGCATTCAACGGGGTCCTGAGATCATGGCTCAATTGCGCCATAATAAGATCACGCATATTGTTTACGGCATTCAACTGACCCAATAGGCTGCGCAGTTCATCCTCAATCCGTGCCCGTCTGGCGCATTCGTTGTTCAGGGTATCGACAAGCGTCGTCAATTCAATGAAACGGTCAATGCTGGGATTGCCCTGGAAAAACCTTAAGATAACGGCCGCGCGATCCCCATACTGCGTTCGCCAGCCTTCAACACGCAATGACGTCGAAACGCCATTTTGCCCGCTTTGTTGGAAAATTTTTGGCAAAGGCTCCCTGGTTCCCAGCCAATCCCTTAAAGCCTGCTGAAAAAATTCCGTCGAGTTGGAGAAGATATCTGTCAGCTTTTTCTCTGATTTCGGACGTATCACATGGCCAAAAGCAGAGGCGAAGCGATCATTCCCTCTTAAAACAAACCCGTCGGCTGCAATTAAAAGGATTGGCTCTGGAATAGAGCCCCAAATAGCAAGGGCTGCATCCTCATCGCTATCCTCTGGGTGAGGGGCCGCCATTCGGGATCCTCATCAATGCGAAAATATTCTCGCCCGCTTGCTTTTTCCTTGTCCGACTCCTGCGGGTTCAGCCCAATACGAACCAGACATCGATCATTTCCAAGCGCAAATGATTCTTCGACTTCGACACGGGCATATCCCAGATTTTCTGCTGTGATGCGACCGAAAACATTTGATGTCATCATACACAGGGCGGGTCTACCGCGCACATTTTCCCCAAATGGGCATTTCCGATTGCCCAGCACAATTTCCGTTTCGTCTTGTGATATCACATAGAAATCACCGTCAATGCGCTGCTTAAGATCAACCATAGCTTCAACCGCCTGGTTTGCAGTCAGTCGGCTCTGGCCAAATGATTTCCGATACAGTGTATTTAAAGTATCCCCCATACGCGCGCCGACAATGGACACGAACCCGCGGGCTTCTTGCATTCCAATGGAATCCTGCAAAACCCCCGCCAAATCACGCAACATACTTTGCATAAAGCTGTCACGATCCAACGGCACATCGATTTCAGAGCGGTTTTTGCGTTTCTGGGACATCATATCCTCTAGAATCAGGCTTAAAATAAGCCTATGCTATTAATTGTTTCATATTTACCACCCGCTATCAATGCCATAGGCAGGTGACTATCAGATTAATCGAACCGACCTTCCCTCCTTAAATCGGAGGAATATCAAAAATATTGCACAATCGGCAGCTTTTCAGAAAACGGGGGGTTCTGTTGCTAGGCCCCCCCAGGCCCCACCTAGCAGAGGATGAGTCCACTAGGAATTACGACTTTGTTACCGAGACTGCTTACGCAGCGACAGCAACCATCTCGTCGTTATCGTTCGCATTTAGCGATTTGGCCCGATACGGCGGTACCATGCCGGACGCAGACATCTGCCTTTACCACGCGTGTCGATCCTATTTCGCCCCCATAGTCCCTCCCTGTCTTTCAAGGGAGGTGCCGAGGGACCATCTTTACGCTGGCTCCATCGGCGAAATTGGTGGAGGCGCCGGGTACTGCCCCCGGGTCCACTACGCTTATTCCGCAGCGCCCTCTAGCGCCATAGTCGATTGCTCGACGAAATATATATAGGGAGTTCCCCGAATGAATGAAAGGGGTTTTCAGATTGCCTCAGAATCCTCTTTAATAGTGTCGCCATGAAGCAATACCTAGATCTACTGCAGGATGTCCGGAACAACGGCATCGAAAAGACCGACCGAACCGGGACAGGAACGCTGTCTGTTTTCGGGCGACAGATGCGTTTTGACTTGTCAGAGGGCTTCCCCCTGTTGACCACAAAAAAGCTGCATCTGCGCTCTATTATCCATGAATTGCTGTGGTTCCTGAAAGGCGACACGAACATCGCCTATCTGAAAGAACATGGTGTTTCGATCTGGGATGAATGGGCCGATGAAAATGGCGATCTGGGCCCGGTCTATGGCAAGCAATGGCGGTCCTGGGCGGCACCGGACGGACGCATCATCGACCAGATGAGCACCCTTTTGGAGAGCATCAAGACCAATCCAGACAGCCGCCGGCATATGCTCAGCGCCTGGAATCCGGCGGATATCGACTCCATGGCGCTGCCCCCCTGTCACTGCCTGTTTCAATTCTATGTCGCCGAAGGACGCCTGAGTTGCCAACTCTATCAGCGCAGCGCCGACATTTTTCTGGGTGTGCCATTCAACATCGCCTCCTACGCTTTGTTGACGATGATGGTGGCGCAAGCCTGTCGATTGGAACCTGGCGATTTCGTCCACACGCTGGGCGATGCGCATCTATATTTGAACCATCTGGAACAAGCCGACCTGCAGCTTACGCGCAGTCCCAGCCCGTTGCCGAAAATGACCTTGAACCCGCGCGTTCACGATCTTTTTGGTTTCCAGTACGACGATTTTACGCTTACTGAATATAATCCGCACCCCACCATAAAAGCCCCGATCGCGGTTTAGGCGGCAGGGCATGGCGGTCAGCAAAGATTATCTGGACTGGCTGTGTGAACGACTGGAGCCGCTGGGGCCCATCACGCCGCGCCGGATGTTCAGCGGCGCGGGCCTGTTCATCGACGGGGCGATGTTTGGCATTGTGTTGAATGACACGCTGTATTGGAAGAGCGATGCCCTGACCGCGGCACAATTCGATGCCGCAGACTGCGCGCCCTTCAGCTACCAGAAGAAAACCGGCACCACCATCGTCGCCGCTCTGCGCAAATGCCCCGATGAGGCCTTTGACGAGGATGACCTGCTGTTAGACTGGGCACGGTTAGGCCTGGAGGCAGGGCGTCGCGCAGCGTTGAAGAAGGCTGCACGTAAGGCCAGAACCAAGAAGCCTTCGGCTAAGGCCAGTCGGGCGAAAAAGGTAAAAACAAAACCATGACAGAAATTCACATCGCCTTTGTTGTCGCCATTGCCCGCAATGGGGCCATTGGTATTGAAGGGGGACTTCCCTGGCGTTTGCCCGGTGACCTGGCTTTCTTTAAACGCATGACGATGGGAAAGCCGATCCTGATGGGGCGCAAGACCTGGGAATCTTTGCCCCGCAAGCCCCTGCCCGGTCGCCCGAATCTGATTGTTACTCGCGACGCGGGCTATAAAGCGGATGGGGCCGAGGTGTTTTCCCATATCGATGATGCCCTGGCCCGAGGGCGCAATCTGGCACGAGAAATGGGAGTCGATGAAATCAGTGTTATCGGCGGCGCAGAAATCTATCGCCAGACCCTGCCTGTTGCGACACGCCTGTATATTACAGAGGTCGATGCAGAGCCCGAGGCTGATACATTCTTCCCAGACTTTGATCGCAGCCAATGGCAGGAAGCATGGCGAGAACCCGGGCCGCCACCAACGGACCCAGCCATTTCCGCCCCGGATTATTCATTTATTCTGCTGACACGGAAATAATCGCAAGGAAGCGGTTGCGGATGCGGGCCGGGTGATTATCTTGACGAAAGATCACCGCCCCCGCGCCACCAACAATCCAGCAGAGGACATCTCATGGCCCAGCAGCATCACACCAAAGTCCTGATCATCGGTGCCGGACCGGCAGGATACACGGCCGCTATCTATGCCGCGCGTGCCAATCTGGAACCCATGCTGGTTGCAGGCTTGCAGCCCGGCGGGCAATTGATGATTACCACGGATGTTGAGAATTATCCCGGCTATGAGGATGTGATCCAGGGCCCTTGGTTGATGGACCAGATGCAAAAACAGGCTGAAAAAGTCGGCACCAAGATCCATTATGACCTGATCATGGATGTTGATTTTACCAGCCGCCCGATGAAGGCTATCGGTGATGGTGGCACAGTCTATCTGGCCGACAGCATCATCATCGCAACTGGGGCCCAGGCCCGCTGGTTGGGCCTGCCCAGTGAACAGACCTTCATGGGCGGGGGCGTTTCTGCCTGCGCGACCTGTGATGGATTTTTCTTCCGGGGTAAAGATGTCGCCGTCGTCGGGGGCGGCAACACCGCCGTCGAAGAGGCGCTGTATCTGACCAATCATGCAAAATCAGTGACCCTGATCCACCGCCGCGACAGTTTGCGTGCGGAAAAGATCCTGCAGGACCGCCTGATCAAACATCCAAAAGTTTCGGTAATCTGGGATACGGTGGTTGAAGAAATCTGTGGCTCTCAAAATCCCCCCAGTGTTGAATCCCTGAAACTGCGCAATCGAAACACAGACGCCGTGTCCGAACTTGCCGTCGATGGCATATTCGTTGCCATCGGGCATGATCCCGCGACCGCTGTCTTCAAGGGCCACCTGGAGATGGATGAGGAAGGATATCTGATTACCGCGCCGGATTCGACGGCCACCAATCGACCCGGTGTCTTCGCTGCGGGCGATGTGAAGGATAAGATTTACAGACAGGCCGTCACCGCCGCAGGCATGGGCTGTATGGCTGCCCTGGAGGCCGAGAAATTCATCGCTGAATTGGAATCGTCCGCCGACTCTGAAGCTGCGGAATAGGTTCTCTCTTCCCATTCACGAAGCCTTTTTGAAATCTTAACAATGCGACGGTTGAACCTTGTCGCAGGCTAATCTACATTGATTAACAATTAGTTAAGGATTTCTACATCTGGTTCTTATGGGGAGGAGGAGTACCATATGTTCGGTTCAAAGGATCGGGAGCAACCACGGCCAGTCACAGAGACGCGCCCCGCGCAACGGTCTCACATCGCTGAGGGCATGTCTGTGATAGGCGATATTGATGGCGACATCGATCTTTTGCTGGATGGAAAGCTGGAGGGAAATCTTCGCTGTCGTTCCGTAACGGTCGGAAAAACCGGTGAAGTGTCCGGCCAGATCAAATCGCAGGAAGCCATTATCAACGGCTCTGTTTTTGGCAGCATCGAAGCCAAGATCGTGAAGTTGAACGTGACCGCCACGATGATCGGGGATGTCCGCCATGAAGTGATCGAGGTCGCTGCCGGTGCCAAGATCGAAGGCAATTACAGCCACATCTCAGAAAAGGCCTTACCCAAACCCACTCTGAAATCTTCGCATAAGACCGACAGTGGTGAAAAACCGCCAAAGACGCCAGCGGGCGCGATCAATCAGATCAACCCCGCCCTGTCTGAGACAGGGACCCTGTCAGAGAAACCAAAATCTGAATCGTTCAGCATAACGACAGAAGCGAAACCGCACTGAGTCAGATTGCAGCATCGGTCCATTCCGCTCATTGTAGGGGCAGGATGATTTTTGACCTTTGCCGAAAGTGCGACATGCCATGCTGATTACAGACATTACCCTGCGGCGGGTGGACCTGCCTCTGGAGCAACCGCTTCGGACCTCCATTCACCGCATAGACTCCGTCTCCTGCCTGCTGGTGACCCTGACAACGGACACTGGCCTTGAGGGTGAAGGGCATATCTTCGCATTCGGTATTGAGAAATTGCGGGTTCTGGAAGCCATGGTTCAGGCATTTGTCCCGATGGTCCTGAACCGCGACCCCTTTATGACAGAAGCCCTATGGGCCGACATGTTCCAGAACAGCAATTTCCTGGGCCAGGCGGGCATATCGGTCATGGCCATGACCCCAATCGACATCGCCTGCTGGGATATTGTGGGCAAGGCCAGCGGCCAGAACCTACACCGGGTCTTTGGCGGCAGCCGCCAGCGTGTCGCGACCTATGCCAGCGGCGGGATGTGGCTGGCCGCAAGCCCGACTGATCTTGTCCAGGAAGCACAGGATTTCCTGAAACAGGGCTTTAAGGCAATGAAGGTCCGGCTGGGTAAGATCCCCCTGGCACAGAATATCGAACGGGTTGAAGCCGTACGCGACACCATTGGTCCGGATATCAAACTGATGGCCGATGCCAATCAGGGCCTGTCTGTGCCTGAAGCCATCCAACTGGGGCGCGCCTTGGAACCATACAACCTGTTCTGGTTTGAAGAGCCCGTCCCCACCTGGGACCGCGCCGGTCACGCAGAAATCCGCACCGCCATCCCCATGGCCCTGGCATCTGGGGAGACGGAATATCTGCGCTATGGCATCCGGGATATGATTGAGCAGAAATCAGCCGATATCCTGATGCCCGATCTTCAGCGCATGGGCGGCTATACGGAATTTCGGCGGGTCATCGGCCAAATGGCGGCGGCCAGCATCCCCTTCTCCCCTCACCTGTTTACCGAACACAGCCTGTCCCTGGTCACCAGCGACTGCCTATTCATCGAATATATGCCCTGGTTCGCCCCACTGTTCCGCGAGAAGGTGACAATCAACCCAGACGGCACCCTGGACATCCCCACCCGCCCCGGCACCGGCTTCACCTTCGACCTGGACGCACTGGAGGCATATCGGGTTTAGAGCATTGCCTTAATGGTGATGGGTATGTTTGAGCGCAGGACTGTCTTCTGCCGCGTGCCCGATCGTCTGGGGTTCTGGGCAGGCATGATGGGTGCATTCCAATTCCAATGTGGCGTGGTGGATGTGGAAGTGGGAGGCTAAGCGGTCTTTGATCGCATGTTTGATCGCATCGGCCTGCGACCATTTGCCTTCTGTAATCACGACATGGGCGTCCAGGGCGTTTTCGTGTTCCTGCATCTGCCACAGATGGACATGGTGGATGCTGTCCACCCCAGGCACGGCGCGAATATCACTCAACACCTTTTGCGTATCCAGTCCGGGCGCATTGCCCAGCATTAGGATGCGGATGGCGGGGCCAATCTCACTAAAAGCCATATACAGAATATAGCCCGCAATCAGCAGCGTCACCAAGGGGTCGACCAGCCACCAGTCAAACAGGATCACCAGACTGCCTGCCAGAATAACCGCAACCGACCCCATCGCATCGGCCAGATTATGCAGGAAGGCCGCACGGATATTCATGCTGTCCTTGGACATCGAATAGGTCAGCAGGGCGGTGACCAGATCCACCACCAGCGCAACAGCGGCAATGATGACCACCATCCACCCCGCCACTGGTTCAGGTTGAAAGAACCGCATCACGGCCTCATAGACCAGATACAGGCCGATCACGATCANNGTNGTATANTTGANCANNGCNGCNACNNCNTCNNNNCGNCCNTANCCAAAGGTCATATCNNCATTNGCCGGNCGNCNGGCGATCTTGCGNGNNACGAAGGCAATGATCAGCGAAATCGCGTCCGAAAAATTATGCAGGGCATCGGCGATCAGGGCCAGACTGCCCGACAGGACACCACCGACAATCTGCACCACCGTCAGGGCCATGTTCACGAACACAGCCCAGAACACTTTCGCATCCCCTGCTTCGGGATCAACGTGATGGTGGTGGTGATGACCCGCCATGGCCTTTCCTGGTTATTTCACTGCCTCCAGAATGGAGACGTAGTTGGCAACCGCCGCACCGCCCATGTTGAAGATACCGCCCAGCTTGGCATCCTTCACCTGTATATCCTCGGCATCGCCCCGGGTTTGCATGGCGGTTAAGACATGCATGGAAACGCCCGTCGCCCCAATGGGGTGGCCTTTTGCCTTCAAGCCACCGGACGCATTGACCGGCAACTTGCCGTCTTTCTGAGTAACACCGTCCAGAGCTGCTTTCGCCCCCTCACCACGCTTGGCAAGGCCCATAGCTTCATATTGCATCAATTCCGCGATGGTGAAGCAGTCATGGGTTTCGACGAAATCCAGATCATCCAGTTTCAGGCCGGACTTGGTAAACGCCTGATCCCAGGCGCGCGCACAGCCATCCAGATAGGTCATGTCCCGCCGGGACAGCGGCAGGTAATCATTCACCTGTGCCCGTGCCCGGAAAGCGACCGCCTTCTTCATGCCCAAGGCGGTATCCATATCGGCCATGACCAGCGCCGCAGCGCCATCCGATACCAGCGAACAATCCGTGCGTTTCAAAGGTCCCGCGACAATCGGGTTCTTGTCCGAAACGGTGCGGCAGAACTCAAATCCCAGATCTTTGCGAATCTGAGCATAGGGATTGTCACAGCCATTTTTGTGATTTTTGGCCGCGATGGTCGCCAGCGCGTCGGACTGATCGCCATGCTTCTGGAAATAGCCATTGCAGATCTGCCCAAAGACGCCTGCAAAGCCCCCTTCGACACCGCTTTCTTCCTTAAGGTAGGACGCCTGCAACAGGATACCACCAATCTCAGGTCCGGGCGTTGACGTCATCTTCTCCACACCGATGACCAATACGATGCGCCCCTGTTTCGCCTCCAGGAAGTTCACGCCCTGATGCACCGCAGCCGATCCGGTCGCACAGGCATTTTCCAACCGTGTTGATGGTTTAAAGCGCAATCCATCGACAGAGTTCATGACCAGAGACGACCCGAAATCCTGCTTGGAGAAGCCGCCATTGTACCAGCCCAGATAGATCGCATCGACATCTTCCGCCGCAACACCAGCATCGGCTAACGCCTGTTCGGCAACACGCCCGATCAGGCTTTCAACATCCTCATCTTCTAACTTCCCAAATTTCGTATGGGCCCAGCCAACGATTGCTGCGGTCATGATATCGTCTCCTCAAATGTTTTGTTTCTCTGACTCTATCCCAACTGGAAGAGACGGTCGAGGCCTCCCCCCTGAGCATAAAGTCACAGGTCGAAGAACACAGTCTCCCCATCCCCCTGCATGCGAATGTCAAAGCGATAAACAATTCCCTGATCCGTCTCCAGACGTTTGGCGATCAGCGTATTGCGTCGGTCTTCCGGCACCAGGGCCAGAACGGGATCGCTGTCATTGGCGGTGGCTTCATCCTGGAAGTAAACCCGCGTATAGGCGTGGGACAACAGCCCCCTGGAAAACACGATCATATTGATATGGGGCGCACAGCCAGGCTCCGCACAGCCAGGCTTCACAGTCTCGAAACGATAGGATTTGTCCGGTGCCGTGCCCGTTCCACAGCGCGCAAATCCCGTGAACCCGCTGTTTGCGCCGCCGGGCGCACCAGGATAGCGTCCCTGTGCATCCGCCTGCCAGATTTCCAGCATGGCGTCTTCGATCACTGCCCCCTGGCCATCCAATACGCGCCCTTCCAGGCGAATACGCGGGCCACCTGCTTCTGCCAACCCTTCCACTTCCGGCCCGGCAGCGCTTTTCAACGGATAGCCATATTGTGTGGGCGTCAGGCCATAGGCGAAATAGGGCCCGACGGTTTGTGACGGGGTTTGACCCAGCTTTGACATTGGTTCACTCCTCCATCGGGGTAGCGTTGCGGCCACGCAGAACGATATCGAAGCGATATCCCAACGCATAGGCCTCTTGTGTCACATCAATTGCGAAATCCGCGACAAGGCGATCCCGTGCACCCTCCGGCGTTGCCAGAAAAATCGGGTCCAGCGCCAAGAGCGGGTCTCCCGGAAAATACATCTGAGTCACCAGCCTTGTGCCAAAGCTGGGTCCGAACAGCGACAGATGGATGTGATTGGGGCGCCAGGCATTGAAATGGTTCGGCCAGGGATAAGCGCCTGGCTTAATGGTCATGAACTGATAGACACCCTGATCATCGGTGGCGCACCGGCCGGCGCCAAAGAAATTCGGGTCCAGGGGCGCATCATGCTGGTCCTTGCTGTGAACATACCGCCCGGCCGCATTGGCCTGCCAGATTTCCACCAGGGTATTGGGGATCGCGCGACCATCCTCATCCAACACGCGGCCGGTGACGATAATACGCTCGCCCTGGGGTTCGCCATTCACGCGCCCGTTGCGGGTCAGGTCGGCATCATGCTCAAAGACATGGTCCTTCCCAAAGCGCGGCCCCAACCCCTCTCCCAATCCGGTTGGCAGTTTGATCAGGGGCTGCTTGGGGCCCCGCAGACCGGTCGATTTGTATCCCGGATCGATATAGGCGGGGTGGCTGGCCCAATCGCGCGGCGATAAGGAATCCGTCATGGCGTCATTCTCCTGCTTTTTCTTCTTCGGCCATGGCGGCCAATTCACGCTTCACATATTTGATGGCATTGTTCGCGGCGGGCACCCCTGCATAGACTGCGACATGCATCATCACTTCGCGAATATCCTCCGCCGTGGCGCCTGTATTACGGCTGGCGCGAACATGCATCGCAACCTCATCGTAATGACCAAGACCCGCCAATAAGGCAATCGTCACCAGACTGCGTTCCCGCTTGGTAAAATGATCTCCCGCCCAGACGGTGCCCCAGGCCCCTTCCGTGATGAAATTCTGAAAGGGAATATCAAAATCAGTCTTATTGGCTTCAGCACGGTCGACATGCTTGTCGCCCAGAACACTGCGACGGACAGTCATGCCTTTTGTGTAGCGATCTTTTGGACCCGATGATGTTGTCATTGATGTACCCTCCCTAACATTATTCTTCGACATCTAACTATTTTGATCACTTTAGCGCTGATCCCCCGACACCTCAATCTGAACGATCTTTGAGAATCGGAAAGACAGGCAGATTTACCGTCAGTTCTTCTATTCGATGTTAGGAGTAAATAAAATCGATAGGTTACTACAAGCCATCCAATCATGGATCGCTTGAAACCCTCTTCTTCGCACTATAACAGCTTCAACAAGCTGATAGCACTTCATACCAGAGGCCTATAGAATTAGAAGAAAATTAAGAAGCAAAGTATTAAGAATGTCAAAAAAACTGCTGATAAACCCAAGATCAGGGTCATACATATTTGGAAATGTACCCCAAATTAAATCCAAAAATGACATCATTCCGACAGGAGACATTTTTCTCTTTCAAGGAAAGCATGTGGGCCCGAACAGGGGCTTCGGAGCCATACATATTTGGAGAGAACACGCCAAAGAAATGGCGCAAATCGGACTGACATCTTTTGATGAAGTCCCAAACTTTGTCTCAAACATTGTCCAAATTGGAACACCACTATACTTCGGTGACAGATACTCGCGTAAAATTCGACTGATGGCTGTCCGTCATGTCTCCGGCACTGCAATTCTGGAATGCATTCAACGAAACGACGGCACAATTTGGTCAATTGTCACAGCTTTTTCAGGAAGAAATACGCACGGAACCCGTGTGGGATCCGTGCGCTAATTTAGGTGTCGCAGTAGCAGCGTTTCCTTAGCTCAATGGGTTCGGAAACCACCCGAAGTGTCCTGCGAATAAACTCCCTGCAGAGTTTACCATCCACATGAGCAGGCCGATTTACAGGTGACGCCAACTCAAAATGCTCTTTATGACACACATGACAGATAGGCGTTTTCGCGCCAAAAGTCAATTCCTCACAGAGACTCCCTTGATTAAATCGCCAGATATTCCTGGCGCAGTTCCGCGTTATCCAGCACTTCCTTTGCGGTGCCGTCGAACACCACCTGGCCCATATCCAGGATCAGGGCGCGGTCTGCGAGATGCAGGGCCGCAATGGCGTTCTGTTCTACGATGATGGTCGTCATGCCCAATTTCTTGATTTCTTCCAGCGTCCGTTCAATCTCTTGCACGATCACGGGGGCCAGACCTTCATAGGGCTCGTCCAACAGCAACAGTTTCACATCGCGCGCCAGGGCGCGGGCAACAGCCAGCATTTGCTGTTCTCCGCCCGACAGGGTTGTCCCCTCCTGACTGCGGCGTTCTCCCAGACGCGGAAACAATTCATACAAACGTTCAATTGGCCAGCCGACCGGTGGGGCGATTTGTGCCAATTGCAGATTTTCGTGCACGGTCAGGCCCTGAATGATGCGTCGATCTTCCGGCACCAGACCAATACCGGTTCGGGCGGCCTGATGTGCCTCCATCGTGTGCAGGGGTTCATGATCCAGCCAGACCTCCCCCTGTCGTAACTCTGGAGAAGCCACGCGCGCCAACGCCCGTAATGTTGAGGTCTTACCCGCCCCATTGCGCCCTAAAAGGGCAAGAATTTCGCCTTCCTTGATGGAAAAGCTAACGCCCTGAACGATATAGCTTTCACCATAATAAGCATGCAGATTATGAACTGCGAAATAGGCGGTATCACCGCCAGAGGTCGCCGCCGGTTGAACGCGCGCGGCTCTTTGTGTCCCATTCATAGATGCGCTCCCCCGAGATAAGCTTCTTGAACCTTTTCATTCCCTTTTATTTTGGAGGGAACATCTTCAACAATTACCGTCCCCTGAGCCAGAACGGAAATCCGATCCGCCAGAGAGAATACAACATGCATATCGTGCTCAATCACGATCTTGGTGATGCCCCGGCCACCAATCTTTTTCAACAGATCGATTGTTGCATTCGTATCGGCGCGAGACATCCCCGCCGTTGGTTCATCCAACAACAGCAGCACCGGATCCTGAACCAGACACATTGCCAGTTCCAATCGGCGCTTGTCCCCGCGCGACATGCTGGAGGACGTCTTATCCCGATCATTGGCCAGGCCGACTTCTTCCAACATATGCATTGCCTTTTCCCGGATTTCGCCATGACGGGCGACATCAGAAAAAGCATTCAATTTGAAAGCGCCGTCCCGTTTGGCAAATGCCGGGATCATGACATTTTCCAGCAAAGATAATTCTGAGAAAATCTCAGGCGTCTGAAACACCCGCACCACACCGGCCTGATTTATCTCATGCGGTTTCAGGCCCAACAGCGATGATCCGTTAAACATCACCGACCCGGTATCCGGTGTCAGGCGCCCGATAAAGCAGTTCAGTAAGGTGGATTTCCCCGCACCATTAGGCCCAATGATGGCGTGAACGCTGCCTTCCTGGACATCCAGATTGACATTGTGCAGCGCCTTCAGGCCCCCGAAATTCTTATTCACATCTCTTACTTCAAGAATGCCCATGACTATTCTCCCGGTGCGGGTGAGGTTTCATCCTCATTTTTTGATTTGCGTCCTATCCCCAGTCGCCGCAATCCGAACCTGCCGATGCGGTTCAGTCCCTCTGTGACGCCACCCGGCAGGAAAACAACGATGATTACGAACAGGATACCCAGGCTCAAATTCCAGCCCTCGCCCACGAAAAGGGAGGTCACGGAAACAACACCTTCTCGCAATTGATCCGGCAGGAAGCTGAAGATATCGTTCAATGTCTGATCGTTGAAGGCCGAGAAGATATTCTCAAAATACTTGATCAGCGCCGCCCCCAGGATTGGTCCAATGATCGTACCGACCCCACCCAGAATGGTCATCAGCACAACCTCACCAGAGGCCGTCCATTGCATACGCTCCGCCCCGGCCAGGGGATCGATCACACATAAAAGAGCCCCTGCCAGACCGGCATACATGCCAGAGATAACAAAGGCCGCAAGTGTATAGGGTCGCGTATTGACGCCCGTATAGTTCAGCCGGGTCTGGTTGGTTTTTACTGCTTTCAGCATCATCCCAAAGGGAGACCGGAAAATCCGCATCGCCAACCCGACCATGATGACCAGCAGTACGGCAGCGAAATAGAATCCGGGCATGCCAGTCATCTCAATCCCTGCGATATGGGAGATCAACGGCCCCCCATCGCCAACGGTTGGCGCATCAAACAGACGGGGATCATCGCGCAACACCCGCAGGCCGGTTTCCCCATTGGTAATCGGCGTCAGAACCGAATAGGCCAGATTGTAACACATTTGCGCAAAGGCAAGCGTCAGGATCGAAAAGTAGATCCCAGAGCGACGCAGGCTGATGAACCCAATCAGCAATGCAAACAGGCCCGCAACAATGATGGCAGCAATGATTGCCGGAATCGGGTTCATGCCCAGCAATTTGAAGGTCCAAACCGCCGTATAGGACCCGACACCCAGGAAGGCAGCATGGCCAAAAGACAGATAACCGGTCAGACCAAACAGGATATTAAACCCAGTCGCAAATATGCCGTAGATCGCAAAGCGCTGCATCAGATCCGGATAGGCAGCCCCGAAGGGAGCCAGCCAGATCGGCATGGCGAAAACGACAACGGCAAACAGCGCGAGAAGAAGCAGGTCCGACTTTTCGGACGATTTTGTAAACAATGACAACATGGCCCTACTCCATCACGCCTTTGCGTCCCATCAGACCGCGCGGGCGGACCAACAGAATGACGATTGCGATTAGATAAATGATGATTTGATCCAAGCCGATGATTCCAACCTTCGCCAAGAGATCCCGAATTTCCGACATTGACGCAAAGGACTGCAGGATACCCAGAAGGAAGCCTGCGGATACAGCCCCGCCAAGACTGCCCATCCCACCAACAACGACGACGACAAAGGACAGAACCAGGAAATCCATCCCCATATGATAATCCGGTGGCAGGATAGGTGTGTACATCACCCCTGCTGTTCCGGCGACCACCGCGGCGATGCCAAAGACGATCGTAAATCGCCGATCAATATCAATTCCCAACAAGCCCACGGTTTCGCGATCCGCCATCCCCGCACGGACCACCATCCCGAATGTTGTGAATTGAAGGAAGGCAAAGACGGACAGGATCACAATCACGGAAAAGGCCAGGTAAACCATTCGCCATAAAGGATAAACCAGGGCGCCTGGATTGCCGAACAATGCCCCAAAATCAATCGCCCCCTGCAGNATTTCCGGCGCGTTCTGTTGAATTGGATTGGCACCAAAGAAGGCCTTGATGATTTCCTGCAAAACGATGGCAAGACCAAAGGTCACCAAAATCTGCTCTGCATGCGGGCGCTTATAGAAGTAACGGATCAGCCCGCGCTCCATCACCACCCCGATCAGCAACATGACCGGAATTGCAGCAATTATCGAAATAGGGACAGAAAAGTCGATGATCGTGAGACCAAGATCGCCAAACCATTCCTGCGCCAAAGGTGTGCGTATCTCCAACGGCGTGCCCCAGGCCGTGGTTTCCGTCTGGGACAGAACCACCTTCTGGAGCGTCAGCACCTTGTTGATCGTGACCGCGCAGAACGCGCCCAACATGAACAAGGCGCCATGAGCAAAGTTCACGACCCCCAAGGTCCCGAAAATCAAGGTCAGCCCCAACGCAATCAATGCGTAGGCCGCCCCCTTGTCGAGTCCGTTTAGAACCTGCAGGAGAATCGCATCCATGGCGACCGCCCTCCCCTCTTCAAAAGTAATGAATATAAACCTGAACAGCCCTTGGATTCGGTCGGCAGTCGCCCCTTCGGGACGACTGCCTTATCCGAAACTGGATCAGATGATCCTTTTAGCCGGCGTTGCAGGCACCAAGGTCCCCTGCAAACTCACCTTCGCTTGAATCATACGTGACCTGCTCAGTTGGGNCTTCCTGGACGACTTCCAGCAAGTCAANCTGTGAGGATGGGTTTTCTTTACCCTTCACGACCAGCACTTTCTTGAAGCACTGGTGATCTTCGGCGCGATACAGCGTTGGGCCGTTGCCCATGCCGTCGAACTCAAAGCCTTCCAGCGCATCAACAATGCCACATGGGTTGAACGTGCCTGCACGCTCAGCCGCATCGGCATACAGCAGCGCCTGAACATAACAGGTATGTGCTGCCTGTGACGGCGGGAAGCCATATTTCGCACCAAAGGATTTCACGAAAGCCTTGGAGCCTTCATCCTGCAGCGACCAATGCCAGTTGGTGGACCCGAAGATTCCTTTAACGGCTTCGCCCGCACCCTGTGCCATTAGACGGGAATACAGCGGAACAATGACTTCGAACTGCTTACCATTGACCATCTTGTCACGCAGACCGAACTGAACCGCCTGAGTCAAGCTGTTCACCATGTCCTTGCCATAGTGGTTCAATACCAGCACATCGGCGCCGGAATTCAGAACAGGCGTGATGTACTGAGAGAAGTCACCAGCACCCAGTGGCGTGCGAACGGCATTTACCGTTTCCCAGCCCATGGCTTCGGTGTACTTCTTGATCGANCCTTCCTGAGACCAGCCCCAGGTATAGTCAGCCGTCAGGTGATAGGCTTTACGATCGGTGCCGTAATTGGCTTTCAGCACCGGCGCCAAGCCAGAACCCGTCATTTCGGTGTTAAAGAAATGGCGGAACCCGTTGCGACGACGATCTTTACCCGTCGTGTCATTCGAATGGGTCAGGCCAGCCATGAAGATAACGCCAGCTTCCTGGCACAGGGACTGAACCGCGATAGCAACACCCGAAGACGACCCACCGGTAATCATCAACGCGCCATCTTTTTCAATCATACGCTTGGCAGAAGCNCGGGCCGCATCAGACTTNGTCTGNGTATCNCCNGTGGTNNATTCGACCTTTTTGCCCAACACTCCGTTACCCTTCAGGGCCAGCGGCTTCATCGTGTTCATCAGGCCGCCATCACCCTCACCATTCAGGTGCTCAACTGCCAGCTGATAGGCGCGCAATTCATCCGCACCTTCATCTGCATACGCGCCCGTTTGCGGCACGTTGAAACCAAGCACAACACTGCTCTTGTTCGTTGGGTCATTCACATAGGCGCTGGCACCCTTGGTGAAGAAGTAAGGAGAGGCAAATGCAGCCGCCCCCAAAGCAGCCGAGCCCTTAAGCAGGGTACGACGGTTTACCGGTTTAATGAAACCACCCATGTTCTGTTTCCTCCTGTTGTTCAAATCTCGTTTGCGCATCCGCCCCCTTATCAACGCAAGAGCGGCCGACGTGCGGCCGCATCCCCGTTATGGGTGATGAATTTCCGCGACGCAGGCACATCTGTAAATTAGTTTTGTCAAAAATTCAATAACTCATTGACTTAAAATGATTTTATTGTAAAAGATAAACAAAATTGAGCCTATGAACTGTCAAAACTTTACCCCGCAGCGCACAAAAATGAAACTTTCTAACGATTTAGCTGATCATTAAGTAACTTTATCCCACCTAGTTTCAGCCCATGGGCGAGGACATTAACGATGGCGCAATCAGCAATCGGTTTAAAAATTAGAGACCGACGATTAAAACTTGGGCTCTCTCAAACGGAATTGGCACAGCGTTTGGGGATCTCCGCCTCGTATTTAAATCTGATCGAGCGCAACAAACGCAACATCGCCACACGCCTGTTGAACGGTCTGGCAGAACACCTAAAGGTCGATATTGAATGGTTGGACGGTGAGGCTGAACGCCGCCTGGTTCAGGAAATACAAGAATTGGCAACCGACCCGTTGCTGCGGGAATTTGAACTGGCGGAAAGCTCTGCTGCGGATCTGGTTGCCCGCAGCCCGGAATGGGCGAAGGCCATGGTTGCGATTTATCGTGCCTATATTAATCGTAACGAAACCGTTGCCGCCTTGTCAGATCGCCTGAACCAGGATCCGTACCTGGGCGAGGCTATCCACAAAATGCTTACCAAGATCACGACCATTCGCTCGACCGCCGAAATCCTGGATACGATCACAGATCTGGATAATCAGGAGAGGCAGCGATTTCAGTCAATGTTAGCCATGGAAAGCACCAATCTTTCCGGAATTGCAGAAGGCATTGCACAGTTCTTTGATACCGCTGATACCGAAACAGCCGCCATGACGCCACTGGAGGAAGTGGACGATTTTATCTTGGATCGGAACAACCATTTTCCGGAAGTCGAACAGGCGGCAGAATCTTTGCGCCGGGAAATCGATGCCTTTGCGATCCCGGTTGATTCAAAAATGATCGATTACCTGACACGGCGCTTTGGTATTGCCGTCCAGTTCGTGACCAGCGATCAAATGGATCGGGATCGGGTTTGGAACAATGTCGAATTCAACGAATCGACAAAGGTTTTCCATATTGAGGACAGTGCACCGGCTGCGGGCTATCGGTTGCAGATCGCCCGGCTGATCTGTCGCTTTGCCTTGCGCAAGGTGCTTGATACGCTGGTTGAAACATCCCCTTTGCTGCGCAGCGATGAAGCCCGCAGCCGTGCGCAGGGGGCTCTGGCGTCTTATGGCGCGGCCTGTCTGCTGATGCCCTATCAGATCTTTTTGGAAGATGCGGAACGCGCGCGGTATGACATTGAATATCTGGCCCGTAAATATGGCGCCAGCTATGAACAGATCTGCCATCGCCTGGTCTCGCTACAGCGCCCGGGTGCTGAAGGAGTGCCCTTTGCCTTCATGCGCACGGACCCGGCGGGTTTCATCACCAAGCGCATGCCCCTGCCACGCCTGCCCTTGCCCCGATACGGAAATGCCTGCCCTTTATGGGCGGTTTACAATGCATTTCAGACGCCGGGTACGGTCTGCCGTCAGATTGCTGAATTCCCGAACGGGGAGCGGTTTCTGTTCATCGCCCGGGCCCAGGGTAAGGCGCAAAGCCGGTTCAACGCCCCCCGCCATCTTGTCAGCGTGATGATTGCGTGTGACATTCTGTATGCGGATCGCACGATCTATGCTGACGGGCTGGATTTGAACGCTGATGGTCTGGAAGTGCCAGTGGGACCCAGTTGCCGATTATGTACAAGGCGCGCCTGCGCCTATCGAGAGCAAGCGCCAATGGTGGAGCCAGGTAAATCCGCCACCCCTTTCGGGCCTGCCCGCCCGTCGTAATCATTGCGCAACCTGCGGTCCAGCGTTACCGTTCTTTGAATAAGCCGAAACAATCGGCAAGTCGCTATTGGGGAGGGTAGGCTGTGACGACACGTGTATTGGTCGCGGAAGATGAACCAAATATTGTTGAATCCCTCAGTTTCATTCTGATCCGGTCGGGCTGCAACGTAACATCCGTCTCTGATGGCGAAGCCGCCCTAACCAGTATCCGCGCCGAAAAGCCGAATGTCGTCATTCTGGATGTCATGCTGCCAAAAATGAATGGGTTCGAAGTTTTGAAAGCGGTGCGATCCGACGCCTCCGTGAAGGATATCCCGATCATCATCCTGACCGCGAAAGGTCAAAGCCAGGATCGCCGCATGGCTGAAGAGATCGGGGCCAATGCCTTCGTTACCAAGCCCTTTTCTAACCAGCATATAATTGAAACCGTGCAAAAATTGACCAGCTCTTCAGGGGAATTGACATGACGCGCAAGCGACGGGTCCCCATTTCCGGGGCCGCAACCGCAACGGCCATTCGCAAATCCCGCGACATTGCGATGATCATCCCTGTTGTTTTCACCCTGCTGATCATGAAGCCGATGATCCATTTATTCGGACCTGAGCCTGGTTTGGCAGGCATTCCCGCAATCGTCGTTTATGTTTTTGGTCTATGGACATTGGCTGTCGTCTTGACGGCCTGGAATGCACGGCGTTTGAACACGCCCGAAACCAATGACCCCCTGGTCATGGATCCACAGGATTCTCCCCCGTAATGCTGTCGGGCAATCTCGTCTTTGCGGTATCGCTGGGATATGTGATCCTGTTGTTCCTTGTCGCATTCTGGGGCGATAAGAAGGCGCGTACCGGTTCTTCGGCCCTGTTCCAATCACCGCTGATTTATACCTTATCCATTTCAGTCTACTGCACGTCCTGGACATTCTATGGCGCAGTTGGATCGGCGGTTAGAAGCGGGCTGGAATTTGCGACAATCTATATTGGCCCGACCATCGTTTTTATTGGATTCTGGTATCTGTTACGCAAGCTGGTCCGCATCGGGCGCGTCCATCGCATTACCTCTATCGCTGACCTGTTGTCATCCCGCTATGGTAAGGGCGAAAGCCTGGCCGTACTGGTCACCTTGATCGCAGTAATCGGTACAACACCGTATATCGCGCTGCAGCTAAAGGCAGTGACCAATAGTTTTCAGGTAATCAGCGGCACCGTTATAAGCGATCTTGCCCATCCGGTGTTTGGCGATCCAGATTACACAACGGCCTTCTGGATCGCATTTGGCATGGCGATCTTCACTATTGTCTTTGGTACCCGCAATATTGATGCAAACGAACGTCACCATGGGGGGGTCGCCGCTATTGCGCTGGAAGCACTGGTCAAGCTGTTTGCCCTATTGGCGGTCGGGCTGTTTGTTGTGTTTTCTCTGGCGGATGGACCGGGGGAAGTTTTCTCCTGGGCCCCACCTGACTTTCTGAACACTGAGGATGTTTTCGGTCCGCGCTGGGTCAGTCTGACGTTCTTGGCCGCAACCGCCGTGATCTGCCTGCCCCGCCAGTTTCAGGTCACCGTCGTCGAAAATTCGGATGAACGTCACTTGTTCACGGCATCCTGGATGTTCCCGCTTTACCTGATGCTGATCAGTCTGTTTGTGCTGCCAATCGCTATTGCTGGGCTGAAATTTCTGCCGGAAACCGCCAATCCGGACATGTTCGTGCTGACCCTGCCCATGGCGATGAATCAGCATACTTTGGCACTGATTGCATTTCTGGGCGGATTTTCATCGGCGACCTCCATGGTGATTGTTGCCTGCATCGCGCTGTCGACAATGGTATCAAACCACATCGTTATGCCCCTTGCCCTGCGGCTGCCCTGGATTGAGATGAAGGCCAGTGGTGATATTCGAAAACTGCTGCTGTTCAGCCGTCGAGCCAGCATCTGTCTGGTTTTGCTGCTGGGATTCATCTATTTCAGACTGAGCGCGAAATCAGATGCCCTAGCATCCATAGGCCTGATCGCCTTTCTGGGGGTCGCCCAATTCCTGCCCAGTTTGATTGGCGGTCTGTATTGGCGGCAGGCATCCGCAAAAGGGGCATTCGCCGGTCTGGCCGCAGGTTTTATGCTGTGGTTGTACACCCTGTTTTTCCCAAGCTTTGAAGGCCAGTTTGTCATGCCGCTCAGCGTCATTGAAAACGGACCATGGGGGATTGGCTTCCTACAGCCTCAGGCGTTGTTCGGATTAACCGACATGGACCCACTGGTCCATGCCCTGTTCTGGAGCCTGTCGATCAACACATTTCTGTTTGTGATCGTCTCCGTGATTTTTGACCCAAAACCGCTGGAACGGCTACAGGGCGCCCTGTTCATCGATGTTTTCCGCGCACCGGCTGACAATGAATCCCGTTTCATCCGCCGCTATGCCGCCAGCAGCGATCTGTTTGTCCTGGCCCAGCGAATTCTGGGCACCAATACCGCCTATCGCCTGTTCAGCGATTTTGCCAAGAAACAGGGGGTATCCGGCCATCTGCCGCGCGCCGATGATGAGTTTATCGGTCATCTGGAACGGGAACTGGCGGGCAGTGTCGGGGCGGCGACGGCCCGGGCGATGATTTCCCAGGTGGTGAAAGGGGAAACCATCAGCCTGGATGAATTGATGAAGATCGTCGATGAAACGCAGCAGGTCATCGACTACAGTCGACAGTTGGAAGTCAAATCCCACCAGTTGCAGCAAACCGCACGTCAATTGCGCGACGCCAATGAGCGGTTGAAACAACTGGATATGCAGAAAGATGACTTCCTGAGTCAGGTCAGCCATGAACTGCGCACACCCATGACCTCCATTCGCTCCTTCGCACAAATCCTGCTGGAAACGCCAGATATGACTATTGAGGAGACCCAGCGTTTTACCGGCATCATTCTGGAAGAGAGCATGCGCCTGACACGATTGCTGGATGAAATCCTGGACCTGGCACGGTTGGAGGGCGAACAGGTACCCTGGATTCTGCAACGGGTTGATCCAGAAGAAACCCTGGAACGGGCCGTGGCGACCTGTCATGGCCTGGCATCGCAGGCGGACACTAAGATAGAGTTTGGAGCGCGCGCGGCGGGTATTGAGGTTAAAGCGGAAGCCGACCGCCTGCGCCAAGTCTATCTGAATCTGATTACCAATGCGATCAAGTACAACACATCTGATAAGCCCGTTATAACCATTCGCACGACGCTGGAGGATGATCGCTATTGTGTCTATATCCAGGACAATGGCGAAGGAATACGCGCCGATGACAGGGAGCGTATCTTTAAGAAATTCTCCCGAGGATGGCGCGAATCCAAAGATGGCCGCAGCGGGACGGGCCTGGGCCTGGCCATCAGTTGGCAAATCATGCAACGCCTGCAGGGTGACCTGGAATTGCTGCCTCAGACACCGGGAGATGGCGCATGTTTCCGGGTAACGCTGCCCTTCGTTTCCATAAAAACCTCAAAAGCGGCTGAGTGATGCTGCTGCGGGCTGCGATCCCCCCATTCAGATGAAATTCATTCGATTTTCCATGAGTATTTTCGATGTTTCGCTGAACCCCAGACAGGTGTAGGGGAAACATTGAAATGCCGTCATTATTCTCTTTGGAGTTTCGCCCATGACCGCTCCTTTTCTTTCCATTTCTCGCCGCACCCGCAGCACCCCTTTTAGTCGCCGTGTCACCCAGGCCGGGGTTAAGGCCTATACGGTTTACAATCACATGCTGCTGCCCACCGTGTTTAACTCGCTGGAGGATGATTACTTCCATTTGCGAGAGTCGGTGCAGATCTGGGATGTCGCCTGCGAACGTCAGGTCGAAGTGCGCGGACCGGATGCAGCACGCCTGCTGCAATTGCTGACACCGCGCGATTTATCGAACATGCAGATCGGGCAATGCTATTACACCCCGATGGTTGATGAAACCGGCGGTATGATCAATGACCCGGTCACCCTTAAGCTGGCCGACGACCGCTATTGGATTTCAATCGCCGACAGCGACTTGCTGCTGTGGGTGAAGGGCCTGTCTGCCGGAACCCGCATGGATGTTGCAGTCACGGAACCGGATGTGTCCCCCCTGGCGGTGCAAGGCCCGAAAGCGGAAGATGTCGTTGCCGCTGTATTTGGGGAGCGCGTGCGCGGCATCAAATTCTTCCGCTTCGAACCGATGTTGCTGAATGGACAGGAATATATCGTCGCCAGATCCGGTTATTCAAAACAGGGTGGCTTTGAAATCTATCTGCAGGATTCCGCCTATGGCGAAGCGCTGTGGGATGCGATTGAAGAAGCCGGCAAACCCCACGGTATTCGCGCCGGGGGGCCAAACCTGATCGAACGGATTGAGGGAGGCTTGTTGTCCTATGGCAATGACATGACCCGCCTGAACACGCCCCATGAATGCGGTTTGGGGAAATTCTGTCAGACCGTGGATGCCATTGGCTGTATCGGCCGCGACGCCCTGATCCGGACGATCATGGAAGGCCCTCAGCGCATGATCCGTGGCTTGAAGATCAATGCCAGAAACTTACCCTTTACTATTGAACCATGGTCTGTGCTGACCGCTGACGGCCACCATGCCGGACAGGTAACCTCCAGCGCCTGGTCCCCAAGGCTTGAGACCACCGTTGCAATTGCTATGATTGAAAAAGACTATTGGGAACCTGGAACAGCGCTGGTTGTAGACACGCCATCCGGTCCACGCGATGCACAGGTTGTATCGCTGCCCTTGTAAAAGCCGAAATCGTTTGAAAGGAAGTCCATGTTCAAAGCACTGATCGTCGACAAAGACCCGGAAGGCGCGGTTTCCGCCCAGATTCAGGACATTTCTGAAGACCGGTTGCCCGAAGACGGGGATGTCACCGTTGCGGTCGACTATTCCACCGTGAATTATAAGGATGGTCTGTGCATTACCGGGACAGGTGGGCTGGTTCGGACCTTTCCCCATGTGCCCGGTATTGATTTCGCTGGCACCGTAGAATCATCAGACGACCCCCGGTACAAGCCGGGCGACAAGGTTGTTCTGACTGGCTGGCGCGTGGGCGAAATCTGGTGGGGCGGTTATGCCCAAAAGGCGCGGGTCAAGGCCGATTGGCTGGTCCCCCTGCCCGAGGGTTTATCGACGAAACGCGCCATGGCGGTTGGCACAGCCGGTTTCACCGCCATGCTGTCCGTTCTGGCCTTGGAAGCGCATGGCCTAAAACCGGGCGGCGCGCCTGTGCTGGTCACTGGGGCTGCGGGTGGCGTAGGCTCTGTTGCCACCGCGATTCTGGCGAAACTGGGCTATGAAGTAGCCGCCGTGACAGGACGACCTGAAACATCGGACTATCTGAAAGACCTGGGCGCCAGCCAGATCGTGGCTCGGGAAGAACTTGCCGAACCGTCCGGAAAACCACTGGAAAAGGAATTGTGGTCTGGCTGCATCGATGCCGTTGGTGGCAGCATGCTAGCAAAGGTCTTAACGCAAATCTGCTATGGTGGTTCCGTTGCTGCCGTCGGTCTGGCGGGCGGCCCGAAACTGCCCACAACCGTGATCCCCTTCCTGCTGCGCGGTGTAAACCTGTTGGGCATCGACAGTGTCATGCGCCCAACCGCCGACCGCCTTGCCGCCTGGGACCGCATCGTCACAGACCTGCCCTTCGATAAGCTGGACGCAATGGTCGTGGATAAGAAACTAGGCGACCTGCCTGATTTGGGCCCAGCCATTCTGAAGGGTCAAATCCGTGGTCGTGTCGTCGTCGATGTGAACGCGTAACGCCCTTTCCTTCGAGACGGCGCTGTCGCGCCTCCTCAGGATGAGATTTTAGCCCACACATGTCTTACCCGCGCAGGCGAATATCCAGGGCCAAATGTCCAACTCTCTGCCTGCGGCTCTGGACCCCGGATCACGTCCGGGGTGACGGTCCTAGTTTCTAAATAAGGTGAAAACGCAGAGACCGCTGAGTAACGCAGAGGGCTCAAAGGCAGCACCACGCCCTCAGCGTCCTTTGCGCCTTCTCCGCGCCCTTTGCGGTAAATCTTTAAAATATAGTCCTCGTCTTACCCGCGCAGGCGGGTATTCAGGGCCAAACGTCCAACTGTCTGCCTGCGGCTCTGGACCCCGGATCAAGTCCGGGGTGACGGTCCTATTTTCTCAATAGGGTGAAAACGCAGAGGGCGCAAAGGCAGCACCACTGCCTCAGCGTCCTTTGCGCCTTCTCCGCGCCCTTTGCGGTAAATCTTCTAATGACCCTTGCCCAAGGTTTACCGTCAGTAAATACCCGCATCCAATCCGGCAGCGGCCAGCATGCCGAGTTCTCGGCAGTGGTCAGGGAAGGCCTCGTCCCATTCCCCTTTGCACAGGACGGGGTCCTGGATCGCCTTCCAGCCCAGACCGCCCACGATGCTTTCCACCGCGCGGCGTGTGCCGGTACCGTCCAGCCCTGCACGGATATACAGGCCATAGGCCAGGCCCTGCTTTTCCTCAATCACCTGATAATAGGTGCGGTCAAAAAAATCCTTTAATGCCCCGGACATATAGCCCAGATTTTCGGTCGTCCCCAGAATGATCGCATCGGCAGCCAGAACATCCTGTGGCCCGGCCTCCAAAGGGGCCTTCACGACAATCTCCACCGCCTCGGCTTCGGCATCCTGGGCTCCGGCCACGACCGCATCGCGCAGGCGCTTTGTATTGGCCGACGGCGCATGGCCGACAATCAACAGGCGTTTCAAGGGGACCTCCTATAAATCCAATGTCAGCGATTTTCCTTTGGCGCGGGAAACGCACACACACATCATGGAATTTTCCGCCTGCTCGTCGCTGGTCAATACGCTGTCACGATGATCGACCTCGCCTGCCAGCACATCGACGATACAGGCACCACACACCCCCTCCGTACAGCCGAAATCGACAGCCACACCCGCCTCTTGCAGGCTGTCCAGAATAGACCGGTCGGCAGGGACACGCAGGCTGCGCCCGCTTTTCGCCAGCACGATTTCAAACGAATCCGACGGTCCTTCCAATGCATTGGGATCGGCGGCAAATCGCTCAAAATGAACCTGATCCTCTGGCAGACGGGATGCTGCCGCATTCAGGGCGGCCTGCAACAAGGGTTCCGGCCCACACACATACAGATGCGATCCCACCGGCGCGGCATCCAGCAGTCCGCCCAGATCCACCAATCCATGTATGTCATCATAATGACAGGACAAGCCATTTCCCAATCCCAACCCCTCAAAGGCGGGCTGAAAGGCTGCATGCGCCTGGCTGCGGGTCAGGTAATGCACCTGAACCGGGCGGCCCAGATCGCACAGGCGCGCGGCCATGGCATAGATGGGCGTTGCCCCGATTCCGCCCGCCAGCAGGATCGAATGGGGGGCATCCTCGTCCAATGGGAAATTGTTGCGCGGACCATTCAGGGTGACCTGTGTGCCGATGGTCAGGGCATGCATCGCCTTCGATCCTCCCCGGCCGGCATCTTCCCGTTTCACGGCAACGGACCCGCTGCGCCCGTCTGGTGCCCATTTCCACAATGAATATTGCCGCAACATTTCATTGGGCAGCAGAATATCAATATGGGCACCGGGTACAGCGGCCTGAAAGGGCATTCCTTGTGCGGCCTCAAAGGTGAAGCTGCACACCTCATCGCTCAAACGGTCGATGGATGTCAGAATTGCGGAAAAGGGGGTCGGCGACATCAGCAAGGCTCCCATCCCTCTCAATAAGGGTGATTTGTATCGTTTTCGCGGTATTTTCCACGATAAATGTGCGGAAACGATGCCTTAACCAAACAAGGTGCGCAAGGACAAGGCGGCGCATCTTGGATACAATAATCCGCAGATTGGATTGTGTTGAACTCAATCGAGGCTGCAAGCTTCGGGTCATTATCACAAGTAGGTGAGACCCCCGATGGCCCGACGTCCCTATGACCTGCCGCCCATGACAACGCTGGCTGCATTCGAAGCCGCCGCTCGCCATTGCAGCATGAAGACGGCGGCATCTGAACTGAATGTGACGCCAGGCGCGGTCAGCCGTCAGGTAAAGGCGCTGGAGGAAGAATTGGGACGCGCCTTGTTCGTGCGCGTTCATCGTGGGCTGGAACTGACATCTGAGGGATCAGAACTGGCGGAAACTCTGGCGCTGGGATTTGCGCGCACGGCAGATGTCTGTCGCCGCCTGCGCAGCCAGACCGATACGCCCAGCCTGACGGTTGGCGCGACGACTGCCTTTGCCGGATACTGGCTGATCCCCCGCATTGGCAGCTTCTGGCAACGTTTTCCCGACGTCACGGTCAATCACGCGATTTCCGACGATCCAATTGACCTGCGGCGGGGCGATATAGATCTGGCCCTGCGCTATGGCGATGGCACATGGCAGGGCATCCGCGCGATACGCCTGTTTTCAGATCACCTGATCCCCGTCTGTAGCCCGGACTTTGCCGCCACCCATCCCGGCATCACCGCAGCGGATTTGCCTGATCTTCCGCTGCTGCGCATGACGGGTGTGGATGCGTCCTGGATTGACTGGGACGCCTGGTTCGCCTGGGCGGGGGTATCCGGCACAAGTGCCCAAAAGCGGGGGCGCAGCCTGAATAACTACACCGTCGTCCTGCAAGCTACACGGGGCGGTCAGGGCGTCGCCTTGGGGTGGGAACGACTGGTCACCCCGCTGCTGGACAGCGGCGAACTGGTGCGCCTGGTGGACCAGGCCATGCCCTCACCCGGCGCCCATTACGTCATCTGGGACGAGGCCCGCACCCCGTCCCGCCCCATGGTGCAATTCTGTGACTGGTTGCAGGAACAGGCCCTCGCGTGAGTTTTACGCATGCGACCGCGTATTTTTCCACAGTTGAGCGCCAATGCCATTCGGACTTATGGATAGAATTCAGACTGACAGTTGAATTCCTATCTGGAGAGCCGCCATGCCGTTGGATTCGATCGCCCTGAACAATGTCATGCAGCCGATTGCGAAAGCGACCGGCCTTCCCAATGAAGCCTATATCGATCCCACCGCGTTTGAGGTTGAGAAGCAAAAGGTCTTCTTCGAAAACTGGGCCGGGATCGGATTTGGCAAGGATGTGCCGCGCGCGGGCGATGCGGTGCCGATTGAGTTTTTGGGCATCCCCCTGTTGATGCTGCGCGACCGATCCGGCGCGGTGCGGGTGTTCCAGAACATCTGTCGCCACCGCGGCATGATCCTGGTGGCGGAACCGACCACAATCCGGGGCGTCATTCGCTGCCCCTATCATTCCTGGTGCTATGGCCTGGATGGCAGCCTGCGCAGCACGCCGGATATCGGCGGGCCGGGCGTCAATGAACATCCCGATGTCGACAAGACCGGTCTGGGCCTGCAGGAAGTCCGCGCGACGCTGTGGCGCGATGTTGTCTTCGTCAATCTGTCGGGTGAGGCCCCGGCCTTTGAAGACTATGCCGCAGAGCTGATCGCGCTCTGGAAGGATTTCCACAAGCCGATCCATCATGGCGGCCCCGAAAGCTCCTTTAATCTGTCGGTGAACTGCAATTGGAAGCTGGCGGTGGAGAATTACTGCGAAAGCTATCATCTGCCCATGGTGCATCCGGGCCTGAACAGCTATTCCCGCCTGGAAGACCATTATCATATTGAAGAAGATGGGAAATTCTCCGGTCAGGGGACGGTTGTCTATAACCCGCAACTGGACAATACGGGCCGCGCCTTTGAGAATTTCGACGGCCTGTCAGACAAATGGGACCGGGCGGCGGAATATGTGTCCTTCTTCCCCAATGTGCTGTTTGGTGTCCATCGCGACCATGTCTATGCGATCCTGCTGGAGCCCAAGGGCCTGGAAGAAACCAACGAGCGGGTCGAAATCTATTACGCCAATCAGCGCATGCTGGACGGCGACTATGCCGATCTGCGCGACCGCAATTCCCGGCAGTGGAAGGGTATCTTCGTCGAAGACGTCTTCGTCGTCGAAGGCATGCAGAAGGGCCGCCACGCCCCGCGCTTTGACGGGGGCCATTTCTCCCCCGTCATGGACGGCCCCACCCATATCTTCCACCGCTGGGTCGCGTCTAAACTGACCAGTTAAGCGACCAAGCTCAGAACACCGGACGGGCGTCACTTCGGTAAGAGGATGGGGTGAGACAACAGCTCAATCATGTTGTAACCGAACAAGATTAGCATCCCCCATTTCGCCCACCAGACGAAGTAGGATACCCGCCGCAGCAAAAGATACCCACCCAAGCCTTTCTGGCGTGGTGTCGTATGCGTTCGATCTTCTGTTTCGGCCAAGGCGGAGACCCGCTTCGTCACCAGATACCGCGCGACATTGTAAACAATAGAAAAGACAATGAAGACAGTCGCCATTGTGCCATCGCGAAGACCGAGCATGATTTCCCATAAAGGGACTTTTTCACACAGATTTCCTGACACGTCGCAAACCGCCTCTGGATTTGCATAGGTCGCATAGGCGCTTACAGCCACTTTTAAATAGGCCTTGCCAAGCAAGCTTATCACAAAAATCAGCACCGGGATGATGGCAACGACCAAATTCAAACCGGTATATTCACCGCGCAGATATGTCCAACTATCCACAGATTTGCCAGTAAACACGGTTCCGTCGACTTGCGTGCAGTCGGGCTCAAAATCTTTCGCGTTGGACAGATCAGATCGATCAAATACCGCTCTTTCCATTTTCGTATCTTTAAAATTCGTCTCCACAAACTCGGCACCAGTGGCGATCGCACGCGACATGTTACAATCAACAAAACTGGCATTCGAAGCGTCCACGCCTTTCAGGATCGCCTCCGTCAAATTGCAACCCTCAGAGAAATCGGCACCCAACAGGATGCTGCCGGAAAAGTCTGTTTGTTGAAACAAACATCCCTTGAACACCAAGCCCGACAGGTTGACATTCGCAAATTTTGCTCTTGAAAAGTCACAGTTTGAAAAG
Source organism: Rhodospirillales bacterium (assembly GCA_002696645.1). Classification (GTDB taxonomy): domain Bacteria; phylum Pseudomonadota; class Alphaproteobacteria; order UBA8366; family Aestuariispiraceae; genus Pacificispira. The sequence goes on along the minus strand of NZSA01000053.1, from coordinate 43,298 downwards.
ATAACGTCGGTCGGGGCCTCGGTGCCGCGCAAGTCTACCTCTTTGAAGTTGAGACCGCTTACCACGCCTGTCGCAGCTTCGAAATCAGCTTTAGTTGAAAGCGGGACGGCTTCAGTCCCGGCCTCAGCGGTATTCTGATCCGAAACAACGGCGCCATTCATCATTCAGCTTTCTGATCATTGTCATCGAAGAAAGCGGCATAGGGAATATCCAACGTGGTATGTAACTTCTGAATCGCGTTGTAGCTCAATCCGCGATGCCCGTTCAGGATTTCAGATATATGACTGCGCCAGATTTTCGTGTCACGGGCCAGCGCGGCCTGAGACATATTTTGCTGCTCCATACGAAATTGGATCATTTCAATGGGCGACAGCGCCGGAATGGGAAATTTCTTGCGTTCATAGGCGTCAATCAGAAGCGCCAATGCGTCCATCACAGGCACGTCTTCATCCCTATCCGCCAAGATAAGCCGCTCCAATTGCGCCAAAGCTTGGGCATGATCCTGGTCGTTTTGAATAACCGTGATTTCCGTCATTTACTGGACCTTTTTAACAACGATTGATCCGTTCCCTTTGAACCCAATAATCGCCGTAATCGTAACGCCAGACGCGCTCATCGGGAATTCCCACATTTTGCCACCACCCAGCGAACGCGCCTGGGAGAAGGCTGACTGAACATCCGCTGGGCCAACCCAATTCGACTGTGTTGCAATTGCAAGCCACGCCTTGAGATCGCGCGCCATTATCGACTGGGGCGATTTATTGATCGCCGCCTGCAGAATGTTCTTTCCTGTTATACGCATATAATATGTTCCCATATTGGGATCAAGTAAAATGTTCCCATATTGGGATCAACCGTGCTCTCATGCGGAATTTACGCCCAAACGCCGTTATTTCAGCCATCTGTACTTGAAAAGGTCAATAATTTTCCCGCGATCTGACGCTGGTCTGACCCAAATAAACGGGGGACGCCGAAGGAAACGCCCGTTCAGGTCCGGATATAGTGAAGCGTGTCGAACCCCTGCCGCAGGGCGCGGGTTTCGTCGGCCACGGCCTCTGGATCGTTTGAGGTGAGCGCCCGGGCGATCAGGCTGGCCAATTCTGGGGCGTTCTGGGCTGTGACACCCCAGCGTACCAGTTCCGGTGTGCCGATGCGCAGCCCGTTCATATCGCCCGCGACGGGATCAATCGGCAGACCGATGCCGCAGGCCAGGAAACCGGCCTTGCGCAGGGTCTTGGACGCCGCCTGACCGCCGCCAAAGCGGGCGGCTTCGATGGCGAATTGGTGCGACGTGGTAAAGCCCTTGTCGGCTGCAAAGACGGGCAGGCCCTCTGCCGCCAGGGCCTGTGCCAGCGCCTGGGCCACCGTCACCATTTCGGCGGCATAGGCCGGTCCGAAATCGCGCCAATCCAGCATCGTGATTGCCAGGGCCGCTGATTTCGCCGCATCAAAATTTGCCGTCAGGCCGGGAAAGGCGATGGCGTCCAGACGTTCCGTAATTTCTGCATCATTGGAAACGATGATCCCGCCCGCCGGGCCGCCCAGGCTTTTATAAGTGCTCATCGTCATGAAATGCGCGCCTTCTTTCAGCGGGTTCTTCCAGACCCGCCCGGCAATCAGCCCGCATTGATGGGCCGCATCGAACATGACCTTCGCACCAATGCTATCGGCGATCTGGCGCACCTCGCGCACCGGATGTTCAAACAGGTTCAGGCTGCTGCCCACGGTGATCAGTTTCGGGCGTTCCCGCTCTGCCAGTTCCGCCAGCGCCGCCACATCGATGGTATAGCCCGTGGCATCCACCGGCGCGCTGATGGTGCGCAACCCGAACAGACCGGCGCAGCCCGCCATATGATGGGTAACATGCCCGCCGATGGAGGGCGGCGGCGCGATGATCGTATCCCCGGGCTGACAGGTCGCCATGAAGCCATACAGGTTGGCAATCGCGCCCGACGGCACCCGGATTTCTGCATAGTCTGCATCAAACACTTCGGCGCACAATTCGGCGGCGATCACTTCGATCTGCTCAATCGCTTCCAGCCCCATCTCATATTTATCGCCGGGATAGCCCAGCGAGGGGCGCGACCCGATGCCAGAGGCCAACATCGCCTCCGCCTTTGGATTCATCACATTGGTGGCCGGGTTCAGATTGAAGCAATCGCGCTCATGGATCTCGCGGTTCTGCTCTGCCAGGGCCACAATCGAGGTCTCGACCTCTGCGGAGGATTGCGTGGACACCCGTTGGGCAATCCCCTGCATATAGGTTTCACACTCTGCTGGAACCCACTTGCGATGCGACAAGGCCATGATGATCTCTCCTATCAGAGCATCATGCGCTCGCATGCGCTCGCACAAGATACTCTGGCCATTTGGTGTTCAGCAAATGCGTCGTCGCAAACGAGTCCGTTTGCTCGGGATTTGCCGAAAGCTCAGTTAAAACTATGCCGCACCGATTGCCCCCGCAAATCAGATTTGCTAAATTTTGCCCTAGAAAAACTAAGGGTAGATTATCAATCGAGTAGGATCAGGGATATCGACCATGCCCGTCTCCCCGCCGCGCCCGAAGGGCCCGCCTTTGAATGCCCTGCGAGCCTTTGAGGCGGCGATCCGGCTGGGCGGCTTTGCCCAGGCTGCAGACGAACTTTGCGTGACGCCGGGTGCGATTTCCCAGCATATCAAGGCGCTGGAGGATTGGGCCGAAGCGCCGTTGTTTGAGCGTCGCTCCCAGGGCGTGGTGCCAACAGAGTTTGGCCTGTCGCTGGCCGCGCCTTTCGCCACAGCCTTCGATTCCATTGGTCAGGCCGTGCGCCATCTCCGCTCCGGCGCGGAACAGCAGACGATCCACATCGCCGCCCTGCCCAGCGTTGCGCAATTGTGGCTGTCGCCACGCCTGCCGATGATCCGCACCGCCCTGGCCGGGCACCGCCTGTCCGTCACGGCGCTGGAAACACCCCCAAACCTGCAGCGCGAATTGTTCGATATCAGCATCTTTCTGGACACCCCCACCGGCCAGCCGGGGGAAACCATCCTGGCAGAGGATGTGATCTTCCCCGTCTGCTCCCCAGAGGTCGCCGCGCGGCTGAAATCGCCCGAAGACCTGCTAAATGAAACCTGGCTGTATGACGCCGTCTGGGCCGATGATTGGGACCGCTGGCTGGCCCAGGCGGCACCGGGCCTGAAGAAAAAGCCCAACGGCCCCCATTTCTCCCTCTACACCATCGCCCTGGAAGAAACCAAACACAGCGCCGGAATCCTGATCGGCCACGCCGCCCTGGTCGACTCCGCCCTAAAATCCGGCGATCTGGTCGCACCGTTTGGGGAACAGGTGGCAACGGGAAAAGCCCTGACGGTCACGGTAGCGCCCCACCAGAAGGCCTCGAAGGCTGTGCGGCAAGTGTTGGCGATGCTGGGGGGAGATTAATAAGAAGAATCACCTCATCTCCTCCCCGTAAATCAAGATATCCCTTTGAATGAACCGTCACCCCGGACTTGATCCGGGGTCCAGGGCGGCAGGTAACGATTTAGACGTTCCACCATTAACCCCCAACACCATTCTCATCCTGAGGAGCGGCAACGCCGCGTCTCGAAGGAGGGGATGTAAGGGTGGCGCTTGCAGCGAGCACACCCTTCGAGACGCTGCGCTCCTCAGGGTGAGGCATTGGTTTTTTTGATCCGGGGTCCAGGGCGGTAGGCGCGATGGGTGGTGTGGCCCTGGATTCCCGCCTGCGCGGGAATGACGATGGGATGGGTTTAGAAATTCCCCTACTCCAACGCATCCTTCATCGCCTGAACTTTCGCAAAGCCGTCGCGGCGGGGGATGCCGGTGGCTTTGGCAAGGGCGTCACCGAGCGCCTTGGTGGGCAGGCCGGCGGCGACCAGGCTTTCCAGCATGCGGTCCAGGGCGCCTGCATCGGCAGGGGCGTCGGGGGTGTCGTCTTTAGGGGGAGCCCCGGCGAGGATCAGCACCAATTCGCCATTGACCGCCTCGCCCGCCTCAATCCGGGCCAGGACCTCTGCGGCGGGGCCGGTTAAGACCTTTTCGCCGAATTTGGTAAGGTTGCGGCACAGGGCGATATCGCGGTCGGGCAGGATTTCGGCGATTTCCGACAGGGTCTTTTCGATGCGGTGCGGGGCCTCGTAAAAGACGCAGGTATAGGGCGTGGCGCGCAGTTCTTCGAACCGGCTGCGGCGCAGGGTTGGCTTGCGCGGCAGGAAGCCCATAAAGCGGAAATCATCGGGCGGAATGCCCGCAATGGACAGCGCGGTGGTGACGGCATCAGGGCCGGGCACGGCGGTCACGGTCAGCCCGGCTTCTCGCACCGCGCGGACCAGGGGGAAGCCCGGATCGCTGATCAGCGGCATGCCCGCATCGGAGACGAGCGCGAGGCGCGCGCCCTGGCGCAGGCGGTCGATCATCTCTGGCGTGCGGGCGCGTTCGTTGTGGTCATGAAAGGCGGTCAGGTGGGCCTCTATGCCAAATGGGGAGAGCAATTCCTTGGTGGTGCGGGTATCCTCGCACAGGACCATATCGACGCTTTGCAGCACCGACAGGGCGCGGGGGGAGAAGTCATCCATATTCCCAATGGGCGTGCCCACCAGATAGAGGATGCCGTCACCTTCGGAGTCCTGGGTCTCTAACGGTGCGACGGTGATTTCCAGTTCCGCGCCTTCCTGTTGCAGTGCCTTGATCAGGTCGCGGTTCAGCTGGGACGCGCCTTTATCCAACCCGATGCAGAAGGTGCGCGGTTCCGGCGTTGGCATGCGCCGCCAGATCAGCGGCGCGCCTGCCTGATATTTTGGATTGATGCGGGCGGTCGCGGTGTCTTCATAAGGGCCACAGCGCAGGGTCATCTGCACCGCGCCGCGCAGGGCCAGCAGGGCGGCCTCGTCATATTGGGCATCGACGCCGATGATGCAGGTGCCAGACGCGGTCAGGTCCAGATCGCGCGTTACCTCAAATGTCTTGGCATGAGAGGCGCGGATATTGGGATGACCCTTGCAGTGGATCAGGACAGGCTTTGCCGGATGTTTCATGGGCGCAGGATTGGCGGGCGTTGGGGCATTGTCAATCAACTCCCCTGCCAAGTGGGATTCGCAACGGCATCGATCATTAATGTGGCACGGGCAGAGCCCCGCACCAGATGGCGGCCCCAGGCACTGCGGATCGGGGGATCGCCATGGATCAGCTCCCGGTTCGTGACGGTAAATCCGGCGATCGCATAGGCGGTGATCAGGTCCGGGTTTTCGGCAGGATCGACAATATCGCCCATGCCAAGGCGCTCCAGATAGGGGCGATCCTCAAACACTGAATAATTCAACAAGACGCTCAGCCTCGCCTCTGGCTTGCACAGCGCACGCAGTGACAACAGATGCTCAAGTGCCGGTTCGGACACGATGCGCATCAGGGAGCCCCAGGGATATTGAACTGTCAGTTCATCGGCCAGACCGGCAAAGGGGCCGGGCAATCTTTCCGCCGCCGCCCGAACGAACAGGGCATTGGGCAGGCCCCCCTTTTTGGGCGAGCTGCGGGCTGTGCGGGCGCTGGCCGCCATGTTTTCCGCCACGGCATCAATTCCGATACACAGGCGGTTTATCTCCTCGCGCGCCGCATCCAGGATGAATTTTCCCTGGCCGGTGCCAACATCGATCAGGACAGAATGCGCCTGACGGCAGGCCGCGTCCAACAGGGCGGGCTCCAGCGGCGTCACCTTGCGCCCAAGGACCTGATCAAATGTGCTCACGCCGACCAATACTTTCCAAATTCATGATGGGGGTACGGGCCCGTCTTACCGTATTGGGCCGGAAATGAAAAACCCCGCCATTGCATGCAAGGCGGGGTCTTTCAGTGCACAGTCTGATCCGTCAGACCTGAGGGGGTTCGGTATCTTCAATGGTGATCTTGAAGTCCACGCCCTCGTAATTGATGACATGTTCGCCTGCGGCATATTGCTGATCGTTGATGGTGACCGTGTCTTCGCCATCTTTCAGGATCTTCAATTCGTCGCGGTCATCGGTCATCTCCATCAGGTCATCGACCGACAGGGACATATCAACCTTGCCCTCAACCCCGGTGACATCCAGGATTTCGATATTGTGGACCGTATTGGCCAGATCATCGCCAGACAGGCTGTTGCCTGCTGCATCCCCGCCGCCCAGTTTCAGCGTATCAGTGCCGCTGCCACCATCAAATCCGGCATTCAGCCCCTGTAGGGCTGCCGCACCGTCCAGGTCATTGGCGGCATAGGCATCCGCAATGGCCTGATCCAGCGTACCGAACCCTGAGCCATCCTGGGCTTGCGCAGCCTGTTGTAGGTCACTTATGTCGTAATGACCCTCATCATCGCCCGCGCCACCGATCAGCAGATCATTATCCCCTGTTGCGATCAGCACATCATTGCCATCGCCGCCTGCGATCAGGTTGGCGTCGTCATTCCCGATCAGGACATCATCGCCCGCCCCGCCCAGAACATTTTCGGTGCCATTCCAAACAGAACTGGACAGATCGACATGCAAATCTTCGGTGACACCGGCGGCGGCGACAGCCCAATCAGTGCCTTCGCCCATATCAATGTCGTCAAAGCGCGTGCCCAGATCCGCATCCGAAAAGTCGCGCAAGACGCCATTTTCATCCACCTGCCAGGCTTCCAGGCCAGGGGCCAGTTCTTCCGCTTCAATCGTGAAGCCCAGCGTGTCGCCATTGGAAGACAGGGTCAGATAATCATCATCGTCATCACCCTGATTCCAGCCACCTTGATTCCCGAACAGATAGAAATTGAAGAAATGCAGCAACTGACCCCATCCATGACCATTGTGATCATGATTGTGGTCATTGTCTTCATCGTCACCCTCATCCCCCTGGTCATGACTGCCCTGACCAGACCAGCCGTTAGAGGCCGCCAGGGTTGTGGCACCAAAGGCGATGCTGCCAACCACGACGTTGGAATTGGCCGATACATTGCGCAATTCGATATTGGTTTCCTGATCACGACTGACAGTGATCCCTGGAATTTCGATGGTTTGGAAAGCCCCTTCATGGCCATTCGCCTTCACCGTCGTGGTGAAGGTGCCATAGGATTGCCCACCGATCAGAACTTCGAACTGACCAGTGCTGCCCCAGCCCAATTTGCCAACTTCCAGCACCAATGTTTCGGTCGCAGTGGAGGGTACGGTATCAATATCCGAAACGGTTGCCCCGGTTTCGCTGGCTTCTGTCAGATACAGGGCGGAATTCTGTGCCTCATCAGAGGAGTCGATCAAATCCGGCGCATCGGGCATCGCCACCCCGACAGAGACGGAGGCCACGTCAGACTGATTGCCATCATCGTCAATAACACTGACGCCAATCACACGGGTTCCAGGCTCCGGCACACTGTCATTGCTAGACAGGCGTACAGCAGCCAAACCCTCCTCATAATCCGCAAGAGAGGCATCACCGGAGATCACCAGCTTATAGCCCGTGGCGGTCTGTGTCGCTGTTTCCAGCGTCAGGCCCAAACTGTCCAGAAGGTCCGTATCAACGTCCAGGGCATCCCCGGCCTTGAAGCCCGAAGAGATTTCGACCGTCGCCTGCATCAACAGGTCCCCATCGAAATCAGAGATATCAACACCATCCAGCACCGCAACGCCCCCGGTCAGCGCATCAGTATCCAGCGACAGGTCGTCTGGTTGCGTGACTTCAGGTGCGAAATCGACCAAGGCACCGCCAACGGTGATCTGCAAATCTTCGTAATTTTCGAAATTGATGCCCAGGCTGGCAATCGTATGCGGCCCGGCACTATTCTTATGGGCAGCAACGGTCGCCGCTGCGATATCAGCAATCACGGCGTCAAGATTGGGATGGTTTTCGCTGAGTGCGATGCGCAGAACATCATCGCCCGAACCGCCATTCAGGTTCAGGGACCGACCAACTTCATTGGGGTCGATGGTCACAACCGTCAGGTCATCGCCAGCACCCGCATCTACGGTGTCTGATCCACCATCGGCATAGATTGTGTCATTGCCAGAACCACCCGCCATCGAATCATCGCCAGCGCCACCATACAGGGTGTCATTACCAGTGCCGCCATCCAGGCTGTCATTGCCTGCACCACCATACAAGATGTCATTTCCAGCATCGCCGCTGAGCGTATCATTGCCGCCACCGCCGGTAATCGTGTCATTGCCGCCGCCGCCCGACAGGGTATCGTCCCCTTCCGTGCCCGTCACAACATTGTCGCTGTTATCGCCAGTAAAGACGATCCCGGCATCCGGGTCCGGGACAACGATGCTGCCAACGTCGATGGGGCTGCCATTGATGTCGACAATTGACAGGGCCTCAACCCCCCGCACATCCAGGCCAAGCGCAGAGAAAACCTGTGCCCCTGTGGCCGCATCACCCGACTGAACGAATTCAACCAGGGCATGAAGCTCGTCAACGATTGTCTGATTTTCCAGATCCCAGGGCATCACTGTCAGGGTCAGCGTATCGACCCCCGCGCCGCCATCGACGACATCAACCCCCACGCCATCACTGATAACACGCAAGGCATCATTGCCGCTGCCCCCCAGCAGGGTATCAGCGCCTTCGCCAGAAATCAGCGTATCGGCCCCGGCCCCGCCTTCCAGAATGTCATCCCCCGCACCGCCATTCAGCACGTCGTTAGAGCCCTGCCCGGTTCCATCGTCGACAGAAACAGTAAAGCTCTTGGTTTCCGTGCGGGAATGTCCGCCACCATCAGGGTCGCGATCTGTTACCCGCGCCGTGACGCTAAGGTCGAAATCAGCCGTTCCAGGGGGAACGATCAACTGTACTGACTCCAAAGCATCTGAAGCCAGGGTAACGCTGCCCCCGGTCACCAGCAGTTCGCCGTCCTGCCACAGCTGAACACCATCGGGCAGGCCGGACAAGGTGACGGTCGCGATTTCAGACCCGTCTATGTCGGTCACGGCCGCTGCGATATCCAATGAGACGGTTGCGCTGAGATTATCGCCATCGCCGATCAGATGGTCATTACCATCGCCACCCAACAGGGTATCGCTGCCAGCCCCGCCGATGATCGTATCATCGCCTGAGGTTCCGATTTCCGTTGAAGAGTCAGCGCGGCCCAGAACCACATTCACATCACTGACCGTGAAGTCCGGCGCATCCGCACGGGCTGCAACGGTAACATCCAGGGTTTGCGACGTGCTTTCCGATGAAACGCCATCGCTGGTCGATACGGTCACGCTTAGGTTAAAATCCACGCTGGAATCTTGTGGCGGAATGATCGCCAAACCGTCCAACTGATCAACCGTCAGATTGACAGAACTGCCTTCAAAACTTTCCCCCGCAGAATTGGTCAGGGTCGCGCCGTCTGGAATATTGGACAGCGTGACGCTGACAGTCTCGCTGGGATCGACATTGCCGATGGTGATGTCCAGCGGGATGCTCTCGTCTTCCGCGCCGCTGGCGCTGACCAGGGAAATTGTTGGCAGGTCCAGATCCGGGGTAACGCTGACAGAAAAGTTCTTTTCCACCACTTTCGATGCGCCGCCATCGGCCTCCGTCGAAATCGCCCGCACCGTCAGCCCGACACTGCCCGAGAAATTCAGCGGGGTAATCAAAGACAGACCCGCCAAGGCATCTGCTGGGACCTCAACCGGATCACCGCTATACGTGACGCCATCAGCATCTTTCAGAACGAAGCCTTCATCCAGACCGGCAATTTCTACCGTCAGGCTTTCCGACCCATCCGTATCGGACAAGGCCGCGCTGAGGGACAGGGCAATCGGCTGGTCTTCAATGCCGACGACAGAATTAACCGTCAGGCTGGGTGTGTCTGCCACCGGATCAACCGTCACGGTCAGGCTGGACGACAATTCCGCCGTCTGATCGCCATCCTGCGCAGTTGCGGTAATGGTCAGGGTGAAATCCGCATCCGAATTTGCGCCCGGCGTAACGGTCAATCCCGTCAGTTGGTCTGGCGTCAGGACAATCGGACTGCCGCTGAAGGTATCGCCTGCCGTATTGGTAAGAACGGCATCTTGAGGCAGGCCCGCAATTGTAACACTGACTGCATCCCCACCGCTGGAGGCACTGGCATTTATGGTCAGCGGAATGCTGCTGTCTTCAGATCCCGTTGCGTTCAGAACGCTAAGGACCGGCTGCACCGCAACGGCCCCAAAGGTCACACCCAGGGTTTCGGTTACGCTGCTGACACTGTCGCCTTCTGTCGCGGTTGCCGTCACGCTGAGCGCGACAGAGCCTGCGAACCCGGCCAAGGGAATCAGGGCCAGGGAAGACAAAGACGCGGCAGGAATGGAAACCGGGCTGCCTGAATAGGTATTGGTCCCATCGCTGAGGGTGAAGCCCTGTGGCAGGCCGCTGATTTCGATGCTCAGCGTTTCCGATCCATCAGTGTCGGTCAGCACAGAGGAGATCGACAAGGGCACTTCCTGCCCTTCCAGACCTTCCGCCTGGACAACATCCAGGGTTGGCGCGTCGGCAACGCCAATCACGGCGACACTGAATGTCTCCGTCGATGTCGCCTGGGTTCCGTCTTCTGAACTGGTCGCCGAAACCGTCAGATCAATCGTGCCAGAGAAATTCAGCGGCGGCACCAACTGCAGACCCGCCAGTTGATCAGGCGTCATCGCCGACGGATCGGTGATATCCTGGCCTTGCGCATCCAACAGGCGCGCGCCCTCGGGCAGGCCCGAAATCGAAACCGTTATCGCTTCTGACCCATCGGCATCCCCAGAGGCGACATTCAAGGACAAGGCAATCACGCCATCTTCTGTGCCCTGAATATTGCCAACCGAAATGACAGGATCATCTGCAACGCCAGAAACCGAAACCATCAGCGATTGTGTGGCAACCGCCGTGCTGTTGCCGTCCTGGGTCGTTGCGGTCACTGTCAAATTCATGTCGCCGGAATAATCCGCTGGGACTTGCACCGACAGGCCACTGACACCATCCGCAGGAATATTGGCAGGATCAACAGTATTCCCGCCTGCATCCACCAGCGTCGCGCCGGATGGAAGGCCTGAAATAGCAACCGTCAGCGTTTCATCACCATCGGGCAGTCCAACGGACAGTCCCAACGCAACTGTTCCACCTTCCAGTCCTGTGGCATCCTGTGCCTCGATGACCGCTTTATCGGCAACCCCTGCAACATCAACGGTGAAGTTTTGGCTGACCGTTGCGCTGGTCCCGTTTTCGGAACTTGTCGCGACAACGCTGAGAGAGAGCGTGCCGGAATAATTCGCAGGCGGTTGCAATTGCAGGCCAGACAGGGCCGCGACTGGCACATTCGCTGGGTCCAGCAAGGTGCCTTCTGAATCGGTCAGAAATGCGCCAACGGGCAATCCTTCTATCTCAACCGTCAGGGTCTCCGACCCATCCGCGTCGCCTTGTGCCACAGAAATAGACAGGGAAATTGCCCCATCTTCCGACCCGGATGCATTGCTGACCGTCACAATCGGATCATCAGCGACCCCCAGAACAGGAACCGTGGCGGTGGTTTCCGTCACACCGGACGCATCGGTCAGGACATTCTGTGCCGATACAGAGACATCCAGATCCAGATTCTGATCCGAATCCGGCGGCAGTTGAATGGACATATCGCCCAATTGCGCCACGGTCAGGGAAATGGCTGTGCCGCCCGGAAATTGCGTTCCATCCGAAGCGGTCAGAACGGCCCCTTCAGGAATGCCTGTCAGGGATACCGAGACGCTTAAGAACGGGCTGTCGGCCCCGTCATCCAGCGTCAGGCTCAACGCGACCGTGCCATCCTCAACCCCTTGGGTGAAACTCAGTGTCGGGGTAAAGCTGGGATCCGGGAAATTGCCCGCAAATTCAACATTTTCGACACCACTGATTTGCAGGCCCAAAGTGTCAAAGGTGCGAACGGTTTCCGTATCCCCGCTGGCAATGAATTCTTTCAGCGCGATCAAATCCGACACGAAATCGGCGTTCAGCGCCTGTTCATCGGTGAAGCGCAGGATAACCGTATCGTCTCCTTCGCCCCCTTCAACAATGTCATAGACCCGGTTTTGCGCAGCGTCGCTGTCGCCAAATTCGAATTCTTCGGAATCGGACTGTCCTGCTGTTTCAGAAAATTCTACCGTGCCGCCTTCCAGCGTCACCAGCAGGATGTCATCGCCAGCCTCCCCGCGCAGCAGGTCATTGCCGGTGCCGCCATCCAGGATATCGTCACCAGCCCCGCCGCGCATATCATCATTGGACGTGCTGCCAACGACGGTGTCATTGCCATCCCCGGCATCCACCACCAGGCGCTTGCCCGCTTCTGCTGCGGCGACGACATCATCGCCAGCGCCGGTATTCAAGATAACTGTGCTTTCGGCGATATCGGTGCCGACAAGGTTTCCAATCGAAATAGAGTCGCTTCCGCTGCCGGTAGTGACTCCCAGCTCTTCAACGCCATCCATATTGATTGACGTGCCAACGCCGCCGACTTCGTTAATCAGAACGTTCCCGGAAGAATCCTGACCGACACTCCACCCCGTGCCCGACGTGACGCCCGACGCATTGATCGTGAACAGATCAAAGCCGCTGCCACCAAAGACATCATAGTTACCGCTGCCATAGCTGTATGTGTAGGAGCCACCGGAATTGCCAAATGTAAATGTCTGGAAGGCGCTGCTGCCACTGTCTTGTTGGCTACCATTGTTGTTATTGCTTGGAATGATCTGACTCAAGGGAACATCAAAAGGCGTCGATCCTGGAGGGCGCGTGAATGGAGACCCACCTCCCCCATCACTGGGGGGCAACACCCCGGATATCTTTTGGGAGTCATTGCCCAGACCAGCATTGAGAATTCGTAAAAATAGCCCGCTCTCTGTGAGGCCGGCTATCGCACCGCTGGGGCCTGCGGCGGTGTCCAAATCATCCAACTGGTCCGCCAGATCCTCCAGTTCATCTGCACTCAAGTCATCGGGATCATTACCCCCGCCGTCGTCATCTTCCCGCAATTGCGGCGCGTTCGGGCTGAAATCAATGGCATCGCCATAGGTGGCGGTCTGAGTATCCGGGTCCATGGTAAAGACGTTGCCCGGTGCCGTGAAGGCAGAGGTGACAATCGTAGACTGACCAATCGAGCTTAACAGAACCTGACCGGCGCTGTTTTCCACCACGACCGCCCCTTCAAACAGGGTGACGGTGGCGTCGCCTTTTTCCTGATCCACATTGACACCGTATTTCGTGCCGCGAATACCGATCGTGGCAACTGGCGTGCGGACCTGCACGTCTTCTGGATTATTGTGCCCAATCTGGCCGCTGGCGAAAACAAACGCCCCCTGAACGATATCGAACAGTTGAGACCCAGATTGCGCAGAGGCGTCATAGACCATCTCGTCAATCGAGATTCGGGCATCGCCGCCCATCGACATGGTGCTGTTATCCGCGAACACGATCCCGACCGCCGAATCACCGCCGGTGACGATCACATCGCCTTCATAAATCGGATCGCCTGCGCCCAGTTCAACTTCAACACCGCCGCGTTGCGCCGTCACAATCCCCTTCAGGCTGTCGACGGAACCGGCAGGTTCTCCTGTTGCGTCACTGGTGCCAGTCTGGGCGACCTGAAGGTCGGGCACCATTGGTCCTGCCAGTTGTGAAACCAGGCCGCCATTTACAACCGCCCCACCATCTGTGGCCAAATCCGGGGGCGCACCCCCGCCTGCAAAGTAATCAACGACAACGATTGTTTCGCCACTGGGCAGGATAATCTGAAGATCGGGGCCGACATGTGAATATTCCCCCAACAGAACGTCATCCCCACCGGGTACGACGGTTGGACCATTGGCGTTCAGTTCGACGAAAGTTTCGCCCTCTGAACCGTTCTGAGCCTGCAAGGCCTGAAGAATATTCATATTCCGTTACCCACAATCTATTCCAAGAGACCCGTAAACGCTGGCGCTGGGGTCAGGATACAAAACCAGCTAAATCCAATATAAAATATATTGTCCGCACTCTTCGGTGATGGTCGTCACACTTCGACCGACGACCCACCTACTTTCTGGCCCGGATCCAAGGTTTTTATCGGCTTCGACGATCCATGACCCTCGGCACAAAACCTCTTTAATCCATATGCTTGCGATATAGTCGCAAGGCCATCACACCAGTATTTCTTGATAATAAGACTTTTTGCAAATTCTCCCAATTTCTCTGATTAAAATTTCCGAAAATTTACATGGTATTTTAGCTAATTTTGAAAAATAAAAAGGCCCATTCCAGAGAGGAAACTCCGGAATGGGCCTCACAATAGCGTTCTATTTCAATGAGTTGTGTTTGTTAGCGATACAGTCGATCCCCGGCACTCTCACGAATATCGTCATACATACTGGCGACAAACTCACCATATCCATTATAGATTTTCGTGGGGACTCTTTCACCGGTTGTCAGCAATTGTTCCTGTGCCTGGGACCAGCGGGGATGCGGAACATCCGGATTCACGTTGGCCCAGAATCCGTATTCACTGCTTTGCAACTCTTCCCAATAGCTGACCGGGCGCTGATCGGTGAAGGTGAAGCTGACAATCGACTTGATTGATTTGAACCCATATTTCCAAGGCAGCGCGATGCGCAACGGGGCCCCGTTCTGCTTGGGCACGGGTTTGCCATACATCCCGGTCACCAGGAAGGTCAGGTCATTCATCGCCTCTGCCATCGTCAGGCCTTCAGTATAAGGCCAAGGATACCAATCAGCGGACAGATTCGGCATGGTTTCCTTGTCAGCCAAGGTCTGCATTTTGACGTATTTCGCGTCATTAGTGGGTTTTGCCAGCGCGATCAGTTGCGACATGGGAAAGCCGGACCAGGGCACGGTCATTGCCCAACGCTCAACACAGCGGTGGCGATAAACGCGCTCTTCCAACTGAACCTTTTTCAACAGGGTATCGATGTCCAGCATCATGGGTTGTTCGACCATGCCATCGATCCTGATTTCCCAGGGGCGGATTTTCAGCGCCTGGGCTTCTTCAGAAATGCTCTTCTGGCTGCCAAATTCATAGTAATTGTTATAGGTGGTCGCATCCTTTTCGTCGGTCAGACCGCGCTCTGGCACCTTATACAATTCATTGCGGGGAACCGGATATAGTCCAGCGGACGGGTCGGTATCAGCAAAGGCGCGGCGGCTACCGCCAATGCCGGTTGCCAATGCAGTCCCGGCCAGAAATGCGCCACTGGCCAACCCCTTCAACAATTGGCGACGGTTGTGATAGTCGCTCTCGCTGATGGCGGCGGATTCAGGCAGTTCCCATCCCCGTTTGATCTTGATTAGCATTGAAATCGCGCTCCCTCAAAAACTGTGACCACGCCAAAAATCCGGCGCCTGATCCCAAATTTGAGCGAAACAGCGCTGGCGTCAATTGCAGGTAACGCGGACGTGAGAAAGTATGTTCAGGCGCGACCACTGTCTGATGACAAAAGATTGGGGTCAAATCCCAGCAACGCGACGGCGCGGTCCCATTTCTCCTCTAACGAGGAATCAAACAGCAGGCTGGCATCGCCCGGAACCGTCAGCCAGGCGTTTTCCTGTATTTCTGAATCCAGTTGCCCTGGCCCCCAACCGGCATAACCCAACGCCAACAAGGTTTCCTGGGGGCCCGCCCCTTCGGCAATATCGCGCAGAATATCAACAGTTGCCGTCAATCCAATGCCGTTATCCATAACAACGGTGCCTTCGCGCATATAGTCCGTTGAATGCAGGACAAATCCCCGCCCGGATTCGACCGGACCGCCAAAATGCACGCTGATCGGATCACCGATACCCGCGCGACTGATATCCAACTGTTCCAGCAATTCATCGAAGGTCAGCGATTCTACATGCCGATTAACCACCAGGCCCATCGCCCCTTCTGCATTATGCACACAGACGAAAATCACCGTCCGCTGAAAGCGTGGATCATTCATGCTGGGCATCGCCACCAGGAATTGTCCGGTTAAGTATCCAGAATGATTATGGGTTTTTTCTGGCATCGGCCCCGCATCATTGGTTTGAGTTGACTTTGACATTGATCCCAGTCTATCAAGAAATTATGGCTTAGTTCCAGCGTCATCGACACATATCAAAATTATCAAGCGACGAAGGGCCGCACGCAGTTGTGAGTTTTTAGCAACCGTCATCTGGCCTATATAGGGGGCTGTATTCAAAGGCACAGCCAAAAACATTGGATTTTTATGCAGTTTTCAAATGCGATCCAGTCCAGGTTTCTTAAGGCATTCCATGCCGGTATCGTCGCAGTCACCCTGTTGATTGGCAGCGCCGGGTCAAGTTATGCCCAAGAAAACCCTGGGGAAAGCGCCTGGGACGGAAACGAATATGCCTCTGCCCGGCTGATTTCTGCAACAACGGCGGTCGGTCAGGATGAAGCCCTGCGGCTGGGCCTGCAATTTCGCATGCAGCCCGGCTGGAAAATCTATTGGCGCAGCCCTGGCGACGCGGGACTGCCCCCTGTCGCAGATTGGACCGGGTCAGACAATGTTGAGGCCGTCAGCATGCAGTGGCCGGTTCCCAAACGGTTTGAAATTTTTGATATCGGGACTTTGGGGTACGAAGATGCGGTCGTCTTTCCCCTGACAGTGACCCCCATCCATTCCGGTGCGCCAATCCAGTTGAATGGAGAGATTGATTTCCTGGTCTGTGCAGAAATCTGCATCCCCGGACATGCCAGTGTCGCCCTGGACCTTCCAACCGGCAAACCCGACCTGGCGTCGGGGGCGCATCTGATCGACCAGTATCGCGCCACCGTACCTGCCACGGATACCGCCCTGGCTGGAATGACTGTCACACATGCCAGCCTGCAACACCGCCCCCAGGATCAGGTGGAACTTGGCATTACCGTGACCGCACAGGGCGCCCCCTTTACCCAGCCCGACGCCTTTATCGAAGGACCCGGTGGTGCCTATTTTGACGCGCCAAAAGTGTCCCTGTCTGATGACAAAATGTCAGCAGTTCTGCGCGTTACCGCCCCGCCCCGAATGACACTGACATCCCTGCAAGAAGAAGGTGTAACGGTGACCGTGGTGGATGGTCCGCGTGCCCTGGAATCCCATATCACGCCCATTCAAGATGCCCTGCCTCTGGATAGTGCCATGGCCGGGCCGACAGATCAGATAACGCTGTGGACGATCCTGGGTATAGCCCTTTTGGGGGGGCTGATTTTAAATCTGATGCCCTGTGTATTGCCGGTCCTCTCTCTGAAGCTGATGTCGGTTCTGGCGAAATCCGGCAAATCTGCCGCGTCAATTCGTGCCGGGTTCCTGGCGTCTTCCGCCGGGATTATCGTTTCCTTCCTACTCCTGGCGGGGGCCGCGATTGGCGTCAAACAGGCTGGCCTCAGCGTTGGCTGGGGCATCCAGTTCCAACAACCGGTATTCCTGGCCCTGATGGTCGCGCTGATTACCTTGTTTGCCTGTAATCTGTTGGGACTGTTTGAGTTTCGTTTGCCCGGACGCCTGGGGGATCGGGCGGCTGCAATGGGTGCGGGACGCGATAGCCTGTTTCACGATTTCCTGACCGGGGCCTTTGCAACCCTATTGGCGACGCCTTGCAGCGCGCCCTTTCTGGGAACGGCCGTTGGCTTTGCCCTGGGCGCGGGCCCGTTGGAAATTCTGGCTGTTTTCCTGGCGCTGGGCTTGGGATTGGCGCTGCCCTATCTGATGGTCGCCATGGTCCCCGATTTAGTGCGGTTCCTGCCGCGTCCCGGCCGATGGATGCTGGCACTGAAAGGGGTCCTGGCCCTGGCCCTTGCAGGCACGGCGGTCTGGCTGCTGACCGTCCTAAGGACCACGATAGGCACAGAAAACGCCTTGGCTGTCGGCGCATTGGCCCTGTTGGCCGCACTGGTCCTGGGAACCCGTAACCTTGCAGGATCCAGGTTGGCGCGGGCCGCCTGGCCCGTTTCCGCCGTCCTGGCCCTGGCCGCAGTACTGGCCCCCCTGACAATGACCCCGCACAGCCCAACCGCCGGTGGGCAAAGCCGTGTCGATGCTTCAGGCATTCAGTGGCAACAATTTGACCCTGGCGCAATTTCCACTCTTGTTGCAGGTGGCAAAACCGTCTTTGTCGATGTCACGGCGGATTGGTGCGTCACCTGTCAATGGAACAAGAAAACGGTTGTAGAGGTGGGATCTGTCGCTGACTGGCTGTCTGGGCCCGATGTGATTGCCATGAAAGCCGACTGGACCCGGCCGGACCCGGTTATTTCCGACTTCCTGGCCCAGCATGGACGCTATGGTATTCCGTTTAACATTGTCTATGGACCTGCCGCCCCACAAGGCATAGCGTTGCCGGAACTGCTGACTGCCAACGCGGTGAAATCCGCTGCTGTGCAGGCAGATCCACAGGCGCGCATCGCGACCTCAGATTAAGAAACAGGACCCTCTGGACAAGTCCTGAAAACCGCTTATGTCCAGATACGATTAACGGCGGTCACAAATCAGGCGTGGCCCATTACAAACCAGATCAAAGGGAAGCAAACCAATGAGCATACAAGAAGGCGAAAAAATTCCTGCCATTGCATTAAAGAAGATGGGCACGAATGGGCCTGAAGAAGTTGATACGGCAAAGTATTTTGCAGGCAGTAAGGTCGTCCTGTTTTCGGTTCCAGGTGCGTTTACCCCGACATGCTCTGCCAAACATGTGCCGGGATTCGTGCAAAATGCCGACGCCTTGAAGGCTAAGGGCGTCGACAAGATTGCCTGCCTTGCGGTCAATGACGCCTTTGTCATGGGCGCCTGGGGCAAGGACCAGGGCGCAGACGATAAGGTCGATATGCTGGCCGACGGTTCCGCCGCCTTCACCAAGGCCCTGGGTCTTGAATTGGATCTGGTCGCGGCTGGTCTGGGCGTGCGCGGTCAGCGGTTCGCGATGGTGGTAGACGATGGCACCGTCACCCATCTGGCTGTTGAAGCACCGGGCGCTTTCGAAGTTTCCTCCGCAGAGGCAATCCTGAAAGCCCTGTAAATCAGTGGGCCAATACAGCGTTACATTGACGCCCCCGTTCTGGTTACGGGGGCGTTTGTGTTTTCCAGCACATTGAGATTACTGTGCCGCGTGACGGGAAAACAGATACACGATATCTGACCCGTTCGTATCACCGATATCGCGGCGCAGCAGGGCCAGCGTCCGGCTGCATTCTTGTGCATAGGGACAGGCATCGCGAATACTGCATGCGGACAAATGCTTCTCAACGCGCGATGCACCGGACTCGTCCAGATCCCCGATCATACGATACGCGTTGCTAACAGCATTCTTGCATGCAGATATCATGTCATCACGCTCCTACTACCTTATATTCATTAATGATAAAGCAGCAGGTATTAACGTGTGCTTAACGCGGCATATTTCTCCACCAGTGTGTCACAATACCCGATAGTGATTGATTATAAGAAAGAACCATCGCTGTTAAAGAACGGATGGGGACCGTCAAATTGGCCAATCGGACTCAAATGCGAAACGACCTGTCCTTTGTCGCTGACATTGAACACTCTCAGCAGTGGCGGTTCCAGTGTGTATCCAGGCTGCCCAGTTGGGTCAAAATCCAAAGACACAGCATGGGCAGGACTTGGGGCGATGCTGACGCCAATGCCGTTCAGGACCGTTTCGCAGGCCCTGTGAACATGTCCACAGGCGATATGGCGTACCGTGCCTGCCTTTGTCAGCACCTCAAAAAACCGTTCAGGCTGCCGCAAATTCTGAACATCCATATGATGGATGCCGGTTACGAAGGGCGGATGATGCATGAAGATCATAGCCGGGATATCTGGGCGCGCTTTCAATGTATCTGCCAGCCATGCCAGACGGCTTTCGCAAAACTGTCCATGGGATTCGCCTGGGACAGAACTGTCCAGCACAATGCCGCGCAGATTTTTCCATTCGATCACATATTGCAGCGGGGCTTTGGGGTCATCGTCATATCGGGGATCGGGAAAAGCCTGACGGATGCCGGCACGGTCATCATGATTGCCACAGGCCAGATAAAACGGAACGGTAAGGCCTGATAGGATGGAATACAAAACCGCATATTCTATGGCCTTACCGCCATCGACCAAGTCACCTGTTATAAAGACGGCATCCAGATCCGACGCCATGCTATTGATATGGGCGACTGCGGCTTCCAAATACCGGGCAGTATCAACCCGCCCATAGGCCAGGGTTGCAGGGGCTTTTATATGTGTGTCGGTTAATTGCGCGATGCGCATAGGATCATCCTTATGATTTATTCGACGCAGGACAGGGCCATCTTCTTTGCGATGACCAGCGCCAATTTCTGACCAATTTCAACAGTGTAACGGGCGGGCAGATCAATCGTGACAGTATTTGTCGCCGCAACGTCCAAGACAATGCGAACACGATCCCCAAGGAATAGGCAGGAGACGACATGACCTTCCATTTCCCCCTGCCCGACAGGCACGATTTCGACATCCTCGGGTCTGAACATCACAGAAGGACCGTGATGGGAGGTTCCCTTGTCATTCGCGATCAGCGATGACGGCACCCGGTTTATTGTGCCGATGAAATCAGCCACAAAATCGGTTTGGGGCTCAAAATAGATTTGGCGTGGCGTTCCGATCTGTTCGATACGACCGTTGCTCATTACCACGATCCTGTCGCCCAGTGCCATGGCTTCGCCCTGATCGTGCGTGACATAGACCGCCGTAATCCCAAGCGTGCGCAGCAGGGTATCAATTTCGACGCGCAGATGGTCCCGCAGCAGCGCATCCAGGGCAGTCAGCGGCTCGTCCAACAGCAGCACACGGGGTTGAACCGCCGTCGCACGCGCTAAGGCCACCCGCTGGCGCTGCCCCCCGGAGAGCTGATTAATGCGACGATCGGCCAGTGGGGTTATCTGCATCATATCCATGACGCCCTGGACGCGCTGTTTAATTTCCGCAGCCGGGCGTCGCTGGACCTTCAGGCCATAGGCGACATTTTCCCATACGGTCATGTTTGGAAACAAGGCATAGGATTGAAACACCATCCCGACAGCCCGTTTCTCAATAGGCAGATGGGTCACATCATCGTCGTTAAAGACGATCTGGCCGCCCCGATCAGGGCTTTCCAATCCGGCAATCATCCGCAGCAAGGTCGTCTTACCACAGCCCGAAGGCCCCAATAGGACCAGCGTTTCACCGCCTGCGATGGTCAGGTCCAGGGGCTCCAATGCCCGGGTGCCATCTGGAAATGTTTTACCACATTGGCGTAGGTGTATTTCAGTCTTAGCGGACATTGGGGTCCCCTTCTGCGATCAGAAACGTCGATTGGTCAGCGCCTGCATAAGGATCAGAACTGGCACGATCAGAATAAAGAAAATCAGGGTATAGGCGCTGGCGACTTCCAACCGCATCGATGCATAGGAATCGGCCAGTCCAACGGGCAATGTCTTTGTCAGCGGTGTATGCAGCATCCAGGTCAGGTTGAATTCCCCGATAGACAGCGTGAATGTCATCAAGGCCCCCGCCAATATGCCGGAACGACAATTGGGAATGACGACACCAAAAAAACGCTGCCTGAAACCTGCCCCCAGGCTGGCAGCCCCTTCCTCCAATTCGCGGAAATTGATGCTTTGCAGGACGGCCAGAACTGACCGCACCATAAAGGGCAGCGTATAGAGAATGTGACCGACCAGGATAAAGGCCCAGCCAGTTCGGAAATCCCGAAAACCGCCATAGCTGACAATCAAAGCCAGGGCGATGGCAAGGCCGGGAATGGCAATCGGCAGGACGATCAGTTCCTCAAGAAAGCGCGCCAGACGCCCGCCCTTTTTTGCCAGGACATAGGCCATGGGCACACCAAGGACCAGATTGGACAGCAAACAACACACAGCGATCCACAGGGACAGATAGATTGTATCCATATACAGGGCCAATACTTCCATCACCCACCGCACTGTGATGCCGCTGGTTATGCCCAGGAAATAGTTTTCCGTAACGCCTGCAGCGACGGACAGCAGCACCGGTCCAATCAGGAAGGCACACAGGACCAACGTGAATGCCAATTGCAGCCAAAAGAGAGTGCGCGATTTCATTGGATGTTTCCTACCCGCCCCCGGCGACAGCAGCGCCTGACAGGCTGCGGGCGATAAATAAGGCCGCCCAGGTCACCAGGCCTAAGACAATGGAAAGGCTGGCTGCGCCTGCAAGATTGGCACCCAAGGTAAATTCCGTGTAAATCGTCATAGCCAGCACATCGATATTGGTCGCCAGCGTGAAGGCGGTGCCAAACGCGCTCATCGATGTGGCGAAACAGATCGCCCCGGACGCGATCAGACCGGGTTTCAGCGCAGGCAGAATAACATCCCACACAACACGCCAGGTGGGTGCACCCAGCGACCGGGCGGCCTCTTCCAGGGCGGAGTCCAGTTTTTCCGCTGCGGCCATAACCGTTAAAATCACCCGCGGAATTGAAAAATACAGATAACCGATGAACAAACCGACCATGGAATAGGCAAGGACAACCTTGTCCCCGGTGATCGCCTTGGTGAAGATCCCCAGGAGGCCCTGTCGTCCGGTCAAAAGTATGACCAGGAAGCCAATAACGACGCCGGGAAAGGTCAGCGGTAAGGTCAGCATGGAAATCAGAATGCTGCGGCCTGGAAACTGATTGCGCACCAGAAACAGGCCAGAAACCGTTGAAACAGCGACCGCCACCAGGGTCACACCACAGGACAGAAGAACGGTCGCGATCATGCTTTGAAAATGGCGCGGTGTTGTCAGGATGGAAAGATAGGCAGCCATTCCCTCGTCCCCGGATGCGCCGATACCCAATAACCGAACCATGGGGATCAGAAAGAAGGCCAAAAAGACCAGTCCCGCTGGTAAGGCGAGAAAAAACAATAGGGTATTGTTGGCTTTCATCGGGCGATCCAAACAATTAAAGACCAAGCTGAAGGGCCATCCAGGCGCGGGGGAATGCATCCCCCCGCGCCTGGAGACGCTTAAACCTTAGCGAACTTCGGCAAGGTACTTCTGGGCAAAACCGTCCTGCACGGCGGCCATCTTCGAATAGTCAACCGGCGTGGAGCGCGCATAATCTGACTCGGGCAGGAATTTCTTCGCCACGTCTGCACTCATGGCAGAGGCCCGGATTGGACGCAGGAAGGCGTTGGCCCAAACGGCCTGACCCTTATCGGACATGATGAAGTCCAGGATCTTTTTGCCCTTTTCCGCATGGGGGGCATTCTTAACCAGGCTCATGACATAGGGGACCACAACGGTGCCTTCGGCGGGAATGACAAAGGCAACATCGGCCATGTCCTTGTATTTCGCGCGATAGGCGTTGAAGTCATAATCCAGCAGGATTGGAATTTCACCCGACACGACGCGTGCATAGGCAGTCTGTTTCGGCACGATTGGATCATTGGCGGCCAGTTTCTTGAAATACTCGATACCGGGACCAAAATCGTCCAGGCTGCCCCCCATCGCGCGATTAACGGCAACGGCGCCCGCATAACCAACAAAAGCGGATGTCGGATCCAGGTAACCAACCATGCCTTTGTATTCCGGCTTCAAAAGGTCAGCCCAAGACTGGGGTACCGGCTTGCCTTCCAGCGCCGCCACATTCACGAAAAAACCCAGCGTACCGGAATGAATGGTAAACCAGCGGCCTTCTGGATCTTTCAGGCCTTCTGGAATTTCATCGAAATGGGTGGGCTTATAGGCGTCTACGACACCCTGTTCGGCCGCCTGGATGCCAAAGGACACACCATAATAGGCGACGTCTGCGACAGGATTGTCCTTTTCCGCCAGAAGTTGAGACAAGGTCTGACCGGAATTCTTATTGTCATGGGGAATGTCATAACCCAGATTTTCTTTAATCACCGTCAATTGCGTTGCCCAATCGGCCCATTGCGGGGGGCAGTTATAGCAAATGGCGTCTTCAGCTTGCGCTGCGGATAATCCTGCCGTTACACTGAATGCAGCGGCCAAACCTAACAGTTTCAGGGTCCTATGAATCATTGTGCGGGTCTCCTGTGCACGGATTTGTGTGGGGTCTGAAGATCGGCGGGGAGTTGCTTGCAGGCGCGCCCCGTCGATTCTCCCAGTCTTAATGTGAAGGGAAGGAGTGTTGACTGCATGCCCCCCTCCCCGTTGATACGACACAGCAAACACTGCGCCGCAACTTCTCCCATCCGTTTGGACGGCTGAACCACCGTTGCCAGAGTGGGGTGAAGATGTGTGCCGATTGCAATTCCATCAAAGCCCATGACCGAAACATCATCGGGCACACGGAGGCCGCGTCGCTCCAGGCCGCTGATGAAGGATATGGCAAGCAGATCATTAGAGCAGAACAGCGCGGTCGGGGCTTTGTCCTGATCTTCAAACAGAGATTGCAAGACAGGTTCTATATCCAGATTCACAAAGCCGACTTCATGGATGACGGGCGTGGGCAGACCCAGTGCGGCAATCCCCGTCACAAAGCCATCCCGACGGGCAATGGCGCGATCGGATTCTGCAAAACTGCCGGATATCATCGCCATGGTTCTGTGACCCTGAGTATGAAAACACCGCGCCACAGCGTCCCCGGCCGCAACGTTATCGACCGTCACAGTCAGCCTGTCACTCTTTGAGACTTGATTGTAAATCAGGGCATAGGGGGCCTGTGCAGCCTCCAGCATATCCAGGGCATCACTGTGCATCGGGTCGGCGACGGTTAAAATCATTCCGTCGATCTGTCGCTCTAGGAATGTCGAAACAGTGCTGATTTCTGCCGCATGCTGATAGTCCGTTGCAGCGATCATGACATTATAGCCAGCCTTGCTGGCCTCTTGAGTGATCCCGGATACCGCATCGGCGAAAACCGGGTTGGACAGGCTGGGGATCATCACCCCGATAGTATAACTGCGCGATGTCGACAGGCCGCGCCCAAATGCATTTAACCGAAAACCCATGCGATCAATGGATTGATGCACCCGCTCTTCAGTTTCCTTACTGACGGTCCCCAATTTGTTGACTACCCGGGAAACCGTTGCGATGGAAACCCCTGCATCCAGCGCCACATCCCGGATCGTATTTTTTGATCGCTTCTTATCTGACATCTTCCATCAAATCCGCACAAAATAAGGTACGCCCAAGTCTAGGCTGTAACCGTTTACATTCTTAGTTTTTCTGCGTTACTTCTGTGTGACCCGGATGTGACAAATTTAATATTTCATATCGTATGTTGGGTGTCCTTCGCCCATCCCCTTACGCAGCTTCTTGCTTGACGGCGGATCAAGGTCTACATCTGACCTTATGACAGAGATGCCCTATACACCAACCGACGTGGAGCGCGACGCGCTGTCTCGTATCCGCACATGCCTCGGCCCAAAAGGATGGGTCGACGATGCTGAAACGCTGACCCCCTGGCTGATTGATTCCAGGCGCGTCTATGAAGGACGGTGCCTGGGAATGGCCCGCCCCGCCAATACACAGGAAGTTGCCGAAATACTGGCAATCGCTTACAAAGCAGGTCTGCAAATTGTGCCACAGGGTGGCAATACGGGCCGCGTCGGGGGGGCGACACCCGATACGACGGGACGGCAATTATTGCTTAATCTGGGGCGCATGAATTCCGTGCGCGATGTGGATGCCGCCAATTACACAATGACGGTTGAGGCGGGTTGCATTCTGAAAGACCTGCAGGGCGTGGCGGAACAGGCAGATCGACTGTTCCCACTCAGCCTGGGGGCGGAAGGGTCCTGTCAGATCGGCGGTAATCTGGCCTCCAATGCCGGGGGTATTAATGTTGTGCGTTACGGCAATGCCCGCGATTTGGTGCTGGGGCTGGAAGTCGTGCTGCCCGACGGGCGGATTTGGAGCGGATTGCGACGGTTGCGCAAAGACAATACCGGCTATGACCTGAAACAGATATTTTTAGGGTCCGAAGGTACTTTGGGCATTATCACAGCAGCGGTGTTGAAGCTGTTCCCGCTGCCAAAAGAACGTGCAACCGCCCTGGTGGCTATTGCCGATCTTGATACGGCTGTCACCCTGTTGGAGCGGGCCCGGTCCGCCAGCGGCGATGCGCTGATGTCCTTTGAATTGATGCCTGGATTTGCGCTGGATTGGGCAGAAAAGTATGTCGAGGGAGCCAAACAGCCCTTCGACACAACCTATGACTGGACGATCCTGATGGAAATCGGTGGGCCCCGCACCGATGGGGCCGCAAAGATAGCCCTGGAATCGCTGCTGGAAAACGCCTTTGAAGACGGCCTTGTGATCGATGCGGTATTGCCACAATCGGAAGATCAACGCGCCCAGATCTGGTTCCTGCGCGAAGCCATTGTCGAAGCGCAAGTTCGCGAAGGGGCTCAGGTGAAGCACGATGTCTCCGTCCCCGTAAGCCAGGTTCCACGCTTTATCCGCGAGGCCAATGCGGCGGTGGAAGAGATGATGCCTGGCATTCGCCCCTATCCCTTCGGCCATGTCGGCGATGGCAATATTCATTACAATCTGTCCCAGCCGATCGACATGCCCGCCAGGGAGTTTTTGGGGCGTTATGCCGAGTTGCAGCATCGTGTTCATGATGTCGCCCTGTCCCTGGATGGGTCGATTTCAGCAGAACACGGTATCGGGCGATCCAAGCGCGACGAGTTGTTGCGTTGTAAATCTGCGGTGGAATTGGATATGATGCGGTCGCTGAAAACTCTATTTGATCCAAAAGGACTTATGAATCCCGGCAAAACGATCCCTGACGCTTAAAGATCTGCGCCAATTCCTGTTGAAATGAGGTTCCCATGATTCCTTACGCCGCGCCGATCCGTGACCTGCAATTCGTCCTGAAAGACATGGGCCTGTTGGAACAGGTCATGCAGTTACCCGGCTGCGGAGAGGTAACTCCTGATCTGGTGGATGCGATCTTAGAGGAGGCTGGAAAATTTGCCTCAGAGCAACTGGCCCCGATCAACTATTCCGGCGACAAGCAGGGTGCCTCAATTGAGAACGGCGTCGTGCGTGTCCCCGATGGCTATACAGAGGCCTATCATGCCTTCGTTGAAGGCGGCTGGAATTCCGTGCCGTTTGAGGCAGAATATGGCGGCCAGGAACTGCCCTGGACGATTGCCACCGCCGTTACCGAGATGTGGCAATCGGCCAATATGGCCTGGGCGCTGTGCCCCCTGCTGAATCAGGGTGCGGTCGAAGCGCTGCAGGTCCATGGCACGCCGGAACAACAAGCGGCCTATCTGCCCAAAATGATTTCCGGCGAATGGTCCGGCACGATGAACCTGACCGAACCACAGGCCGGATCGGATTTATCCCTGATCAAGACCAGGGCCAAACGGGATGGTGATCACTATCGCATTCAGGGGATGAAGATTTTCATCACCTATGGCGAACATGAAATGGCGGAAAATATTATCCATCTGGTACTGGCCCGCTGTGAAGATGCGCCAGAAGGGGTGCGGGGAATCTCGCTGTTCGTGGTGCCGAAATATATCCTTAAAGACGATGGCACCCCGGGGGACCGCAATGATTTGCGCTGTGTCTCCATCGAACACAAGACAGGGATCACCGGATCACCTACCTGCGTCATGTCTTATGGTGATAATGGCGGGGCAATCGGCTATCTGGTCGGGGAAGAAAACCGGGGCCTGGAATATATGTTCACGATGATGAACAACGCCCGATTGGCCGTTGGCCTGCAAGGCCTGTCCATCATCGAGCGGTCCTATCAACAGGCGCGCAGCTATGCCCTGGATCGCAAACAGGGCCGCGCGGGCGACAAGAAGCTGGCCCCCATTGCCGATCATGCCGATGTGCGCCGCATGTTGATGACGATGCGCAGCCATGCAGAAGCGATGCGCGGGCTGGTGTTGGAAACCATGCTGGCCCTGGATCAGCAAAAGCGACATCATGATGAATCTTGGCGCCTGTGGTCAGAACGCCGGGTGGGTCTGTTAACGCCTGTAATCAAAGGCTGGTTTACCGATATGGCGGTCGAACTAACGTCCATGGGCGTGCAAATTCATGGCGGGATGGGCTTTATTGAAGAAACCGGGATCGCCCAGCATTTCCGCGACAGTCGTATCCTGCCAATTTATGAAGGCACGAATGGCATTCAGGCAATGGATCTGGTCGGTCGTAAACTGCTGCGCGATGAAGGCAAGGCTGCCCAGGAATATCTGGATGAGGTTCATATCCTGATCACCGCCCTGAACGATGTCGAAGGCGACGATATGGCCGTCATTCGCAAGCGTTTCGCCATTGCCGTCGATACGCTGGAAGATGCCACGGAATGGTTGCTGGACACAGCAAAGGATAATCCGGATGCAGTGGGCGGAAGTGCTGCGTATTACCTGCGCGCCTTTGGCATTACTGCAGGGGGGGCCGTCCTGGCCCGCGCAGCCCGCACGTGCCTGGCAAAGCTGGCTGAAGACCCACAAGGGGATACTGAATTCCTGAAGGCGAAAATTGCCACAGCGCGATTTTATGCGGAAAACATTCTGCCGCAAGTGCCGGGCCTGTTCATCGCCATGGAGGGCGGTTGGCAAACGCTGCGTACCATCTCCGATGACGTACTGTAACAGAACCGCGATTTAACCCTCAGCCGTTAAACATGACCTGGCCCAGACCGGAAATGTCATAGCCGGTGAGCCGTTCTGCCTGCTCTGCAAATTGCGAACTGCGGGTAACGGCCAGCAAGGCCTGAAACGGTTCTTCAAAATAATCGCGCCTGTCGATGGCCAGATCATAGCGTTCCGTCGCCAGTGGGACGAAATCCAGATCGAATCGTTTCGCGACCGCTGCAATGCCAAAGGCCGCATCGACCTCTCCATCGGCAATAGCGGTTGCAGCTTCCATCTCACTGCGGGCGACGGTCTTATCCATCTGCACAGAACCGGGTTTCATATCTGCTTTCATGATCAGGGTTTCCAGCAAAACCCGGCTGCCAGCCTGGGGTTGGCGTGGACGTAACAACGCCCCCTGCTGAGCCAGATCCTGCAAGGATTGAATATTTTTTGGATTCCCCTTGGGCAGGATCAGTCCCTGGCTGCGCCGTGCCCATTCCACCAGAACCACACGGGCGGCAGCGCCGCCAGCCTCTCCCCCAGCACCAAACAGATATCGGTTCGCCGTCGCCCCCAAAGGGTCTTCGGCGCTGGCATCGGGCACATGCAGACCACAGAACAGCGCCTGACCCTCCAGGAACAGCCGCAATCCATTCAGGCTGCCATCAAACAGGGTCGCCAACCCGGCATCGGCCTGTCGCAAGGCCCAATCCAGCAATGGATCATGGCTGCCTGCAACAATTGGGGGGCGGCGCTCTGTCCGCTCCAATCCACCGCCTTCCGTTTCGGACGCGATCCATAAATCGATCAAGGGCTTGGGAAACAGAAGTTTGCCGGTCACCCGCGTACACGGGATCCGGTTCGAGGCGACCAGATCATAAATCTTGCGCTCTTTAATGCGCAGATAGGCGGCAATTTCACTGGTTGTCATCAAATGCTGTTTCGACATCTGGAAACGTCGGCTCCGATACCGTAAAGATATTCACAAGGATTAATATTGGACAGTCTTAACGTCAGAAACGCTGACCGCAAGACTTCGTTTCGTGAAAGTGTGTTCTCTGTGCCGTCACAAGACCTGAATCTACCACCGCTGTTTACTGGAATGGGTTTCGCCCCCGATGCAAACCTGCCGGGGGAGGCACTGTATCGCGCAACACGCAGGCGGATGGATCCCGGTACGGTGTGCTATTCACAACGCCCCGATCAGTTGGACGCCATTATCATGCTGGCACCGGAAACGGAATTATCGCACGCGATTCAGGTGATCTATCCCCTGATGCTAGCGGCCAATGATGCCCTGGGCGCGACCCTGCCGCCGGGCGTTGCGGTTCATATGGCGTGGCCTGACCGCTTATTTGTGAATGGCGCTCTGGCCGGGGGGCTGGCCTTATTCACCCAGCAAGAGGACCTTTCAACTGTTCCTGACTGGATCTTGGCGCGGATTTCCATTGATATCATGGGCAATCCTAAAAACCCCTTTCCCGGTGAAACACTGGACCGCACATCGCTGTATGAAGAGGGGGCCGGGGAAGCCTCAGCCCCGGCTTTGCTGGAAAGCTTCTGTCGCTATTTTCTGAACTGGCTGGATCGCTGGCAGCGTGATGGCCTGGTCTCTATCAAGGATTTATGGCTGGAACGCGCCGCCGGGCGCGATAGTCAGGTCAGCTTCCCCAATGATGGGACGCTGGTGCGCGGTCTGGTCACAGACCTGACGGACACGGGTGACTTGATCATCACCAGCGATGGAAAGCCTCAAACCCTGAAGCTCAGCGGCTTGCTTGCTGGCCCAAGCTGGGAGTTATAGGTGATTATGGCCTCTCGACCCGATTTTTGGATATCCTCCGGTTATGGACTGACCCCCCCGAATGCCGAAGGGCATTTGCCGGTCACCGATGCGCTGATTTGCGCCTATCTGAGCCGCCCGGAATTAGCACCGGTCGCCGAGTCCTGCGCCATAGAGCGGGCGGTTCATGCCGACCTGATGGACAACCCACGTCAACATATTGAAACCGCGCGGCTGGATGCTTTCGAAGACCAGGATGCGCGTTACAATTTTGAGGTTTTTCTGAATTTCCGCGACCTTCTGGTTCAGGCCGGAACCCTGGAAGCCGCATATCGTAAACTGGTCCAGGGGCCGACCTTTCCCGTCCCCGCGCTGTTTATGGATCAATTGGCCCATGCCGTGATGCGTCACATTTTGAATGCCGAACAAAACCCGCTGCAAGCGCGCGCAGCAGAGCTGTTCTTTCGCACGCAAAAGGTAACCATTCAGGATGGTCAGATCATGCTGGCCGATGAAGAAACCGTGGATCGTTATGCCACGACCGGCGGGTTTGGCGACCTGGGACGCCTGTTGGTGGAAAGCAAAACCGCGATGCCCCAGGTGGATCTGGATGTCCTGACCGAAGAAACGGCAGGCAGTTATTGGGCCCGATCTGATCGGTTTGATACGGTGCTGAACCTGACCTTCGCCCAGCCGGGTCTGGATGCCTTTTGTCGGGTGGCGGAGAAATGGATCGCCTATTTTCTGGACGTGGAATGCCGGATTCACCCCGTGCAATCCATTCGGGACGAGAAATGGGTCTGGCATACCGGGTTGGACACGGAATCCTCGGCGCTGCTGAATGATCTGTATCATGGGAAGGAGCCTCAAGAAGCCCGGCTTGCCCGTCTGTTGTCTCTGTTCCGTCTGGAGATCAAAAACCAGGATGCAGTGCTGGAGCGGGTCCAGGGTCGACCGATCTATCTGGGCCTGGCGATGGATGATACCAACACCCTGCGCATGAAGCCCCAGAACCTTCTGGTCAACCTGCCCTTGAATGAAGTCGGCTGAAACAGGAGTAATCTGCCATGAATGAAGATGCCTTTAACATGTCCGTCCGCAAGTTCCTGAAAACGGTGGGGGTCACCTCCCAACGGGAAATAGAGGCTGCGGTGCGCCAGGCCTCAGAAAAAGGGGGACTGGACTCACCGCTTAAAGCAAAAATGGTCCTGACGGTAGACGGGGTGGACCTGACTGTGGAAATTAATGGTACCATTGATGTCGCTTAATCCCATGCAGTAAGGATCCAATCATGCTGGGTCGTGTGATTGCAGTTCTGGTCATGATTGCTAGCGCCGGTGTGATCGCCTGGCACCACCGCGACGACCTGATGCCCGCCCCCATTGCCCCCATTGATCCAGCAGAGGCCGCCTATCAGGCCTGTGTCACCGAACGCGATGCCGGGATCGATAAGATGCAGGCAGATGGCACCATCACTGCCCAGCAGGCCACCCTGTTCAAATCCCGCGCCGATGCCTTGTGCCGCAGTCAGGCCGGGGGGTGATCCCATTGTAGGGGGTCAGGCCTGTTTGGCTGCCTGCAAACAATTCTATCGCTATAAATATTCGTCAGATGCCCTATATCTAGTTCATTGCATTTATAAAGAAGAAAAAACGTGTTTGACGGCATCAACATTGCAATCCTTATCGGGTCTGGGCTGGTCGCCATCAGTGCGCTGACCAGCCTGATCTCTCAGCGTGTTGGCGCGCCCCTATTGCTGGTGTTTCTGGGTATCGGCCTTTTGGCCGGCGAAGACGGCCTGTTGGGGATTGATTTTGACAGCGGGGCCACGGCCTATTTCATCGGCTCCCTGGCATTGGCGATCATCCTGTTCGACAGTGGTTTTGAAACCCCTTTGAAAAGTTACCGCACGGCCGGCGCACCGGCCCTGGTTCTGGCCACATTGGGCGTCATCCTGACGACCGGTCTGGTCGGTGTGGCGGCTTACTTTCTACTGGATCTTGATTGGCAGGAAGGGATGCTGATCGGTGCGATCGTTGCTTCTACCGATGCGGCGGCGGTGTTCTTTTTGCTGCGCACGGGGCGCATTACGCTGCGCAATCGTGTGCGCACAACGCTGGAAATCGAATCCGGTGCCAACGACCCGATGGCAATCTTTTTGGTCGCCAGCCTGGTCAGTCTGATTGCCGCAAGCGAAGGGTTGCCGCTGGATACATTGGGATGGGAATTGCTGAACCGGTTCGCACAACAAATTGGGATCGGTTTCCTGGCCGGGCTGGTCGGTGGGTTCGCCATCGCCTGGATGCTGAACTGGATGCGCAGTTTAGAGGCCGGGCTGTATCCCATCCTGGCCCTGGCCGCCGCCCTGATGCTTTTTGCCGGAACCGGATTGATTGGCGGCAGCGGGTTTCTGGCGGCCTATCTGGCCGGCGTCGTCGCCCGCGCCCGCGGGGTTCGTTATGCCGCCCGGTTGCGGCGCTTTCAGGTGGGCATGACATGGCTGGCCCAGATTGGCATGTTCCTGGCGCTGGGTTTGTTGGCGACCCCTTCACAATTTGCCGCTGTTGCCCTGCCCGCGATCATTTTGGCGCTGTTCCTGATCTTCATCGCCCGGCCCGTTGCCACCTATCTTTGCCTCAAGCCCTTTCGGTTCTCAAACCGCGAAATCGGTTTTGTCGGCTGGGTGGGGCTGCGCGGCGCGGTCTCTATCCTGTTGGCAGTCATGCCCACTTTGGGTGGGGTTCCCAATGGGGATTTATACTTCAACATCGTTTTCATCATGGTTCTGTCGTCCCTGTTGATTCAGGGTTGGACGATCCCGCTGACCGCCCGAAAACTGAAGGTGCTGGCCCCGGACGAGCCGGGTATTGTTGAGCGTGTGGAACTGGAACTGCCCGGCAATGCTGCGATGGAGCTTATTTCCTATCGCATTCATCCAGACAGCACCGTCGCCCGGGGCGATCGCGTACCGCGCTGGGCAAGGCCGGTGCTGATCCTGCGCGATGGTCAGGCCCTGACCGTGCATAAGGCAGGGCCTTTGAAGGCGAATGACCATGTTTATCTATTCGCCGCCCCCCGCCTGATCTCCTTGCTGGATAACATCTATGCGGCACCCGCCGGGTCCGATGACACCGCCATTCTAGGCGACTTCACCCTATCGGCGGAGGCGACACTGGCGGATGTATCAGAACAATATGGCGCGACCGTTCCTGCCGCAAATGCCCAACTGTCCCTGGCGGACTTCATGACCCAGGAATTCCATGGCCAGCCCGCCCAAGGCGACCGCGCCCGCCTGGGCAGCGTCGAACTGGTGGTACGGACCATTGATGAGGATGGAAAAATCACAGAAATTGGCCTGGTCCTGGAACCCAAACAGACCCCCACCCTGCGCAGCCATGTTCAGTTGATGCGCCAACGCACCCAACTGCGCCTCAGCGACTTTTCCCGCAGGCGCGGACTCATCCGGGACAACAAGCCCGGCACAGACTAAATCCTAACACTGCAAACCAAAACCTTGCAGTTACCGTGTTGCGTAAAACGGATGCCGGAAAAAGGTCAATGATTCTAGCAACATTGAATGCTAACAAGATGAGGAGAGAGTTAAAAACAGAAAACTAGTGAAAATTGTAAAATGACAACGTCCAACAAAATAATCAGAACACCTCAAGTCTACTCACCACTTAACTTTGGCCCAATGCCAGTGAATTTAATTTTTGAATGCCAGGGTATAGAGTTGGAAGAAGGAGATGTTATCCTTTCATCAAATGCTCAAATTCACGCGGCACGTCGTCATCCTGAAGATTTTTCCCGCTGTCTGCCCTATTTACAGCGCGTTATCTCAACACCCGATTATATTGGAGATGATTTTAAAAATGAGAATAAGATTGAGTTGATTTCGCTGATTCCTGAACTTGGGAATGGCCTCTTGATTGCACTTTCAATTCAAAGAGATTCATCAGGAAACTATCATATCGCTTCATTCTATCCTGTTTCCTTTGCTAAAATCACCAATCGATGTGGAAAGGGATACCTTAAAAGCGTGCCCAAAAAGTAAAGCTCCCACATTTCTGTGAGAGCCTTACCAATTCAATCAGATTTAGCCAGGTTGCCCACCCCTGGATCTCTTCACCTTTCGGCTACTATACCCGTTCCCGGGTGCGTGAGGAGGCCGTTCTCACCTCTAAATCTTATGATGTTAATATAGGCACTAATAGCGACGCTGTCTATATGGTCCTTTTTGCAACCCTACTCAGCTGCCTGTGCTGCCACCGCCTCTTCGATCAGGCCCAGAATTTCGCCCGCAGCCGCCGGGATATTTGTTCCCGGGCCGTAAATTGCTGAGACGCCTGCTTCCAGCAGGAAGTCATAATCCTGAGGCGGAATGACGCCGCCACAGACGATCAGGATATCATTGGCGCCCTTGTCCTTCAGGGCCTTGATCATCTGGGGCACCAGTGTTTTGTGACCCGCTGCCTGAGAAGAAACACCAATTACATGAACATCCGCCTCAATCGCCTGGTTGGCGGCCTCTTCCGGGGTTTGGAACAGTGGCCCGATATCCACGTCAAAGCCGATATCGGCAAAGGCGGTGGCGATGACCTTGGCGCCACGATCATGCCCATCCTGGCCCATTTTCACCACCAGCATGCGTGGGCGGCGGCCCTGGCGTTCGACAAATCCGGCAATATCCTCTTGTATCTTCATAAAGCCCGCATCCCCGTCATAGGCGGAGCCATAGACCCCGGTAATGGAGCGAATGACGGCCCGGTGCCGGGTGAACGCCTTTTCCATCGCATCAGAAATCTCGCCCACTGTAGCCCGCGCCCGCGTGGCCTTAACGGCCAGGTCCAGCAAATTGCCAGAACCATCCTGCGCCGCAGCGGTCAGGGCGTCCAGGGCCGCATCACACGCCGCCTGATCCCGGCTGGCGCGGATTTTCTTTAACCGCGCAACCTGTTTCTCGCGCACCTGATCATTGTCGATATCCAGAATATCGATGCGGTCCTTATCGCCGGATTTGTATTTATTGACACCAACAATGGTTTCCTCGCCCCGATCAATTCGGGCCTGGCGGGCTGCCGCGCTTTCTTCGATCTTCATCTTTGGCCAACCGGTATCGACCGCCTTGGTCATACCACCCATGGCTTCGACTTCATCGATCAGCTTGCGGGCTTCCTCAATCATCGCACCGGTCAGGCTTTCCACGTAATAAGAGCCTGCCATCGGGTCGACGGTGCGGGTGATCTGGGTTTCCTCCTGCAGGATCAATTGCGTATTGCGGGCAATCCGGGCAGAGAAATCCGTGGGCAGGCCAATTGCCTCGTCAAAAGCATTGGTATGCAGCGATTGCGTGCCGCCCAGCGTGGCTGCCATCGCCTCAACCGCCGTGCGCACGACATTGTTATAGGGGTCCTGTTCCGTCAGCGACCAGCCGGATGTCTGGCAATGGGTGCGCAACATCAACGATTTTGGATTCTTCGGCTGGAAGTGCTTTTTCATCAGATCGGCCCACAGGAACCGCGCCGCGCGCAGCTTCGCGACCTCCATGAAGAAATTCATACCGATACAGAAAAAGAAACTCAAACGCGGCGCAAAGGCATCCACATCCAATCCCTTGGCAGCCGCCACACGCACATATTCCAGCCCGTCAGCCAGCGTAAACGCCAGTTCCTGAGTGAGCGTCGATCCCGCCTCCTGCATGTGATAGCCAGAAATCGAGATTGAGTTGAAACGCGGCATGTTCTGGGCGGTATATTCAATAATATCCGCCACGATCCGCATCGATGGATTGGGGGGATAGATATAGG
This sequence comes from Rhodospirillales bacterium, assembly GCA_002696645.1. Taxonomy (GTDB): domain Bacteria; phylum Pseudomonadota; class Alphaproteobacteria; order UBA8366; family Aestuariispiraceae; genus Pacificispira. The sequence goes on along the minus strand of NZSA01000053.1, from coordinate 7,236 downwards.
TGTTGCGGACCATGAATTCCTTCAACACATCATTCTGGATCGTCCCGGACAGCTTTTCCGGGGATACGCCCTGTTCCTCCGCCGCGACGATATAGCCTGCCAGAACCGGCAGCACCGCCCCATTCATGGTCATGGAAACCGACATCTGATCCAGGGGAATCTGGTCGAACAGGATCTTCATATCCTCAACGCTGTCAATCGCAACACCCGCCTTGCCCACATCGCCCACGACACGAGGATGATCACTGTCATAGCCACGATGGGTCGCCAGATCGAAGGCAACAGACAACCCCTTCTGCCCACCCGCCAGATTGCGGCGATAGAATGCATTTGATTCTTCGGCGGTAGAGAAACCGGCATATTGGCGCACGGTCCAGGGCTGACCAACATACATCGATGCCTTGGGGCCGCGGGTGAAGGGCGCGAAACCCGGCATCGTGTCGATATGCTCAAGCCCGGCCAGATCCTCAGCGGTGTACAGCGGCTTTACCGATATTCCTTCCGGGGAGTCCCAGGTCAAATCGGCTTCGCCCTTCCCCTTGGATTCCTTTTCCAACAGGGCGCGCCATTCCGCCAAAGTCTTCTTCTCAAAATCCGCCATTCCGCATTGCTCCTTATGTTTCCCCTAGTATATCGCCCCTAAACCCGGTTCGTCCAATGCTTCAATTGTTGCGTTTGCATGGCAGCACGGTTGCCCATTGGCGACGAAGCCGATAAAGACGCGGCATTATCGCAGTATGGAGTGGTGAAAATGGCGGGCTTCTCGCTGGGTATCTTGGGTTATGGGCATTTCGGCTCGTTCCTGCACAAATTGGCAGAGCGTTTTCTGCCAGATGTATCCGTGCGCCTGTATCGTCGTCGCGCCACACCGGGAGACGGCCTGTTCACAACGCTGGAAGACGCTTTGAACTGTGATGCCTTGCTGTTGTGCATGCCAATCAGTGCCTATGCCGATACGCTGCTCTCGATCCGCGACCGATTGCGCCCGGATACCATCCTGATCGATGTCGCAACCGTCAAAGGCTATACGGGCCAGCTGATCCGCGATCTGGTGCCCAATCAGCCCTATATTTGCACCCACCCGATGTTCGGGCCCGAAAGCTATGCGAAGAAGGCGGGAAATGTCTCTGGTTTCCGCATCGTCATCACGGAATCGAATCTAAGCCCTGAACTGGACCAGCCCTTCCGGGATCGGTTGCGCCAGGAAGGCTTTGTCGTGGTGGAAAAAACTGCCGACACCCATGACCGGGAATTGGCAGAAACGCTGTTCCTGACCCATTACATCGGTCAGATCATCTCCCATAGCGGATTTGAGCGCACAGAGATCGACACGGTGTCCTTCGGCTTCCTGATGGATGCGGTCGACAGCGTGCGCCATGATATGCAGTTGTTTGAAGAAGTCTGCCGCTTTAACCCCTATTGCCAGGATGTCGTCCGCCGGTTCGATATCAGCGAACAATCCATCCGACAAAGGCTGTTGAACCTGGATCCAATTCCACAGATTTCCTAATTTTCAACAGTGATCGGGGCGGTCGTATCGCCGGTTATTGGAGTGACCGCGGGACTGACACCATAGCCATCAGGCAAGGCCAGTTCCGCTGACGTGCCAGCCGTCTGCTGGGTCGGCATGCCTGCTTTTTCAACATTGCCATTGGCGTTTGGATAATGGGTCGACGTTTCCTGTAGGGTTGATTGTGGCAGGCCGCCAACTATCGATGCCTCTGTCCCGGTTGTCCCCCCTGAGGCGACGGGACTTGTCCCATTGCTACCGGGCGAGACCATATCCGCCACATGCCATCCGATAAAAACGGAAAAGGCACAGATCACAAGGCAGGCGGCAATCGCCTGTTTATGGGGAATGATCAACATACCGCGTGTGCCAATGGGTCCATTCTTTTCGTCCTGACGGCGATATACTTCCTGATCGGACTCAAGGGCGCGAAGTAGTCGCGGGGGAATTTCCTCTGTGAGGACCGGATCAAAACACGCATGAAGATACCCGTCGACCCGACGATGTGCCGCGATCGTTTCCAGTTCTGCCACATTCGCACGGGTCTCATCACGATGGGGATGGCTGACCTTCGAACGGGCCGTCCCGCCTATTCGGGGGCCATCCACGGCATTGATCACCCGTATCTCACGCGATTTCAGAATCGCGTCTTCCCCTTCGGAAGTTCCGATCCACCTGAATGCGAATACAGTTTTGAGAATATTCCTCATTTGACCTGCCTCAAATAGGGGGCGTCTGTCGCTGTTTCGGATTCCTGATCCATATCTGCGTCGTCTGGACACACGGTTCGCAATGACTCCCGGGCGCGAAACAGCCGCGAGCGTACCGTGCCAATCGGCGCATTCACAATCTTCGCCACCTCGTCATAACTCATCCCCTCCAATATCACCAGAGAGAGCACAGAACGCTGTTGCACGGGCAATTCCTCAACCGCTGCCATAACCCGCGATAACGTCAGATGGTGGATTTGCGCCGGATCATCGGCAAAATCCGCACGTGACTCTGACATCGCATCCAAATCTTGGGCGACACCGACCTCTGCCGGGCGCGCGCGATGTTTGCAGTGATCCAGAAAAACGCGATATTCAATGCCAAATAACCAGCTTCGGATCGACCCGTCGCGCCGCCATTTTGACCATTTCCGCAATCCGCGCTCTACCGTATCCTGCACCACATCATCCGCCATTTCGGGATGCCCTGTCAGAACCCGCGCGAAACGGCGCAAATGAGGCAATTCCGCTGCGATCCTGGACGTGACCTCAAACTTTTCCTTCGACATACGAAACAGGCTCCCTTGCGTATCGTAATATAGGGACGCCGCCACGCCAGAAAAGTTCCCTGAAAAAAGCACACATTTGGATGGAACTATTTCTCCTCCCGGCTGTCGATAGTGTGACGCCCCGCATTGCGGGGTGCCCGCATCACAAGATGCATGACACGCTTACTGGCATCACAAGATGCATGACACACCTAATTGACACTCTCAGGAGGACAGAATCTTGACCATCAAGACACAGCTCAAGGCAATCGGATCTAGCGCCATGATCAAAAGCATGATTGTGGTCGGCGCATTGACCATCGGCGCAGCGACCGGCCCGGCCCTAGCTGACTCCAGCACACCCGCAAGCCAGAAAATCACTCAGGAATTTCAGCTGACTCAGTCAGCTGCTGCCGACATTAGCGATGCACAACTGCAATCCTTTGCCTCTGCACAAAGCTCAGTGGTCGCCATACAGGAAGAATGGCAAAGCCGGGTCGATAGCGGCGAGGTTGACCCCAACGACCCACAAGCGGTCGAAGACATCAGGACCCAGATGGCAATGGCGGTCGAGCAAGCGGGCCTGAGTGTTGAACAATACAATATGATCTTTGAAACGTTACAGACCGACCCCGAATTGCGGCAGCGCTATCAGGGCATGCAGTAAATCTGTTATCTGGCAATAATCCAGTTACCAGAATGAATATAGACACTTCCGGGTCCACTGGAAGTGTCTTTTCATTTGGAAACGGCCAATTCCAGTTTCTCATTCGGGGGATTGCGCTGCCACATTTGCAGACCGCGCTCTATTGCCTCCGCCGCTTCCAGCACCAGCCGGTCGCTGCCGGGCGGGCCCAGGATATGAAGGCCTGTTGGCAATCCATCCTGGGTGAACCCTGCCGGCACAGAGATGCTGGGCAAATCCAGCGCCGGGCTGATGCAAACGGTATCCCAGTCAAATTCCTTCAGGCCCGGCATATCCGGCGCAAAGGGGGAACCGCTGCTGGTTGACCAACAGACCAGATCATAACTGTCGAAGAAATTTGCCATGCGGTGCCAGGCCTTGACCCGCATCATATTGGCGCGCTCAATCTCATACCCTGTCAGACGGCGGGACTGGCCCACCAGGTCCAGGATCAGATGCCCCAGTTCCAAACCATGCTCATCCACTGCCCAGCCGGCATATTCCGCCGCGCACAGGGCACGAAAGATGGGCTGGCTGCGGGCAAGGAAGCGAACGTCTGGCGCGGCGTCGGTTACCCTGGCCCCCGCCCTTGACAATACATCCGCACAGGCGGTCAGGGCGTCCGTCACCGAGGAATCGATGCGAAACATCGCGCTGTCCACGGAAAAGGAGATCCGTATTCCCGCCAGATTGCCTGTCAGCGGCGCGGCGAATTCCTGTGGTCCGAACGGGGCGGTAATCGGGCTTCTGACATCACGGCCACACACCACTGACAGGGAAAGACGGATATCATCCACCCGGCGCGCCATAGGCCCCATCACATGCAACCGGTCGAACGGGGCCACACTGGGAACCTTAGGCACCACCCCAGTGGTCGGGCGATAGCCGACGATATTGCACCAACTGGCGGGGATGCGGGTTGATCCGCCCAGATCACTGCCATCGGCCAACGCGACCAGATCCAATGCCAGTGCTGCGCCGGACCCGCCGGAACTGGATCCGGCCGTGCGGCTCAGGCAATAGGGATTGCGCGTGCGCCCCCACAGGGGATTATCCGTATCCTCCCCAAAGGCGAATTCCGGCATGTTTGTTTTGCCCACGACAATGGCACCGGCCGCCTTCATCCGCGCGATATGCAGGCTGTCTGAATCGGGCCAATTGTTGCGCAAGGCGGGCGCGCCATAGGTGGTGCGAAACCCGACCACATCATAATTATCCTTCACCGCAACCGGCAGGCCGAATAACGGCCCCATCGCCTGTCCGGCATCGCGCGCCTTATCTGCGACCGCAGCAGCATCTAAAGCCTTGACCAGGTCCAACTGAATGATCGCATTCACGCGTGAATTATACCGCTCTATCCGATCAGCAAAAGCTTCCATCACCTCAACACAACGCAACCGACCCGTCCGCATTTCAGCCACCAGAACACCAGCGGATTGCCGTGTAATGTTCATCGTCAATTGGCCTTTCGGAGAAGAAGCATGGGGGCAGTGATATGAAAACAGGCTTTCCCATACTAGAGCAGGTTCGTGTTTCGCCGACAATACATCGGTATCTTGTGCTATCGGGTTCAGGCACATACCTTGGCAGGATGACACAGAAACACGTTCCCTTTTCCGCGATTGAGGCGGCCCGCGATCAAATAGCCCCGCATGTGCTGCGCACCCCCCTGGTGCCAGCCTTTCCGCTGTCCGATGCGTGTGGGGCAGAGGTTCGCCTGAAGCTGGAAACCTTACAGGCGACCGGCGCGTTCAAACTGCGCGGTGCGACCAATGCGATTATGACTCTATCGAAGGAAGACCGTGCCAAGGGGGTCGTGACATGCTCCACCGGGAATCATGGGCGCGGCGTTGCCTATGCAGCCAATTTGCTGGGCGTGCGCGCGGTGATCTGCATGTCCGAACTGGTGCCCAAAGTGAAGATCGATGGCATCAAACGATTCGGGGGCGAGGTCCGCATCTGTGGCAAAAGCCAGGATGAGGCAGAGGTGGAAGCCCTGCGCCTGATGAAAGAGGAAGGCCTGGTCTATCTGTCCCCCTTTGATCATCCCGATGTCATTGCCGGTCAGGGCACGATTGGGCTTGAATTGATCGAGGATTGGCCGGAACTGGATATGGTCATCGTGCCGCTATCCGGGGGCGGCCTGATGGCGGGTATTGCCAAGGCTGTGAAAACCCTGAAGCCCGACACCAGAATTATCGGCGTCACCATGGAACGCGGGCCCGCCATGTATGACAGCATCCGCGCAGGCCATCCTGTTGAAGTGGTTGAAACGCCGACGCTGGCGGATTCGCTTGGCGGCGGCATTGGCCTGGAGAATGACTATACCTTCGCCATGTGCCGCGATCTGGTGGATGAGACATTGTTGGTCAGCGAGGCAGAGATTGCAGCAGGCATGCGCGCCCTGTATCGCGATCAACAAATTGTTGCAGAAGGTGGGGGCAGCGTTGGCGTCGCCGCCCTGCTGGCCGATAAAATACAAGCCAAAGGCAAACGAATTGCCGTTGTGATCAGCGGCAGAAATGTTGATATGGATATCTTCACCCGCATCGCAGGTGGGGAAGATGTTGACCTTGCCACTGTGCAACCCGACGGAGGAGCATAACCCAATGCGGGAAATTCTGATCCTGACAGAAAACGAGCTGCGCCAGGCGGTATCGCTGGATATGCCCCTGATCGATTTGATCGCAGATGCTTTCAAGAAACTATCGGCGGGCAAAGTCTCCATGCCGCCCATCCTGCGGATGGATATGGAAGACAAGAATGGCGAAGTGGACGTAAAAACCGCCTATGTCCCCGGTCTGGAAGGATTTGCGATCAAGATCAGCCCCGGCTTTTTTGACAATCCCAAAATCGGCCTGCCAACCACCAGCGGACTGATGGTTGTCCATGATGCCACGACAGGCCAGGTTCGCGCGGTGCTGTTGGACAATGGTTATCTGACTGACATGCGCACCGCAGCGGCAGGCGCGGTCGCCGCCCGCTGTCTGGCCCCGGAAGGGGCGACACGCGCCGGTGTGATCGGCACCGGCGTTCAGGCCCGGCTGCAAATGCAGGCCCTGGCGATGGTGCGGCCTATTGATACGGTCCATGTCTGGGGGCGCGATGCCGATAAGGCCAAAGCCTGCGCCCAGGATATTGAACGCCTGACATCGGCCAATGTTACGGTTTCCAGTTCAATCGCCGGTCTGGTGCGGGACTCCGACATCGTGGTCACCACCACCCCCAGCCGTAAACCCTTGATTGATGCCAGCATGCTGCATCCCGGCCTGCACATCACCGCCATGGGGTCGGATGCGGAACATAAGAACGAACTGGCGCCTGATGTGATCGCAGAAGCGGATCTGTTCACCTGTGACCGTCACAGCCAGTCGGCCCGCCTGGGCGAATTGCATCACGCGGTCGGGGCCGGAATCGTGCCAGAAGACATGCCCGTTGCAGAGTTGGGCGCTATCCTAAGCACCCCGAAAAAGGGACGCAAATCCGCCAGTGATGTGACTATCTGTGACCTGACCGGCACCGGCGTACAAGACACCGCCATTGCCATCCATACGCTGAGCGTCGCCGAAGAAAATGGCTTTGGAACTAAAATTTCAAACTGAATTCTAAGGACGGATAGCTGGTCCCGCCCATCGCATGAGAACTTTCTATTGCCCTCCCCCCTTGAGGAGGGGAGCCCCATATTTTACCCCTCCCCCCTTGAGGCAGGGCTATCGCATATGAGCGAAGAGCTTTGTGAGGAAGGCATCATCCCATCCGGCGCGTTTGATTTTGCCCTTGATG
>NZSA01000052.1 GCA_002696645.1 Rhodospirillales bacterium | reverse complement strand
ACCGGAGCCTTAGCCATAGTCTATTCCGTCCTTCATTTCGCACGCGGGTACAGAAATGCCCCGCGCCGCCCTGCCAACTGGCAGACCGTATTACTTCTTCTTACCAGCGATCGCGCGGGCAGGGCCCTTGCGGGTGCGCGCATTCGTGTGGGTGCGCTGACCCCGAACCGGCAGGCCCTTGCGGTGACGCAGGCCGCGATAGCAACCAAGGTCCATCAGACGCTTGATGTTCATCGCGACTTCACGGCGCAGGTCACCCTCTACCGTATAGTCCCGATCGATCACTTCACGGATCCGGGCCAGTTCATCTTCCCCCAGCTCGTTCACGCGCTTGGTGGGATCAATGGTGCATTTGCCCAAAATCTCTACAGATTTCGCAGGGCCAATGCCGGTAATGTAAGTCAGCGCGACCAGCACTCGCTTGTTGGTCGGGATGTTAACGCCGGCGATACGTGCCACGTCGCGTACTCCTTCAAACGTGTTTAGGAGACGTCTGCGACGTCTCCATCGATCAACTCAGATTACGATCAGATCAATTTTTTGAACTTTTTTAAGTCCGTCTCTTGATCTGCCTGGACCCTATCGGTCCCAAATTCGATTCAACTGCATGGCGTGACTCGCGAAGTCGCTTATATTTCAAGCGCTTCTGGACAACCACCCAGTAAAGCGCGCGGAGTATAGGGAAAACCGCCCGCTTGTCAACGCACCACCACCCTGAAAACATCCAGAGTTTCAGTTTTTCTTACACCATCATGACAAGGGTCTCGATCTTAACCGAGCACCTTCTCGATTTGACGGGTTACTTCGTCCATATCGGCCATGCCATCTACAGATTTCAGCATGCCCTTATCCGCATAATACGGCAGGATTGGCGCCGTCTGTGCGTGATAGGCTTCCAACCGTGATGTCACGGTTTCCGCATTGTCATCGGCGCGACGCTTAAACTCTGTCCCGCCGCATTTGTCACATATGCCTGGCTTTGCCGGCTTATGAAATGTGTCGTGATATCCCTGACCACAGGTCCCACAGGTATAACGCCCGGTGATCCGCTCTGTCAGTGCCGCGTCATCAACCTTCATTTCGATGACCGCATCCAAGGTCATACCTTTTTCTTCCAGCATCCCGTCCAGGGCTTCGGCCTGCGCAACCGTGCGCGGGAAACCGTCCAGGATAAAACCATTATTGCAGTCCGGCTGGTCAATGCGGTTGCCAATAATGCCAATCACCAGGGCATCGGACACCAGTTTGCCCGCATCCATCACAGCCTTTGCTTCCTTGCCCAGGGCGCTTTCGCTTTGTACTTCGGCGCGCAGCATATCGCCGGTAGACAATTGCACCATGCCGCGAGATTCTTCCAGACGCTTCGCCTGGGTTCCCTTCCCCGCGCCGGGCGGACCCAGCAGAATGATGTTCATCGTTTTTTCCCCCGCAGCTTGGACTTCTTGATCAGCCCTTCATACTGATGCGCAATCAAATGGCTTTGAATTTGCGTTACCGTATCCATCGTCACCGTGACAACAATCAACAACGTCGTTCCGCCAAGATAAAAAGGAACAGACAGGTTGGCGATCAGAATTTCCGGCAGGATACAAACGATTGCCAGATAGGCCGCACCAATCACCGTCAGGCGTGTCAGGACATAATCCAGATAATCAGCCGTATTCTTGCCGGGGCGAATCCCTGGAACAAAACCACCATTGCGCTTCAGATTGTCAGCGGTGTCGGTTGGATTGAACACAACTGCGGTATAGAAAAACGCAAAGAACACGATCATCGAGACATACAAGGCCAGATACAGGGGCTGACCATGGCCCAGATTGGCCGTCAGGAAGGACAGAATCCCACCATCAGTGCTGGACGGGCCAGAGAAATTAGCGACCGTCAACGGCATCAACAGGATCGAGCTTGCGAAAATCGGGGGGATCACGCCTGCCGTGTTAAGCTTCAACGGCAGGTGTGAGCTGTCGCCGCCAAACATCTTATTGCCAACCTGGCGCTTGGGATACTGAACCAGAATTCGGCGCTGAGCCCGCTCGACAAAAACAATGAACACAATCACAGCCACCGCCAGGATCAAAACACCCAGCAACAGGGGAGTGGACAGCTGGCCGCTGCGGCCCAGTTCAAAGGTCGCAGCCAGGGCAGCAGGGAAACCAGCCACAATCCCGGAGAAAATAATCAGCGAAATACCGTTACCGACGCCCCGCTGGGTGATCTGTTCGCCCAGCCACATCATGAAAACCGTCCCGCCAACCAGCGTGATAACCGCAGAGGCCCGGAAGAACATGCCCGGATCCACAACAGCACTGGCCCCGGTTGAGGTTTGCAGACCTTCCAGACCAACAGCGATCCCATAACCCTGAACCACAGCCAGAACGACGGTCAGGTAACGGGTATACTGATTGATTTTCTTGCGGCCGGTTTCGCCCTCTTTCTTCAATTGCTCCAGCGTTGGAAACACGGTGGTCAGCAACTGCATGATAATAGAGGCGGAAATGTATGGCATGATGCCAAGCGCAAAAATTGCCATGCGCCCGATGGCCCCGCCCGCAAAGGCGTTGACCATATCCAGCACGCCGCCGCGCTGTTGTTCGAAAATGTCATTCAGGATGGTCGGATCAATGCCCGGCAGAGGAATATAGGTTCCGATCCGGTACACAATCAATGCGCCAAGGGTAAACCACAGTCGCTGCTTAAGCTCTGTCGCTTTCGCGATCGAGCTGAAATTGAAGTTCGCTGCCAGTTGTTCCGCGGCTGATGCCATGGGTCTGTCCCGTCCTCATCCTCTGACCACCGGGGCGCGGATCCCACTTCTTCAGGAGGCTGAAGCCTGCAGGGACGCCCTGTGTGTGCACACATACCGTATATACGAGCATCGTATATAGGAAATGCGCGAGCGGGGCGAAAGGACTTTATCTCGTCTCATCGCCCCGACCCGCGCGTTACCGTCCGACCCTTGCGGGCCAGCAGAAGTCTTACTTTGCGGCGAGCCGCGCTTCGCGTTTTGTTGCCGCTTCTTTGCGACGCGCGACGCGCTTGCCTTCCTTCTTTGCAACCGGGGTCGGCACAGTGACAGAGCCACCGGCTTTTTCCACCGCATCGACTGCCGTTTTAGAAGCACCCGCAATGTCAAAATTGATCTTAGCCGTCAATTCCCCATTGCCCAACAGGCGCACGCCATCCCGGGCCTGGGTCAACAGACCGGACGCGACCAGCGCAGCCGCATCCACGGTCTTGCTGATGTCCAGCTTGCCGTCGTCGACCCATTTCTGGACGCGACCGATATTGACGGTGACAAAGTTCTTGCGGCTGACATTGTTAAAGCCGCGTTTCGGCACACGCCGATACAGCGGCATTTGCCCGCCTTCGAAACCATTGATCGACACGCCCGTGCGGGATTTCTGCCCCTTTACACCGCGACCACCGGTTTTGCCCTTACCGGACCCGGCACCACGGCCAACACGCATGCGGTCCTTGCGGGACCCTTCGTTGTCGACGAGTTCGTTGAGTTTCATGATACGCATCCTCAAACGCTTGCGAAAAGACGGTTGCTGGGGACAGTCCCCGGCGTTACTTGGTCTCTTCGACGATTTCCACCATGTGATGGACCTTGCGGATCATTCCGCGCACCGACGGGGTATCTTCCAACACCCGCGTGCGGCCCATCTTGTTCAGGCCCAGCCCGATCAGCGTGTCACGCTGTTCTTTGGGGCGACGGATCGGGCTACCGATCTGACGCACGGTCAGGGTTTTCTTATCAGCCATTGCTCATCGCCTCCTGGGCGCTGTTGTCCACGCCGTCATCACGACGACCGACCAGATCAGCGACCTTCAAGCCCCGACGGGACGCCACCATACGCGGTGACTGGCTGTTTTTCAGCCCGTCAAAAGCAGCCTTGATCATGTTATAGGGGTTGGACGTGCCAATAGATTTGGCAACAATGTCCTGAACGCCCAGGGCTTCAAACACCGCACGGGTTGGACCCCCTGCGATAATTCCCGTTCCCGGAGGGGCTGCGCGCATCATCACACGACCGGCACCGAAATGCCCCTTGATGTCATGGTGCAATGTGCGACCTTCCCGCAACGGCACGCGGATCATTGTCTTGCGGGCCTGTTCGGTCGCCTTGCGGATCGCTTCGGGCACTTCACGCGCCTTGCCTGATCCGAAGCCAACACGACCCCGGCCGTCCCCGACAATTACCAACGCGGCGAAGCCAAAGCGACGCCCACCCTTCACGACCTTGGCGACGCGATTGATCGCGACCAGCTTTTCGGTCAGATCCGGTTCGTTGCTGTCCCGGTTGCTATTGTCGCGGTCCCGATCGCGTCCGCGACCTTTACCACCACCATCTTCTCTCGGTCCTCGTGCCATATCAGCGGCTCCCGACTCTTAAAACGTCAGACCGGATTCACGCGCGGCATCCGCCAGCGCCTTCACCCGACCATGGAATTTATACCCGCCGCGATCAAAGACCACGACTTCTACACCAGCGTCTTTTGCCCGTGCCGCCAGCAATTTGCCGACTTCTGAAGCAGCCTCTACCGTTGCACCGGTCTTCAGCTTCCCTTTCAGATCCTTGTCGATCGAAGACGCTGCAGCCAGGGTACGCCCTGCCTGATCGTCAATGATCTGTGCATAGATCTGTTTGGAAGAGCGGAACACCGACAACCGCGGACGCCCATTCGCAAGTTTGCGGACCTTGAAGCGGGTCCGCTCTTTACGACGCTCGAATAATTCTTTCGTCTTGAGCATTTTACCCGTTCCTTACTTCTTCTTACCTTCTTTACGAAGGATGGTCTCGTCCGAATACTTAACGCCTTTGCCTTTGTAAGGCTCTGGCGGCCGATAGGCGCGAATTTCGCTGGCAATCTGACCGACGCGCTGTTTAGAGGCGCCGGAAATCGAGATCACGTTGCTCTTGTCGCCTTCCACAACGATCTTCAGATCGCTGGGGATTGGGAAATTCACGTCGTGGCTGAAACCAAGCGACAGCTTCAGGGTAGACCCCTGAACCGCCGCGCGATATCCAACGCCGTTCACTTCAAGACGCTTTGTGAAACCGGTGCTTGCCCCTTCAACCGCGTTTGCGATCAAGGCGCGGGTTGTACCCCAGGCCTGACGGGCGCGTTTGGTTTTCAGCAACGGGGTCACTGTGACCTTGCCGTCGTCAATCGTGACTTCGACATTTTCCAGAACCTTAACCAGCTGTTCGCCATTCTTGCCCTTGGCAGTAATGACGCCGTTGGCCAGCGTTACATCTACGCCGCTGGGGATCGTTACTGGATTGATACCAATGCGTGACATCGTTCTCTCCTCCCGATCAATAAACGCGGCAAAGGATCTCGCCACCGACATTCGCTTCGCGGGCTTCGGCGTCAGACATCACACCCCGGGGGGTAGAGAGGATCTGAATGCCAAGGCCGTTGTAGAAACGGGGCAAATCCTTAATTTTTGAATAGACGCGACGGCCCGGCTTGGACACGCGCGACACTTCCCGAATGGCGGGTTCGCCATCTGAGTATTTCAATTCGATCGACAGCTCCCGGATACCCTGGCGGACTTCCGACTCAGAATAACCACGGATGAACCCTTCGCGCTTCAATACGTCCAGAACACGCATGCGCATGTTGGATGCAGGAACCGGAACCACGGCCTTGCGGGCGTGTTGACCGTTACGAATGCGGGTGAGCATATCGCCAAGCGGATCACTCATAGACATGACTTGATCCTCCTTACCAGCTTGACTTGACCACACCGGGGACAAGGCCAAGAGAGGCCATGTCGCGCAGCGCGATACGGGAAATACGGAACTTGCGGTAGAAGGCGCGCGGACGCCCCGTGATTTCGCAACGATTGCGCACACGGATCGGGCTCGCATTCTTCGGCAGGCTATCCAGCTTGATCACCGCCGCGAACCGCTCTTCCGGAGCAAGGTCGCGATTGTGGATCAGTGCCTTAAGCGCCTCACGTTTTTTCGAATAACGCTTGGACAGCTTACGGCGGCGATTGTTCTTTTCAATGGAGCTTTTCTTAGCCATTGGATTTCTCTCCTCCGCCTTACGCTTTTTCGAACGGCATATTGAACTTGGTGAGCAGGCTCAAAGCCTCCTCATTCGTTCCTGCCGTCGTGCAGATGATGATATCCATGCCGCGAACGTCTTCTACCTGATCGTATTCGATCTCAGGGAAAACAATCTGCTCGCGCAGGCCCATGGCATAGTTGCCGTATCCATCGAAGCTTTTGGCACTGATACCGCGGAAATCGCGAACGCGCGGCAGCGCGATGTTGATCAGACGGTCCAGAAATTCCCACATGCGGTCCGCGCGCAGCGTAACCTTGCAGCCAATTGCCATGCCATCACGGATTTTAAAGCCCGCGACGGATTTCTTGGCTTTGGTCGATACCGGCTTTTGCCCGGTGATCTGCGCCATTTCCGCAATTGCGTTCGTCAGCTTCTTACGGTCTGCCGACGCTTCGCCGACACCCATATTGACGACAATCTTGTCCAGCCGCGGCACCTGTAGGGCATTTTTGTACCCAAATTCCTGCAACAGGTCAGCTTTAACCTTCTCGTCGTAAAGCTGCTTCAGCCGCGGGACGTAACGATCTTCAGCCATCGCTCGTATCCCTTACCTTCCTAAAACCGTCGCCCTTAGGCGTCGATATTTTCGCCGGATCGCTTGGCAAAACGTACCTTGCGACCGTCCTCGAGAGTTTTGAAACCAACGCGAGTCGGTTCCCCTGTTTTCGGATCCTTGATCGCCAGGTTAGACAAGTCGATCATGGCTTCCTTTTCAACGATACCGCCCTGGGTCGTCTGGCTGGGGCGGGTATGGCGCTTGACCATATTCACACCCTGCACAGTGGCCCGGTTTTCTTTCGGCAGAACCGTCAGAACTTCACCTTCTTTGCCCTTATCGCGGCCCGACAGGACCACAACAGTGTCGCCTTTTTTGATCTTCGCAGCCATATCAGATCACCTCCGGCGCCAGGGAAACGATTTTCATGAACTGTTTGGCGCGCAGTTCGCGCACGACCGGGCCAAAAATACGCGTGCCGATCGGCTCTTTCGTTTTGTTGATCAGAACCGCCGCATTGGTATCGAACTTAATGGTCGATCCATCCGGACGGGCGATTTCCTTACGGGTCCGCACGATAACGGCGCGATGAACCGCACCCTTTTTCACGCGGCCGCGTGGAATGGCTTCCTTCACCGATACGACGATAATATCGCCAACCGATGCGAAGCGGCGTTTTGAACCGCCGAGCACCTTGATGCACTGGACTTTCCGGGCACCGGAATTGTCCGCTACATCGAGTGTGGTTTGCATTTGAATCATTGCACCTACTCCCGATCAGGTATCGACGTTAAGCGTCCGCGCCGACCAGCAATTCCCAAGACTTACGCTTGGAAATCGGCCGACATTCGCGGATGCGGACGTGATCGCCCACTTGCGCCGTGTTGTTTTCGTCATGCGCCATGAATTTCTTCGACAAGCGCACGAATTTTCCAAATACCGGATGCTTAACCCGGCGTTCGACCTTGACCACGATGGTCTTGTCAGTCGCGTTGGAGACCACTGTCCCCGTAAGAATGCGTTTCGGCATGAATCCGAACCTCCGTCTAAATCCGCGACCGTTAAGCCGTGGTTGCCTGCGCGGCGCGCTGGCGATCATTCATCAATGTCTTGATACGCGCGATATCGCGGCGCACCACCTGAACCCGCGCGGTATTTTCCAACTGGCCACCGGCCGCCTGGAAACGCAGGTTGAATTGTTCTTTTTGCAACTCGGTCAGTTGCGCTTTCAATTCGTCGTCCGTCTTGGGACGCAGATCCGTGATCTTGGTCATGACTTTGCTTCCTTACCCACCAATGCGGGTGACAATTTTGCACTTAATCGGCATCTTGGCGGCCGCAAGTTCAAATGCCACTGTGGCCAATTCAGGCGCCACGCCGTCCATTTCAAACATCACGCGACCAGGCTTGACGCGGCAGGCCCAAAATTCAACGGACCCTTTACCTTTACCCATCCGGACTTCGGCAGGCTTTTGCGTGACCGGCACATCCGGGAAAATACGAATCCACACCTTACCCTGACGCCGAATGTGGCGGACCAGAGCACGACGGGCGGCTTCGATCTGACGTGCGGTAACACGGCCCGGCTCCATGGCTTTCAGGCCGATCGAACCGAAGTTCAGCGCGGTTCCACCCTTGGCATTGCCATGGATGCGGCCTTTATGCTGCTTGCGGTACTTCGTGCGCTTCGGTGACAACATCGTCTTGAACCCATTTTCTTAGAGGGGCGGATCATCAGACCCAGCCCATCATGTTCGCTTTCAGTGTCCAGCCGCCCAACAGAGGCGACCCTCAATTCCGGCAAACCCTTGCCGATAGTCTTAGCGGTTGCCACCGCCCGTATTGCCGGTGCTGGACGACGCTGTGCCGCCCTGTTCCGCCAAACGCTTGTCTTGGGCATATGGATCATGGGCCATGATTTCGCCCTTGAAGATCCAGACCTTTACACCACAGATCCCGTAGGTCGTGGCTGCTTCAGCCGTGCCATAATCGATATCCGCGCGCAACGTGTGCAGCGGCACCCGACCTTCGCGGTACCATTCCGTGCGCGCGATTTCCGCGCCGCCCAAACGGCCACCACAATTGATCCGGATGCCTTCTGCGCCCATGCGCATGGCATTTTGTACCGCACGCTTCATGGCGCGACGGAAAGCAACGCGACGCTCAAGCTGCTGCGCAATGTTTTCAGCGACCAGCTTGGCATCCAGTTCCGGCTTGCGGATTTCGATAATGTTCAGCGCGATGTCACCGCCAAAGCGGGTCGACAAATCACGACGCAACTTTTCGATATCCTGACCCTTGCGACCGATCACAACACCCGGACGGGCAGTATGAATGGTTACACGGGCGCGGCCTGCCGGACGCTCAATCACCACACGGGAAATCCCGGCGGCCTGCAGCTTGTCCTGCAGATAGGCACGCATTGCAACATCTTTATGCAACAATTCTGCATAATTCTTATCGGCGTACCAACGAGAGTCCCATGTGCGGTTGATTCCAACGCGCAGACCGACTGGATTGATTTTCTGACCCATTATGCGGCCTCCTCACGCTCACGCACCACAATGGTGAGATTTGAAAACGGCTTTTGAATTTTGCCGACGCGACCGCGCGCCCGGGGGCGCATGCGTTTCATCACGAAGGCCTTGCCGACGAATGCTTCTTTGACATACAGCCGGTCAACGTCCAGCTGGTGATTGTTTTCCGCATTGGCCACAGCCGATTCCAGAGCCTTCTTCACCGTGTCCGCAATGCGACGATGCGTGAAGGTCAGATCATGCAATGCCGAACCGACATCTTTGCCACGGATCATCGTCGCGACCAGGTTCAGCTTTTGCGGGCTGACCCGGATCGAGTGGAGGACCGAGCGGGCTTCCGTATCGGTCAGCGACCGTTCTCTTGCCGACTTACCCATCGTTACTTCCTCTTCGCCTTTTTATCAGCCGCGTGACCGTAATAGGTCCGGGTCGGCGCAAATTCACCGAATTTGTGGCCGATCATCTGCTCATTCACCATAACGGGAATGAATTTCTGACCGTTGTGAACGCCGAACGTCAATCCGACGAATTGCGGCAGAATGGTGGAGCGGCGGGACCAAGTTTTGATCACCTCCTTGCGGCCTGAATCGCGAGTCTTTTCTGCCTTTTTGAGAAGGCTCAACTCCACGAAGGGCCCTTTCCATACCGAGCGTGCCATGGTCTCTACCCTTACTTCTTCGCGTTACGGCGGCGGATAATGAATTTATCCGTCGACTTGTTGGAACGGGTGCGCTTGCCTTTGGTCGGCTTGCCCCACGGGGTCACCGGATGGCGACCACCAGAGGTGCGGCCTTCACCACCACCATGCGGGTGATCGACCGGGTTCATGACAACGCCACGAACTGACGGGCGCTTGCCCAGATGACGATTACGACCTGCTTTACCCAGGTTGATGTTCTGCTGATCCGGATTTGATACCGCACCGACCGTCGCCATGCATTCCGCACGAACGACGCGCAATTCACCAGAAGACAGCTTCAACTGAGCATAGCCCTGATCACGACCAACCAACTGGGCATAGGTCCCAGCGGAACGGGCGATCTGACCGCCCTTGCCCGGCTTCATCTCCACATTGTGGATGATGGTACCAATCGGCATATTGGCCATGGCCATCGCATTGCCGGGCTTCACATCGACCTTCTTACCGGCGATGATCTTGTCACCGGCTTTGAGGCGCTGCGGGGCCAGGATATAGCTCAGCTCACCGTCGTCATATTTGATCAAGGCGATGAACGCCGTGCGGTTCGGATCGTATTCCAGCCGTTCCACAGTCGCCGAAACATCATGCTTCAGGCGCTTGAAATCCACGACGCGATAGCGGCGCTTTGCCCCACCGCCACGACGGCGCTGGGTAATGCGACCAGTATTGTTGCGTCCGCCATGCTTGTGCAGGCCTTCGGTCAGGGACTTAATCGGGTCCCCTTTATGAAGGTCTGAGCGGTCGACCAGAACCAGACCGCGCTGGCCTGGTGTGATCGGTTTATAGCTCTTAAGCGCCATTGCTTAACTCCTCTTTCGATCCGGTCTATCGATACGGCTTAAATGCCGGCACCGACGTCGATCGAATGCCCTTCTTCCAAACTCACCACAGCCTTTTTCCAGTCGCTGCGCACGCCCAAGCGGCCTTTAAAGCGCTTGGTCTTGCCTTTTACCAGCAACGTGTTCACGGCCTTTACCTTCACATCGAAGATCTTTTCGATCGCCGATTTGATTTCCGGTTTGGTCGCGTCATTGGCCACTTTGAAAACAACCTGACCATGTTCGCCAGCCAGCGTTGCCTTTTCGGTGATCACTGGTGCCAAGATGATGCGGTACATCCGCTCCATCGTAGGCGTCGATTTGTTGAAATATCTCCAGCTCATTTTAACCGTGCCTCCAGACCTTCGACGGCCGCTTTGGTCAAGACCAGCGTGTCGCGGCGCAGGATGTCGTAAACGTTGGCGCCCTGGGTTGGCAGAACANCGATATTCGGANTGTTCTGTGCAGCCAGCGCAAAATTGCGATCAAGTTCCGCACCGCCAACGATCAAGGCATTCGCCAGACCCATTGCGGCCAGTTGAGCCTTCAACAGCTTCGTCTTTGGCTCCGATGACAGCGCATCGTCCAGGATGATCAGCTTGCCAGCCGTCGCTTTCGACGACAGGGCATGCATCATGGCCAAACGACGGACCTTTTTCGGCAGATCAATCGAATGATCCCGAGGAGTCGGTCCGAATGCGCGCCCACCACCGCGGAAATGCGGGGCTTTACCGTTACCCTGACGGGCACGACCGGTGCCCTTCTGGCGGTAGATTTTGGCGCTGTTGCCGTTGATTTCTGCCCGGTTTTTGACCTTGTGGGTCCCGGCCCGACGCTTCGCCAACTGATAGTTGACCATGCGTGCAAGGATGTCCTTGCGAGGCTCGAGCCCGAAGATGGCATCGCTTAGATCGATGTCACCAGCGGCCTTATTGTCGAGCGTGAGGATTTTGGTTTTCATTGTCCCTTACCCCTTACGCGCCGGACGGCTCGCCGTCGGTTTCAGATTCGACCGCAGGCGCTTGCGTTGCATCAGAAACCGGTGCGTCATCGGCGGCTGCCGCGACGGGGGTTTCATCTTCAACCGGCGCATTGGTCGGCTTGAGCGACGCCGGCGACGGAGCGCCTTCCGGCAAAGCTTTTTTCACGGCATCCTTCAACAGGATCCAGGCATTCTTGGAACCAGGAATGGCACCCTTCACCAGGATCAAGCCACGAGTAACATCCGTTTGCACGACTTGCAGATTCTGCTTCGTGATCTGGCTGGCACCCATATGACCGGCCATTTTCTTGCCCTTGAACACCTTACCCGGATCCTGACACTGACCGGTGGAGCCATGGGAACGGTGCGAGACAGACACACCGTGGCTGGCCCGCAGACCGCCGAAGTTGTGTCGTTTCATCGCGCCGGCAAAGCCCTTACCGATGGTGATCCCCGTGGCGTCGACCCATTGGCCGGCCAGGAAATGATCCGCCTGAAGCTCGTCGCCTGGGGCCAGCAGGTTTTCCGCATCTACACGGAATTCCGCCAGCTTGCGCTTCGGCTCCACGCTGGCCTTCGCGAAATGACCGCGCATGGCTTTGGTGGTGTGTTTCACCTTACGCTTGCCCAGACCCAGCTGCACCGCAGTGTAGCCATCGGTTTCCTGGGTGCGCACGGCAGTGACTTGCAGCCCGTCCATCTGCAGCACGGTCACTGGCACATGGGTGCCATCTTCCGTCCAGATGCGGGTCATGCCCAATTTCTTAGCGATAACGCCGGTTCTCATCGTTCCGTCCCCCGCGTCAGAGCTTGATTTCGACGTCGACACCAGCAGCCAGGTCGAGCTTCATCAGCGCGTCCACGGTCTGTGGGGTCGGGTCCACGATGTCCAACACGCGCTTATGCGTGCGAACTTCAAACTGCTCACGGCTCTTTTTATCGATGTGCGGCGAGCGCAACACCGTGAACTTCTCAATGCGCGTCGGAAGTGGGATAGGACCCCGTACTTCTGCGCCCGTCCGCTTAGCGGTGTTACAGATCTCCTTGGTCGACTGATCGAGGACCCGGTGATCAAACGCCTTAAGGCGGATACGAATGTTCTGGCTTTCCATGCCGTTCACCCTCTGTCATCCCCGCCCGCACTCATATGAGCCGTTTTGGGGAAGGCTTGCGGCAGTCTCCACCGTGGAGACCGCCGCTGTGTCTACTGTTATTACTTAATGATCGACGCGACGACGCCTGCACCGACGGTGCGTCCGCCTTCGCGGATAGCAAAGCGCAGACCTTCGTCCATGGCGATCGGGGCGATCAG
>NZSA01000051.1 GCA_002696645.1 Rhodospirillales bacterium | reverse complement strand
GATTAGCTCTGCTCTGTCTGTGAAATCAACTGAAGCACAGGTTGGTAATAGGGCGCTGGTTGAGAGCGGCGATACCCCGGCGGGTCTGGCGAAGCTGAACCGCCTTGCCCGGCGTCTCGACCCGTCTTCGCCCTATTACCAACCTGTGCTTCAGTTGATTTCACAGACAGAGCAGAGCTAATCGATGACAGTCAGATCTTTTCTTGCAGCCCTCGCCCTGGTGCCGGTTTTGTGCGCCCCCGCTATCGTCCCGGCCAGCGCACAGGATACAGAGCGTTTCAGTGGTGACGTCGCGCGCACAATTCAGGCGGCCTGTCACAGCTTTATCGTTGATGCCTTGCCGGATGCGGTGGCCTGGCTGCGTGAGGACATATACCAGAACAGCCCGTTTTGCAGATCGCTTGACGCGGCTGGCGATATGGAAGCGTTCGGTGAGACGGTTCAGGAAGCCTATAATCGGCTGGGCCCGGATGATCCGCGCCTGGATCTTGCGGGCCGGGTTGACCGTGATCTTGCGATTACAATCGAGTGCCAGAGCGAATATATGTGCATGGAGACCCGGTTGAAATTCCTGGGCTCCGATAATCCGGTGGATCAGGCGGCATATGACACGGTCAGTGCCTATTGCGATGGTCGGTATGGCTGCATCCAGGCTTATTTTAGCCGTTGGCCCGCGCCACTGCCGGCCCCAAAAGCACTCTCAGAGATCGCGATGGCGCGATTTGAGAAAGAAGTAGGCCCGCCCGGGCAGGCAGATATGCCTCCCGCTCAACAGGTTGCTTCCGCCCCGGAAATGTCATCAGAACACCCCCCGGCAGTTGATCCCGTCCAACCGATTTCGGCAGCCCCGGTAAGCCCGGCGGCTCCTGAGGAACCCGTGGCCTCGCCGACCCCAGCGGCCCCAGCGGAACTAGAGGCCCCGCCGACGGGTGAAATCTCAAAGCGGATCGATACGTTGAATGCGTCGCTGCAGTCGAATTGTCGATGCTCTCTCGCCGGGGCGCCATGTTTCGACAATCCCTATGGCCCGGTGCGGACGCATATTCAACAGGTCGAAGAACAGCGTTTGCGGTATTGCAAGGCTTGGGATGATCTGAGCCGGGGCGGGATCGCGCCGTCCGATCAGACTCAGGCGACGGCGGATCAATTGTCACAATTGTTAAAATCGGTGACCGACGCGGATGATCGCGGGGAGCAGATTATCCAGATCGCCATGGAAGATTTCGAAATCATCAAATATCGGGTTAGGAATAATTTGCCCTTCAAGCCGATGCCGGAGCGAGACAAGATGGTCGAGCAACTGGCTGGGGACCCGTCGCCCCCGCCAACTCAAACGGAGCAGACCGCGTCATCCACCGGGACAGACGGGACAGCGCAGTCTGACGAACCAGAATTCATCATGGGCCAACGCCAGGGATGGGAACAGGCCGGCGCCTTTTGCAGCAGCATCGGACGCCGTCTGCCGACCGTGGCCGAAGCGCGGGACCTGCGCACTAAAATTCCGGATGAGGATTGGTACTTTGGCCTTTGGACATCGGAAGCGCACTATGTCGACGCCTATGTCAAACGCTATAAGACGATGCGTCCGAATGGCCGCACCGAAGGCGAAGACCGAAGCTGGGAAGCCCGCGTTGCCTGCGTTCAGTAACGGAGGTTTGGTCTGAAAGGATGAAAGTCCTAATCGCCCTTGGGGGGCATGGTGGGCGCGGGAAGGATTGAACTTCCGACCCCTGCGATGTCAACACAGTGCTCTCCCACTGAGCTACGCGCCCTTGTGCAGCCTGCACGCTGTGCGTTTGCTGCGGCAGGGTGAATAGCACCGTGGGGCGGGTCCTTCAAGCGTTTGATCGGGGTGTGACAGATTTTTGTCTGTGGCCCGGATTTTGGCTCAGGGCGTGGTCCAGAACTGGTCTTTCAGGCAGGTCAGCACCGTTTCCATCCGCTGGGTCCAGGTATGGGTGCGGGCATAGTGTGCCTGGGCCGTGTGGCGGTCATCGTCGGTGCGTGCCATGGCCTGGTCTATGGCGGTGGCGGCCCGGTCTGCGGCAAAGGGCAGGGGGGTGATGCCCAGCGTCGTTGCCTGCGCCGGTGTCAGGAAGCGGCTGGGCTCTGTGACGACCGATGCGCCCCGCGACAGGCCATAGAAGACGCGCTCATGCGCGCCATTGCGGAAGCTGGGGCTGCTGTTGATCAGCACACGGGCGCGGCCCATCAGGTCGGCGGCGTCTTCAAAAGTGACGGCACCGCGATCTTCCATCGTGCCGGGCAGGGCGGTGCGCAGCGACGGGTCGATGACGCCGCAATAGACGATTTTGTGATGTTTCAGGCTGTTCAACAGGGCAATCCGGCGGGTGCTGATCAGATGGGATTCCAGATCATTGGTCGCCGCCAGCCAGTCCTGGGGGGACTTGCCGGGCAGGGCGGCCTTGCACAGGGCATACAGGGGGGCATCAGTCTCCCGCGCCGCCTCCACTGCCTGGGACAGCGCCTTGCGCAGGCCCGTATCGCTGCCGCCATGGCGGGTTCGGAAGTCGTCCTGGCTGGGGGCGCTGGTGATGTTGCCCACAAACAGGACGGGGATGTCGCGCTGGTCATTGGACAGGGGCGCTGGCGCTGGCGGGGGACCGGCATGGGGGAAGGGGATTTGACAGCGGCTGGGACAGGGAAAGTCGGCCAGAATGTCTGGGAAATCCCCATCCACCAGCCCCAGAATGCTGTGTTCCGGCATCGCCTGAATCTTTGCCATATGGCGCAGGGGGGAGTCGGTGATAAAGCTCATCCTGGGCAGGCGATAGGCATCATACAGGGAGCCATTCTGGACCCGATAATTCTCATTCGCGTTGATATCCAGCACGAAGCGGGGGCCTTTGAATTCCGCGATCATTTTCACCATGATGCGGTTCAGCCCCTCATTGGGGAAATCGCTGCGCAGATATTCCATGACCGACACGTCTGCATTTTCCAGCGCGGTGCGCATGCCGCGCCCCATATCCCAGATGGAGCTCAAGGGGGCGAAGTTGGCGATCAACAGGCAGCGTGGTTTGGTCATCATAAACTCCATCAGGAACCGCGACACCTTACACAGCGCCGGGGGATAATCCAATTGTGCTGGGCCAGGGGCCTGTTACTTTGCAGTCTCTGGCATGGTGCTTGCTTCTATTAGGGGCAGAGAGAGCGTTCGACACGGCTTGGAGAGGCCAGATGAGAGTTCTAACGATATGTGCCGCGTTCATTGTGTGTATGGCAATCGGGGGGCTGGGTCCGTCCAGCGCCTGGGCCAGTGCGGATCAGGAAACCAGGCCCCAGGCCGGTCCCTGTGCGGCGGCGATTTCCGTGGCGGAACGGGCGCGCAATATTCCGGTCCACTTGCTGCAGGCCATTTCCCTGACGGAAAGCGGCCGGTGGAGTGCGGATGATGATGCCTTTGTTGCCTGGCCTTGGACGGTCATGGCGGAAGGCAGGGGGCGATATCTGCCCAGCAAGGAAGCCGCCATTGCCGAGGTTCAGGCCCTGAAGGCCAAGGGCATCACCAATATCGATGTCGGCTGTATGCAGGTGAACCTGTATTATCACGGCAGCAATTTCGATGATCTGAACGAAGCCTTCGATCCCGTCCATAATGTGGCCTATGCCACGTCCTTCCTGATGGACCTGCGCCACAAGCGCAACAGCTGGACCCGGGCGGTGAAGGAATATCACTCCACCAATCGGGAGCGGCAGCAACTGTATCAGGACCGGGTCATGACGATGTGGGATGCCCTGAAAAAGGGCCGCCCGATCGCAGGTAAGGAGACCGGCATTGCAGAGGTCGGCCTGACCTATATGAGCAACGCCCAATGGCCGCCCAAGAATTACCATCAGCAAAAACAGCTGGAAGCCGCAATCCGGGGCCGCGTGATGAGCGGATCCGGGCAGTTTTAAGGCTATTTCGCCTGTGGCTCTGATCGACCGGCCGACTCTCTGTCGCGGTCATAGTGCTGAAGGCGCGGCATGTCGGGCAGCCAGGATTCCCGACGGATGGTCCATAATTCATAGGTGGGTTTAAACTGGTCCGGGGCATCCAGGGACCCCAGATTGACCTCAATTTCATCCTCACTGACGGAAAAGACCGATGCGCCGCAATGCGGGCAGAAATATCGCCCTTCATAGGCGCCGGTCTTCCCCTCTATGGTGACAGCCGATTGTGGAAACACGGCGGATGCATGGAACAGTGCCCCATGATGCTTGCGGCAATCCATGCAATGACACAGGCCAACCCGATAGGGGTCACCAGAGGCCACAAACCGCACTTTCCCACACAGGCATCCGCCCGTTACGTCGGACATCTCGCCACTCCTTCCAGGGAATTTGCCTATATCTTAGGGGGAAATAAGGCGGGATTCCAGATCTTCATTGCATCGCTGTAGCGGATGTCTTGATCGACGGGGCGATGCGCCGCACGATGCGGGGACGGAGGATGATCATGACACAAATTGATGTTGATGGATTGCGGGCAGACACGCCGGGCTGTGGCGGGGGAATGGCGCATTTGAACAATGCTGGGGCTGGCCTGATGCCGCGCCCGGTGCTGGAAGAATTGACCGGCCATCTGGTGCGGGAAGCAACCGTTGGCGGCTATGAGGCGACCGCCCTGGTCGCACCCAAGATGGAGGCCATGTATCACAGCGCCGCGCGGCTGATTGGCGGCAAGGCCAGCGAAATCGCCTATTTGGAGAATGCGACGCGGGCCTGGGACGCAGTGTTCTATGCTTTTGATTGGCAGCCTGGCGACCGTGTTGTGACGGGATCCAGCGAGTATAATTCCAACATGATTGCCTTTCGCCATGCACAGGATCGCTATGGTATTGAACTGGTGCTGGCCCCGGATGCGGGGGATGGCACGGTTGATCCGGATGGGCTGGAAGCAGTGTTGGATGACCGGGTGCGGCTGATCTGTATCTCCCACATGCCGACCAATGACGGGCTGATCAATCCGGTTGCAGAGATTGGCGCGATTGCTAAGCGCCATGGTATTCCCTTTCTGCTGGATGCCTGTCAGTCGGTCGGGCATATGCCGGTCGATGTCAGCCAGATCCACTGCACCATGTTGTCTGCGACTGGGCGGAAATACTTGCGCGGGCCGCGTGGGACGGGGTTCTTATGGGTCCGGGAAGGCTGGATTCCGCGCCTGAACCCACCCTTTCTGGACAATCGCGCCGCCAAATGGACGGGGGTTGATCACTATGAAGTCGCCCAGACTGCACGGCGGTTTGAGAACTGGGAAAGTTACATCGCGGGGCGTCTGGGCCTTGGGGTGGCCCTTGATTATGCACACAGCATCGGGATGGCGGCGATCTGGGACCGCCTTCAGGCCCTTTCTGCGCGATTGCGAGATGGGCTGTCCGATTGCCCCGGTGTCACCCTGCATGATCGCGGCACGGCCAAAAGCGGGATTGTGACCTTCACCAAGGCCGGGCTGACCTCGGCAGAGGTTTCAACCCATCTGAGGCTGCAGCATCGGATCAACACATCGGTCTCAGATGTGCAGTTGACCCGGGAAGCTTTGATCGCCAGCGGGGTCCCCAATATGGTTCGGGCATCGCCCCATGCGTATAATACAGAGGCAGAGGTCGACGCCCTGATCGCGGCGGTTAATGCTTTGAAATAATGTTGTGTTCGGGACCAAACGGGAAGCCGGTGATATCTTCGGCCCCGGTTTCGGTCACGATCAGGATGTCATGTTCGCGATATCCCCCGGCGCCGGGCAGATGGTCTGGCAGCATGATCATTGGTTCCATGGAAACCACCATGCCGGGCTGTAGGGTGGTATCAATATCCTCGCGCAGTTCCACACCCGCTTCGCGCCCGTAATAGTGGCTCAAGACGCCAAAGCTGTGGCCATAGCCAAAGGACCGGTATTGCAGCAGGTCCCAGCCGCGATACATATCGTTCAATTCAGCGGCGATATCGCAACAGCGTGCACCGGGCTTGATCAATTCAATGCCACGGCGGTGAACCGCACAATTCTTTTCCCACAGGTCCAGTTCCACATCGGTCGCTTGCTCACAGAACAATGTTCGTTCCAGGGCTGTGTAGTAGCCAAAGATCATGGGGAAGCAGTTCAGGGACAGGATATCCCCGGACTCCACAATGCGATTTGTGACGGGGTTGTGGGCACCGTCGGTGTTAATGCCTGACTGGAACCAGGTCCAGGTATCCATCAATTCCACATAGGGATAGGATGCGGCGATTTCCCGGATCATGGCATTGGTCGACGCGATGGCAATCTCATGCTCTGGCACACCGGCCTGCACGGCCTCGACCAGGGCGGCCCCGCCCAGATCAGCAACCTGCGCGCCTTTTCGGATCAACACATGCTCCTCAGCCGATTTGATAGAGCGCATCCACATGGACGGCTGGCCGACATCCACGAATTCAACCCCTGGCAGAGCGTCTTCCAACTGCTTGCGGGTGTCTAAGGTGACGTGATCGAATTCGATGCCCAGGCGCTTGGTGCCCTTGGTCAGGGATTGGATCGCGTAATAGTAATTGTCCCGCCGCCAGTCGGTATAGGTGATGTTGTCGCCTGCCGTGCGGCGATAGGGTTGCCCGCCATCGATCCCGGCGGAAATGGACGTGGCCTTTTGGTGGTCAATGACAAAGCCGAACTTGCGCCCGAAATAGCAATACAGGAACCCCGCATAATAATTTATGCAGTGATAGGATGTGAACAGACAGGCATCCACATCTTCCTTTGCCATCCAGTCCCGCACAGCATCCTGGCGTCGTCGCATCTCTTTCTCAGAAAAGGGGGAGTAGGTCTTGTCCCCATTATGCCAGGTTACCAAACGCGCCAAGTCATCGGACATAGAAACCCCTGTCGTGGTTATCGAATTATTCTAGCTTTGTTTCATGGGAAGGGAGGCTCGCCAAGTGGTTTGTGATCGTGCCATATGCGGATTCGAAAACCTGTCTTTGATTTAACAGGTTAGTCATGGGTTTCTGCCTGAGTTAAATCAGCAATTCGCTCCGCCATCATGATGACGGGAATGTTGGTATTGGCACAGGGAATCGATGGCATCAGGGAGGCATCGCAGACCCGCAACCCAGTAACCCCATGCACACGGCCTGACGCCGATGTGACCGCCATTGGATCCTCAGACGATCCCATACGACATGTGCCTGACGCGTGCCAAGTGCCACCGACATGCCGGCGGACAAAGTCGGTCATCGCATCGTCGTCTTGCAAGAGGGCATGAAGGGTGGTGCCCAATGTGATGGTGCTGTGAACCAGGGGCGCGCGCAAAGGCCCAGCGATATCCAACAATGCAGACAGGGCACCCCGCTGCAAAGCGTTCCAAAGACCGGGACTGGCGATCTTGGCAACACGCGGGGAATAACTGGACGGGAAAACAGTATCGCGGAATCCGGTCATATGGGGGTCCAGCAGTGCTTGTGCGCCCAGGCGCAGGGAGAGCTTTAAACGATCAAGGTCTCGATCATCCGATAACATCTGGAAATCAACCACGGGTTCGATCGCGGGATCTTGCGAGGTTATTTTCATATGACCGCGCGAATAGGATTTATTGACCCAGAAGAACAGCCCCCCCATCCGATGTCCCACGGAATGCCAGCCGGACCGGGATAGGATGGCCCCATGCATATCGCCTTGCGGTGTTCCGGGCAGACCTGAGGAAAATCGCCAAACGGATTGTTCGTGATGTTCTCCAGGATTGGTTTCGCGCATCTTGCGGGGCAAATAGGCGGCAAGGGCGATGGACGGATGTTCCATAAGATTGCGCCCAACACCGTTGAGGGGCGCAACGACAGGGATGTTCAGGGCGCTCAGGTCGTCTGTGGGACCAATACCGGATCGCATCAGCAAGGCCGGGGAATGTATCGCACCGGATGCGACGATCACCTCCTTTGCGTAGATTGACTCCGACACGCGCCCGACAATCTGTGCCCCAACCGCTTTCTTGCCTTCAAACAAAACACGCGCGGCGGTGCTGTCGGTGATTATGCGCAGGTTTGGGCGCCGGCGGACCGCCGCTGTCAGGTAAGCCAGGGATGTCGGCTGTCGATCTCCGGCATCGCTGATGGCGACGGCCCCGCGAAAAGTTCCATCCTGCCAGGGTCCGTTCTGATCGGGTCGTATCGGGTATCCTTGTTGATCCAGGGTTTGCATAACACGATCGACAAAGGGCGATATCTGCGCATCTGTAATCCGCCGGATTGCCAATGGCCCCTCTTTTCCATGCAGCGGGCCATCAAAATCGCGGTCGCTCTCGATCTTACGGAAATAGGGTAGGCAATTCTCCCAGGTCCACCCGGTCGCCCCTAATGCATCCCATTCATCATAGTCCGATGGCGCGCCGCGATTGGCCATCAATGCGTTAATGGCAGAGCCGCCGCCGAGTATCTTCCCCTGCTCATAACGTCGGGGAATGCGTGGTGGGCGGTTTGTGCCCATCAATGCGGTCAGGCTGTTCCAGATGTTGCGGGTGTCCAGATAGGCCCGTCCGGGATAGCGACTGCGAATATCGTGTGGGACGTCATCCTGGTTGATACTGCGACCGGCCTCAACCAGGACGACGGTGCGTTTCGGGTCTTCGGACAGTCTGGCAGCCAAAACGCAGCCTGCAGAACCACCACCCAGGATCAAATAATCGATTGTCATGCGAAACATCCCCCATGGATTGGATTCTGCGTTGCTGCCAGAACATGCCTAACAGTGTCAATTCAGGCCTTTGCCGCGAATTCCGCATCCACTGCGTCGGCAAGCTGTTTCAGTGAGGTGAAATGTAAGTCTGGCTTGGTGAACGTTTCGGGGGTGGGGGTGCCGCCATAGCCTTCCTGGTCGTGGCGACGCTCAATCCAGCATGTTGTATAGCCAAGCCGCATGGATACCCCGATGTCATGATACTGGCTTTGTGCCACATGCAGAATTTCTGATTGTTTGTAGCCAAACGCGGATTGGCGACCCTTGTTAAAGGCAAAGAACTCCGGGTTGGGCTTGGTACAGCCGGTGTCGTCACAGGTGACGCTGTCATGGAAGGGATTGCCCAGCGTATGGGAATGACCCGAAAATACGGTTCGATCTCCATTGGTCATCGCGACAAGGCGAAAGTTCTTACGAAGACGGGCCAAAGCCTCAACGGAGTCTGAAAAAGCGGGCCAATGGAAAATTCCTGCCTGAAAGGCACGCGCCGTCGTTTCGTCATTCTTAAAGCCAAGCTCATTGGCCACAGCCAGATAGACATCCTTCATGGCGGCGGAGGAGCGCCCATAGAATTGATTGCGCGCTCGAATATAGGGTTCGAAAATCTCGTCATCCGTCGCGGCGGCTGCTTTTTCTCCCCCAAGCGCGCGGAAGCCATTCAAGACGCCAGCCTCGAAGTCAATTAAGGTTCCGATAACATCAAATGTCATCACTTTAAAATCGGTGATTTTCATCGCTTCATTTCCTTGTAAGTAAAATGTCTTATTCAAAGCTGCCTTATTTGAAACTGACTGCGGAACGGCTTTCTTCGCAATTGAAAAAAAGTTCTGATCGGTATTACATCATGTAATGACAAAGCTGCGACGATCAGTGCCTTCAATGAACGGGCTCTTCACTTTTGAGGCTGCGGGTCGCTGTGGCAATTTCTCAAAAGCGGCAGAGGAGTTGAATGTAACACCGGCCGCAGTCAGTCGGATGATCTCCCGGTTGGAGGATCATCTGGACAGCCCCCTTTTCTTGCGCCGCCCCGGGGGTGTGGATTTGACGCCGGCGGGTCAGATCCTGTTCGATGCCATCGCACGGGGCTTTTCCGGTATCGAAAATGCGCTTCGGGAAATCGAAGACCGGCGGGGTGGGGTGGAAACCGTCACCCTGTCTGTATCTACAGCCTTTACCACGCATTGGGTGATGCCGCGGATGACCCGGTTCAAGGAGGCTTTTCCAGGGGTTGAACTGCGCTTCCATCTGATGATGGGTCCCATTGCCGGGACAGTGAATGATGTCGACCTTGGAATGCGCTATGCAGACGGTGCGGATTCCCGGCATGAAGCCGCCTATATCATGCCGGAAATTCTAATCCCGATTTGTACGCCATCTTATTTGGAAAGTCATAGGACCAGCGGGCAGGGCACCAAGCGGGCTCCAATCTCAACCATCAATCTCAGCGATGCGCAACCGGACTGGTCCAGTTTCTTTACCTCGGGCAAGCAGGGGGAAGTTGATCATTCAATGGTCTTTTCAGACTATGCCATCGTTGTCCAGGCAGCCCTGCTGGGCCAGGGGGTTGCCTTGGGCTGGTTGAATGTTGTTGCCCATTGGCTGCGCACACAGGCATTGGTGCCTGAACGCAATCAGGTGCGGATTACGGATCGAAAATGCCAGATGCTGCGCCTGCGCGACAAACCCACACGGTCAATCGTGATGAAGGTGCAGGATTGGATTATCACTGAGTTGCATAAGGATATGCGGGCGGTGGACACCCTGTATCCCGAACTGGATCTCGCTAACCTGCTTTAAATGTAACCGTCGGTCTTCAGACTGCGGAACTCTGATTTGGCAACGATGATATGGTCGTGCAGTCGAATATCCACTTTGGACAGGGCGTCGCGCACATCGCGTGTCATGTCGATATCGGCTTTGGAGGGGGTCGGGTCGCCGGACGGGTGATTATGCACCATGATCAGGGCGCTGGCCCCCAATTCCAGGGCACGTTTCACAACTTCGCGGGGGTATAGCGGCGTATGGTTCACGGTGCCGCGCTGTTGCACCTCGTCTGCCATCAGGCGGTTTCGATTGTCCAGGAACAACAGCCGGAACTGTTCGATCTTCTCTCGACCCATCGCAGCGCGGCAATAGTCCACCACCGCCTGCCAGGAAGAAAGCACATGCGCGCCTTCAATTTCCTGGCGCAACAATCGAATGACGGACTGTTGTACAATCTTTAATCCGACGACAGAGGTCTCTCCCAGGCCGGGCTCGGCGGCCAATCGTGCCGTATCCGCCGACAAGACACCGCCAAAGCTGCCAAACTTCGTGATCAGGGATTTTGCCAGGGGTTTAACATCGCGGCGCGGAATGGTCTGGCATAACAAAAGCTCCAGCAACTCATAGTCTTCCATATGCGCGCCCATGTCCTTCAGAAAGCGAGTTCTAAGGCGCTTTCTATGCTCCAGGTGGTGGGGCTTTTCAGGTTTATCCACCCGGGGAGCATCATCGGTCATAGAAGGGGCATCCCGCGTTGTGCGTTGGTCCGGTCAGAAGGTCTGACTTACAGGTAGGGGGGCTTGTCCCAGCCTTTCGGGGATTTCGTGAAAATCTCCACGCCCGTGCCGGTCACGCCGATGGAATGTTCAAACTGGGCCGACAGAGAGCGGTCCTTGGTAACAGCCGTCCAACCATCATCCAGGGTTTTTACGGGGTACTTCCCGGCATTGATCATCGGCTCGATGGTGAAAAACATACCCTGTCGCAGTTCGATTCCGGTATCGGGCTCGCCATAATGCAGCACGCTGGGGGCATCATGGAAAACGCGGCCCAATCCATGACCACAGAAATCCCGCACGACAGAGAAGCGCTGAGCCTCTGCATAGCGTTGAATGATATGACCGATATCGCCCAGGCGCATACCGGGTTTTACCGCTTCGATCGCCATCATCATGGATGTATAGGTGACATCGATCAGCTTCGTTGCCTTGACCGGCACCTTGTCGCCCACTGGGAACATGCGGCTGGTATCGCCATGCCAGCCGTCCAGAATAACGGTGATATCAATATTGATGATATCGCCATTCATCAGCTTCTTATTGTCATCTGGTATGCCATGGCACACGACGTGATTGACGCTGGTGCAGATCGATTTTGGAAAACCGCGATAGTTCAGCGGGGCCGGAATGGCACCATTATCTGTAATGAATTCATGGCACAGACGGTCCAGTTCGCCAGTCGACACGCCGGGCACCACATAGGGCGTGATAAAGTCCAGCGTTTCCGCGGCCAGACGTCCGGCTTGGCGCATCGATTCAAAATCTGCCGCGTCGTGCAGTTTAATGCGGCCTGCTTCGGTATTGTACAGCATGTCAGTCATGATCCGTTGCTTGATTGCGCGCGGGGTCAAATGGAAGCAATCCAGATCCCGGCAGCGCAAATTGTTAAAACGCGCGGGGCTAGACCCGCAGCGGTACAGGAGAGTTAAGTTTTATGCCCTCTGGCGTCACGATGCAATCATAGCATAATGCTTCGACCCCTGCAGCCTTTGCTTGCGCAAAGGCCACGGCATAAGCGGGGTCGATATCCTGGGCCAGGCTGAAATGGGTGCAATCGCTGCGTTGTACAAGATACAGCATCACGGCGCGTGCGCCTTCTGAAACAATATCAGACAGTTCCGCCAGGTGCTTGGCGCCTCGTTCGGTCTTTGCATCCGGGAATTGCGCCGCTGCCGGGTCCGGGCCGTCGGGGCGGCGCAATGTCACACTTTTAATTTCAACATAACAGGGGGACCGTTCCTGGTCTTCCAGCAACAGATCAATGCGACTGTTACGGCTGCCATAGCGGACCTCGCGGCGCATATCGCTGTAGCCCGATAAGGGTTTGATCTGGCCGGTACGGATTGCCGATTCAACGATACGATTGGCCAGATTGGTGTTGATGCCTACAGCTGCGGGACCGTCTGGACAGACTTGTGTCGCAATTTCCCAGCGCCAGGCCAGTTTCGCCGTCGGGTTTCGATTGGGCGATAACCACACCCGGCTGCCGGGATCGGCCAATCCCATCATGGAGCCCGGATTGCCACAATGGGCGATCCCTTCGCTGCCATCGGGAAAGGCGATATCGGCCAGAAATCGTTTGTAGCGCTTGATCAGGCGGGCTTCGATCAAGGGTTCCGGATAGCGCAGCGTCATCCTTCGGCGCGAACCTGTTCGACAATTTCCTGAAGTTTTTCATAGGGGACATACCCCCCAACGAAGTTCTTGCCGATCACCATTGCCGGTGTTCCGCGAATATCCAGGCTTTCCGAAATACTGCGGATCATGGCCAGATATTGCATCACTTTCGGGGCATTCATGTCGTCTTTCAGTTGTGCAACATCCAAGCCCACTTCATCGGCGATATCAAAGATGACCTCGTCGCTTAGCTGACCCTGATGACCCATCATGGCATCATGAAATTCCAGGTATTTCCCCTGCTCCTGTGAGGCAAGCGCCGCGCGGGACGCAACCAAAGAGGCCGGGCCCAGAATGGGCAATTCCGCGAAAATGACCTTCAGCTTTTGGTCTTCTTTCATCAACTTTTGCACACCGGGATGGAGGCGTTTGCAATAGCCGCATTGATAGTCGAAAAATTCCACCATCACGACATCGCTGTCATCCGCGCCGAAAGTGGGCGTTAAGGGACTGGCGGTCAGTGTCGGGACCACTTGATCAATTATGCTATCGCGTTGTTGCTCCTTGGCGGCCTGTTGCCGTTCTTCCAAGGACCGGATTGCCTCCAGGATTACTTCTGGATTGGCCATCAGGTAATCATGAACAATGCCTTCGATACGCTGACGTTCTGCCGGGTCAACCGCATCCTGCGCGCGCGCTGAGGGGACGGAAATGGCGACCATTGTCACAAGCGCCAGCATCGCAAGACACAGCGCGCGATAGGGGTTTCCGATTGCCGCATGAAGGGGTTGTCGTATCATTGACTAAAGATTCCTGTCTGTAGACTTCACGTTTATAAGGTTTAATTTATCATGGGTTTAGTTGGAAATGCAGGCTGGGCCAAGTCTTTCAGTCACCCACCTGTGCATTGTCACGAAGCTTTGATCATTCGCTATTTATCATCCGCGCGATAGATGATGTCTTGCGCCTGAATCCAGGAAGCTGATTCCTTTGGCAAGGCTTCCATCGCCCGTGTCGCCAGCGCCTTGGCCTGTTCTTTCTCGCCTTTTCGATGGGCAACCTCCGCCTGGGTCAGCAGGACCATGCCGGTTTCTCCGCGATTTTGATGCGCCTGCCCTTTGACGTTCCATGCACGGATCATGTCGGGTTCATACGACAGTGCGATATTGGCGTTATCCAGGGCTTCCTGAACATTCGCCTCGCCGCCAAGCTGCAACAGGGTCTCGCCCAAGGTCGTTCGAACCAATGCCGCCCAGGGAAGGATCTCTATGGCGGCGCGATAGCTTTCTGTCGCCTCCGCCAGTTTTCCTGATCGTCTGAGGATATCGCCTTTGGTCTCCAGGAAGAAAGGATCCTTGGGACTGTCCGCCAACAGCGTATCAATCTCCTTCAAGGATTCGTCCAGCTTGAACAATTCCATATAGGCGATGGATCGGGCGTAATGAGCGGGAACAGAGGTATCGCTGACGGGATAATCTCTCAGCGCGTCTTTTGGCGTCAGATAAGCCTCCAGTTTTGCGCGCATACGCAGATGCACAGCTAAATATTCCGGGGGCAGCTTTGCGGCACTGACGGGGGAGGTGTCGACATGGTTCTGAACAAAAAGGATGCGGTCTTCGGTCAGCGGGTGTGTGCGGGTATAGGGATTGGCCCCTGCACTGTATAGGCGGTCTTGGGATTGCAGGATATGCATGAAATCCAACATGCCTTTCGCAGAAATTCCCGCTTCGTCCAGAAAGGTCATGGCGGCCTGATCTGCCGCCTGCTCGTTGGCGCGGGAATAGGACAGAAAGCTGCGTTCCCCGATTTGTTGGCCCAAGGTGGCCCCTGCCGCAGCGGCCTGCCCATCGCCGGTTGCCAGCGCTGCGCCCAGTCCCAACAGCATGCCCGCAATGGCAGCAGCCTGCGCATTCTCGATAGTGCCCTTGAATTTTGATAAATGTCCGCCAGTAATATGGCCCAATTCGTGCGCCAGAACGCCGATTACCTCGCCGGGCTCATCGGCTGTGATTAAAAGACCCGTATTGATAAAAATGCGCTGTCCACCTGCCACAAAAGCATTCAGACGGCTGTCATTAATCAGATGAATCTGGATCGAACTGGCATCTACCCCTGCAGCCTCAAAAATGCGTTGCAGATAAAACCGAATGGTGTTTTCAACTTCGGTGTCGCGGATAAAACTGATATCTCGGCCTTGCGCATGCGCCGGGGAAAAAGGCACACTCCCAGCGACGCTTGAAAACAGAATTGCCAAGCACAGGAAAACGCGCGTTGCGACGTTTGATACCCGACGCCGCCCCAGCGGCATTTTAAGGAGGAATTGCATCCTTGTTTGATGCTCCAGCCAAAAGGTCCATGGCCGCACCCGCGACCCCGTTCGCTTCTAACGTAGTGTGTTCCCGCAGCAGGTTCAAATGGCGATTGCCAAAAACCGTGGCGGCGATGCTTGCCAGCGCTTTGGTTTTGCAAGGATGCACGGGGACCACGGATGTCGAATATGGCGTTGCGGGCTATGTTCGCGGTTTCTTTGGTGGTGTTGTTGCGGAAGAACCAAATGCGGCCCTGATCGGGCGGGATGTTCTGACTGCTGGTGGAAATGCGGCAGATGCGGCCGTGGCGATCAGTTTTGCCCTGTCGGTCAGTTATCCTTCTGCGATCAGCCTGGGCGGCGGTGGCGTTTGTATTGTGCATGATGGGGCGATTGGCGTTACNGAAGTCATTGATTTCATTCCNCCCGCTGGAACCGGTGCCGGGGGNGATCGACCGTCNGCCATTCCAACACTGGTGCGGGGAATGGCTGCCCTGCATGCGCGCTATGGTCAGTTTCCCTGGTCTGGGGTCGTTTCCCCCGCAGAACGCATGGCGCGGTTGGGGCATCGTGTTTCCCGGGCGCTTGCGGTTGAAATGTCGCGGGCTGCTGAGCCGTTATATGGTGAACCTGCTGCACGTGCCATTTTCGCCCCGTCTGGTCGGCTGGTCGGGGAAGGTGATATACTCAGCCAACCCGAATTGGGTGCTGTGTTGGGACAGATACGGGCCGGAGGAGCAGGTACCTTTTATAATGGGGCCATGGCCCGTCGGATTGTGGATGGCGTCCAACAGGCTGGGGGAAGTTTAACATATGAAGAATTGCGCAATTACACCCCGACATGGCGTTTGCCGCTGATCGTTCCCTTTGGGGATGATGAGTTAAATCTGGCCCCACCACCGGCTGCTGCTGGTCCTATGCTGGGCGTGATGTGGCGTATGTTGATTGACGATGACCGCTATGCCGATGCGGCGCCGGAAGAACGCGCGCATCTGCTGGCAGAGGTGATGAAGCGGGCCGCCGCAGATCGCAAAACCTGGCTGGGAGAGGGATATTCATCGACCCTGCCGTTGGAAGATGTGCTGGATCCGGATCGCGTTGCTGGATTGATGGCGAATTATTCACCAACCCGTGCAACACCCGGTGCAGAGCTGGATCCAAAGGGCCGGCAATTGGCGGAGGTGATTTCTGGCACCGGTTTTGTGGCGGTGGATCGCAACGGGATGGCGGTTGTCTGTGACCTGACGCTGTATAACCCGTTTGGCACCGGACGGGTGGCACCGGGGACGGGTATTCTGCTGGCCGCAGCGCCCGGTTTGCGGGGGCGCAATCCCCTTAGCCTGAGCCCTGCTATGGTCATCAATACCGGGACGTTAACCTTTCGGTTTGGGCTGGCCACGGGCGGCGGGCCATTAGCCCCGGCATCCAAGATACAGATCATGGCTGATACCCTTTTGGCCGGAAAACCTTTGGATACGGCCATATCGGAGCCACGTTTCCTGGCGGTTGATGTTCCAGATGCCGTGTTGGTGGAAAAGGAAGGGGGCGACGATTTAGCCGCATCCCTGACGGCACGAGGCCATCCTGTTTCGCGGCTGACCTGGCCTGGTCAGGCCTCTGCAATTCATTGTCCCAATGGGGTGACCGGGTCCAGCAGTCGATCCGCCCTGTGCCGTGTGGTGCATGACAACCGGGGCTACGGGCTTTCATCCTTCTCGGATGAGAGTGGAGGCTAAGGGTCGCGATGGTGTTAAAAGTTGGCAGTCGCGGGCATATTCCCGCCTTTATGGTAATGGAAGTCATGCGCGCCGCAGCGGAGCGGGAACAGCAGGGGGACGCGGTCTTTCATCTGGAGGTCGGCCAACCCGGAACGCCTGCCCCAAAAGGCGTTATCGCAGCCGCCCATAAGGCGCTGGATACGGATCGGATTGGCTATACGACAGCTTTGGGCATTCCAGACTTGCGCGCCGCGATTGCCGGGCACTATCAGGATTTTTATGGTATTTCCGTTCCCGCCTCTCAGGTTGTGGTGACGACGGGTTCATCCTGCGGCTTTATCCTAAGCTTTCTGTCGGCCTTTGATCCCGGTGATCGGGTGGCCCTGGCGCAGCCTGGATATCCCTGTTACCGACACATTCTAAATGCCCTGGGCATTGATCCGGTGATGCTGCCAGCAGGACCCAAGGAACGGTTTCAGCCGACCCCGGCCCTGATTGAAAAGGCCCTGGAAGAGGGTCCGCTGGACGGCTTGATCGTTGCATCTCCATCAAATCCAACAGGGACGATGTTGGACAGACAGGCAATGCAGGATTTGCTGACTTGCTGTCGTGACAATGGTATTCGCGTCGTGTCTGACGAAATTTATCACGGGATCTCCTATGGCATGGAGCCCGTCACAGCGGCGCAATTGGACCCTTCGGCAATTGTAGTGAACAGTTTTTCAAAATACTTCTGTATGACAGGCTGGCGGCTTGGATGGTTGATTGTGCCGCCGGATCTGCTGCGGGCGGTGGAAAGCCTGGCGCAGAACCTGTTTATTTCCCCCCCGACCCTTAGTCAGCTTGCCGCCGTTGCGGCCTTTGACTGCCAGGAGGAATTACAGGCCAATATTGAACGCTATGCGGAAAATCGGCGCTTGCTGTTGCAGGAATTGCCGAAAGCCGGGTTTACAGATCTGGCCCCATCTGATGGGGCATTCTACATCTATGCGGATGTCAGCGACCGGACCGATGACAGTGTGGAATTCTGTGCCCGTATCCTGAAAGAAACCGGCGTCGCGATCACGCCTGGATTGGATTTTGATGCCGTGCGGGGCAATCGTACGGTGCGGTTTTCCTTTGCAGGCACTAGGCAGGAAGTGAGCGCCGCTGCAGAGGCGCTTATAGCCTGGTCAAAGGGCTGACACGACCGTCGCATTAATACATAACATGACCTGTGAATAACCACGCACCACCCTAACTGGCGCGGAACGGATTGCCGATCACGATGCGATAGAAGCCATGGCTGTCGTCCAGACCAGTCAGTTTCAGGTGAACGAAGACGGGGCGACGACGATCCTGATCCGGCCAATAGCTGAAAAAGCGTCCTTGATTGACCTCCGGTCGCAAGGACTGAAACAGGCTCATCTTGCTGCTGACTTCCGTTGTCAGGAAGCCTGCATGGCTGGCTGGAATACGTTCCTGAATGGCGCGGCGGGCAAATTCGAACCGGTCCATCGCATTTTCGGGCGTGGAAAAGGGGCGGCTGTCGATCTGCAGGGCGACCAGACGATTGGATGTCTTGCGGTCGAACTGGGCAACGATGACCTTGGCGTCGCTCAACCAGCTTGTGATGTTCAGCTTGCAGGCGGTGAAATCATCGCCAATGTCCTTACAGACCTCAATTTTGTCGCGCAGGGAAGACAGGGTGTCTGACCAGCTGAGCCCCATCATCAACTTGCGATATTGCGGCTCTGCAGCGGCCAGAACCAGTCGTTCTTCCAGATCGGCCCGTCCGGATTCCTTGGCAAAATCAGACGCCAGACGCCCATCCGTAGAAACCATGGCAGGGTCCGCGCCAAAGGCCATCAGGACATAGGCGGTTTGCGGATCCCCGCGCAACGAGGCGCGCATCAGTGGTGTCAGGCCATCAGACATGCCATTCGGGTCCGCGCCTTCTTCCAGCAGGGTGCTTAACATGCCTGCCAGTTCCGGGCGGTCTGAATGTTGAACAATTCGATGGATCAGACGCGGCGGGATGGACGCGCCATCGTCGGCCAGCAGTTTTACGATATCTGTTTGGCCGTGCAATGCAGCTTGTTCCAAGGCGGTGCGCACGCCAGAACCAAAACCGTCTTCAACCGCAAATTTTGCTTCATCCAGGGTGAAGCCGGGCGGCGGTGATCCCAGTAAGGCGACAACAGCCCCCTTATCAGCGGAATCAATCGCCGTCTTAAGTTTGCTTTTAAAGACGCGGGGGCTCAGCGCCGATGCACTGGCGGTTTGCGCTGGTTCTGCCGGTTTTTCCACATTTGAATCGGGCTTGCTGGGGGGCAGGAAGACCGAATTTTCACCCGGTTGCGCCTTAGTGGAAGGCGGGGCGGTAAAGTTATCTTGTGGGGCCTCCAGTTCAGGGGGCGCTTCCAAGGATGCAAGCGTTTGTCTGTCCAGGGCTTCTGGAATGGATTTCTCCGCAGGCTCCGTCTGGGGGGTATTTGGTTTCGCGTCAGCCTGCTGTGGCACGTTCGACGCCGTGACCAGCGCCGTTCCAGACCGGGTCGGGGTATCCGATTTTGCATTGGCCCCCGCCATTTGCAGCAGCGCATCCCGCTCTGCACGCATCTGTTCCAGACGCGCTAAGACATGCGGATGGGCGGCGGCAATCTCCATCGGTCCGACGGAACATCCCCGCTGTTCCTCAAAGCTGGCCCCCCGCTCTGCAAGAAGGGTTGCCGCCCGCACGCGGCCATTGGCGGCGGCGACGGATAGGGGCGTCAGACATCCATAAACGCCACCGGCCAGATCGACCGGGGCACCGGCATCAATCATTCTCTGCAGGGCCTGACCTCGTCCTTCGGCGGCAATACGATGCAGCACGGATCGTCCATCCTGAGTTGGCAGGGTGGGATCAGCCCCGGCCTGTAACAGCAGGCTGACCGCCGCCAGATTGCCGGACCGTGCCGCGCGCAGCAGGGCGGGGTTGCCTTCTGAATCCAAGCTGTTGGGATCAACGCCTTCGGCCAGACGCGCGCGCACCGTGGGCAGGTCGCCATTGGCGATGGCATCAATTAAGTTGGTCCGTGGCAGCATTTCGCCAACCTGGCCTGAAATACTGGCAAAGACGCGTCCTGCGAAATCAGGATTAATCGCTGACAGGGCCAGGCCCGTAGCCAGGGCCCCCGCAAAGACACCACTCATCAAGGCAACGCGTCCGGTAGGATTGTCTGAGTGTCGACGCCCGGCGTCACTGGGCGACGGGTTTGCTCGGCTGGCCGCGCGTCTGGCGCTTTTTTCGCGACCAAACAGACGAAAGCGATCCGGTCGGGGGGCTGTATCCTTGGCTCTGCGATCCGGATCAGCCGCCAGATGCGTCGGCTTTTCTTTTTGCGCCGTCGGGGTTGGTTTCTCAGCGCGCCCCTTTGCGGCGGTCCTTTGCGTGGACTTAGTTAGCGGAGGTGGGATGTCCTGCATCGACGCGACACGGGGATCGTAATCGCCTACGATTGCGGCCTCATCCTCACTTAATTCCGCAGGGAAGGTCCATTCGCGAATGGTTTCCAATTCGTCCCTGAGGTCCTCATTCAAATCATGGTCAAAGGGGGGCTGAGACGCAGCGGTGGCGCTGTGCACCGTCGTGTGCGGTACAAATTTCGCCGTGCGCCGTTTGGGGCGCTGCGGTTCCGCCTGATCAGGATTTTCGTCAG
Source organism: Rhodospirillales bacterium (assembly GCA_002696645.1). GTDB lineage: Bacteria > Pseudomonadota > Alphaproteobacteria > UBA8366 > Aestuariispiraceae > Pacificispira. Next base: position 47,976 of record NZSA01000051.1, on the reverse strand, counting down.
GCCCTTTGGACTTCGTTTCGGGGCGCGGTTGTGCCTGATGGTCCTGCGGAAAATAGTCTTCCGCGTGATCTGTATCACCTACCCAGCGGTTTTCACCCCCCAGCCCCAGGCGGCCTTGCATGTTTTCCGGTTTCGGTGTGGGCCAGAAGCGCAGTTGCGGGTGTTGCGCCGGGTCCAGGGTATCTTCCTCGCCGGAGAATTGTTGGGCTGCAATTTCAGATCCATAATCGCGGTTGGCGTTCTCCTGATCGTCCTCTGACAGACCGGGATCGCCTCCGGATGCCTGCGCGCGCAGCATGGGAGAATCAACAACCTGTCCGTCGCGCACTGTCACAATATTGGTATAGGTTGTGTCGCCGGTTATTGCGGAAACCTGCGCCTGCACCAGGCGCAATTCGTCATAACGATCCTGACTGATCAGCGCGCCCAATCGAATGATAGCGGTCTGGTCACTCTCAAGGCTTTCCAGGTTCTGCCAATAGCGCCCTGTTCGCCCCTGTATCCAGAAAGTCCGCTCCACTGTTTCGCCCCACATGCCTCGAATAAATAGGTCCGGCAGCGTCAAAACAGACTCCTGCCAAATTCAGGGATACCCTACATGTTGTGGCGGAAACGGTGCAAGTATTAGCATCTAGGGGGTATTCCCCCAAACGTCAGGCGCGGAATTCCGCCTGTTTGAGACTTGTTTGCAGTGCAAACCTATGCGGCGCTATTGTGTGCTGTCCGCCAGTAATAGCGAATCGGGGGCCGGGCTATCCAGATCAGGCGATGCGTGTGCGGGTGATTTCAACGCCCACAGAGCCCGCATTTTTCAAAGCTTCCGGTTTCTCAACGCGGATTTTCGCGGACAGGATTCGATCATCCTCAAGACACATTTCGGCGATGCGATTGGCCAGTGTTTCGACCAGTTTCACATGGCCTTCGGCCGCCATTTGCCCAATGCGTTCAACGATCCGGGCATAGCAGGGAACGGCCTGATAATCGTCAGCGTCCCAATCGTCCAGGGCGCGCGCTTCCAGATCCAGGTTGATCAGGATAGGCTGGCGTTTCTGATGTTCATAGTCATAAACGCCGATGCTCCAGGTGACTTCCAGGTCACGAACGGCAATGCGATACACAACATCGGTCTGATCTGGCGCCTTGTTTATGTCGTGCAGGGATGACGGTTCAGACTCATTGGTCAGCGGATAGGCGTCCTGTGCTAGCTCGGACATCACGCGCATCTCTGCTCACCCTTTCGCTTGGGGCGGAGCCTGTCCTATGGTCACAGGATATCCGCACCGTTAATCACCGGCCACTGGGGCGTCTGAAGACTTGGCAAAGCCATTCTGACGGTCTACTTCCCCGACATCAAGCGGCACACACTACCCAAACAGGCCGGGAACGCAAGAAAAGTCAGATCAGATAGGAGGCTTTCCATATGCCCCGTTCCATCCTTCTTTCGCCACCGTCTCGATGCCTTGTTATGGGTATCGTGAATATCACACCGGACTCCTTCTCAGGCGACGGACTAGGCCGCGAACGCGACATCATCGCCGCCGCAGTGGCGCAATCGGTGAAATTTTTCCAGGCTGGCGTCGATATTCTGGATATCGGGGGGGAAAGCACGCGACCGGGGGCGGCCTATATCCCGGCCCAGGAAGAGGCCCAGCGTGTCGCACCGGTTATTGCCGCCCTGCGTGCGGAATTGCCCGATGTCGCGATATCCATCGATACCTATAAGGCATCCGTCGCACAGGCAGCACTGTCGGCGGGGGCTGACATTATCAATGACGTCTGGGCCTTTCAGGCGGACCCGGATATGGCCGCCGTGGCACAGGCTGCGAATTGTCCGGTAATCCTGATGCATAACCGCAGCAAACCTGGCCATGCAGAAATCGACCGCGTTTTGGGTGGCAGTTACACCGCACCGGATTATGGCGCTGGATTTTTGCGCGTCGTCTGTCAGGAAATGGCGGATCTGGCGCAGAATGCTATCAAAGCCGGTGTCAGTGGTGATCGGATTATACTGGATCCCGGTGTCGGGTTCGGTAAAACGCCCGCCCAGAATATGGCCCTGATTGAAGGGATCGATGTTATTCGGGCAATTGGCTATCCGGTTTTACTGGGGGCCAGTCGCAAAAGCTTTATGGGGCGTGTGCTTAATCTGCCAGCAGATGATCGACGCGATCCAACATTGGCGACCACCGCATTAGCGGTACAGCGCGGGGCTGCCATTGTGCGCGTCCATGATGTTGAAGAGAATGTGAAAGTGGTTCGAATGACCGAAGCAATGCTGCAAGCCGGGAAGGCAGCACGCGCGGAAAGGGGTTGATCATGGTTCGGGTCTATCTGGCGTTAGGCGGCAATTTGGGGGACCGGCATCTGTCGCTTGAAACCGCGATTGACCGGCTGCAGGAACATGTGGTGATTGATCAGCAATCTGGCATTTACGAAACGGCCCCGATGTATGTGGCCGACCAGCCCGCGTTTCTGAATATGGTCGTGTCCGGGGTGACGGATTTGACGCCGCTGGCCCTGCTGGATTTTCTCAAACGCCTGGAATCGGAGATCGGTCGCGTCCCTTCTGTTGTGAACGGCCCCCGTCAGATCGACCTGGATATCCTGTTTTTTGGCGATACCGTGCTGAATTCGGAACGTCTGACGCTGCCGCATCCGCGAATTGCAGAGCGTGCCTTTGTCCTGGTTCCGCTGTGTGACATCGCGCCAGACCTGATAGGACCCACAGAACCCCTCAGCATTTCTCAGCTTTTGGCACAGGTTCCGGGACGCGATACTGTCCAGCCATGCGTTTGACGCATCCCTGCGTCTCGATCTTTGCGGTTAAGTTATTTGTGCATTGCAATAATGTGACGTCCAACGCCGAGGGACGATGACATCGGCGCTGTGATCCACCCGGTTTATCAGGCCGCCGCGCTCATGACACCATGAACGCACAGCATCTGTTAACCATTTATTGGCATAGCGCATGCATAAATTCCCGTATGGCAAATGGAAAAACCAGCGCGCTTTCTTTTCTGAGAGGTGCGCCCGACAGAAATGAAGGACAAGAGTATGACAACGACGACAGACATTCGCGGCCCCTGGGCTGAAGGCGGTCACCAGATTGAACAATTGCGCCTGGCCCGTGAAATCACCCAGGCTGAATTGGCCGAACAGGCTGGCCTGCCCAATGCTGGCTGGCTTTCTGATATTGAAGTAGGCCGCCGTCCGGTGCCGTCTGCATTCTATCAGTCAATGGCCCTGCAACTGGGTATGACGGCCTCTGATTTTGCCGCTCTGTGCCTGCGCCATTACGATCCGAAAGCGTATGAAGCATTGTTCGGTGTCGAAGTGCCTGCGCTGAAGCTGGCCGCTTAAGTTCCGTTCCTGATAAATTCCCGCCCCTGTTCTGGCAGTTTGTTAGGACAGGGGGCGCGAGCCGCATCGGTTGATGATATCGGCAATGGCTTCTGCTGCGCCCAGACCTGACGTCTGGGTGATGGCAAATACGCCGCCGGTCAGTTGCGCATAGGCGCGCATGATCTGCTCCACGCGCGGGTCTGGCGACATTTCAAATCCAGATGTCGGGATGTAAACCGACGAAATGCGGATATCCTTATCCAGCGCCAATGTTGTGACATCGCGGGCATTCAGGTCATCCACGCCCTCATCAAACTGATCATCAAAACCGCCTGGCAGGTTGTCTGTGACCAGCACCAGGATGCGGCTGCGTGCCTCCCAAACGCCCGTGAAATCCCCGTCTTGCGGGCGGTTTTCTGCGGTCAGATTGGCGACGGCCGTATGCAGGGCTTCGTCACTGGCTTCCGGTCCGCCATTGCCGCCTTCTGCAGTCAGGCGGCGGATGCTCCAACTGATTGCCTCTGCCGTGTCTGGATTATCGGGGGTACCTCCCAGGTCGACCTCGACCGTGATGCGATCCTTGAAACTGATCAGTCCTAGTCGGTAATCCCCACCTGAGACGAATTTCGTCAAATCCAACAAATGGACCATTTCGCGTTTCACATCGCGAATAGCGGTCGCCATGGAATGGGTCGTGTCCATCGCGATCACCAGATCAACCGCGCCGCATTTTCCTTCTCGCCCGGTCGGCGTGGTTTCCAGCGCGGCGAAACTGCGTATGGGAGGGGGCCCCGCCATGCCGGACAAAAGGGCCAGGCCGAAACAGGCGGCAATGCAGACTCTAATAACAGGCTTCATGTCTGTGGACCTCTTGGTCACCCCTTGCGACGGCATAATGCCTTAAAATGTTTTGGGATAGACATAAACTTTACACTCTGATGTCTCATCCCGGTCAAAAAGATAGATGACATCTGTACCGCGTAAACCGTTTGGGTCTAACAAGTTCAATCCATCCCCCTGGGCATAGCCGAACCGCAAGGGGTCCTGGTTCGGACGGGGCACCATAATGAAATAGCGGCCATGGCGCGCCTGATTGAATTCCAGCCGGGCACAGGCCTCTGACAGGTTCTTCGACAGGGCCTGGTTAAGGGATTGCGGGTCCACAGGATAAATTATCCGGGTGCCGCCAACTTTTGTTCGGGTGGGCTTGTAGGGTTCTGGCTGAACTACTTCTGGAATACGGCGCATGAATTCCTGGCTTTGCGCCAGCGCGACTGGCGATGATTGCAACAGGGCCAGGCTGCCAAGTCCAATACATAACAGGATTATCAGAATTTTGGCGCGCAGGATCATGGCTTTTTCTGAACGGTCTCAAATTCATCGGGGTTAGCAAATTTATGTTCCAGGATATCATAGGATTCAGCCTGCAGCAGGTCGGCGATACACGCCGCATCTGCGGCCTGGGCCCCCTGTAGAAACGGCCCAGATGGCAGCAGTTTCAGGGTTGGGCCAATATGACATTTTCCCAGGCAATGCACTGTCTCCAGGCTGATAAAGTCGCCGCGCTTGGCAATTTCTTCCTTTAACGATTGGGCCAGTTCCCTAGACCCCTTAGCGCCACAGGAAGGCAGCACGTCGCCTGCGCGAAAATTCACACAGACCTTTAAACGGGGATAGCGCCGTTCCGGGGTGTTTTTCCTGGTTTCTGACATTCGTTCCTCATGCCGGGCGAACCGGCTCTTGTCCTCTTCGCTGTTCTACCCCATGTTTCCGCTAGATGAGGATTTATCTTTAGTACCATATAGGAGCGCGTTTCGCGATGAGCCACTATGACTATGATTTGTTTGTAATTGGTGCCGGTTCCGGCGGGGTCCGGGCGGGACGTATGTCTGCGTCTCTGGGCGCGAAAGTGGCTGTCGCGGAAGATCGATATCTGGGCGGAACCTGCGTCAATGTTGGCTGTGTTCCCAAGAAACTGATGGTCTACGCCTCCCACTATCGGGAAGATTTCGAAGAAGCTGCCGGTTTTGGCTGGACGGTCGGGCCACGCAGTTTCGATTGGGCCACTCTGGTGGAACGGAAGAATACTGAAATCAATCGGTTGAATGGCATTTATGATGGTTTGCTGAAAAATGCAGGCGTCACCCTGTATAATGCCCGCGCAACGGTAAAGGGTCCCCATGAGGTTGAGGTGAATGGGGAAACCATCACGGCGGAACGTATTCTGGTCGCAGTCGGGGGCTGGCCGTCGGTTCCAGAGATTCCGGGGCGCGAGCATGTCATCACATCGAATGAATTCTTCTTTATGGATGCCCTGCCCAAGCGTGTGATTGTCGTGGGCGGCGGTTATATTGCGGTTGAATTGGCCGGCGTTCTGAATGGTTTGGGATCACAGGTCACGCAATTGTATCGTGGCCCGCATTTCCTGCGTGGATTCGATGACGATGTGCGCCATTTCCTGGCGGAGGAAATTCGCAAGAAAGGAATTGACCTGCAATTCAACGCTAATATCGCGAAGGTCGATAAACGGGACAACGGGACATTGGTGGCAACCCTGGAAGACGGGTCCACGATGGAAGCAGATACCATCCTGTATGCTACGGGACGGGCGCCCAATACGGCGGGCCTGGGTCTGGAAGAGGCCGGGGTTGAATTGGCAAAGGGTGGGGCAATCATCGTCAATGATGATTTCCAGACCTCGGTTAAGTCCATTTATGCCCTGGGCGATGTGATTGATCGTGTCGCCCTGACGCCGGTCGCCATCGCGGAAGGCATGGTTTTCGCCCATAACACCTATGGCAAGGGTGGGCGGAAGATGGATTATCGCGATATTCCAACCGCTGTTTTCAGCCAGCCGCCGATTGGGACTGTCGGCCTGTCAGAAGCAGAAGCCCGCACGAAATATGGTGAGGTGGATGTCTATTGCTCTGAATTTCGCCCAATGAAGCACACAATGTCTGGCAGTGACGAGCGCAGCTTCATGAAGTTGATCGTTGACACCAAAAGTGACCGTGTGGTCGGCTTGCATATGGTCGGTCCGGAATCCGGCGAAATCGCCCAGGGCTTTGGGGTCGCGATGAAGGCTGGCGCGACAAAGGCAGATTTCGACGCGACCGTTGGCATTCATCCAACAAGTGCGGAAGAATTCGTGACGATGCGAGAGCCCGTAGTTCGGGCAGCCGCAGCGGAATAGGCGTCAGCAAAAAGGACGAAGTAATTGCGTTTTACAGGACGCAGTTTTTCGCGAAATTTGCGGTTTCTTTTGCGGTCACGTTCTCGACACCTTTTTCTTTGATCATCTTGCACCATTCTGGTGTGCCCATTTCGGGTTCACAGGCGGTCAGGAGAAAAAGGGCACTGATGCTTGCGATCAGGGTCGTGATGCGAATTACAGGTTTGGTCATTGTGCCGGTTATCCTTGTTGGAATGTTGGTGTATACCTGAAGATAAATTTGCGCAAATAAAGGCGTCCATGACGATGAACGTACCAGGCTATCAAATGGCTGGAGTATCTTGATATAGGGCTGCGCGAGCGCATAATGATTTAGCGTGAATGCGCCTTCAAGTCCATCGACGGTTTGCGTTATTTTGGCGGAATAGGAATTTGTCCGCAATAACCTGTGGAAAACCCCGGTGTGAGCGCGTAAAACACCCCCACAATCTGATAATGTTCTCGTAACGGACAGGTGTCAGAATGGTAATTTCTTGGAGTGGATGAAATGGCGAACGGTACTTGGAGTCCTGAAAGCTGGCGCGGAAAACCTGTTAAACAGGTGCCGGACTATCCGGATTTGGCGGCTTTGACCTCAGTGGAGGCTGAACTTGCGGCGAACCCGCCGTTGGTTTTTGCGGGTGAGGCACGCAAGCTAAAAGCGTCTCTGGCTGAGGTCTCCGAAGGCAAGGCATTCCTGTTGCAGGGCGGCGATTGTGCCGAGAGCTTCGCTGAGTTTTCCGCCAACAACATCCGCGATACCTTTAAGGTCTTGCTGCAGATGGCGGTCGTACTGACCTTTGGTGCAGCATGCCCGGTGGTTAAAGTTGGCCGCATGGCGGGTCAATTTGCAAAGCCGCGCTCTGCCCCAATGGAAAAGATTGGCGATGTGGAACTGCCCAGCTATCGCGGTGATATCGTCAATGGCATGAACTTCACGGCAGAAGACCGCACACCGGATCCGACGCGGATGATGCGCGCCTATCACCAGTCTGCCTCCACCTTGAATTTGCTGCGCGCCTTTGCACAGGGCGGGTTTGCAGACCTGCATCAGGTGCATCAATGGAACCTGGATTTCGTGGCTGGCAGCGCCCAGGGGGAGCGTTACAAAGCTCTGGCAGAGCGACTGGATGAAACGCTCAGTTTCATGGCCGCCTGCGGTTTGACCTCTGAACGGGTGCCAACCATTGCGGAGACGGATTTCTACACCAGCCATGAAGGCCTGTTGCTGTGGTATGAACAGGCTTTGACCCGGCGCGATAGTCTGACCAACAAATGGTATGACTGTTCTGCCCATATGATTTGGATCGGGGATCGCACTCGTCAGATCGATGGTGCCCATGTTGAATACTGCCGTGGCATTGAAAACCCGATCGGCATGAAATGCGGCCCCAGCAGCGACCCGGATGAACTGATCCGTTTGATCGATGTGCTGAATCCGAAGAACGAGGCGGGGCGACTGACCCTGATCGCGCGGATGGGCAGCGACAAGGCTATGGAGCATCTGCCCCCTCTGGTGCGCCGGGTAAAGGCGGAAGGCCGTAAGGTCGTATGGTCCTGTGATCCAATGCATGGCAATGTCATCAAGTCTGAAAGCGGCTTTAAAACCCGCCCGTTCGATCGGATTTTGAGCGAGGTTCGTCAGTTCTTTGACGTGCATGAGGCTGAAGGTACCCATGCCGGTGGCGTGCATTTCGAAATGACCGGCCAGGACGTCACGGAATGTTTGGGCGGTGCGCAGGAGATTTCGGATGCGGACCTGTCAGCGCGGTATCACACCCATTGCGACCCACGCCTGAATGGCGCGCAAGCATTGGAATTGGCGTTCCTGATCGCTGAGGAATTGAAGGCCGGTCGCGTGGGGCGGGCACGTCCCTCGCAGGCTGCGGAATAAGCGCTGGAGAATTCTCTCGATCTGGGTTTCCTGATAGTGGAAAAGCCCAGCGGATCAATCCTTGTCGGGGGGCTTGGGTCACAATGACTGCCGCTGATGCCAATGATGTTGATGCCTTTATAGAAGACTGGACCGATGCGTATTTCCTGCGCACGCGGGAAATTGTCGCCAAATTTGGCGATATCCAGGTTACATACGCAATCTTCATGCGCCGCCCGGTCGTGTCTGCACCCCGGTTGGCTATTGATTGGTTGAATGACATCATTGCGGCACGCGGCAGCATGGTGAAGATCGACCTGCTGTTTGAAGAAGGTCGATGGGTCGGGGCGGGGGAGCCGTTGATGTATATCACAGGGTCTTTTCATGACCTGTGTGATCTGGAAACCCTGTTCCTTCAGAAAATTGGTCCGGCCTGTGTATCGGCCTATAATGCTTTCACCATGTGTCAGGAACTGCCCAATGTTGCCTTTCTGGCGATGGATGCGCGCCATTGCGCCGGGACGGAAATGGCGGAAATCATGGCCTATGCGGCTTCTGTCGGGTCGGATCGTGCGAAGCGGAAGTCGGCGGCAGTTGGATTCATCGGGAATGCGACCAATGCAACAGCCCGTTATTTTGGCCGGGATTCCGGCCTTGGCACCATGCCCCATGCCTTGATCGGCTATGCCGAGTCCACCGTTCGCGCGGCGGAGATGTTTCATGAAGCCCATCCTGATCAACCCCTGACCGTTCTGGTGGATTACTTTGGGCTGGAAGTCAGTGACGCCCTGGCGGTCTGTCATCGGTTTCCTGAAATAGCAGCGGAAGGCAGGCTTTCCGTGCGAATAGATACGCCGGGTGGTCGTTTCCTGGAAGGTTTGGACCCCGCAAACTCCTATGCCGTTCTGGATCGCAATGCGCCGCGGTCTATCCGGGGCTATCGCAACGAGGGAGAACTGCGCCATCTGATCGGCCCGGGTGTTTCCGCCGCTGCTGTCTGGCATATGCGTGAGGCGCTGAATAATGCGGGCTTCCCAGCCGTCAAGATTGTCGCTTCTTCTGGCTTCGGGCCAGAGAAATGCAAGGTTATGGCGCTGGCGGATACACCAATTAATGTCATTGGGACCGGAAGCTATCTGCCGGAACGTTGGGCGGAAACCTATGCCACCGCGGATATCGTGGAATATGACGGCCAACCCCGCGTGAAGGTCGGGCGCGAATTTCTTCTGCGCAAGCCGCCGGTCTCCTGATTGAATTATCGCAGCATTTTAGAGGTTTGTGCGCCGTGATAGAGACCCCGACACTCCTGGATCTGCAAGAGTTTCGGTCCAATCTGGTTGGCCAATACATTCGGGACTTCTTTGACTATTGGGATCGGTTGCGTGGGTCCAGATCCATGCCAATGCGATCCGAGGTCGATCCGCTGGATGTTCCCCGGCCCATACTCCCCAGCCTGTACATCCTAATTCGCGATGATGATGGCGGGTTCCGCTTTCGATTGGTCGGGACGCGCCTGGCGGAAATTTTTGGTCGGGATATTACGGGCAAAAGAATTGAAGAAGTGCTGCATGATGAGGTTCTTAGCAATGCGCTGCGATCCTATGATATGATAGTAAGACTGGGAAAACCCTCGCATTCCCAGGCACTTTATTTCCCAGCCTCTGGCGAAAACCCGTTCCTGTATCAACGGCTGACCTTGCCTTTGGGAACAGACGCACAGACAACTCACTTGCTGGGTGCATTGTTTCTACAGCGGGAAGATCTGCCTTTTGTAACCTACAGCGACGTCGAAGCGCGTGAGGTGGTGACAACATCAGATCGCGTTGAAACTATGTTGGCTTAGGCCTCATTGGGGTCTTCTGTCGTGGGTTTAGGCGGGGATGCTTCAGAGGGGATAACGTTGTTCAAATGAACAACGCGCTGGGCATAGGGAATGACGATCCCTTCTTTCGGGAAGCGCCGCAGGATTTCTTTGTGAAGGTCGCTGGATATCCAAAGAACCCAAAGAATATCGCTGGTGAAAATGCGCAACTCCATATCGATCCGGCTTTCGCCGATATTCATAACCAGGGCAACGGGTTCTGGAATTTTGCGGCATCGCGGATGGGCACGCCCGATTTTCAACAGAACCTCGCAGACATGATCAATGTCGCTGTCCAGGGCGACCCCGACAGGTACATCGACTCGCCCGATTTTATCCTTATGGGTCCAATTCTTTAGTGATTGAGACAATAGGTCCGCGTTGGGGACAATTACGCTGGCCTTCTGCCAGGTTTCAATTTCTGTCGCACGCATGTTGATTTGCTTCACAAAACCTTCGTTTTGGCCAACAACCACCCAGTCGCCAATCTTAATCGGGCGTTCAATCAACAGGATCAGGCCTGATACAAAGTTATTCACGATATTCTGAAGGCCAAACCCGATACCGACCGACAGCGCCCCGGCAATTAGGGCAATATTGGTAAGGTCGACGCCAATAACGGCAACCGCCATCCCGGTCGCAAAAATAAACCCGATGTAACCGATTGCTGCGGTAATGGTATGGCGCAGGCTTTCCTCAATCTCAGTTTCAGGCAGGATCTTTTCGGCCAGGCTGCGTTTCAACGCCCGGACCAATGCCAGACTGGTTACAAATACAAAGATTGCCAGCAAGATATCAGCGAGCGAAATTTTGACGCTGCCAACCTGCATTCCCCCAAGGATAAATCGCGCATTGCGGAGTAAATCCGTTTCGGAAATACCCCAATTGGGGGCAATCACGCTGATGCCGACCAAAAAGATCAAGATATCCAAAAGGAAACGTGCAGAAAATTTCAGGCGGCTTCTTGTTTTGTGACGCAGGGCCAGATTGTGCCGAAAAACGGTGCTTCTGGTGGTAAGCGCGATGCCTTCGCGAAACAAACCTCGTAAAATGTAGAGGATGGAGACCAGAATGGCTGTCCCCAGAATATTGTTCAAAAGAAAGTTACCCAGATTGGTATAGCCAAAGACCGGCGCAAGGGCGCCTGTACAGGTAATCAGAATCAATATGGCCCGTACCAAAGCCCAAAACGGTTTGGTTGTGCGACCAATCGTGTCGTCTGGATCATCTGGATCGTCGGGGTCGTCCTGTTGGTCTTTTGTCGACGTATCGGCGGGAACAGGACCGTCCGCAGGCGTGTCTTCCGTTTGCGGTATGGTCCAAAGACTGCGCTGCAATAGGGCAAGTGCCAGACCACCCTGCGCCAGATTGAAGATCAGGGTCCAGGTTGAAAAGAATTCAGGTGTTAGAATTCCTTGCAATGGGCCGATTTCAGTACCGGCGCGGGTCACGAATTCATCAATACAGAATAACAATGCCAAGGGGACCAACAGAGCCAGAATCCGCTTTGCCTGATTTGGGGATAACAGGGTCAACCGCCAATCAGGATCATTTGGTGATAAGGCGGCATGGGGCAGGGCCGTGGCCAATACGAACGTCAACAGGCTTTCCGCCACCAAACGCAGGATCAGTCCAAAATCATTGTTCAGCGCCCCACCATCCGTATAGGTGCGCACAATAATGACGGTCAAAATGACAGCGGGAATGATACCACGTGCAACGCCATCCGCTGTCGCGGCTAATAGACGGCGGCTATAGGGGGGCTCCTGCTCTACAGGGTAGGGGCCAAACCGCTTTAAGACCCTGATGCGCAGCCACCAGGCGATTCCAACACCAATCAGGATGAAAATGCCTGGCTGTATGACGGTCCCATATTGCCGTTGCTTTTGCAGAAAGGTTTCCCACCAGTCCGACGCCATTGCGCCAATTTTTGCGATGAATTGTCCAATATTGCCCGGAATCTTGGTCAGGGTGGATGGATCATAGGGCAGCGGTCCCTGCTGTATAAGCTCCTCATACAGGCGGCTGCGCTGGGCAACGCCGACCTTGGTCTCTAAGGCTGTCGCCCGGGATATGGTCAGGTCTGCCAGGGCGATATGGGATTTTGCCTGTGACAGGGCCTCGTTCAGACGGGCGCGTTCTTTTGCGACGGGATCCGGCTCCGGGGCTGCGTCCTTTTCATCCGGCGGGGCGCCAAGGGCGGTAAGGTTCGACTGGAGTTCTGCCTGTTTTTGTTCAGCTGCTTTGCGCGCGTCTGTTGCCTGGGAAATGACGCGCGTTACCGTTCGCTTCACGAAATCGCCAGCATCTGGTGACGGGTCTGGTTGGGTGATCAATTGTTCCGCAACATCCAGATCCGCATTCCAGTCATCGACCTGATTTTGGAAATCCTGTAAGTCAGTTTCGATCGAAGATTGCGCCCACGACGACTCGGTCGGTGAAACAGCAACCGCCAGCAACAGGAAAAAGGCGACGAGTATTCTAAAAGGCATCAAGACTCTCAACGGGTTGCGGACGGACATGTGTGCGGGATGGACTGTAGCATAGTGCTCCGTTAAGAACAGTCTATGCAAACAGATACAAAAACGACTGATTTGGATACGGACCCGGCTCTGGCACACCAATTGGGCTATGGTCAAACTGTCCGCGATTGCCGCGCCGATCAGATAGGCCCGCGCGGTCTGGATGATGCGGTTCTGGGCGATCTGCTGAGCCGGTTGTCCCCGGCCTTGAAGCGGCTGCGATCCGCCCATGAGATGGACACGATGCCTTTCCTGCGGCTGCCATCGGCACGCAAAGATCTGGCAGCGCTGGCGCCGATTGCCGATCATTATCAGCGGCGCTTTGATGATGTCTTGATTCTGGGAACGGGCGGCAGTTCGCTGGGATCACGGGCCCTGTATGAAATGGCAGACGGCGACTCTGACCGCATCCGCAGCGCGCCCACCTTGCATATCATCACCAATGTGGACCCGTTCGTATGGGATCGAATGATCCGGCGACTGGACTATCGTCGCACCGGGATCATCGTGATTTCCAAGTCGGGCGGTACGACGGAAACGATGATGCAGTTCTTATCGGTTCTGCCGGTGGTACTGGAACGGTTGGATCCGGACGAATTAGCGCGCTGTATCACGGTAATCACAGAACCGGGAGATAACCCGCTTAGGAAACTCGCTGCGCGCTATAATCTTCCGGTGCTGGATCACGATCCTCGTGTGGGCGGGCGATATTCCGTGTTAAGCGTTGTTGGCATGCTGCCGACCCTGATTTCCGGACTAGATGCGGTGGAGATTCGACAGGGCGCACAGGCAGTATTGGATCAGGCCTTCGCGTCGATTGATACGCCTGCAGCCTGTGCGGCGGCGGTTGGGGCGGCCATCAGTGTCGGTTTGCAGCGTCAGCACAATATTGCTGCGACGGTGATGTTGGCCTATTCGGATCGTCTTGGCTCTCTGGCGCGCTGGTATCGCCAGCTTTGGGCGGAAAGCCTGGGCAAGGACGGGCAGGGCACAACGCCGGTCTATGCAACAGGACCGGTCGATCAACACAGCCAGTTACAGCTTTGGCTGGATGGGCCTTCTGACAAGATGTTCACGGTTCTAGGGGGCCCAAAAGATCAGGACGGCTATGGCATCGACGCTTCTTTGGCTGATGATCCCAGGCTGGCCTATATGGTAGGCCGGTCGATGGGGGATCTGATGGATGCGTCGCGCAGGGCGACAGCAGAGACCCTGGCACGTCATGGACGCCCGGTGCGCCATATTGAAATGACGCGCATTGATGAAGGATCGATGGGGGCCCTGATGATGCATTTCATGCTGGAAACGGTCCTGGCCGCCGATTTGATGGGGGTTGATCCATTCGATCAGCCCGCTGTTGAGGGCGGCAAAATTCTGATCCGCAAATATCTATCAGAGCAGGGCGGTGGCGCGAAATGACCCCTGCGCCGTCACAAGACAAAGTGGCAGGAACCTCAGTCATCCGCCGTTTGCCTGATACATTGGTCAACCAGATTGCCGCTGGGGAGGTTGTGGAACGCCCGGCGTCTGCGGTGAAGGAATTGGTGGAAAATGCCCTGGATGCTGGGGCAATGCGGGTGGATGTGACCATTCGCGATGGCGGGCGGGCCTTGTTGTCGATCGCAGATAATGGGCGCGGGATGACCCCCGACGAACTCAGCCTTGCGGTGGAACGGCACGCGACTTCCAAGCTGCCAGATGGGGATCTGTTTCATATTTCGACCCTGGGATTCCGGGGGGAGGCATTGCCTTCCATCGGATCCGTTAGCCGCATGTCCATTGTCAGCCGGGCGCGCGACGCGCAAGAGGCTTGGCGGATAGAGATTGAAGGGGGCCGCGTCTTTGACCCTAAGCCCGCCCCAGGTGGCCCTGGAACAACTGTCGAGGTTCGCGATCTTTTCTTCAGTACCCCGGCAAGATTGAAATTCCTGCGCAGCGCCAGGGCGGAAAGCGGGGCAATTCAGGACGTCTTGAACCGCCTGGCCATGGCGCATCCTGATATCGGATTCAGCCTGACCGAAGATGGCCGCGAAAAGCTGCGCCTGAATGCGGCCCAGGGCGAATTACTGGACCTGCGCCTGAAGCGCCTGGGGTCGATTATGGGCCGGGAATTTCAGGAAAATGCCCTGCCGATTGATGCTGAACGCGAAGGGTTTCGCCTGACCGGCTTTGCGGGGGTGCCAACCCTGAACCGTGGTAATGCGGCGATGCAATTCCTGTTCGTCAATGGCCGCCCGGTGCGGGACAAACAATTGATCGGTGCGGTGCGCGGGGCCTATCAGGATTTTCTAGCCAGGGATCGCCATCCCTTGTTGGCGCTGTTTCTGGAATGTGAACCCCGCTCAGTGGATGTGAATGTGCATCCGGCAAAAACGGAAGTGCGTTTTCAGGAACCGGGGCTGGTGCGCGGGTTGATCGTCAGTGCCCTCAAGCATGCCCTGGCGGAGGCCGGGCACCGTGCCTCCACCTCTGTATCCCATGCGGCTTTGGGGGCGTTTCGCCCCGGGAGTCTGCCTGATACGCGCCAGGCCAGCTTCAGCGGCGGTGGATATGCCTATCGTCCCCCCAGCCCACCATCGCCGGGTCTTGCTGCATCGACCTATGCGTTTCAGGGGCCGGAGGGATTTGCGCCTTCCGCGCGGGATGAAACTGTCAGTCAGGTGGATCCTGCCACTGGGGAGGTCACACAGGCCCCGCCCTTAACATCCTATCCGCTGGGTGCGGCGCGGGCGCAGGTGCATGCCACCTATGTTGTATCCCAGACGGAGGATGGCATCGTCATCGTTGATCAACACGCCGCCCATGAACGGCTGGTCTATGAACAGATGAAGGCAGCAATGGCAGCAGGCGGCGTCCCGCGACAGGGATTGCTGATTCCTGAGATTGTGGAGCTTGGGGAACGGGCCGCGGATCGTGTGCTGGACCGGTCCGTAGAATTGGCACAGTTGGGTCTGGTGCTGGAAAGCTTTGGTCCCGGTGCCGTTGCGGTGCGTGAAACCCCTGCACTGTTGGGTGAAGTTGATGCTCAGGCCCTGGTGCGCGACCTGGCCGACGAACTGGAAGCGTTGGGAAACACGTTCTCGCTGAAGGAAAAACTGGAGGATGTTTGTGGCACCATGGCCTGTCATGGCTCAGTTCGTGCCGGCCGGCGATTGAATACGGAAGAAATGAACGCCCTGTTACGCCAGATGGAGGCGACCCCCCATTCCGGTCAATGCAATCATGGTCGGCCCACCTATGTGGAATTAAAGCTGGCTGATATTGAAAAGCTGTTTGGTCGTCGCTGATCGGGCGTGAAATGCTGCACCGCACAGTGACGGGATTGAACCGAATCGCGAAGACAGGGATACTGGTTCCTATATAGCCTTGGTGGCAGCCGCGTCGCTGCCTGATCGGTGCCTCCAACCAGTGCCATATTTGGTCTCTGGATCGGTTTTATCTCTTTTGGCTCCGGCGCGGATCTGCCCCATAGACAGGGGCGGTCGGCAGTTTGATGACCGATACGCCCCCTCTAGACAGAGGAAGGGTTTAGCCATGAGCGTCGCTACATTGCTTGCCAAGAAACAGGGCAGCACCATCACAATTCACGCAGAGACTATAATTGCAGAAGCCGTCAGCATTCTTGCGGATCATAAGATTGGCGCGCTGGTGGTTGTAGATGATGGGAACAAGGTTATCGGCATATTGTCAGAACGGGATGTCGTGCGCGGTCTGGCGGCAAAGGGAGCTTCTGTTCTGACCCAGAATGTCAGCGACCTTATGACGGCGCCGGTCAAGACCTGTACCCGGTCAGAAAGTGCGGATGATGTAATGCGCCGCATGAGCAAGGGTCGATTCCGCCACATGCCCGTCGTAGAGGGGGATAAGCTGGTCGGTGTCGTCTCGATCGGTGATGTGGTTCAAAATCGGATCAACGCGTTGGAACAGGAAGCCGGCGCGATGCGCGATTACATCATGACCGGCTGATCTCGCCCGGTCGCCTTATCGATCATTACTGCCTGGCAACTGACTGGAAAGGCTGTAGACATGGGCGCGCAATGCATCCATCAGCGCATCGCGGTCGCCCGCCATGGCCTGTAACTGTGAATAACGCAGCGGTTCCCCGACACAGATATCCAGCGGTCGATTCAACTGGCGGCTGGCCGCGCCGATGAACAGGGATATCCGCAACCGGATGCTGATCCG
Source organism: Rhodospirillales bacterium (assembly GCA_002696645.1). Taxonomy (GTDB): domain Bacteria; phylum Pseudomonadota; class Alphaproteobacteria; order UBA8366; family Aestuariispiraceae; genus Pacificispira. The sequence goes on along the minus strand of NZSA01000051.1, from coordinate 30,982 downwards.
ACTGACCGCCTGAAAGACAAAGCCGTTCTGGCCCGGAAAATACAGGGGCAGCACCGTTGCCTGGGCTTCTCGGATCAGGCGGGCGGTGAAGCGTTTCCAGGGCAGGTCTTCTGCCGGACCCAGAACTTTAGGCGCGGTTGATACGCCCCCGGCCGGAAATATGACAATGGTTTCCCCAGCCGCCAGGGCAGCCAACGCATCCTTGCGCAATTGCAGGTTTTTCTGCATTGCCTCCCGGGTTTCTGAGAAATCGACAGGCAAAAGATAGGGCTGGGGTTCCGGCACCCTTAACAGGGCCTCATGCACCAGAACTTTGAAATTCCTCCCCAATCTTTCGGCAAGGGCGGCTGCGGCGACACCGTCCAGCAATCCATAGGGATGGTTGGCGATGATGATGCGCGGTTCGTCTGTAGCCACCAAGGGGGGCCATGGCGCCCCGTGCAGACGCAGTTCGACCCCCAGCATCTCAAGCGCTGAGTCCCAGAAGGGAGCGCCTTGGGCATATTTTTCCACCCGCCAACGCTGATACAACCGGTGTATTTTCTTGGATCCGGTCAGGCGTTCAATGACCTTGATCACAGCGCGCATGGCCCGCGAATCACTGGGCAGCGCATAGCTTAGTTCACCACTGGGCTGCAACAGGCGCGGTGTCTTGGGGAGTGCTTCTGACGCGGGGGTTTCAAGGGCTTGGGACACAATCCCTCCTGAATAATGAATAAGCCCTTTTGTATATCAAAGAATTGTTACAAATGCGCGGTTGTCACAGTATTTTGATCGCCCGATCCTGATGTTTGGCGAACATAAACTGTCCGATGATTGCCCCGATAAGGGCGATTGCCATATCTTTCTGGGCGTCCCAGACATCGCCCTGCTGACCCAGGAAGCTTTCGGCATCCCCATCCAGAATTTCGACGCTGAGCCATTCAATCAATTCATATCCAGCACTGATGCCCAGTGTTGATAAAGTGACAATGGAAAACAGCCATGCCCCTGGACGCAAAGGGGTCAGGCGGATCAAAAGTTCCCGCGCGACAAGGGCGGGGACCAATCCCTGCACCAAATGCCCCAGGCGGTCATAGGGATTCCGGCTGAGACCCAGACTGTCGCGCGCCCAATCACCGATCGGGACCAGAGCATAGGTATAATGTGCGCCTACCAACAGGATCACGCAGTGGACCCAGATCAGACAATACAACAGGGGCGTGAGCGGAAAGCGCTGGATCGTCAATGCCAGAAGCGGCACTGCGATCAAGACGGGCAGCGCTTCCATCCACCAGGTCAGGCGTTCATGGGGCGCAATCCAGGACCAGATCAGAACCGGCAACAGCGCTGCGGCTAACCCGATTGGCAGCCGCAGATCTGTGCCGTCCTGATTGTTCTGGGACATTACGCTGACAGCTTGTCCAGTTCCGCCAGCAGGGCATCGCCCATCTGGGCTGTGGACAGGGCCTGGCAACCGGGGCTCATGATATCCAGGGTGCGCTTGCCGGATTTCAGCACCGCCTGTGCGGCCTGTTCCAGCAGGTCAGCCTCATCGCCCATGTCAAAGCTGTAGCGCAGGCTCATTGCGAAGCTCAACAGCATGGCCAGCGGGTTGGCCTTGCCCTGGCCCGCGATGTCGGGGGCGGAGCCATGCACGGGCTCGTACAAGGCCTTGCGGCGACCCGTTTCGTCGACGGAGCCCAGTGAGGCGGATGGCAACATGCCCAGCGATCCGGTCAACATCGCGGCGCAATCTGACAGCATATCGCCGAACAGATTGTCGGTGACGATGACGTCAAATTGTTTCGGATTGCGTACCAACTGCATGGCACAGTTATCGGCATACATATGACCCAGTTCCAGATCGTCATAACCGCCGGATTTGTGCAGTTCGGTAACCGTCTGACGCCAGAAGACGCCGGTCTTCATGACATTGGCTTTTTCAACCGATGTCACCTTGCCCCGGCGTTTGCGGGCCAGGTCAAAGGCAACTTCAGCAACGCGGACCACTTCGTCCTTGGTATAGGATTGGGTATCGATGCAGCGTTCCTTGCCTTCATACATCTGCATGCCGCGCGGTTCGCCGAAATAGACGCCCGCGGTCAGTTCGCGCACGATCATGATGTCCAGACCCTGAATGACTTCAGGTTTCAGAGTAGAGGCATCCAGCAGCGCATCAAAGGTGACGGCGGGGCGCAGATTGGCAAACAGGTCCATTTCCTTGCGCAGGCGCAACAGACCGGCCTCAGGACGCGCATCCCATCCCAGATTGTCATATTGCGGGCCACCGACGGCACCAAAGATCACGGCATCGCAGTTTTGCGCCTTGTCCATCGCTTCATCAGTCAATGGCGTACCATACGCATCATAGGCGGCCCCGCCGACCAGATCTTCTGCAATGTCGAAAGACACCGCGCGGCGCTTGTCCATCCAATCGACGACTTTTCGGATTTCGGTGCAGACTTCGGGGCCAATGCCATCGCCGGGCAGCATGAGCAGTGTCTTATTGGACGCCATAGAATATTCCCTCGCCATTGTGCTTATAGAGTAGGGAAGCGTTTTAGCCCCGCCCATAGGGGGAGAAAAGAAGATTTTCCTGAAATCGCCCGGTCACCACTGGCTGACAGTTGGGAATTGGGGGCAAAAGTTTCTGGCCGGACCCTAAGCGTATTTCCAGATTGACTTTGGAAGTCCCCCGGACAGAGACTTTACGATGAAGGGAGCATGCGATGACGGATACAAATAAGACCGATGGTAAGCCTTTGACCGGGCATTGTCTGTGCGGGGCCGTTCAGATTGAAATAACCGACCCTCAGGGCCCGGCCATTGCCTGTCACTGCACCCAGTGCCGCCGACAAAGCGGAAACTATATCGTCAGCACCTATCATCCCATTGAGACTGTAAAGATCACTGGGGCACAGCACTTGACGTGGTTCCATTCGTCGCCTGACAGACCCAGGATACGGCGTGGCTTTTGTGCCACCTGTGGGTCAAACATGTTTTGGGAAAATGAGGACGGCTGGATCAGTGTGAATTTGGGATGCCTGGATACGCCCACCGGGTTGACCACCGCCTATCACATCTTTTGCGCTGATAAGGGCGATTACTACGAAATTGCGGACGGCCTGCCGCAATATGCAAAAGACGACTACCCTGAGCGTCAGGAGTGAAGGCGGTCGGCCAGATCATCAATTTGCCCGATGCGCCATAAGTGAATCTCTCGACTGAGTTTCAGCGTCGGCTTTATCAGGAAGAAGATCGAGCCTATCACAAAGAACCAGATTGCAGCAGTTTCCAGCGACGCCCAAAAGAACAGCACAGACCCGATGGTAAAACAGATCGCTGCGGCAAAATCGACAGCGGTATGGGCGATTTCGTACAGTGCATAGATACGGCGCGTATCTGCATTCTGTTCCTGATTTTCGCGGTAAAACAGGCGCATTGTGATCTCCAATAGGGTCTTAGCACGGGGAATTCGAAGACCAAGGCTTGCAAATAATGCATGATGATCCAAGCGCTTTTTCCGCGAAAGCGTGATGTCGCAAATTTGTTTTCAGGGTATGCTGATCGCGGGTTCGTATTAGGAGGCTTTGTATGAAAGAACATCCCATCACTGGTGGCATAGCAGCCGAATTGTCCGGCATTGATTTGAAACAGCCGATTTCCGATGATCTGGCGGAGGCATTGCGCGATTCCCTTGCGCGTAATCTTGTGTTGGTGATCCGCGATCAGTTCCTGGATGTCGATCAGCATCGCCGCCTGGCGGAGGTTTTTGGCCCCCCTGCGATCAACCCCTATGCGCCGGGTAAGGGCGATCATCCGGAAATGACCAGCGTGATTAAGGAAGCGTCTGAGCGCACGGGGGTTTTTGGGGGTGGCTGGCATTCGGATCTGACATTCCTGGAAAAACCACCCGGCGGATCAGTTCTGTGTGCCATCCAGATTCCCCCTTATGGCGGGGATACGCTGTATGCCAGTCAACAGGCGGCCTGGGACGCTTTGCCCGAACCCTTGAAGCAATTGCTGGATGGGCGTGACGCCATTCATGTCGGCAAACCCTATGGCGTGAAATGGGCGCCGCCCGTTGAAGAGCAATCCATGAAGGGCTCCACCAAGCGCAATGACCCCGAAGCAGATAAGGAACGCTTTCACCCAGCCGTGCTGACCCATCCAGTGACCGGTCGCAAGGGTTTGTATATCAATGAAACCTATACAATGCGCCTGGACGGCCTCAGCGAGGCCGACAGCGCGCCCATCCTGCGCCAGATTTTCCAGCACAGCACCTTACCTGAATTCTGCTGTCGCCTGCGTTGGTCGCCCGGAATGATCACAATCTGGGACAATTACTCAACCCAGCACTATGCCATCAACGACTATCACGGCCACCGCCGCGAAATGCGCCGCACGACCTTTGAGGGCGACCGCCCCATTCGGGAGTGGGCTTAAAGATTAGGCACAAATCACTAATGCATGTTTGGGTTCTTTTATGCTGTGAATTATCATTGATGGTGGTGTAAAAACATCTACTATTCCTCCGTAATATTGATAGGGGGAAAAAATGGCTATAATTTCAATCAATGATGTGAGGGGCTGTATACTCAAGAGCATTGAGCAAGCAGCAATGAATTTTGAGAAATGGACCCGGAATTATTGGGTTACCGATTACGGTGCAGAAGGTTTGATTCAAGCGCGGGTTGCGGAGAATCTCTTTAACCTTCAAAAAAATAATAAAAATCAAGAGCTGGCGGTTGGCATTGAGATGTCAGTCAGTGATCTCATGTATTACGAGATATCATCATCTCATAAGCGAAAATTAGCATCTGCTGTTATACAGGAAAACAGTCGTCCTGATGTTTGCATGTGGGATAAGAACGGAAATGTTCCCTATATAATTGAAATTAAACGGCGCTGGGAAAACGGCCCTGCTGAACGGGATGTTAAAAGATGTGGGGATTTCCTTCGTATTTTTGCGGGTGAAGGTGGTGCAGGAACCCGAGCTGCCTTTTTTGGGGTGATTTTACACAGAAGCGCTCGAAACCAAGGACGTATGTTCTTTGATTTAGAAGAAGATTTAGAAATTGGCAAAAGGGAAGGCGATCAACTTCTGAAGAAAAGAACGGAACAATTTTTGAAAGAAAAGGCCGAGACGTTCTTGGGGGATGGTCGTCGCGCAACGCTAAAAGTCACAGCCGAAGTTTCAAAATCCCATGACTTTGAACATGATAAAAACTGGCCATACGGCGAAGGCTCTGAAGACTTTGCGGATCAATGGAAATGGCGCGCCGCTGTGGTGCAGATTCAGCGCGCTTAACTCAGAGCATGGCTATAGCCGGATGTTGACCCTATTTCACTCGGCCGCCTCCTGATAGGCCTCCATTGGGGGGCAGGTGCAGACCAGGTTTCTATCGCCTGCCACATTGTCGATGCGCGCGACGGGGGGCCAGTATTTGTCGTCGCGGGTGGCGGGCAGGGGGAAATAGGCGACTTCCTTGCTGTAGGGTTTGGGCCAGGGGTCTGACATCAGCAGGTGATGGGTGTGGGGCGCATCGGTCAGCGGGTTGATATCCCGGTCTGATGCACCGCTTTCCACATCGCGGATTTCCTGGCGGATCTGGATCATTGCGTCACAGAACCGGTCCAATTCCCGTTTCGCCTCGCTTTCGGTCGGCTCAATCATCATGGTTTCCGGCACGGGCCAGGACATGGTCGGCGCGTGGAAGCCATAATCGACCAAACGCTTGGCGATGTCTTCCACGGTGATGCCGCAACTGTCCTTAAACGCGCGACAATCAACGATGCATTCGTGGGCCACCGTACCATTGCGGCCCTTATAGAGGATCGGGTAATGATCCTCCAACCGCTTGGCGATGTAGTTCGCATTCAGAATGGCGATTTCCGTCGCTTGGCGCAGACCCTTGGGTCCCATCATGCGGATATAGGCCCAGACGATGGGTAGAATGCTGGCCGATCCCCAGGGCGCGGCAGAAACGGGGCCAATCGGCTCCCCCTCATGGGCATAGGGGTTCAGGCCTTCAACCATGGGATGGGACGGCAAGAAGGGGGCCAGATGCCGTTTCACGCCAATTGGTCCCATGCCGGGACCACCGCCACCATGGGGGATGCAGAAGGTCTTATGCAGGTTCAAATGGCTGACATCTGCCCCGAATTTGCCGGGCTTACAGATGCCGACCATGGCATTCAGATTGGCCCCATCGACATAGACTTGACCGCCATGGGAATGGATCAGGGCGCAGATATCCTCAATAGTTTCTTCAAACACGCCATGGGTGGACGGATAAGTGACCATGATCGCCGCCAGCGTGTCGGAGTATTGTTCCGCTTTGGCCTTCAGGTCTTCCAGATCGACATTGCCGTGATCGTCACATTTGACGACCTTGACCTCCATGCCCGCCATGATCGCGCTGGCCGGATTGGTGCCATGGGCGGAAGAGGGGATCAGGCAGATCGTGCGCTGGGTATCGCCGCGGGTTTCGTGATATTTGCGGATTGTCAGCAGGCCCGCATATTCCCCCTGACTGCCCGCATTGGGCATCAGGGACAGCGCGTCATAGCCGGTGATTTCGCACAGCCATTCTTCCAGATCTTCAAACAGTTGCTGATAGCCCTGGGCCTGTTCCAGTGGAGCAAAAGGATGCAAATGCGCGAAATGCCGCCAGGTGACGGGGATCATCTCCGTCGTTGCATTCAGTTTCATGGTGCAGGACCCCAGCGGGATCATCGACCGATCCAGCGCGATATCCTTCGCTGCCAGCCAGCGGATATAGCGCAGCATTTCCGTTTCGCCATGATACATGTTGAAAACGGGATGGGTCATAAAGCTGTCTGGCACGCGGCGCATCGCATGGGGGATGATGTCGTCGCCCGCATCCTTGTCCAGGGTGGAGACATTGAAAAGGCTGTCGGCCTTGGATGAAAACACCCTTAACAGGTCTTGGATATTGGCCTTCTTGGTGACTTCATCGACGGAAATTCCGATTGTATCCGCATCGACAAAGCGCAGATTAATGCGGGCTTCTTTCGCCTTTGCCAAAATGCGCGGGGCCTGGCCTGGTATGCGCACCTGGATCGTGTCAAAGAACTGATCATGCACGATTTCATGGTCCATGCGCCGCAGCCCTTCGGCCACGATCTGGGCCTTGCGGTGAATGCGACGCGCGATGCGGTACAGACCGTCTGGACCGTGATAGACCCCGAAGAATCCGGCGATAACGGCCAGCAGGACCTGTGCCGTGCAGATATTACTGGTCGCCTTTTCTCGTCGGATATGCTGTTCACGGGTTTGCAGCGCCATACGCAGGGCTTTCTTGCCTTCGGCATCCACCGACACGCCAATGATGCGTCCGGGGCATTGGCGCTTATAGACATCCTTGGTCGCAAAGAAGGCTGCATGCGGGCCGCCATAGCCCATGGGGACGCCAAATCTCTGGGCGGATCCCACCACGATATCGGCCCCGAACTCGCCAGGGGATTTCAGCATCACCATGGCCATCAGGTCACTGGCAATGACGGCAAGCCCGCCCTTGGCCTGAATCTGTTCGATGGGCTGCGTAATGTCACGCACCTGTCCCGATGATCCTGGATATTGCACCAAGGCACCGAAAACATCGGCTGCTTCCAGATCGGTGAAGGCGTCCCCCTGCACAATCGTCATGCCCATCGCTTGTGCGCGGGTTTTCAGGACCGCTAAAGTCTGGGGATGCACGTCATTATCGACAAAGAAGGCATCGGATTTCGTCTTACCCACCCGATGGGCCATGGCCATGGCTTCGGCTGCGGCGGTTCCCTCATCCAACAGGGATGCATTGGCGATTTCCATGCCGGTCAGGTCGATGATCATCTGTTGATAGTTCAACAGAGCTTCCAGGCGACCCTGGCTCACCTCCGCCTGATAGGGTGTATAGGCCGTGTACCAGCCGGGGTTTTCCAGAACATTGCGCAGGATGACCGGTGGCGTGACGGTGCCGTAATAGCCCATGCCGATCATGGTGGTGAACACCTCGTTCCGCTCAGATATGCGGCGCAGGTCTGACAGGGTGCGGCGCTCGCTGGTGGCCGGGGGCAGGTTCAGCGGCTCGTCCAATCGGATGGAGGCGGGAACCGTTGCCTGCAGCAGGGCCTCAATCGACGGATAGCCCAGTGTCGTCAGCATTTCGCGGATCTGGGACTGACCCGGCCCAATATGGCGACGAATGAAATCCTCCCGGATTTCCAAATCGTCCAGGGTCAGACGATCAAACTGGCTATTGGTCATAAAGACTCTCCTGCAGGGCTTTTGGCAAATGCGGGCCGGAATGGCCCAGTCTTTTAAGGTTTAGTCTTCTATGAAGTCGCCGTATTCGCTCTCCGTCATCAGATCGTCCAGTTCCCCGGCATCTTCGATCTTCATCTTGAAGAACCAGCCGTCCCCTTCTGCATCTTCATTGACCAGGGCCGGATTGTCGGTCAGGGCGTCATTTACTTCCAGGATTTCCCCGCCGATTGGCGCATAGACTTCACTGGCGGCCTTTACCGATTCGACGACGCCGGCTTCATCATCCTTGTTAAAGACGGCGCCGACTTCCGGCAGGTCGACAAAGACGATATCCCCCAATTGCTCTTGCGCGTGAATGGTAATGCCTATGGTGGCGGTATCGCCGTCGATTTCGATCCATTCATGCTCTTCAGAAAATTTGCGTTCGGCCATGACGACTATAGCTCCCCTATTCTCAGGTTGGGTCATTGGTTGTTTGGTAGGCTTGGTTTACCCGATGAACTGTACCTTGAAATTGTTAACCCCGAAAGAATCCGGGCGGTACGAAAGGCATTTTTGTGATGGTGGCGGGCAGGGATTTTCCCCGAACCGACAAGAAAACAGGCGTTCCCGGTTTTGCATAGTCAATGGGGACATAGCCCATGGCAACGGGACCGCCGACCGTCGGGCCAAAACCGCCACTGGTGATCTGTCCAATTTCCGTCCCACCGTCCGCATCCAGAATAAGGGTTCCTTCGCGGGCCGGGGCGCGACCATCGGGCAGAATGCCAACCCGTTTGCGCGTTGCGCCTTCTGCGATTTGTTTTTGCACAATTTCTGCGCCAGGAAAGCCGCCTTCTGCGCGGCGGCGCTTGCCGATAGACCACAGCAGCCCCGCTTCGATGGGGCTGGTGGTCGTATCGATGTCATGACCATACAGGCATAGGCCTGCTTCCAGTCTCAGCGAATCGCGGGCGCCCAGCCCTATCGGTTCGACGGCGGGATCCCCCAGCAGCAGGCGGGCCAACGCCTCGGCCTGGTCATTAGGAACGGATATCTCATACCCATCTTCGCCGGTATAGCCGGATCGGCTGATCCACAGATCGATGCCATCAAATTCGACCACGGTTTGGCTCATGAATGGCATCGTTGCCAGGGCCGGACCAAACAATCGCGCGGCAACACCCGACGCTTTTGGTCCCTGAAGCGCGATCAAGGCGCGGTCTTCCAGGGGCTCTACACGGATGCGGCCTTTCAAGGCCTTGGCAATATGGGGCAGGTCCTGATCCTTGCAGGCCGCGTTCACGACCAGATACAAACGGTCACGGCCCAAGGCGGCGATGGGGCGGGTCACCATTAAATCATCCAGAATGCCGCCTGCTTCATTCAGCAATTGGGAATAGCGTTGTTGCCCTGGCTCCAGGGATTGAACATCCGCTGGCACCAGGCTTTCAAAAGCGATTGCGGGATCGGACCCATCTTCGGCGATCAGCCAGGCCTGGCCCATATGGGAAACATCAAATAATCCAGCCGCGTTGCGGGTATGTAGATGTTCTTTCAGGATGCCAGCTGGGAATTGTACCGGCATATCATAACCGGCAAAGGGAACCATCTTGCCGCCCAATTCCCGGTGCAAGGCGTTCAACGGCGTGATCGCCAATTCCTGATCAGACATACAATCGGCCCCTTCCAAGGTCCAAAACAAAAAGGCGCGTCCCGAAATCAATCGGTGGCGCGCCCCCTCTGTCATGGAACCTGAGAGTGTGACCGATCCCGACATGATGAAGAGGGTGATCCCTCTATCAGTCGGGGTGGCTTACCCCTTCGGTGGATAGGGTCTGAACAGACCGCATCACTTTCCAGATTGTCCTAACCCGCGCGGTCCAGGGGCCTGAGAGATTCCGGGGCGGTTGCTCCTTCGGCGGCGACCCATCGGGTCACACTCTCCCACGCAGGTATAACGAACTATAGCGCGGCGAGAGTACCTGATCCCTTTGCCGTGTCAAGGCGGTGGGGAGGATGCTGGATCGGACTGCTGCGCGACCTTCGCTTTGCCCAGCAAGAAGGGCACGATCAGGCTGATGGCCAGGAATCGGATAATCTGGTGCCCTGCCACAAAAGCCGGGTCCGTATCCAAAGTGAAGGCCAGAACTGTCATGGCTTCCAGCCCGCCCGGCGCAAAGGCCAGCCAGACCTGCATGAAGGGCAGATCCAGAAAGGCCGCTGTTGGCCAGGCAAATAGGCTGGTGATCGCAAGCCCTAAACCGGTCGCGCCGATTCCGGCTTTGGTGCAGGAAATCAGGAATTTTTTTGTGCTGCCTGCGAATCGCGTGCCGATGGTCGCACCACAAATGATCAGCGGCGGATACAGGACGTAGGCAGGAATAGCACCTTCCACCGTGCCTGTCATGAACAGGGCGCCACTGATAACCATTGGGCCTGTAAAATAGGGGGCGGGAATTCGGAGCAAGCTTCCTAATGGAACCCCTAAGTAGGAGAGTGCCAGGACCATCGCAATTTCTGGCCAGCCCAACATTTCCTTAGGAATCGCTGTGGGCAGCGGCGAATGCACATTCGTATAGCCTACAACAATTGGGATCAGCACCATAACGGTTGCCAGCCGCACGGTTTGGATGACGGCAACCCGACGTGTATCGGCGCCGATCTCTGTCGCGACAGCGACAACAAAACTCATCGCCCCTGGGACGGAACACAAGATCGCCGTGTTGCGATCATAATGATGAACCCGGCGCAGATACAGGCGAACCAGCGCCAACAGGATAATCATGCTGATGCCGAGCATGATCAGGGATACAGGCCAGTCTGGGATAGAAGACAGGCTGTTTCGGTCAATACCAGCCCCCAGCAAGGATCCCGTCGCGATAAAGCTGAGATTGCTTAACGGGTTCGGTAATTCCGCCTTGCGCCCGGCGATGACCCATATTGCGACGGCCAGCATGGATCCGCTGAGATAGGCGGCGGGAAGGTCCAAAAAGTCAAAGACGCAGCCCCCCAAAGAGCCGATCAACAGCGTGATAAGGAGGGTCCATGTCAGGTCTGAAAACGGGTTCTTATATTGGAATTGGGTCAGCGACGGCTTTCCTCGCGATTGTACTGTAATTCTTCCTCAGACAGGACCAGACCGATGAAGAGGATGAACGACTTGGCGGATTGTTCTTCTTTCTTCGGGATCACGACAGTCACCGTATCTGCCGAGACAGTCGTGGTGCGATTGCCGTCAAAATTCAGGGTCATATCCATTTCACGCCGGTTCAGGATCTGACGATCTGGCGTTGATACCGCCAGAAACAGACTGATGGGCTCTATACCTGATTTCTGGGCCGGGCCACGCACACCGCGCACCGCGATAGGAAAGGTCATTTCAACTTCCTCATCCTTTACGGTGCATTCCCCAGACAGGAATCGAATTTCCCCACGCATCACAACGTCCGTGATGTCACGCCCGGATCCAGGGGCAAAGCGCGTCACCCGCTCCGTATCCAGTGGGATCAGAATGGGGGGGCAGGGAATAATCTTTGTCGGTTCCGCGCAGGCCGTAAGGACAGTCAGACAAATCCCGAGAAGCAAAAGCCGCATATTCAGTTTAACTCCCTGCATACTGAAAAATCCCATTGTAAACTTCGTGGCATGTTAGAATTTTGAATGCGTACCGTCACACAGTGGTCCGCGATCACTATGCTTGCAGCCACAGAAAAATATCGTGCGTGACTTATCTGCGGTATAGATTTGTGGTGTCATTTTTGTCCCTGTGTGGCTTCCGTCGCAAAAGGGCTGGGATGCAGAACGCCCGCAGGCGCACCAGAAGTACTTTTGTCCCGCCACAACTTCAATGGGGAAGGGTTGTTTCGCCGCGATCAAAGGATCGGTCATCGTGATGTTCCACCATCATGCGGGGCGCGTTGGATGCGCAATTTCACTGTAGGGGGAGACTAATCGACAGGCCCGCCTGGAACAAGCGCCGCGCGGGAATAACTCCTTCTCTGTTGACGGAATTGCCGGAACACGCGACGTAAGGGAATGCAGTGTGGAATGAAAGAATGAAACATGGCTGATGTGAAACCAGATTTGGCGATAAAACTGGCAGGCCCCCGCGGTTTCTGTGCCGGTGTGGACCGGGCTATCCTGATCGTTGAAAAGGCGCTGGAAAAATTCGGCGCCCCTGTTTATGTGCGCCACGAGATTGTCCATAACCGTTTTGTTGTCGAATCACTGGAAAGCAAGGGGGCAATCTTTGTTGAAGAACTGGACGAGGCCCCAACCGACCGGCCGGTGATTTTTTCTGCCCATGGTGTGCCGAAATCCGTTCCTGCCGCCGCACAGGCGCGGGAGATGATTTATGTCGATGCGACCTGTCCCCTGGTCAGCAAGGTCCACCGGGAAGTGGAACGCTATCACGATGGCGGGCATACGATCATTCTGATTGGCCATGTCGGTCATCCGGAAGTGGTTGGCACAATGGGGCAATTGCCAGACGGGGCGGTCGTTTTGGTCGAAACCCTGGCGGATGTGGCGAAACTGGATTTCCCCCCTGATGCGCCATTGGCTTTTGCGACTCAGACCACATTGTCGGTGGACGATACGGCGGAAATCATTGATGCGTTGCGGGTACGCTATCCAGACATTGCCGGGCCAAAGCGCGAAGATATCTGTTATGCCACGACCAATCGTCAGGCGGCAGTGCGGGCCCTGGCGGCAGAGGTTGAGGCCGTGCTGGTCATCGGTGCCCCAAATTCGTCAAATTCCCGTCGGTTGGTTGAAGTCGCGCGGGTTGCGGGCTGCCCAAAGGCTGCTTTGGTTCAACGGGCCACCGACATTGATTGGGACTGGATGCAGGGTGTTTCCCGGCTTGGCATATCCGCCGGTGCCTCCGCCCCGGAAGTACTGGTGGAAGAGGTGATCAATGCATGTCGTGATCATTATGCGGTCACGGTCAGCCAGATCTCCATTGCGCAGGAAGATGTGGAATTCAAGCTTCCCCGTCTTTTAACCCAGTAAACTTTTAACCCAGTAAACTTTAACCAAATCGATAAGCGACGGATTCAGTATGGCGGTTTACACGGATGTATCCGACGAAGATATGTCGGCCTTTATCGCACAATACGGCATTGGCGACTTGGTGTCGGCAAAAGGCATTGCGGAAGGGGTGGAGAATTCCAATTACCTGATCCGGACCACCCAGGACACCTTTATCCTGACCTTATATGAAAAGCGCGTGAAGCGTGAAGATCTGCCGTTCTTCATCGGTTTGATGAACCATCTGGCGGAAAAAGGCCTGCCCTGTCCGCGTCCGATTGAAATGCCGGACGGCACGGCGCTGCGGGATCTGAATGACAGGCCTGCAGCGGTCACCAGCTTTCTGGAAGGCATGTGGGCGCGGCGCATCCGCAAGGAACATTGTGCGCAATTGGGGGCGGCCCTGGCGGATCTGCATGCGGCTGGTGCGGATTTTCCAATGCAGCGCCGCAATGGTCTGACGCTTGGGGATTGGCGTCCCTTATTTGAGAAGTCAGAAGCCCGCGCCCATGAAGTTCATAAGGATATGGCACCGCTGATCCGCGCAGAACTGGATTTTCTGGAGGCGAATTGGCCAAAGGACCTGCCCATAGGGGTGTGTCATGCCGATATGTTTCCCGACAATGTGTTTTTCATCGGGGATCGGCTGTCTGGCGTGATCGACTTCTATTTCGCCTGCACGGATTTCCTGGCCTATGATTTGGCAATCTGTTTGAACGCCTGGTGTTTTGAGCGGGATCGCAGTTTCAACGTCACCAAGGCCCGGGCCTTGCTGTCCAACTATGCGCAGCATCGTCCGCTGACATCGGCGGAAATTGAGGCATTGCCCATTCTGGCGCGAGGGTCGGCGATGCGATTCTTGCTAACGCGATTATATGACTGGTTGAATTGCCCACCAGGAGCCTTGGTGCGTCCCCATGACCCAATGGACTATTTTGACAGGCTGCGATTCCATCAGGGTGTCTCCGCCGCCAGCGCATACGGATTTGATGGGTCATGAGCGAAAAGACCCTGGTTGAGATTTTCACTGATGGTGCCTGCAGCGGCAATCCTGGTCCCGGCGGATGGGGCGCGGTCATCCGTTGGGGTGCCCATGAAAAGGAAATCTGTGGCGGCGAGTTGGACACAACGAACAACCGTATGGAATTAATGGCCGCGATTGCCGGGCTGGAGGCGCTGACGCGCCCCATGGCTGTACGCCTGACGACAGACAGTACCTATGTCAAAGACGGCATTACCAAATGGATCCATGGCTGGAAAAAGAATGGCTGGAAGACGGCGGCGAAAAAACCTGTGAAGAATGCGGATTTATGGCAGCGACTGGAACTTGCCGTGGCCCGGCACAAGATCGAATGGGCCTGGGTCAAGGGGCATGCCGGACATCCAGAAAATGAACGAGCCGATGAATTAGCCCGTCAGGGCATTCCAGGGCGTGGTTAACGGGTATGTAACATTTCTAGCGTTCTTTTGACGCCGCACCGCGTTCAACCGGACAGTCCAAGTCATCACCACAACATTCCTCACGACACAGTCTGCACATTGGATAGGCGTCTTTCGGGTGATGCACCAGGTCAACCAATATGGTTTCGACCATCCGTTCCAACTGGGAGCGTTGCGTGCCGGTAAGGGGCGTCAGCGCATTGGTGATCAGGGCTTCGCGCGCGTTGAGAATTGACTCGGCACAAGCAGTTCCAGACTCGGTCAGTATTAGCTGCATGGTCCGCCGGTCCGAACCGGCCCTCTTTGCCACCAGTTTGCGTTGCTCTAATTGCTGTATGGCCCGAACAATTGTGGATTGGCTTTTATTCTGTTGTTTGGCGAGATGCTCAATCAATAATCCAGGCTCGCTGCGAATTGCGATCAGGATGGAGGAACCGATTCCGCCAATCCCGGTAACTTCTTCAGCTTCTGCCGTTATTCTGTCGGCCAAAGTGAGCGCCAGTGCGCCCAGTATATTTTCAAGCCTGGAGTCTTGTGGATTTTGAATGGGAATTACTCCTCAAAGGCGCATCTTAGAACATCGATGATGCGTCTTCCATCGCGAAAGTCCTGATCCTTATCTGGATTGTAACATGCCGTCGTCATGCCGACGAGCATGGGCGATTGAACGAGAGGCCGCAGGAGTGCTGAGAGTTGCGCCCAGGTCAATCCGTTAGGCATAGGATAATCAGACGATGGAAAGTCCACTTCATCGAGAACATCCCAATCAAGATGAAGCCAGAATTTTGATGCGACACCTTGCTGATAGCGGAGAATTTTCTGCGCGATGACCGCAGGTGTCGATTGGTGAATTGCGTCCGCGTCAATGAGCTGGGGCGGGATAGGGAAATCTTCTGGCATTAGGGCGCTTTGGCGCAGGGCGATATCCCGATCCCGGAAGCCGACCAATGAAACAGTGTGCGGTGCCAAGCCGGGCCAGCAATCCATTTCAGGCCCCAGGGAGGCGTTGCCTTTGCCCAGAATGAAGTTCATTGGCATGTCAGCGAAATCCCCGGTTGGCGAGGTTTTGCCATCATAAAGATCAAGATGCCCATCGATATAAACTAAGCCGATTTGGCTGGACTCCTGATCCGAAACTTGGGCGGCAGCGGCAATAGCCCCGACAATATTGGTGCAGCAGCCACCGATCAAAATCGGAAAAGTACCCTCGTTCAAAAGACGTGTAACCTGCTTATGGGTTTCGCCAATCACATGCCGGACATCGTCTAGCGCTTTGATGCCGGAGATTGGGTCTCTCTGTGTTCCGTTGATTTCGACGGGAAGATCGTTTGAATCCTTGAGTTCCGGCAGCGCTTGGAGAAGTCCCAGACGCCTAAGGATGGTTGGGGCGCGCGCTGTGCCACCGGGTATTCCTTCGCAATCAACCGGCACGCCGAGAAGAGTTATGTTTAAAGGGTCGCGCATGATAGACATCTATATTAGATCGATGATGCATTAATCTATTTGAATTTTAGAAAGTGTCAATTCGCAAAATCTGTTCATCGAAAATGCGCTAGTACTAGTATAAGGGGATCTTAGCTGTGTGCCTGTGCTTCTGACTTGATGCGCCCGACCATGGCGACAAAACCGTTGCGGCGGTTTGGCGACAGATGGCTCTCCAGGCCCAGGCGCGTCAGGGCTTCGGTCGCGTCCAGTTCCGTGATTTCCTGCGGGGTGCGCCCGGAATACAGTTCCAGCAGGATTGCAATCAACCCCTTGACGATAAAGGCATCGCTGTCGGCGCGAAAGGACAGGGTGCTTGGCTCTGTGCTGTCATCGACCTGGCTGGTCATCCAGACTTGCGACATGCAGCCCCGCACCTTGTTGTCTTCGATCTTCTCGTCTTCCGGCATTGGCGGCAGTTTTTTGCCCAGATCCACGATATAGCGATAGCGCTCTTCCCAATCTTCGAAGAGTTCAAAATCCTCTACCAAATCATCAATGCTGCGCGCCATTTCGACCTCTGTTTTTATCTATGCCTTCCCGCGATATAGGCGGCCTGGGCTTCAGGGTAAAGGTCTAGCTATGATACAGGAACGGGCCACGGATATCGCCCAGCCAGGCCCAGGCCAAGAGAATCATATGGTCGCCCGTCCAGATCGCATGGGGGGTATCACCTGGAATCAACAGGCATTTGCCGGGATCGCGCACCTTTGGTGGGGTTGATCCAATCTGCATGGTCGCGGTTCCGGACACGGGCAGGTAAATCTCATCTGCCGCATGGGCGTGCAGGGGATAGAAGCAATGAGCATCGATCAACAGCAGGCCGACGCGCAGCCGTGTCGTTGGAACCCGCGCATCCTCCCCCACCAGGGTGCAGAAGGCGTGGCGATAGTGAAAGTCGGTCTGTCCATTATTAACATTCGGGTTCCCCGGTGCGCGCTGCCACGACAGTAAGGGCTTCATGGCTGCAATTGCGCCCCTCAGATAGGCGGTTTCCTGAGGGCCTTTCGCCAGGCAGGCGTCCAGTCGGGCGACGACGGGTTCGCTGGATGGATCCCAACTGCGCCGGGCGGGCCCCAAAGCATCCAGTTCAGACACAAGCGTATTGCACAGACGCCGCCCATCCCGGCGCAGCGTTTCCATAAAGGTGGTCAGAAAGGCATCTTCGGGCCTTTTGTTGGTGCTGCTCCATCCTGCAGAGAGAAAGGGTCTGTTTAGTGTCACGCTGCACCAACCGATGGACGGGGCCAAAGCACGGGAAACCAATCGTCCCGAAGGCGCTGGCCCGCCTGCATGCTATGCCCCGGATAGGGCGGAGAGGTACGCCCTGGACGCTCCACATATCGGGCATCATCTCCAACCCAGCGCATGGAAAATGCTCTGCGTCGATGGGGACCCTGATTGGCAGGCGCACCATGGACGGGGCGGTAATCAAACAGGATGGCGTCGCCCGGCTGCATGGTCCACGACAGCAGGGTATAGCGGTCGGGCTCTGCATCCGGATTTGGAACGGGTAGATAATCGTCCTTGTCTGGATAAAAGCCACTGTCATCCAGCCAGCGCACCGGCAGGACCAACTTGTCCCATAAATGCGAACCCTTGATGAATTGAGGACAGGCATCAAGACCAACCGGATCGACGGGTACCCAAATGCTGACGGTCTGACGGCCTTCGACAAAGTAATAGGGGCTGTCCTGATGCCAGGGTGTCTTTTTTGACGTACCGGGCTCTTTCACCAGAACATGATCATGGAAGAATTGCGCTGTCCGACTTTGCATAATCTGTGCGGCGGACTGACCAGCTGGCGAGTCCCGGATGATTTTTTCAAAAGCGGGTATTCGCGGCCAGTTGCAGTAATCGTCAAAAAACCGGCCGGTATCGGTCGCAGTTGTGTTTTCCGCTGCATAGGGGCCAGGCTCTGCCATGTTCTGGTCGATGCCCTGTGCAATGATATCCACCCAGTCGCGCAATAGTCCGCGCACCAGAACCACCCCGTCGGCAGCATAGGCATCAATGTGATTTTGCGTGATCATGGGAAAAATTTATCCTGCAGTGGGGGGCCTGACAAACGCAAAACAGCAGGGCTTCAGTTCCCCCGCTGGCTTTGAGGAGTATCGGCATTGGGTCCGGTTTCCTCCGTCACTCCGGTTGCGCCAAAAACCTTGCGCAGGAAACCCGGAGCAATAACAGACAGGGGATTCACATTGACATCCGGATCATCTACTGGCCCGGTCATTCGGTAGGTTACCCCAAATAAACCATCCCCCAGCAATAGATTAATCCCCGGAATAGCGCCGATGGTATTGGAGAAAATGCCAGCCACGGCAATGTCACCGCCGATATTCAGGGTATCTTCCGTGCGGTTGATCGCACCCGTTGCGGTCACGCCCATGGCATTGCCCCGCGCAACACCGTCCAGAATATCGAAGCTGTCAGGGGTCAGGCTGAAATCCACGGTCATCGTGTCAAAGGCCAGGCCTTCATTGTTCAAGGCCGCCAAAATGCCGGTTACAGAAATAACCTCCAGGATTTTGGTCAGGCGCGGCGCATCCAACAGTTTGAAATTGCGCATCTCAATGCGCCCCAGCATGGGATCATCGGCAGTCTGGCGCAGGCCCGTAATTGTCAGCTTTCCGCCTTCCAGTCGACCGGTGATGTCTGCAATGGCCAGGGCCAGACCGGTATCGTCCGCAGTTACATCCAGACTGTGTCCTCCATTGGGCGTTGGCAGATATTGGATGTTCACACTTTTATCTGCCCCCAAGGATCCCAGGACATTCAGGCGGTCGACCTGTTCCCCTTGCAAATCCAGCCTAAAATCGACGTTGTCGACAGACCGATCAGCACTTAGGAAGACTGACTCAACGCTACCTGATATCTGTATCGCAGGTTCCAGAACCGGTGGCGCATCCCTGTCCGTTGTATCGGTTTCATCCAGATCAACAAACGGGGTGATATCCATGCTGGGCCCATTCAAGGTGACCTGATAGATGCCATTAACATCTTTCACCGTGCCGGAAATATTGGTGTTGCCATAGCGCAGGGTTTCGATGGTCGCATTGGTAATACGCTTAAAATCCGCGTTCGCTTGCATTTGACCAACCAGCCGGTGATCCTGACCGCCATCCAGTACGATGTTATCAATGCGATAGCCATTGGTTGGATCAATTCCGATCTTCAACGCCAGGGAACTGGGCGTACCCGGTTCTTTACGCCAATCGACCATATCCACCATCAATGTCGAATGTGTCAGATCGGCCGCCAGATCAATAGTCTGACTGCCTGACTTGAAGGTCGTATAGGTGGCAGACAGGCTGGCCGGGCCTTCCGCTATACCAGCCAGCGGCAGGTTAAAACGACGCAATTCTGAAAGATCCGCAGTGGTGGTGATGGCCAATTGGGTTTGTTGATCCCCCTCGTCTGCAAAGTTTTCATTCCAGATAACACGCGCGGGCGTGGTATCGATGCGAACATCACCTTCCAATACAAGCTTGCCCGGTCGCAGGCCAAGCGCGACGCTTTCTGCAGTAACAACAGCGTCCAATTCCGGACGGGGAACAGAAATCTTTCGCAGCACGGCATCGGTTTCATAAACGATATCATCTGCGTTCAGGTCTGCCAGAAGGGGGAATCGAAACCGCACATCTGCCACTGCGTTCCCGGTAATCCCAGCAGGATTAAGACCAATCCGGGAAATATAGTTGCGGGGACTGGTGTCCAATAGCTGCAAGGCGGTAGAGAGGGGAGTCGCAATCGACAGTCCGATATCAATGGCTTCATTATCGCCGTCCAACCCGGATATCAGGATCTTTCCATCGGTTAACTTTGCATCTTTCAGCACCCCGGCGGTGATATCGATATCAAATGAGGTATCGGTAAATTCAGCCAGTCCGGCAACGCCTGTCGCGGGCGGCAGGGGGCGCAGGTAATGCACCTGCGCCTGATCAAATTCTATCCCGCCGCTCAGGCTGTTTATCGTTATCTGTTGGGGATCCATATCGGGAATGGACAGGGACGCGGCTATTCCGGCCTGATGCACATCGGCTTCAGGAATATTGTCCGTTACCCATTCGCGGGGATTTGGGGCCAGTGTTTCCGGCCAAAAAGCGGGCAGCCGGTTCATCGGCAGGTCCAGCACAAGCCCATTCAGGTCGATATCCATTCCGGTCTCAGCCGGTCGCGCGGATCCGGTCAGTGAGATACTGGGTCCGGATATGTTTTCCTCTGGATTGCTGAAATCCAGGGTCAGATTTTCCAATGTGATGACATTGTCATCCGGGGACAGGCGGGCTGCCAACCGACCCCACAACAGGTCCGGCACAGTTTCCATCACATCCGGGATGCCTGGCAGTTGCCCGGACCCGAAATTGATATCAACGCGCCCGGATAGGGGCTTCATTTGGGGGTCCAGCGCGAAATCGGCACTGCCATCAACCCGCACCGTCACACCATCCAGCAGGCCCAGTTTAGGGGCGGTTTGAGAGATCGTATCCGCGTCCAGGCCGGTAAATAGGATGGATCCCGTCAAGCCGCCGGTTTCCTCGGACGGCTGTGCTGTCAGGGAAATATCGCCAATGCGCGATGTCAGTTCGGCGGTGATATCACGGGGCAGTCCTTGATCGTTTAATTGTGTCGTGGCCGTGCCCGAAATTGGAACGCGCGGCATATAGGCGACGACATTTTCCACATCGTATAATCCCCCTAACCAGACGGCGGCATCAAATGCATCAAATGTTGCATTCAGGGTTGCAGCGGGCAGGGCGCCGTTTGGCGTTGCGTCCAATTCGATCGATCCTGCCGCGCTGTTCAATCTGGAGGTTGCCCGGATGGGCTGGCCCTGGAAATTGAAATCGACACCCAATTGGCCGCTGATGGTCATATCCGGAAGGTAGAATACCAGATCCGGCAAATAGCGGATTGGCAGGTTGGTATCCAAAGGTCCGAAATTTAGTTTTGTTTCAATCCGTTCCGTGTCCCGAAAGACGGAAACCGATCCTGAAATATCGGTATTTTCCGTAGGCGTTTCCAGGGTGCCATACAGCGTTGCCAACAGCCCCGCTGGGGATCGTGACACCCCTAAATTGGCATTATGCAGCATTAGGGACTCCGCAATGGCATGATCGCGAATTTGGATTTCGGCATCAATAATGCTGAAGGATTGCAGGCCAGCCAGAAATGTCTGGGGCTGGGTTTTGCCTGTCAGGGCATTCAGGATCGGCTCTGGAATAAGGGTATTACTGGCTTTTTGAGGGAGGGCGATTTGCGTGCCGGGTTTTGACCCGTCATCCGCGCTGTCGCCGTCCAGCCCGTCCATGGATAAAACCAATTGTCCATCTGGATGGCGGTCCAGTTTTAGGGAAGGGCGGATTAAGTCCAGTTTCCTGACCCGGATGTCACCGGATAACAGGGCGGAGAAGGATACTTCCACAGAAACCTGGGGCAAAACCGCCAGCGGGGCCTTGTCCGCCTCCACCACGGTGACATTGGTTGCGATAACGTCGACCGCCCGGTCCCATCCGCCCCAGATTATTTGCGTATTCTCAACCTTGACCCTGTAGGGCGAACCTTCGACATTAAGCGCATCTTCAAGGATAGGGGTCAGCGCAGATATTGAGAGTGGGCCCCGCGATAGGATATAGACCCCTGCGGCACTTAAAAGGACGGTGCCCAGGAGAAGGCCGATTGTGGCCTCTAAAACAATACGCTTGGCTCGCTTATTCATAGTGTCCTTGGTTCAGGAGTACAGCGACTGCCATAAGGGAAGTCGAAGGGTCATAATAATCGGTTCGCACGGCATTTAAACGCCGCTTTAAGGAATAGTTTGAAAATGGGGATGGTATCCTTTCTTAGCCACATAAATCCGGATGATTTACCGATCCCGGAGGGCGCACGACCTGCTGATAAACCTGTTCTGGCGCAAGACCACCCTGATCATGCGCTTGTGGAAGATTTCTATGCAGACCCCCGTGGGCGTCATTTTCTGAATTTCATCTCAGCCCACAGCGATTTTCTAAGCGCCCTTATTCGACGGGATACAGATGTGTTTGCAGACATTTTGCGGTGCGGGCCGGATGAGGCCGTCGCCCGTCGGATGGCGGCATTACCCAATTTGGATCAGACGGCGACCAATGACAAAACCCTGATGGTAGAGCTGCGCCGGGCAAAGCGTGCGGTTGCCCTGGGCGTTGCAATTGCCGATTTGCTGGGCTTGTGGTCATTGGAGAAAGTGACAGGCACGCTGGCAGATTTAGCCGACAGCGCGCTGGAACGGGCCAGTCGGTTTGCGCTGCGCACCTGGCGGGGCGGCGCAGACGGCACCGTGGGAAATGATACTGATGGTTTTGTTATCCTGGGGATGGGGAAACATGGTTCGCGTGAGCTGAATTATTCATCGGATATTGATTTGATCGTCTTATACGATACCCAGCGCCTGGCGCCGGATGATCCAGATCAGTTGCGCCAGGATATGGTGCGGGTCACCCGTCAGATTATCCGCCTGATGGAGGAGCGCACGGGGGAAGGGTATGTATTCCGCACGGATTTGAGGCTGCGCCCGGATCCCAGTGTCACCCCGTTGGCAATGTCTGTCCGTGCAGCGGAAACCTACTACGAAAGCGTCGGTCAGAATTGGGAGCGCGCCGCGATGATCAAGGCGCGACCTGTTGCCGGTGATCACGTCCTGGGGGAGGAATTCCTGACCCATATCCGGCCTTTCATCTGGCGAAAATTTCTGGATTTCGCGGCCATCCAGGATATTCATTCCATCAAGCGCCAGATCAATGCCTATCGCGGGGGTGCAGAGATTGCCGTTGATGGTCACAATATCAAAATCGGTCGCGGCGGCATTCGGGAGATCGAATTCTTTGTTCAGACACAGCAATTGATCTGGGGCGGGCGTCAGGTTGAATTGCGGGAGAAGCCGACCTGCCTGATGCTGGATCGACTGGCAGAATTTGGCCATGTTCTACCGGAAACCGCCGCAGAGATGAAGCAGTCCTATCACTACCTGCGCCGCCTGGAACACCGGTTGCAGATGGTGAATGACCAGCAGACCCAGACCATGCCAAAAACGCCAGAGGGCATGGCGGCAATCGCCCAGTTCATGGGCCATGCTGACCTGGATGCATTCCGCACGACACTGCGAGAGACCCTGACCACAGTTGCTGGTCATTATGCACGGTTATTTGAGGAATCGCCGGACTTGGGGGGCGATGGTTCTCTGGTCTTTACCGGCAGTGAAGATGATCCAGACACCTTGGACACCTTGTCGCGGATGGGCTTTGAAAATCCATCCCATGTCGCAGAGCGGATCAGGGTGTGGCATCGCGGGCGCTATCGTGCGACCCGCAGCGAACGCAGTCGGCAAATCCTGACGGAGTTGATGCCCCGCATATTAAAGGCTTTTGGTGACACGGCCAGCCCGGACGAAGCGCTTCAGCGGTTTGATAATTTTCTTTCCGGCTTGCCGTCTGGTGTTCAGCTTTTTTCACTGTTTCAGGCGCATCCAGTCCTGTTGAACCTGGTTTCTGAAATATTGGGGGAAGCGCCGCGCCTGGCCGACTGGTTGTCGCGCAAACCGATCCTTCTGGATTCCGTGTTGGGCGAGGACTTCTTTGATCCAATCGTGTCTGATGCTCCCTTTGCTGTGTCTGACGATGATGATTTATCCTCAGCATTGGCGCTGTGTCGCGATTTTCAGGATATCCTGGATGCGGTGCGGCGTTGGGCCAATGATCAGAAATTCCGGATCGGTGTTCAGTTGTTGCGTGGCGTTGCCGACGGGGATCGCATTGGCCCTGCCTATAGCGCCATTGCCTTGCGGGCGCTGCATGCGATCCTGCCCGCCGCATCGGAAGAGTTTGCAGAGCAACATGGCCATATTGACGGTATGGGGATGGCGGTCATCGCCTTTGGTAAATTGGGCGGTGGTGAATTGCTGCCCATGTCTGATTTGGATCTGGTCTTTGTCTATGATTTTGCAGAGGGCGTGACCCAATCGGATGGTGCAAAACCGCTGGGACCACAGGTCTATTATCTGCGCCTGTGCCAACGCCTTGTGACCGCGATTACCACAGAAACCGGGGAAGGGTCCTTGTACGAGGTCGATACGCGGTTGCGTCCATCGGGCAAGGCCGGGGCTCTGGCGACACAATTGGCGGGTTTTGCCAATTACTACAATTTGCCGGACGGGGAGGCCTGGACATGGGAGCATATGGCCCTGACGCGTGCCCGGCCGGTTTATGGCAGTGCAGCGCTGCAGGCGCGCCTGACGGACGCCATTCATACCGCCCTGGTCCAGCCGCGCGATCCAAAGAAATTGTTGGTTGATGTAGACACAATGCACAATCGAATCGCGCGGGAATTTGCGCCGAAATCAGAATGGGATGTGAAGTATCGCCAGGGCGGTCTGGTCGATGTCGAATTTACTGTCCAGGCATTGCAGTTGGCGCATGCAGCGGAAAATCCTTCTGTTCTGTCCACCAATACCGCAGATGCACTGGAGCGATTGCACGCCGCAGGATACCTTACCGAACCCGCTTTCACGGCATTACGCGAGGGGTTGCGCCTGTGGCGGCAGGTTCAGGCGGCAATCCGGTTGACCGCACCGGGGGGTGGGTTCGATGCAGCCAATGCGCTGGAAGGACAGAAGCGGGCTTTGGCGCGGGCTGCGGGGGTAGACGCATTTGAAGATTTAGCACCGCGGATGGAAAAAGTGGCGCAGGCAGTACGGGACCAGTATGAGGCATTGATCGCCACCCCCGCTGCGGGCTACCGTAAAGACCTGACCTGATCAAAGTCTTATCTATCCAAAGGAATTGTCGATCATGCTGACCATATGGGGACGCAAGAATTCCAGTAATGTCATGCCGGTCTTATGGACGGCGGATGAATTGAGCCTTACTTATGACCATAAAATGGTGGGGGGTTCCTTCGGTGGCATCAATACGGATACCTTCAAGGCGATGAATCCGAATATGCGCGTGCCTGTACTGCAAGATGGGGATTTTACGCTGTACGAGTCAAACGCCATTGTCCGCCACCTTGCACGGGCTCATGGTCAGGGCAGTTTGTTGCCTGACAATCTGCAAGAACAGGCACATGCGGATCAGTGGTTGGATTGGCACAAAACGACCCTGACCGGACCCATGATCGATTTGTTCTGGCGCACGGTGCGATGTGAACCGGATCAGCGAAACCCGGATTTGATTGCCCAGGCAAAGGTTGCGACGGAAAAGGCGCTGGCACTTCTGGATGCGCATTTGGCCGGTCGCGACTTTATGGTCATGGATCGTCTGACCATCGCGGATATCCCCTTGGGAACGCTGATCTATCGCTATTACAACATTCAGGTTGATCATCAGGATTTCAAGAATATCAAGGCATGGTATGCCCGCTTACAGGACCGCCCTGCCTATCGGAAAAATATCATGATTCCGTTCGGAACGACCCTTGCGGAATGGGATAAACTCGAACGGTCTTTGGTGTAATCAAACATGTCTCCTCCTGTTGATCCCGTCGCAGCGACACAGGTCCTGCCAAAGAAAGTGGATGTCGTTGTGATTGGCGGCGGCATCATTGGTGTCTCTGCCGTCTGGCATTTGGTGAAAAAGGGCTACAGCGTCGCCCTGTGCGAAAAGGGCGTGATCGGGGGGGAGCAATCTTCTCGCAATTGGGGCTATTGCCGTCAGCAGGGACGTGACCCAAAGGAAATGCCGCTGATCCAGGAAGCCCTTAGGATATGGCGCGGTCTTGATAAGGAGATCGAGGCTGAAACCGGCTTTGCGCAGGCGGGCGTCATTTATGTTGCCAAGACTGAAAAGCAGATGGCCTCTTATGAGCGCTGGGTGGATATTGCAAAACAGTATCAATTGGATACCAGAACCGTTACCCCTCAGGGGTTACGCGATTTGTTGCCAGGCTATGAAACGGGTTATCCAGGGGCGCTGTGGACGCCCAGCGACGGGCGCGCAGAACCGCATAAGGCCGCCCCAGCCATTGCAACATCGGCACAGAAGAAGGGCGCAGCGATTCTGACAGGCTGTGCCGTGCGCGGTCTGGAAACATCGGGCGGGCGTGTGTCTGCTGTGGTCACGGAAAAAGGTGTGATCGCCTGTGACTCCGTCATCCTGGCCGGGGGTGCGTGGTCGTCCCTGTTCCTGAAGCGCCATGACATTGCGTTCCCGCAATTACAGGTCAAATCATCTGTGTTGCGCACAACGGCTGGACCGGAAGTGACGCCTGGGGGGCTTTCCACCCCCGATTTCGCGATCAGACGCCGGAATGATGGCAAATATTCCCTGTCGCGAGGATTTGATTCGACCTTTTATCTGGTTCCAGATGCGTTTCGCTGGATGGATAAATTCTGGAAATCCTTCATGGCGGAACGCGATACGATCAAGCTGCGCCTGGACGGTCGTTTCTTCGAACAGCTTATGCAAAACACCTCCTGGGATCTGAATTCGGAAAGCCCGTTTGAACGAACACGCATTCTGGACCCGGCGGCGGATCGCAAAATTCTGGACAAGGGCTTCGCCAGCTTCAAGGCGGCCTTTCCTGTCCTGAAGGATTTGCAGGTGGAGGAATATTGGGCCGGCATGATCGATACGACTCCCGATGCCGTTCCCTGCATCGCCCCGTTGGAGGCATTGCCCGGCCTGACGCTGGCGTCAGGTTTTTCCGGACATGGCTTTGGCATTGGTCCAGGGGCTGGCAAGCTGGCGGCCCAATTGACGGTTGGGGAACCGCCCTGTGTTGATCCAGAACCCTTCCGGTATACGCGCTTCTTCGACGGCACATCCCTGGCCCCGGCGGAGATTTAGGGGTCGGTTTTGTTATGTTGGGTTTGATCTGAGAGTCAGTGCGACAGGCGCGTTTGGCACGTTTGGCCCTGGATTCCCGCCTGCGCGGGAATGACGAGAGTTATAGGCTAGCGTCACCCCGGACTTGAGGCGGGTTCGATTGGCATGGGTGGTGCAGAATTACCACCTGGGCGCTCCTCAAATTGTTCCATTCTCATCCTGAGGAGGTGCGGTAGCGCCGTCTCGAAGGAGGGGCTGTAAGTAGGGTGCTTGCAGAGGGCCCACCCTTCGAGACGCTACGCCCCTCAGGGTGAGGAGACACTTGCTTAATGCACCGTCACCCCGGACTTGATCCGGGGTCCAGGGCGGCGGGCGCGATTCGCGTGGGTGGTGCAGGAATACCACCTGGGCGTTCCTCAAATTGTTCCATTCTCATCCTGATGAGGCGCCAATGCGCCGTCTCGAAGGAGGGGCTGTAAGTAGGGCGCTTTCAGAGGGCCCACCCTTCGAGACGCTTCGCTCCTCAGGGTGAGGAGACACTTGCCTAATGCACCGTCACCCCGGACTTGATCCGGGGTCCAGAGCGGCGGGCGCGATTCGCGTGGGTGGTGCTGGATTCCCGCCCTCGTGGGAATGACAGTATAAGCATTTCGGTTCCGCATGTCTGAATCCCGTCCCTTGCGCGAAATCTCGAATCGCGACGGAGTCTTATCCGTTGATCGGGAAGGAGCGCCGCGCGCATGCAGTTGGATATGAAAACCCTTGTGGGGAAGCTGAACCCCGCCTGTAAAAAGGCGTTGGAAGGGGCGGCCCAGTTGTGTGTGCAGCAGACCAATTTTAATGTCGAAGTCGAGCATGTCCTGCTGAAATTGCTGGATCAGACGGACACGGATGCGGTGCAGGGTCTGAAGGCCCATGGTGTTGAACTGTCCGACCTGATTGCCGATTTGCAAGGCGCTGTCGAAGGATTCCGACGCGGCAACACCAGAACCCCCGCCTTGTCGCCCCAAATTGCTGATCTTTTGCAGGAAGCCTGGGTCTATTCCTCACTCAGCCTGGGCCAGAATGCGACGCGCTCTGCGGCTTTGCTGCAGGCCGCGCTGGACACGGAATCAATTCGTGCTCCCCTATTCGATGGCGCCCCTGCCTTTAAGGCGATCCCTGCTGCGGGCCTGCGCGACAGTTGGTCTGAAATTCTGCGCCAATCGCCAGAGGTAATGCCCAGTGCGATTGAGGCCAGCAAGGCCGATGCAAAGGCGGCGAAGGAACGGCGCAAAGAGGTCCAACAGGCGAAAGCCGGTGCACCAACGGAAGAAGAACAGGCGGCACAGGCTGCCGCCACCGCCAAGGCGGATGCGCTGGAGCTTTATACGATCTCCCTGACGGATCAGGCGCTGATTGGTGCAATTGATCCGATTGTCGGGCGTGATGGAGAGATACGGCAAATGGTCGATATCCTGATGCGCCGCCGCCAGAACAATCCCATCCTGACCGGTGAAGCCGGGGTCGGGAAGACAGCCGTGGTCGAAGGGCTTGCCCAGCGGATTGCTGATGGCGATGTGCCAGAACCTTTGCGGGATGTGGATTTGCGTGTTCTGGACCTGGCCCTGCTGCAAGCGGGCGCATCGATGAAGGGGGAGTTTGAAGATCGCTTGAAAACCGTCATCGATGCGGTGAAATCCTCCCCCCGTCCGATCATTCTGTTCATTGATGAGGCTCATACGCTGATTGGTGCTGGTGGCGCTGCGGGGCAGGGAGATGCGGCCAATCTGCTGAAGCCTGCCTTGGCACGGGGTGAATTGCGCACCGTCGCTGCGACAACATGGGCGGAATACAAAAAGTATATTGAGAAAGACCCCGCGTTGGCCCGGCGCTTCCAGGTCGTTAAAGTGGACGAGCCTGATCCAGAACGCGCAGTCGCGATGGTGCGAGGCCTGGCACGGCGTCTGGAAGAACATCACAAGGTGCGCATTCTGGACGAGGCGATTGCAGAGGCTGTTTCGCTGTCGGCCCGTTATATCACCGGGCGGCAATTGCCTGATAAGGCGATTGGCGTTTTGGACACGGCCTGCGCCCGGGTCGCGGTCGCACAAGGGGATCGTCCGCCCCAGGTGGAAGCGGCCATTCGTCAGGTTGAACGCCTGTCGGTGGAGCGTGACATTCTGCATCGCGAAAGGGTGCTGGAAGGGGATCACGCCGCCCGGTTGGCCAAACTGGATGCCGCGCTTGCGGAGGCTGAAACCCAACGCGATACCCTGACCGCCCGCTGGGAAGAAGAGCGCGCCGTTGTTGAGGAGATGATGGCGGTCCTGGCAAAGCGCTTGCAGGGCGAACCGCCGGGTCAGGCCTATGCAGATCTGAACGCCAAACTGGTGGCGCTGCAAGGTGATACGCCGATGGTCCCGGTGGAGGTTAATGGCGATACCGTCGCCAGTGTGGTTGCCGGATGGACGGGCATCCCCGTTGGCCGCATGATGCGCGATGACATTCAGGGCGTGATTGATCTGGAAAGCCGGATGAAAGCCCGCATTGTTGGGCAGGATCACGCGCTGGATGTGGTGGCCCGACGCATTCGCACCTATCGCGCGGGTCTGGATGATCCCAGCAAGCCAGTTGGGGTCTTTATGTTCGTTGGCCCCAGCGGTGTCGGGAAGACGGAAACGGCTCTAACCCTTGCGGAATTGTTGTTTGGGGGGGAGCGTAATCTGATCTCCGTCAATATGTCGGAGTTTCAGGAGGCCCATACGGTGTCCGGCCTGAAAGGCGCACCGCCAGGCTATGTCGGCTATGGCACGGGCGGCGTTTTGACGGAGGCCGTGCGCCGCAACCCCTATTCAGTTGTGCTATTGGATGAGGTGGAGAAGGCCCATCCCGATGTGATGGAACTGTTCTTTCAGGTGTTCGACAAGGGCATGATGGAAGATGGTGAAGGCATCGAAGTCGATTTCAAAAATACGGTGATCATCCTGACCTCCAATCTGGGGGATCGGGTCATCATGGATGCGGCTTTCAGTGGAGAGCCAATGTCGCTGGATGGCCTGGTTGCCAAGGTGCGCCCGGACCTGCTGAGCCGCTTCAAGCCAGCCTTCTTGGGTCGCATGGTCATTGTTCCGTACCTACCGCTAGGTCAGGAAGAGATTGCCAATATCGTCCAGTTGAAACTGGATCGCATTGCCAAGCGGTTTAGTGAAAACAATGGTGCCACTCTGGTACTGGACCCTGCCATTGCGCCAACCATCGCAGCGCGATCTGCAGAGGTGGAAAGCGGCGCGCGGGCGATCGACAATGTGGTAACCCAAAACCTGCTGCCAACCCTGGCCGAAGCCGTTCTGTCGCAAATGGCAGAGGGTAAGAGCTTTCAACAGGCCCATGTCTCCCTGGACGGCATGGGCTTTTCCGTGCGGTTTGAATGATCGTGGGTGTGGAATGAGGATTACAGCGATCACCCCCCNCCCNNCCNCCCCCCCNCNNGGGGGGAGGGGTAAAATATGGGGCTCCCCGTTGAAGCGTTTCGCTCCCTCCCCCTTGAGGGGGGAGGGTCGGGGTGGGGGTGATCTTTCCACCGGCAGCATAACTGCGCTACGCTCATCGTATGAAACCAAGAACCCTTCGGGCCAATCCAACGAAAGCAGAACACCTGCTTTGGCAGATGTTACGGCAACGCCAGGTCGATGGTCGGAAGTTCCGTCGGCAGCAATTGATCGGTCGTTACATCGTCGACTTTGTGTGTCTGGAATTCAGACTGGTTGTAGAAGTCGATGGCGGGCAACATGCGGATTCACAGTCGGATGTAAGTCGAGATGCCTGGCTGAAATCCGAGGGTTATCGGGTTTTGAGATTATGGAACAACGACGTGTTGCAGAATTTGGAAGGGTGTGTCGAAGCCATTCGATTGGCGCTTGCATCTCCCCCCCCTCCCACCCTCCCCCCCTCAAGGGGGGAGGGGTAAAATATGGGGCTCCCCCCCTCAAGGGGGGAGGGGTAAGAGATAGAT